>NZ_JBQCFP010000179.1:0-8308 GCF_051958935.1 Dokdonella sp. | reverse complement strand
CCCATTACCAACCCTCGTGGAACCCGGTGTTGCCTGTCGGGGGGGTCGTGCGCCCGGCCGGCGCCCCCCCGCGCCGATGCGGCGGGGTATAAAGCCCAAGCCTGGAACATGGATCTTGCGCTTTGATCAAATGCTTCGGCGGCACGCGCTGCGCGCGTGCCGCCCTACACGACATCGTGGTGCCCGGTGGGGCGTGTAGGGCGGGTCGAGCGCAGCGCGAGTCCCGCCGCGGCGATGCGGCGGGGTGGAAAGCCCAAGCCCGGAACATGGATCTTGCGCTTTGATCAAACGCTTCGGCGGCACGCGCTGCGCGCGTGCCGCCCTACAGGGTGCTCCGCGTGCTCCGTGTTTCAACCTTCGTGCTCTTCATCCCCTCCCGGCTGCCACCTCACGCGAACAAGGCCGCCTGCGTCGGCGTGTCGTCGGGGTCGCAGAAGTTCGCGAGCCCGACGCCGACGAGGCGGTACAGCGTCGAGGCCGGAAACGCGACCTGCTCGCGCAGGGCGAGCGCAATGGTGCCGAGTTCGTCGGCCGATTGCGGCGGGGTTTCCGGCGTGCGGCTGCGCGTGAGGATGCGGAATTCGCGGGTCTTGAGCTTGAGCACGACGGTGCGCCCGATCCGCTCGGTACGCCGCGTTGCCGCCCAGGTGCGCGCGGCGAGGTCGCGGATCATCGGCTCGGTCGCGGCCAGCGGCACGTCCTCGGCGAAGGTGTCTTCCGACGACACCGACTGCGTGGGCCGGTCGGGTCGCACTTCGCCACGATCGACGCCGTGCGCGAGTTCGGACAGGCGCCGTCCATAGCGGCCGAAGCGTGCTTCGAGCGCATGCGCGTCGAACGCGCGCAACTCGCCTACGGTGCGGATGCCGAGCGCGGCGAGCTTGCCGTCCATGACCTTGCCGACGCCGTGGATGCGCGCGACGGGCAACGGTTCGAGGAAGTCCTGCACCTCGTGCGGGCGGATCACGAACAGGCCGTCCGGCTTGCGCCAGTCCGAAGCGATCTTGGCGAGGAACTTCGCCGGCGCGACGCCGGCCGACGCGGTCAATGCGGTTTCCTCGCGGATCTCGGCGCGGATCGTGCGCGCGATCGCGGTCGCGCTCGGCAGCGCGGACTTCGGCTCGGTCACGTCGAGGTAGGCCTCGTCGAGCGACAGCGGCTCGACCAGGTCGGTATGGCGCAGCATGATCGCGCGCACCTGCTGCGACACCGCCTTGTAGCGTGCGAAGTCGGGCGGCACGAATACCGCGTCAGGGCACAGGCGCTCGGCGCGCACGGCCGGCATCGCCGAGCGCACGCCGAAGGTGCGCGCTTCGTAACTCGCCGCGCAGACGACCGAGCGCGCACCGCGCCAGGCGACCACGACCGGGCGACCGCGCAGGGACGGATCGTCGCGCTGTTCGACCGACGCGTAGAACGCGTCCATGTCGATGTGGATGAACTTGCGCACCGCGTCGGAGGGCTGCATCGAAGCGCGCGATGCTACTACCGCAGGACGTGTCGCGCGCGGGCCGGTCGCACGCGCGTGGCGGGTGCCATCGCGCGCGGATGCGCGCTGCGTTCGCACGTCGTACCGCGCCAGCCGACCGTCGTCGCGGCCGCGCCCCGTGCAGCAGCATGCCCGCTCCACGGAATGCGGAGCTGGATCATGCGCAAATCACTTCCACGCCGCCTGCGCGCATGCGCCTGCGCCGGACTCCTCGGCGTGTCCGCCCTCGCCCACGCCGACCCGGTCTTCAGCTGCCGCAACGCGCACGGCGAGATCGCCTACCAGGATCACGCCTGCGCCGCGGGCGAACGCCAGGCCGAGGTGATGCTCGATCCTGCACCGCCTGAGGCCGCGCCCGCGAGGACGCACGAGCGCACGCGCGAGCGGAGTCGTGCGCCGGCGCCGGCACGGCGACGCGCCCGAGGCGACGCGGATGCACGAACGGTGATGTCGTGGGAATGCCGCGCGTCGGATGGCGCCGTCTTCTATCGCCATGGGAGCTGCCCGAAAACGATCGGCTCGTCGCGCAGCGCGACGACCGGCACCCGCGGCGGCAAGGGGGCGATGGTTGGCGTGACGGCCACGCCGCTGCCGCGCGCGGAAGCCTGTCGCCGGCTCGCGCATGCCGGCGGACGCAGCGGACGCGAACACGACGAGGCGGTGTCGACCTACGAGCGCAATGCGGGACGCGATCCCTGCCGGCGCTACTGACGCGACGCGCCCGCATCGCGCGCATGCAGGTAGGATGGACATTCCATCCGACACGGAGCATCGCCGATGCGTCGCCAGACTCCAGCCCTCCTCGTCGCCGCCGTGCTCGTCGCGTCCTGTTCGCCGTCGGAGCCCCCCGCGGATTCGAGCCCGAACCCGGCGCCAGGTGCAGCGCCGGCGACATCGCCGTCGAGCCCCGTGGCCGATGCCCAGCAGGCCAAATCGCTCGAGCTCTATCGCACCCTGCACAAGGAACAGCAATGGGAGCTCGCTGCGCCGATCGGCAAGGAGATCGTCGACAAGTGGCCGGGCAGCGCGGCGGCGAAGGAAGTACAGGAGACGCTCGCCGACGCGACCGCCAAGGCGACCGAGATCGCGACGCGCCGCCGCCTCGTCGCGATGTGGAGTTACCAGGCGGGCAAGGAGTCGGGCGGCGACCAGGTTACCGCTTCGATCTACAGCAGTGACCTCGCCGCGGACAAGCGCGTGCGCCTGATCCTGCGGCGCCATTCCGCGTGGGGGCAGAGCGTGTACCTGTTCGGCGGCGGCAAGGGTTTCGAGTGCAAGGGTACCTGCAGTCTCGCCGCGCGCTTCGACGACAAGCCGCAGAAGATCGCCGCGTACCTGCCCGACACCGGCGAGCCCGCGCTCTTCATCAAGGACGACAAGGCGTTCATCGCCAAGCTCGCCGGTACGCAGAAGCTCAGCATCGACGTGACCGAGAAGGGCAAGGAACCGCGCACGCTCGTGTTCGAAGTCGGCGGCTACGACGCGGCGAAGTTCCCGCAGCTCGCGAAGAGAAAATAGCGCACCGGCGTTTTCCGAGGGCGAGTGAATGGGTCGAAGGGCATCGCGGCTGAAGCCGCTCCCGCGAAGAACCCGGCAAGCCGCGTGGGAACGCCTTCAGTCGTGATGCTCCCGGATACGACGCGTGCGCTTCCCCACGACTCCGTTCGCGTCGAGCAAGGCGGCTCAAGGCCGGATGCCGGAGCCGGCGTGCGAAGGCGCGGAACGGTGAAGGCGGATCCGCCGCTGCGTGGCTTGATCCGCCCTACGAGGCAGGATGTGGAGCGCCCGTAAACGTCGCTCCGGTGCGAGCGGCGAAAGCCTCGCTGCTCTCATGCCAGGCCACGATCGCGACGCGCCTCAGATCGCCTCCGGATCATGCGCCTCGAGCGTGACGCCGCTCGCGGCCACTTCGTAGTGCCGCTTCGACAGCACCTTGAGTTCGCCTCCGTCGGCGAGGCAGACCTTGGCGAGGCGCTCGATGTGTGCATTCTCGTGGCTCGCCGGCTCGACGTAGACGTGGATCTCGTAGTCGTTCCCATCGCTGCCGCGCGCGTGGTAGAGGTGCTTGAGGACCATGCCCGCCATGCCGTCGCTTTCCCGCGCCCGTCGGCCTTCGGAAATACCGTATCCATTCTGAATGAAATCGCAGCGATCGCCGGTCCTGCGTGCGTGGCGGCGTAGACTGGCCGCCCGATTTGCCTTGTTTCCATGGAGCCTTCGATGAAACGTTTCGCCTGCCTGCTCGGTTTCGCCTTCGCACTCGTCGCCGCGCCGTCGTTCGCCGATGAACCCGCGCCTGCCGGCCCGGCCGTCGGCGATGCCGCGCCCGACTACCGCCTGCAGGACCAGAAGGGCGACTGGCACACGCTCGCGCAGGAGCGCGGCAAGTGGACCGTGCTGTATTTCTACCCGAAGGACTTCACCCCCGGCTGCACGACCGAGGTGTGCACGTTCCGCGACGACATCGTCGCGCTCCGCAAGGCCGGCGCGGACGTCTACGGCGTCAGCCTCGACGACGTGAAGTCGCACGCCGAGTTCGCCGAGAAGTACCACGTGCCGTTCCGCCTCTTGTCCGACGCCGATCAGTCGACCGCCAAGGCGTACGGCGTACTCAACACCTCCAAGCTGGGCATGACCTACGCGCGTCGCGAGACATTCCTGATCGATCCCACGGGCAAGGTCGCCAAGCGCTACAAGGACGTCGACCCCAAGGAAAACTCCAAGCAGGTACTCGCCGACCTTGCCGAACTCAAGAAGACCGCCGGCTGATCCGGCACGCGGGCGCGTCGCGGACGACGCGGCGCCTCGCGTCGAGAGCTTTCCGCCGCAGGTCGGCGCCGGGTGCCGCGTGCTCGTGCTCGGCACGGTGCCGAGCCTCGCCTCGCTCGCGCTGCGGCAGTCGTACGGCCATGCGCAGAACCTCTTCTGGCCGTTCATGCGCGAGCTGTTCGACGCGGGGCCCGAGCGGCCGTATGCCGAACGCATCGCGCGCCTGCATGCACGTGGCGTCGGCATCTGGGACGTGCTCGAGCGCTGCGAGCGCCGCGGCAGCCTCGACAGCGACATCGTCGCCGCGAGCGAGATTGCCAACGACATTCCGGGACTGCTCGCCCGCGAGCCGACGATCGCCGCGCTCGCCCTCAAC
This sequence comes from Dokdonella sp., assembly GCF_051958935.1. Classification (GTDB taxonomy): domain Bacteria; phylum Pseudomonadota; class Gammaproteobacteria; order Xanthomonadales; family Rhodanobacteraceae; genus Dokdonella_A. The sequence continues at coordinate 3,674 of NZ_JBQCFP010000179.1, read as the reverse complement.
GGCGCCAAGGCGCTGCAGGTGTACCGTCGCCGCATCGAGCCGGCGATCGAAGCGTCACGCCGCGCGCGCCTCGCCGTGCTCGCGATGCCGTCGACGAGCCCGGCCAACGCGTCGATCCCGCGCGCGGACAAGCTCGCGCGCTGGCGCGAGATGCTCGCATGGACGCAGCCCGAGCGGCGCTGACGGCGGTCCCGAGCCGTTCAGCTTGGCGGCGCGAGACTGCCCGCCGTTCCAACACAGGAGGTTGTCCCATGAAGCACCGTACCCTTTCCGCGCTCGCCGCCGGTCTCGCACTGGCCGTGTTCGGTTCGGTCCAGGCGCATGCGGAATCGGCGAATCTGGACTGCAAGCTGAAGTTCTCGCTGACCGGCTGGTCGCTCATCTTCAAGCATGCCGAAGGCCATGGCACCGTGATGTGCGAGAACGGCGAATCGATGAACGTGAAGATCTCCGCCAAAGGCGGCGGCCTCACCGTCGGCAAGTCGCACATCGACAACGGCACTGGCCGTTTCACCGACGTGCACAACATCAACGACGTGCTCGGCACCTACGCGCAGGGTGACGCCAGCGCGGGTGCGGTGAAATCGGGTACCGCGCAGGTGCTCACCAAGGGCACCGTGTCGCTCGCGCTCGCGGGCTCCGGCGAAGGCGTCGAGCTCGGCGTGAGCGTCGGCGGCTTCACGATCGAGCCGGCGGGCAAGATCCGCAAGTAACACCATCGTGTCACGATACGACGGGCCGCGCATCGCGGCCCGTCGTTGCACGAGTAGGTACCGCTGACGTTTTGAACCGCTGCCGCGCCGTCCGGCTTGATACGCCCATCGTGGCCGCCGCACGCGTATGATCGGGCCATTGTGTCGACCGTCGGGAGTGGACCATGGTGCGTGTCGTGCTGGCAGCGATCGTCGGTGGGTTCCTCATGTTCATCTGGGGGGCGGTGTCACACATCGTGCTTCCGTTCGAGCGCGACGCGATGAAGCCGCTGCCGAATGAGGCCGCGGTCGTCGCGAGCATCGGCAGCAACGTCGACCAGCCCGGCATGTACTACTTCCCATGGCTCGATTACGCCAAGGCGACCACGCAGGAGCAGGACGCCTGGAAACAGCGCCTCGCGAGCGGACCCTCCGGCCTCATGATCTACCGGCCCAATGGCGGTGAAGCGATGTCGCCGCGGCAGCTCGTCACCGAGTTCTTTTCCAACGTGCTCGCCGCCCTGCTCGGCGCCTTGCTGCTCGTGCAGCTCGGCGGCGGCGTCGCGCGGCGCGTGCTGTCGATGGCCGCGATCGGCGTCGCGGCATGGCTGTCGATTTCGCTGTCGCAATGGAACTGGTACGGCTTTTCGACGTCTTTCCTGCTCGGCGACCTCGCCGACCAATTCGGCGGCTGGCTCCTGGCCGGCATCGGCATGTCGCTGCTGATCAAACCGCGGCGGGTGCGCAGCTTCTAGGGGCGCCGATCCGGTCGATGCGTGCCTGCGCTGCGACCAGGTCCATTCGCGGAGAACGCAGGCCGTGGGCGCCGGCAATGACATCGCCGGAGCGCAGGGCCGACCGCGGTGCATCGTAAAGATTTGATCATCCGCGAGCGCCCCGGCGTGATCCCGCCAGGATGTGCGCGTCGGGCTGGCAGGGCGCACCCTGGCGTTCCGGCGACCGTTGTTCACCAGCACCTCGGTGAACCCGGCGCGCCGGTCATTCATCCGGCCGCCTTGGCAGGCGCGTGCTTCTTCGCGGCCCATTCGGATTCCTTGTCCGGCTTCTTCCAGGCCGCGTACAGCTGCACGTAGCTGTCGACGACTTCCTGCGCGCGCGGATGATCGGGGCCGTAGCCGGGCGCGGCGGTGAACACGGTCCAGGCGCGGTCGAGTTCGCGTTCGGCGTCGGCATAGCGGCCCATCGCGGTGAGCACGGTCGCATAGCCGCGATACATCGCGGCGCGATAGGGGTTGTCGCCGAACGCCTGTTCGGCGTTGTCGGCGACGAAGCGCGCGTGGCGCTCCGCTTCGACGAGATCGCCGGCGTCGCGCAGCATCATCGACAGGTTGCCCTCGGCCATCAGCGTGCGCGGCGCGGTGTCGCCGTAGAGCTTGCGTGCCAACTCGAGTGCGCGCAGGTAATACGGGCGCGACTCGTCGTAGTGCTTCCCGTAGCGCAATGCACTGCCGAGATTCATGATCACGACCAGCGTGCGCGGATGCTCCGGGCCGTACACCTTCTCGACGACGGGCAGTAGCGGCGCCAGCAGCTGCGCGGCCTGGTCCGGGTGTTCGTCTTCGTTCTCCAGCACGGCGAGACTGACCTGCGCGCCGACGGTCTTGACGTCCTCGGCGCCGCGTTGCGCACGATACGTCGCGATCAGGCGTTGCAGGCGCGGCCGCGCGTCGGCGAAGCGACCGGCGAGGAAGTCGGCGATCGCGAGCCCCTGTTCGCTCTCGAGCGTCGCCTCGTCGTCGTCGCCGAGGACCTTCTTCTGCTGTTCGAGCACGCGTGCATAGCGCGCGCGCGCGGCGTCGAGCCGGCCGGCGTCGCGCTCGATCGAAGCGAGCCGGCTCTCGACGAGCAGGCGGCCGCGATCGTCTTCGGGCAGGCCGGCGACGAGCGCGAAGGCGGCCTCGGCGGTGGCGAGCGCATCCTTCGGGTGGCCGGCGGCATTGAGGCCGAGCGCGCGCTGGCTCGCAATGTCGGCGCTGGCGGCGGGCGGCAGTCCCGCTTCGTGCGCCGCCGCGACGGCGGCATCGAAATGGCTGCCGGCGAGGGCGAACTCGCCGAGCGAGGAATAGCTGCTCGCGATCGTGCGCTCGATTTCCGCGCGCACGTCCGGTTGCGCGGCGAGTTCGCGGCTCGCGCGGTCGGCCGCGGCATCGAGGATGGAACGCAGCAGGCGGTTGTCCATGCCGCGTGCGCGATCCGGGTCGATGCCGGCGAGCATGCTTCGCACGAAACCGGACACGCGCTCCGCCTTGGCCGCCTCCTGGCGCGCGACGGCGAGGCCGCGCAGCGCGAGCAGCGTACCCACGACGAGCGCGAGCCCGACCAGTGCGGCCGCACCGAGGCCGAGCCGGTGGCGCGCGACGAACTTGCGTGCGAGGTACCAGCGCGTGGGCGGCAGCGCCTTGACCGGGCGTTGCTCGCGGTAGCGTTCGAGGTCGTCGGCGAGCGCCGCGGCGGAGTCGTAGCGCTGCGTGCGCTCGATCGCGAGCGCCTTGCGCAGGATCGCGCGCAGCTCGGGCGGCAGGCGGCGCGCCGCGATGAGCAGGGCGGACGAATCGGGCATGGCCTCGGCGTCGGCATCGCTGTCGATCGCCGCGAGCAGGGTCTGTTGCGGCGCGCGCGTGGAATGGTGCGCGACCGAGTTGAGCGCGGCGGCGTCGGCGCCGGTGAGCACCTCGTAGAGCATGACGCCGAGCGAATAGACGTCGCTGCGCGTGTCGATGCCGCGCATCGGCTGCAGCGCCTGCTCCGGGCTCATGTAGAGCGTGGTGCCGGCGCGGTCCGAGCTCGTCGTCGAAGCGGCCACGCCTTCGCCCGCGACCGTGCCGCCGATGGCGATGCCGAAGTCGATGATCTTCGGCATCGGCGTGCCGTCGACGCGGCGCACGAGCACGTTGGCGGGCTTGAGGTCGCGGTGGATGATGCCTTTCTGGTGCGCGTGCTGGACGCCGTGGCAGACGCGTG
>NZ_JBQCFP010000178.1:0-5440 GCF_051958935.1 Dokdonella sp. | reverse complement strand
GTCGTAGCTCGACGTCGTCGGCGCGCTGCCGAACTTGACGTAGAGGTCGCCGTCGCCGCTGCCGCCCGAGGTGACGAACTTGAGGTTCGTCGCGCCGGCCGGAACGACCATCGTGTAGGCGAGCTGGTTGCCCGTCGTCGCCGCGAGTCCGGTCACCGCGACACCGTTCTGCAGCACGTTGCCGCCACCGCCGCCGCCCGTCACCGTGACCGAACTCGTCTTGGTGTTGGTCGCGCCGCCGTTGTCGGTGACCGTGAGCGACACGCTGTAGGTGCCCGCGCTCGCGTACGTGTGGCTCGGGTTGGTCGCCGTCGAGGTACCGCCGTCGCCGAAGTTCCACGAGCGCGAGGCGATCGTGCCGTCGCTGTCGCTGGAGCTGTCGGTGAAGTTCGCCACCAGCGCGTTGGTCGTGAAGCTGAAGTTCGCGACCGGCGCGACGTTGCCGCCGCCACCGCCACCGATGTGGTTGATCGCGCTGCTGAGGATCATGCTGCCGCGACCCGTCGCGAGGTCATAACCGACCGCCGCCGTCGAACCGTTGTTGTTGCCCGACGTGATGTCGTGGAAATCACCGGCGGGCAGCTGGTAGATGATCGGGCCCGCGAAGCCGACCGACGTGCCCTTCACCGCGAGCACGCGCGCCCACATGCCGGCGAAGATCGGCGCCGACAGGCTGGTGCCGCCGATCTGCTGGGTGCCGCCATTGACGATGACCTTCGCGCCCGAGTTCGGGTCGCCGTCGAACGCGACGTCGGCGACGCCGCGCTTGCTGCCCGACCAGAGCGTCTGCCAGCTCGGCTTGGGTTCGATCGTGCTCTGGCTGCCGCCCGAGTCGACCCATACGGTTTCGCTGCTCCATGCGCTCGTCGATGCGTTGAGCGTCGTGCCGGAGACCGCGACCACGTAGGGCGAGTTGGCGGGGTTGCTCGCCTCGTCGGTGCCGCCGTCCTGGCACTCGTCGGCGCCGAAATCGCCGGTCGAGATCGAGAACGTCTGGCCCTGCGCGACCGCGGTCGCGAACAGCTGGTCGTCGGCGGCATCGGAGCCGTCGCTGTGCGCGTCCTTTTCGCATTCGCCGAGCGACATGTTGATGATCTTCGCCGCGTTGGCGGAAACCGCCGTATTGATGTTCGCGGTGAGCGCGGAGTTCGCCAGCGTCGGCTCGTTGTAGAAGATGATCTTGCCGACCTGTCCGCCGGCCATGCCGACGACGTCCTGGCTGTCGAGGTTCCATTCACCGATGCCGCTGGTGTCGTTGCTCGTGCCGCCGGTGTTGACCGTCTGCGTCGTCACGGTCGGGAAGCCGTGCGCCGACGTGAACGCGTTGAGGTCGGTGATCGTCTGGGTGAGCTTGCCCTGCGTGATGATGCCGACCGTGACGCCCGCGGCGGTGGCGACGCCGGTGCCGCCGTAGATCGCGGAGAACTCGTTCGGGAAGTGGCCGGTCACGGCCTGCGGCTGCGGACCGTCGAGCACCTTCGACATCACGCGCGGCCGATGCACGTCCTGCAGGCCGAGCACGGCCAGCACGATGCCCTGCAGCGACGCCGGAATGTGCACGGGCGCGGTGTTGGCGATCGCGCTGCTGCCGTCCTTGCGCGTCACGCGCGCGAGCGAAGTCTGGAACGCGGCCTGCGCGACGTCCGCGGTGCCGTCGGCCGAGACGAGCATGCGGTTGTCGGCGACGACGATGTTCTTGAAGCCGGCCGAGGCCAGGAAATCGACGACCGCCTTGACCTGGTCTTCGGTCGGCGCGTGGCGCTCGCGGACCTCGTCGGTCGACAGCATCGGGCGCACGCCGGTGATGCTCTGCGCGGTCGCGGCGGAAGCGATGTAGCTGTCCAGGCCCTCGCGGTCGCGCATCTTCAACGCGATCTCGACGTGCACCGGTTGCGTGAACGGCACCATGCCGTCGATGTTCTCGCCTGTACGCAGCGCGACGGCCGGCGAAAGCTGCGCCGTCGAACGCTGCGCCTGGCCGGGCGTGGCGGCCCCCACCGCCGTCGTCGCGCCGAACGCCATGACGACCGCGGCGGCGAGCGCCGCGGGCCGCGTGGTGATTCTCGAATTACGCATTACTGACTCCCTCAATATGCAAAGTTCGAAATACCGATGGGTGTGTGTAGCGATGCGGTCGCACGCGGCGAAACCGTTCCCGGCGCGCTTCCAGCGGGCCGTTTCGGAACGGTGAACGGGTCGGTACGTATTGCCTGCTGCAGCCGGGCCGAGGTCCGTGCGCGTGCGCGTACGGGAATGCAGGCCCCGAATCCCCTCTCTTGGATGCGGGCTGTCGATCGGCGCGGATGCAGTCCGCACCGGGGAGATAGCACCCGCGAGCTGTCACCAACCTGACAGTGCGCCGCCACTGCCACGCAACGTGGACGAATCGTCGAAATATCCGCGGATGCTGCAATGCGCAAAAAATAAAAAAGAACGGCAGCCGGTTCGCACCGGCCGCCGTCCGTGCACCTCCCTGATGGCATCGCTCCGTGCGCCGCGACCGTCCTGCGGCATGCGCCGCGTCGAACGGGCGGCATGGCGCCCGGATCCACGATCCCTGGATGCCCGATGCAGGTGTCCCCACACCTCCCGAGCGTCCTTGTGTCCCACGTCCGCGTCCTGCGCTTGCCGACCCCTCTCTCGACCCGGCATGCGTCCTGCTGCGGAAACCGGTACTGCTCCCCAGCCCGGCCCTTGGGTACCGTTCCGCGTGGAGGAGCCACGCGGAAGCCGACAAGCTAGCAGCAACGACGCCGCAAGAAAAGCCGGCGCCATCACATAACCTATTGATCCCATTGGCATATCGCCGCTGGTTTTTGCGACGCAGCAGGAAACGCGGCGTTGCCTGCCGCGGCAATCGCGCATGAATACGATTTCAGCTGCCGCGTCGCAATAAAAGGCCGCTCGACGGTCGATCACGCACGTCGGCGCGGACGATCCCTCGCTTGGATCAGCGCCGGCGCCCGAGCGTCGACACCTTGCGCGGCCGGCGGATCCAGACGATCACCGTGGCCACGAGCAGCAGCGGCGGAAACCAGTAGACCGTCTTCAGCCAGCGGTGCTCGACATTCCAGGTGGTATTGAAGATGAGGTCCATCGCGACGGTGGCGTCATCGCGGATGCGCGGGAAACCTTCGCTCAGCGCCGCGGTGACCCGATCCTGGCCGAATGCCTGCAATGCGGGCACCGCCGCATCGAGCGGGCTGCCGAGCAGCACGTAAGTCGCGGCGATCGGCGCCTCGCGATTGGCCGAATCGACGATGTCGCTGCCCACCTCCGGAATCAGCGGCAACGAGCCCCAGACGACGATGTCGTAGAACAGGAACAGTACGAACAGGGCCAGTACGATCACGTGCAGATGGCGTTTCATCGTGGGCGCGCCGCTTCGGGGGAGCCCATCCTAGAACGAAACGGCCCGGCGCGCGCAACGCGCGCCGCGGCGGCTACAGCATGCCGGTTTCGAGCCGCGCCGCCTCGGACATCATCGACTGCGTCCACGGCGGATCGAACACGAGGTCCACATCCGCTTCGGCGATGGTCGGGATCATCTCGAGCTTGGTGCGCACGTCGTCGACGAGGATCTCGCCCATGCCGCAGCCGGGTGCGGTCAGCGTCATGCGCACGCTGACCTTGCGCCGACCGTCGGCGAGGCGTTCGAGATCGCAGTCGTAGACGAGGCCGAGTTCGACGATGTTGATCGGGATCTCCGGATCGAAGCAGGTGCGCAGTTGCTCCCACACGAGCTTCTCCACTTCGGCGTCGTCGGCACCCTCGGCGAGTGAGAGCGGCGCCGGCGCCTCTTTGCCGAGTGCGTCGGCGTCCGCGCCGCGGATGCGGAACAGGTTGCCGTCGACGTAGACGGTGAAGCTGCCGCCGAGCGCCTGCGTGATGTAGCCGACCTGCCCCGCAGGCAAGGTCACCTCGTCGCCCTGCGGCACCATCACGGCGGCGCAGTCGCGTTCGAGGCGGATCGGTTCGGAAGTCTGGCTGTAACCCATTGCGGCGTATCGGAGCGGCGGCCGTGGCGGAACTGCGCATTATGCCGCGTCGCGGGCGGCGCTGCGCCATGGAATATCGGGGCTGGCGCCGCGCGTTCAACCGCCGCGCGTGCCTCAACCGGAGGGCGCGAGGCCGGTCGCCTGCAGGCATTTTCCGAGCAACTTCATCGCCGCCTCGATGTCCGCAGGGGGAAGGCCCGCATAGCCGAGGACGAGCCCTGGGCGCGGCGGCGGCTTGAGGCAATACGGCGAGATCGTGTAGAGGCCGAGGCCGCGCGTGCGAGCGTGCGCGACGAGGCGTTCGCAGTCGGCGTGGCTCGCCCGCGTCAGCCACGCGGTGAGGTGCATGCCTGCATTCGAATCGACGACTTCGACCGCATCGCCGGCGTGGCGGCGCAGGCCGCCCAGCATCGCGCTGCGCCGCGCGCGCAGCGCGACCGCGGCGCGGCGCAAGTGCCGCTCGAAGCCGCCGTCGGCCATGAAGCGTGCGAGGGTCGCCTGTTCGAGCGCGTTGCAGCCGCGGTCCTCGAGCCACTTGGTCGCCGAAAACGCCTCGCGCAAGGAAGCGGGCACGACCATGTAGCCGAGGCGCAATGCCGGGAACAATGCCTTCGAGAAACTGCCGATGTAGATCACCCGGCCATCGCGGTCGAGCGACTTCAGCGCCGCCAGCGGGCGCCCGCCGTAGCGGAACTCCCCGTCGTAATCGTCCTCGATGAGCCATGCATGGCGTTCGGTCGCCCAGTCGAGCAGTTCGACGCGGCGCGACAACGGCAGTAACGCGCCGGTCGGGAACTGGTGCGAGGGCGTGACCACCGCGAGCCGCGCGCTCGACGGCAGCGCCGCGGGCACGAGGCCTTCGTTGTCGACGCGGCAACCGCGCGCATGCGCGCCGAACGCGGCGAACACCTGGCGCGCGCCGCGATAGTGCGGATCCTCGAGTACGACCGTGTCGCCCGCTTCGAGCAGCACGCGCGCGGCGAGCGCGAATGCCTGCTGCGTGCCGGACACGATGACGACGTCCTCCGGCGCGGCCGGTACGCCCCGCCGGCGCGCGAGGTAGTCGCAAATCTGCTCGCGCAAGGCGAGCAGGCCCTGCGCATCCGGATAGTCGAATTCGACGTGCTCGGCGGCGCGCCCCACCTCGCGGCGCCAGACGCTGCCGAGCAGCGGATTGGCGAGTGGCAGGCCGTACTGGAGGTCGTACCGCTGGTCGCTGTGCTGGTGTCCCGGGATGCGGCGGCCATCGGTGTTGGCGAGCGCGCGGCGCGCGAAGCCCGACAGCGGCGCGACGAGCGTGTTCGCGCTGCGTTTGTGCGGCGTCGCGCTGCCGACATTGGCGACGAAACTGCCGGAGCCGACGCGACCGAGCAGGTACCCTTCCGCCTGCAGTTGCTCGTACGCGGCGAGCACGGTGTTGCGCGAAATATCGAGCTCGCGCG
>NZ_JBQCFP010000177.1:0-5404 GCF_051958935.1 Dokdonella sp. | reverse complement strand
GGCTTGGCATCCCCGCGAGTTCTACATTTATGTTACACTTTTACCTGCCGCCTCGCCGCCCCGCCGTGCGCGCGTGCCGCCCTACGGGAGGTCGTAGTCGAACGCGTAGGTATGCGCGCCACCGGCGGCGATCATGATCGTCATGGAGCCGGAAAGGCCGGTGAGGGCTTCGGTGCCGGAGTCGGGCACGACCGTGATGCTCTGCGCCGCGACGCCGCGATGCATCGTCGAGCTGTGCTGCAGCACGAAGCTCCCGGCGTGGCCGTCGAGCGTACCGGTCACGCGTTCCAGCGCGACGTAGCCGGCGGAGTCGGCAATGCTCGTGCGGAAGGCGATCATCTCGCCCTGGCTCGTCGCCTCGAGCGCGCCGTGGAAGCGCTTGTCGAGCGCGAGGCGGCCGATGCCCGCGCCCTCGGCGTACGGGTTGTCGGCCTTCTGCGGGATGAGCTGGACGTCGAAGGGCCCGGTGGCGTGGTGTTTCATGGAAGCTCCTCGTGGAACGGATTCTTCGGTCGACGCGCGCGCGTGCGCAGGCGTCGGCGTGGCAAGGCCAGCGAGCACGCCGACGATGACGGCGGTGAGTGTCGCGCGGCTGGACATGATCATGGTTGCTCTCCCGCTTCGGCGGCGGGAGCATTGCAGCATGGACACCCTCGCAAGGATTGGAAAAACGCGACACGCGCGAGGCGGGCCGGTGCGCCGATGGTGAACTTCGGGCCCGGCCAGGCGCGCGGCATCCTGCAACGGCTCGCACCCGCCGGGCGGTTCCATCATGCGCGCCATCCCGCCGACGGTCCGCTCGCCGCGTTCGTGCAGCACTACTGGATTGTGCGCTGGAACCTCGCGGGCCACGCGCCGCAGCTGCAGGAAACACTGCCGCACCCGAACGTTTACCTCGTGTTCGAACCCGGCCTCACCGGCGTGCACGGCGTCGCGAGCGGTCGCTACACGCGCGTTCTCGAAGGCGACAGTTTCGCCTTCGGGGTGAAGTTCCGGCCGGGCGGGTTCCGTCCGTTCCTCGGTGGACCGGTATCCAGCCTGACCGATCGTTCGCTCGCGCTCGCGTCGGCGTTCGGCGCGCCCGCCGGCGACGTCGAGCGCCGCGTGTTCGACGCCGCCGACGAACACGCGATGATCGAGGTCGTGCGTGCGTTCCTGCTCGACCGCCTGCCGCCGCCCGATCCCGAGGTCGCGCGCGTCGCCGCGATCGTCGATGGCATCGCGGCCGACCGCGGCCTCACGCGCGTCGACCTGCTCGCCGAGCGCCACGGCCTCGGCCTGCGCGCGCTGCAACGCCTGTTCGGCGAATACGTCGGCGTCGGCCCCAAATGGGTGATCAATCGTTACCGCCTGCACGAGGCGATCGACCAGCTCGCCGAAGGCGGTCATGTCGATTGGACCGCGCTCGCGCTCGATCTCGGCTACTTCGACCAGGCGCACTTCATCCGCGACTTCCGCGCACTGGTCGGGCGCACGCCTGGCGATTTCGCACGCGACCTGAACGCGCCGCGCGGCTGACGCACGGTCACGGCGTGGCCGGCGTATGCTGGCGCCATGCGCACCTCGATCGCCCTCGCCCTGTCCGTACTGCTGTGTGCCTGTGCACACGCTGCACCGCGCCTGCTCGGCCCACCTATCAAGGCCGAGGTCGACTACAGCTGCCGCGTCGATGCCGACTGCGAGATCAAGGACATCGGCAGCTGCTGCGGCCGCCAGCCGGCCTGCGTCAACAAGGACAGCCCGACGTTCGCCGAGCGCGTGCGCGAGGAATGCGCGGCCCGCCACGAAGAGGGCGTCTGCGGATTCCCGGACGTGCGCGGCTGCAGCTGCGTCGAAGGCCGCTGCACCAACCGCGTCGAGGGCGACGACGCCGCGCCGTGAGTCGCACATCGAGCGCGCGCGACTGGCTCCCGTGCCCTCGTCCGAACTGGTACCGGCGCAGCGCGCGCACTTCGCTACCGTAGCGTCACCGGGACCCCGGCAGACGAAGGAGGCGGATCATGCGCGGCCTGAAGCGTGGACTCATCGAACTCTATACCGGACTGCTGCAACTGCAGGGCTATGTGCTGTCCGCGACCGATGTGCACTCGCGCGACGCGAGGCATCCGCGCAGTGAACGCACACGGGAAGCCTGACGGCGCTTCAGTCGACCGCGAGAGCGGGCGCCGCCGGACGACGCGCGCTGCGCGCGAAGCGGCGCCTGAGCCAACGTTCGCACGGCAGCGACCAGGCACGCGCGACCACCGCCCCGAGCAGCCAGGACAGTCCGACGCCGGGCACGTACCAGAGGAAGCTCCACTCCGCGGGCGTGGCAATCGCCTTGGAGGCCGCGACGACCGCGAACACGACGAACATGTGGCCGAGATAGATCTCGTAGCTGAGGCGTCCGAACGAGCGCAGCCATGAAAGTCCGCGCGCTCCGGGCATGCCTTCGGTGCCGTCGAGCCCGACGAGGATACACGCGACTGCTCCGGTCAGCACGAGCATCGTGCCGTTGCCGAGCCATGACCACCACCAGCCCTCGACGAGCAGCACGCTCGCGAGCGCGAGCGCACCGGTGAAGACGAGCCGGCGCGCGAACCACGGCGAACGCGCCGTCCAGCGCGCGGACACGATCGCGGCAAGGACGCCGCAGGCGATCGCAGCCATGCCGGGCAGGTAGGCCTTCTCCTGCCAGATTTCGTTGCCGTGCAGCGCCGCGCGCGTCATCGGCAGGGTCAGTGCGAACGCGGCGAGCAGCACGAGCAGCAGGCGCTCGCCACGCACGACGAGGCAGGCGAGCGGGAAGCCGAGGTAGAACGTTTCCTCGATCGACAGCGACCACAGCACGTCCCAGCCACCGGGCAGGTAGCCGGTGCGTCCCTCGTACCAGTTCAGATGCAGGCCGAACGCCGCGACGATCGCGCGCGGCAGCGACTGTCCCTCGCGCGCGATCACGTAATCCGCCGCACCCGCGAGATGGAGCAGCGACAGCACCAGCACGACGAGCACGAGGCACGGCAGGATGCGCGCGCCGCGACGCACGTAGAACGCCGCGGCATCGATGCGCGCGAGGCTGCCCCAGCGCGTGATCGAATGACGCGCGATGAGGAAGCCGGAGATCACGAAGAACACGAACACGGCCTCGTAGCCGTTCCAGTTGAGCGCCGCGAGCACGCGCGCCGGCACGACGTCGCCGAGCAGGCTCGCCTTGAGCGGGAGGCGCAGGCCGAGGTGGTGCAGCACGACCAGCAGGATCGACAGGCCACGCAGCGTGTCGATGCCCGGGTTGCGTGCGGGCGTCGCGTCGGATCGGTATGGCATGCGGTGCCCCATCACGGAATCGCGCGATCGTGCGACGACCGCGACGCGACGGCAAGCGCCAGGCGACTGGTCCATGCGCAATCGGGACAACTGGAACCCGCCGGGTTGCGCCGGTTGCCTAGCCTCGCCGCACCCCATCAAGGAGCCTGCCGATGAGTTCTGATCCGATCGCGACCGACGACCTCCATCCCCGCCGCCGCATGCGCGTGCTCGATGCCGAGATCGACTACGTCGACATCGGCAGCGGCGACCCGATCGTGTTCCTGCACGGCAACCCGACCTCGTCCTATCTGTGGCGCAACGTACTGCCGTGCGTCGCGGGCCTCGGCCGCTGCCTCGCGCCCGACCTCGTGGGCATGGGGGGCTCGTCGCCGGCACCCTCCGGCCCGTTGCGCTTCGTCGATCACGCGCGCTATCTCGATGCCTGGTTCGAGGCGCTCGGCCTCGAGCGCAAGGTCGTGCTCGTGCTGCACGACTGGGGCTCGGTACTCGGCTTCCATCGCGCGCATCGCCACCCGCAGCACGTGCAAGGCATCGCGTACATGGAAGCGCTCGTGCAGCCGCGCCGCTGGGACGATTTCCCCGCCGCGCGCGCGGAGCTGTTCCGCGCGCTGCGCTCGCCCCAAGGCGAGCCCCGCCCGCTGGACGAGAACTTCTTCGTCGAGACGGTGCTACCCAGGAGCGTGTTGCGACCGCTGTCCGATGTCGAGATGGCCGCATATCGAATGCCGACCGCGAGTGCGAGGGCGCGGCTGCAAACGCTGATGTGGGCACGCGAGTTGCCGATCGACGGCACGCCCGCGGATGTCGATGCGATCGTCGCGGACTACGCCGATGGCCTCTCGCGCAGCACGGTGCCGAAGCTCTTCGTCAACGCGGAGCCGGGCGCACTGCTGACCGGACGCGCGCGCGACTTCTGCCGCTCATGGCCGAACCAGCGCGAAGTGACCGTTCCCGGCATCCATTACCTGCAGGAGGATTCGCCGGCCGCGATCGGCGCGGCCATTGCCGCCTTCGTGCGCGAGCTGCGCATGCCGCAGGACGCCCGTGACGGCGTCCTGCGCGCAGGAGACGGCGGCGCTCTCGCGGCCTCGTGACGCGGAACCGGGCGAGCCGCTACGCTGTCGGCTCGACCACCGGACGCCGCCATGCCGACACCGATCACGCTCGCCCTGCCCGCCTGGCTCGACGAAGCGGCACCGCCGGGCCGGGTGTTCGCCGATGCGCAGGCGCAGGTCGGCTTCGCGATCGCGCTCGCGCGGCGCAACGTCGAGGAACGCAGCGGTGGACCGTTCGGCGCCGCGATCTTCGACGGCGACGGCCGCCTCGTCGCCGCGGGCGTCAACCGCGTGCTGCCCGAGGCGTGCTCGATCGCGCACGCGGAGATGATGGCGTTCATGTCCGCACAGGCGCGCCTGCGCCGCGCGCGCCTCAACGAGGGCGGCGCGCGCTACGTGCTCGCGACGAGCGCGCAACCGTGTTGCCAGTGCTACGGCGCGAGCTTCTGGGCGGGCATCGACGAGATGCGCATCGGCGCGCGTGCGAGCGACGTGATGGAGCTGAGCGAATTCGACGAAGGACCGCTGCCGGCGGACTGGCCCGGCGAACTCGAACGCCGCGGCATCGCGGTCATGCGCGACGTGCTGCGCGAGGAGGCGCGAGAGGTGTTCCATCTCTATGCGCGGGCGGGCGGTACGAGTTATTGATCCCCTAGCAGGCTGTTGAAAAACAGCCTGCGGACGCGATCCAGGGATGGATCGCTCGCGCGTCGACGACGCCGTCGTTGAATCGCGGAAGCGAGTCCGGACATGCGCCGGACTCGCTGAGTTGAAAAAGCGCTGGACAGCGCCTTTTTCACCATCCGGCTGGTGGAGCGGTGTTGAAACAATCCGGGAGGGAAGAACATCCAGGCTTGCGCCGCTCCCACAAAAGAGCGCAGCTGTTGGGGAGCGACGGAAGTCGCGGTGCTTTTGGCGACCGGCGGGGGGGGGGGGGGGGCGGGGGCCCCCCCCCCCCCAAAGCCGGCAACCGCGACGGGGGTCAGCCCCCCCCCCCCCCCCCCCCCCACGCCGCGGGCCGCGGCGGGGGGGGGCGCCCCCGC
>NZ_JBQCFP010000176.1:0-10971 GCF_051958935.1 Dokdonella sp. | reverse complement strand
TTGTGTGCGGGCAACCTCGGGTCCGGGGGGTCGCCCTGCGCCGCCGCGGACCCTGTCGAGATCACGCGATGCGTTCGGCGCCGCCCATGTAGCGGCGCAGCGCCGCGGGCACGTCGATCGAGCCGTCGGCATTCTGGTAGTTCTCCATCACCGCGATCAGCGCGCGGCCGACCGCGACGCCGGAACCGTTGAGCGTGTGCACGAGTTCGGGCTTGCCGGTGTCCGGATTGCGCCAGCGCGCCTGCATGCGGCGCGCCTGGAAGTCAACGCAGTTCGAGCACGAGGAGATCTCGCGATAGGTGCCCTGCGATGGCAGCCAGACTTCGAGGTCGTAGGTCTTGGTCGCGGTGAAGCCCATGTCGCCGGTGCAGAGCAGCATGCGCCGGTAGGGCAGGCCGAGCTTCTCCAGCACGACTTCGGCGCAGCGCGTCATGCGTTCGTGTTCGTCGAAGCTCTCGCCGGGCTTGGCGATGCTCACGAGTTCCACTTTCTCGAACTGGTGCTGGCGGATCATGCCGCGCGTATCGCGACCGTGCGAACCCGCTTCGGCGCGGAAGCACAACGAATGCGCGGCCATGCGCAGCGGCAGCGCATCGGCCTCGACGATCTCGTCGCGCACGATGTTGGTGAGCGAGACCTCGGCCGTCGGGATCAGGTAGCGCTTCGTCTCGCCGACCTCGGTCGCGAACAGGTCTTCCTCGAACTTCGGCAGCTGGCCGGTGCCGTGCATCGCATCCGCGTTGACGATCAGAGGCACGTTGCATTCGAGGTAGCCGTGCTCCCCGGTGTGCAGGTCGAGCATGAACTGCGCGAGCGCGCGATGCAGGCGCGCGAGTTCGCCGCGCAGCACGGTGAAGCGCGCACCGGAGAGCTTCGCGCCGGTATCGCCGTCGAGCCAGCCCTTGTGCGCGCCCAGTTCGACGTGGTCCTTCACCGCGAAGTCGAACGTGCGCGGCGTACCCCAGCGGTGCTGTTCGGCATTGGCCGTCTCGTCGCCGCCTTCGGGCACCGATTCGTGCGGCAGGTTCGGGATGCCGAGCGAGAGCGTGGCGAGGCGTTCCTGCACCTCGGCGAGCGCCTGCTCGTTCGACTTGAGCCGATCACCGATGCCCGCGACTTCGGCCATCAGGGCCGTCGTATCCTCGCCCTTCGCCTTCGCCTGGCCGATCGCCTTCGAGCGCGTGTTGCGCAGGTTCTGCAGCTCCTGCGTCTCGGTCTGCACGCGCTTGCGTTCGGCCTCGATCGCCTCGAACGCGGCGGTATCGAGCGTGTAGCCGCGCGCGGCGAGGCGCCGGGCGGTGTCGGCGAGGTGGCCGCGCAACAGGGCGGGGTCGAGCATGGGCGTTCCGGGACGTGGGGAAAGCCGCGAATTATAAGGGAAGAGCCCTTCAATTCGCGTCTCGCCCGGTCGGCCCGACCCACGTGCGCAGCACCACGACGCCGGCGAACGCGCAGCCGGCGCCGAACGCGAACGCGGCGAACGGCGACACACTGGACCAGATCTCGCCGAACAGCAGCGATGCGGGCAGCAACAGCAGGCCGGCGACGAGGTTGTACCAGCCGTAGGCGCTGCCGATGCGCGCGCGCGGCACGAGGTCGGCGACGAGGGCCTTTTCGGTGCCTTCGAGCGCCGCGGTGACCGCGCCGTAACCGGCGAACGCGAGCCAGAGTGCCCAGTCCGCCACCGGCAGCAGGCCGATCGCCAGATACGTGACCGCATAGGCGAGCCAGGCGACGGTGAGCACGCGCGCCCTGCCCCAACTATCCGACAGTGCCGACAGCGGCGTCGACAGCAGTGCCGCGACGAGGGAATAGAGCGCCCACATCAACGTCGTGCGCGTCGCGCTCGCGCCGAGCTCGTTCGCGCGCAGCAGCAGGAACATGTTCGACGAGTTGCCGAGCGTGAACAGCGCGAGCGCGACGAGATAGCGACGGAACGGCGCCGGCAGGTCGGCCAGTTTCCAGCGCAGCGGCTCCTTCGACGATGCCGCCGGGCGTTCCGGCTCGGGCACGGCGAACGCGAGCACGAGCACGACGACCGCCGGCACGGCCGCGAGCAGGAACACGTTGCGCAGGCCGAGGCCCGCCGCGAGCAGCGCGGCCGCGGCGAGCGGACCGACCACCGCGCCGACATTGTCCATCGCGCGATGGAAGCCGAACGCGAGCCCGCGCTGGCCGGGCTCGACGCTGAGGCTGATCAGCGCGTCGCGCGGCGCCGAGCGCAAGCCCTTGCCGACGCGATCGGCGAAACGGCAGGCGAGCAGGCCCGGCCAGCTCGTCGCGAGACCGATCAGCGGACGCGCGAAGCCCGCGATGCCGTAACCGGCGATGACCCAGGCGCGCACCTTGCCGCTGCGGTCGGCGAGCGCGCCGGCGAACAGCTTGAGCACGCTCGAGACCGCTTCGGCGATGCCTTCGATGAGGCCGAGCGCCTTCGGCCCGGCCATCAACACCGAGGCAAGATAGAGCGGCACGAGCGGATAGATCATGTCGCTCGCGGCGTCGTTGACGAGGCTGATCAGGCTGACCAGCCAGACCGTGCGCGGCAGCGAACGGATGCCGCGGATCATCGCTTCGTTTCCTGCACGGCCATGCTCGCGGCTCCTCCCCCGGCGATGCCGCGATTATTACGCAAGGCGGACGCGGATATCGAAGCGCGCGTCAGTGCGGCTCAGATGGGCACGAGTCCGGCGCTCCCACCGCGGCGCGCACGAACCTGCAACGCGAGGAGCGCCGCGACCACGCCGGTCGCGCCGGCAATGATGAAGGCATAGAAGTAGTCGCCCTGGATCGTGCGCATCGCGCCGGCGAAGAACGCGGCGCAGGCGGCACCGAGCTGGTGGCCGGCGACGATCCAGCCGAATACGACCGGCGCATCGCGCTCGCCGAAGGCGTCGTTGGCGAGGCGCAAGGTCGGCGGCACGGTCGCGATCCAGTCGAGGCCGTAGAACACCGTGAACACGCCGAGGCTGTAGAACGAGAAATCCGAGAACGGCAGGAACACGAGCGAGATTCCGCGCAGGCCGTAGTACGCGAACAGCAGCTTGCGCGCGTCGTAGCGGTCGGTGAGCCAGCCCGACAGCGTCGTGCCGACGAGGTCGAACGCGCCCATCGCGGCGAGCAGGCCGGCCGCCTGCACTTCGCCGAGGCCGCGATCGCTGCACATCGCGATGAAATGCGTGCCGACGAGGCCGTTGGTGGTGAAGCCGCAGATGAAGAACGTGCAGAACAGGAACCAGAAGTTGCGATCGCGCGATGCGCGCGCGAGCGTGCCGAAGGTCGAATGCAGCAGGCTCCCGGAGGGTGTGGACGCGCGTGCGACGGGCGCGTCCGCGGGTGCGCCGTACGGCCGCAAGCCGACGTCGGCGGGATGCTCGGGCAGCAGCCACAGCGCGAGCGGAATGAGGATCGCGCAGGCGGCCGCGACGACGACGACGACGGTGCGCCAGCCGTCGTGCTGCGCGAGCGCGGCGAGCAGCGGCAGGAACACGAGCGTGCCGGTCGCCGCGCTCGCGGTGAGCAGGCCCATCATGAGTCCGCGTCGCTCGACGAACCAGCGGTTGACGACGGCCGCACCGAGCACGACCGCGACGCAACCGGTGCCGATGCCGGTGAACACGCCCCAGGTCAGCACGAGGTGCAACGGCGAGGTCATGAACGCGCTCGCCGCGCTCGACGCCGCCATCAGGGCGAGCGCGGCGACGAGCACGGTGCGGATGCCGACGCGCTGCATCAGCGCGGCCGCGAACGGGCCGGCGAGCCCGTACAGGAAGATGCCGATCGCCGCCGACAGCGAAATCACGTCGCGGCTCCAGCCGAATGCGTGTTCGAGCGGCACGATCAGCACGCCCGGCGTCGCACGCAGGCCAGCGGCGACGAGCAGCGACAGGAACACCACCGCAGTGGCGACGAATGCGTAGTTCTGGCCAAGCCGGCGCGCAAGGGCTATCATCATGTTACTGACAGGTACGTCCGCGAGGATGCGAATGTTACTGACCGGTACGTCTCTACGTCAACTGCCGCCATGAAGAATCGCGCGTCCCGATCCAGCCCTGCCCGCCCGAAGCCTTCCGCCGCCCCGCCACGCGCGGCCGACCGCATCCGCGAGAGCGCACGCGAACTGTTCTATCGCGAAGGCATCCGCGCGATCGGCGTCGACGAGATCGTCAGCCGCGCCGGCGTGACCAAACCGAGCCTGTATCGCAGCTTCGCTTCCAAGGACGAGCTCGCCGCTGCGTATCTGGAAGACTACGACGCTGCCTTCTGGGAACGCTTCGATGCCGGTGCCGCCGAACACCCGGACGACCCGCGTGCGCAACTGCTCGCCTATTTCGAGGGCCTGGGGCAACGCGCGACGAAAGCGGGCTATCGCGGCTGCGGCCTGACCAACGCCGCGGTGGAATATCCCGAGCCTGGCCATCCCGCGCGCAAGGTTGCCGAGGCGCACAAGCGCGCCTTGCGTGACCGCCTCGTCGCGATGGCGAAGCAGATGGGCGCGCGCGACGCGCAGACGCTCGGCGACGGCCTGCTGCTGCTGCTCGAGGGCGCGTTCGCGAGCGGCCAGCTGTTCGGCAAGGGCGGTCCGGCGCGGTCGCTCGCCGTGGCGGCGCAATGCCTGATCGATGCGTGCGTGCGTCGGTGAGGCCTGAGGGGCGGTTGGGCGGTCGGCGGCACGCGCTGCGCGCGTACCGCCCTACGGGGTCGACGGGCCTTTGAGGATCGAGGGCAGCGCGGCTCTTCAGCCTTGGGCCCTCAGCCCTCGGCTGCACCCCGCGCCTTGCGCCGCGCGACGCGCAACGCTTCGAGCTTGTCGCGAAACTTGCCTTCGAGGCCGCGTTCGGTCGGTTCGTAGAACGTGCGCTCGGCGAGTGCGTCGGGGAGGCACTGCTGGTCGAGCGCGACGCCGCCTTCGGCGTCGTGATCGTACTGGTAGCCGGCGCCGTAGCCGAGGCCTTTCATGAGCTTGGTCGGCGCGTTGCGCAGGTGCATCGGCACCTCGAGCGTTCCCGTCTCGCGCACGACACCGCGTACGTCGTTGAACGCGGCATACGCGGCATTGCTCTTGGGCGCGACCGCGAGGTAGAGCGCGAGCTCGGCGAGGCCGAGCTCGCCTTCGGGACTGCCGAGGCGATCGTAGGTTTCCCAGGCATCGAGCGCCATCCGCCATGCGCGCGGATCGGCGAGGCCGATGTCCTCGACCGCCATCCGCGTCATGCGCCGCGCGAGGTAGGCGCGATCGACGCCGCCGTCGAGCATGCGCGCGAGCCAGTACAGCGCGGCGTCGGGATCGGACGAGCGCACCGACTTGTGCAGCGCCGAGATCTGGTCGTAGAACTGCTCGCCGCCCTTGTCGAAGCGGCGCGTGCGATCGGCGAGTACCTGCTCGAGCGTGGCGCTGTCGACGACGCCGTCATGGGCGAGCTCGGCGGCGATCTCGAGGAAGGTGAGCGCGCGGCGCACGTCGCCGTCGGCGGCGCGCGCCATCGCCTCGAGCGCGGCGTCGTCGACGCGCAGCGCGGTCGCGCCGAGCCCGCGTTCGGTGTCCGCGAGCGCACGCTTCAGCGCCGCGACGATCGCCTCGGCCGGCACCGCGTCGAGCACGTGCACGCGGCAGCGCGACAGCAGCGCGGAGTTGAGCTCGAACGAGGGGTTCTCGGTGGTTGCGCCGACGAACACGATCACGCCGCGCTCGATGTACGGCAGGAACGCGTCCTGCTGCACCTTGTTGAAGCGATGCACCTCGTCGACGAACAACACGGTGCGGATGCCCTGCGCATAGCGCGTCTCGGCTTCGGCGAGCGCGGCGCGCACGTCCGGCAGCCCGGACATCACCGCCGATATCGCGCGGAACTCGGCGTCGGCGTACCTGGCGAGCAGCAACGCGAGCGTCGTCTTGCCGCAACCGGGCGGGCCCCACAGGATCATCGAGTGGACATGACCCGACTCGACGGCACGCCGCAGCGGCGTGTTCGGCGCGAGCAGCCGCGGCTGGCCGACGACCTCTTCGAGGGAGCGGGGCCGCATGCGCTCGGCGAGCGGCTTGAGGCCCTCCGATTCGTTGAACAAGCCACTGGCGAGCGGTTTTTTGCGACGGACCATCCGGGAATCATACGGAAAAGCCGTCCCGCCGGCGGCGGCCCTCGCGCGCGGCTGCCGCGTGATGGGTTTGCGCGCGCCGCTCCGTACTTGAAGAAAGGTCGGCGCGAGGCGTGACGTGGCGTGCAGCAGATCATGAACGGTAAACGACGGATCCGTAATGCGGCGGCTCGGGGCCTGCTCGCCTGCGTGCTGGCGATCGGATCGTCGCTGGC
Organism: Dokdonella sp.; assembly: GCF_051958935.1. GTDB lineage: Bacteria > Pseudomonadota > Gammaproteobacteria > Xanthomonadales > Rhodanobacteraceae > Dokdonella_A. The sequence goes on along the minus strand of NZ_JBQCFP010000176.1, from coordinate 4,660 downwards.
GTCGATGCCGGCGACCTGCCGCGCCGCCGATGGCAAAAAGCCCGTGCTCGGCGTGCTGAAGTTCCAGGACGAGACCGGCGCCATGCCCTTCCAGGGAGGCGTCGGCCGCGTGCTCACCAACATCCTCACCAGCGAACTCGCCGCTCGCCCGGCCTTCACCGTGGTCGAGCGCCGCCGCCTGCAGGCGGTCCTCGAGGAACAGGACCTCGCCGCCGCCGGCCGCCTGCGCCCCGGTGACGGTGCGCGCATCGGCCAGCTGACGGGCGCGGACTATCTCGTCATGGGCACGGTGACCGCGTTCGAGGAAGGCGTCGAGAAGAAGCACGCACGCGGCTTCTTCGGCGGCCTCGGCGGCTCGCGCGAACCGAGCACCGCCTACCTCGCGATCGACCTGCGCGTGGTCGATACCAGCACCGGCGAGATCGTGCAGGCACGCGCGATCGAGGGGCGCACCACGCGGACCGCTTCGTCATTGAGCCTCGCCGCGGGTGGCGCGGGGTTCGGCTACGAGGCGCTGCACAGCGAGGCGCTCGCCAAGGTCGTGCGCGCCGCGATCATCGAGGCGATCGATTACCTCGAGTGCACGATGGTCTCGCGCAATGCCTGCCTTGCCGCGTACGTCGACAAGGAACAGCGACGCCTCGAAGGCACGCGCAAGGCGATCCAGCTCGACGGAGGCCAGCGATGAACGACTTTCCCACGCCGCCCGCACGCCCGGCCGCCGCCGCGGCGCGCGCACTCGTCCTGCTGTTGCTCGCCTGCCCCGCCGGCGCGGCGACGCTGCTGGAGTACACGCATGAGGGGCCGTGCGCGACCGACTTCGAACGCATGGCGCTGAGCGGCCTCCACGCACGCATCGACATGGACGTGGAAGGTTCGACGATGTCGACGCTGTTCGACGACGGCGAGCAGCTCATGTACCAGCTGATGCACGACACACGCAATTACATGACGCTCGAGTCGGACGACGACGGGGTCGATTTCACCAGCGACGTCGGCAGAAGCGTTCTGCTGCACGCGGACAAGCAGGCCCAGGCGATCACCGGATCGAGCACCGCGCAGATGATCGAGGCGTACCGCCAGGCGCAGGTCGCCGCTTGCCCCGAAATGGCCGCGATGGGCATGGCCGACCCGGATTACGCCGACGCCGCGCTTCGCTGCGCGCAGAAGATGGCGTCCGCACCGTCGGCGACCGGTGATCGCGCGGACGCGCCCGGCCAGGTATTGCGGCGGCGCGGCGGACGCACGGCCGCGAGCGCGGGCCGCGATGCGCCGGCCGGTGCCGATGCAGCGGTGAAATGGTCGACGACGAAGACCGAGCGCGGCGCGACGGCGGAGACGATCGACGGGCGCTCCTGCATCCGCGAGCGGATCCTTCGCGGCGATACCGTGCTGCGCGAGGACTGCCTCGCGACGGTCGAATCGCTCGCACTCGAACCGCGCGCCGCGCGCCGGCTCGCGCGCATCGCGAAGGTCGGCGCGGGCCTCGGCGCCGGCATCGCAAGCCTGCAGCCGGAAGCCGCGCGCGAGCCTGCGCGGCCGCCATCGATCAGCCTGGAACGCGTCTGCTATCGCGACGGCAGCGCGAGCGGCCGGGCGCGGCTGCGCATCCGCACCGATGTGGCGATCGAGGCGTCGACGTTCGAGTTGCCGCCCGGCTACGAGCCGCTCGAGATGGCGCCGCCGCCGAGCGACGTGTCGCCCGAGCGCCTGCTCGAGCAGCTGGAGCAACGCGGCTAGAACACGAGGCGCAGGCCCGCGACCCAGCGCACCTCGTCGGCGTCGTCGCCGTCGGCGCGCGCGTAGTCCGCGCTGCGGCCGAACCGCCTCGCCCATTCCACGCCGACGTACGGCGCGAAGCCGCGCGTGACCTCGTACCGCAGGCGCAGGCCCAATGCCGCGTCGGCGAGCCCGGAACCGGTGCGCGCCGCGGGGTCGTCCTTGCCGTAGGCATCGAGCTCGATGCGCGGCTGCAACACCCAGCGCTGCGTCAGCAGGGCCTCGTACTCCGCTTCGAACCGCAGGGCGGTCCGACCATGCGCGCCCACGTAGGCGGTGGCCGCGACTTCGATCCAGTACGGGGCGAGCCCCTGCACGCCGAAGGCGACCCAGCTGCGGTCCGCGCCCTCGCCGATGTCGTGGCGCACGCCGATTGCCGAATTCCAGTAAGGAGCGACGGCGCGGCTCCACGACAGCTCCACGTCGCCGTGCGTGATCCGCCCGTCCGCGCGTTCCCCTTCGCTGCGCAGTTGCACGCGATCGACATCGCCGCCGTAATCCGTGCGCAGGCTCCAGCCGAGCGTGCTGCCGTCGGTGTATTCGAGGCGGTCGACCACCGCGCGGCCCCACCACGCGCGGTCATCCATGCCCATCACGTCGATCATCTGCGCCGGCGTCATCGGGCCCATCACGTGCTGCGGAGGCGGCGGCGCGACGTGGCCGGAAGGCGGCTGCGCGTCGGCAGCGGGCATCGATGGCTCATGCTGCGGATGCTCCGGAGCGTCCTCGCTCCGTCCGCGCGGCGACCCGTGATGATCAACCGGCGTAGCCACGTGCACGTCGTGCGTGTCGTGCGCCTCATGCGTCGCGTCCGTGTCCTGAGCTCGTACCGCCACCGTCGTGGCGAACGAAACGGCCAGCGGGAAAGCGAAACGAAGCGCGCTCATGCGACCACCACCTCGCGGAACATGCCCGCTTCCATGTGGTAGAGCAGATGGCAGTGGTAGGCCCAGCGCCCGAGCGCGTCGGCGCTGACGCGGTAGGCGATCTTCTGCGCGGGCTGCACGACGAGCGTGTGCTTGCGCGCGAGGAACTCGCCGTCGGGTGATTCGAGTTCGCTCCACATGCCGTGCAGGTGGATCGGGTGGGTCATCATCGTGTCGTTGACGAGCACGATGCGCACGCGCTCGCCGTGCGCGAGGCGCAGCGGCTCGGCATCGGAGAACTTCCTGCCGTCGAAGCTCCAGACGTAACGCTCCATGTGGCCGGTCAGGTGCAGCTCGATCTCGCGGCCGACGTCCGGCGAGATGGGCGCGGTGACCGAGCGCAGGTCCGCGTAGGTGAGCACGCGGCGGCCGTTGTCGCGCAGGCCGACGCCGGGATCGTCGAGGTTCGCGCGCGGCGTGTCGACGCGCATGTCGACGAACGGGCCGTACTCCGCCGGTGCGTGCTGCACGGCGGCCTTGGACGCGTGGCCCATCGCCGCATGGTCCATGTGCGGCATCGACGCGCCACAGCCGCCTTCCATGCCCTTCATGCCGGGCATGCCGTGCGCGCCGTGCTCCATCGTGCCCATCATGTCGCCCATCGTGAGCAGCACGCGTGCGTCGAGTGCAGGCACTTCGGCGACCATGCCGGCGCGCGGCGCGAGCGTGCCGCGCGCGTAGCCGGAGCGGTCCATCGCCTGCGCGAAGATCGTGTGGGCATCGTCCCCGGGTTGGACGATCACGTCGCAGGTTTCGGCCGGGGCGAGGCGGAATTCGTCGACGGTGACGGGGTCGATGTCCTGGCCGTCGTGCGCGACGACGCGCAGCTTCAGGCCCGGGATGCGCACGTCGAAGAACGTCATCGACGCGCCGTTGATGAAACGCAGGCGCACGCGCTCGCCGCGCTCGAACAGGCCGGTCCAGTTCGACGCCGGCGTCGCACCATTCATGAGGAAGGTGTACACGTGGCCCGACACATCGGCGAGGTCGCTCGGGTTCATGCGCATCTCGTTCCACATGCGCCGCGCGGCGAGCGCCGCGGACACGCCTTGCGCGCTCGCATCGCGCAGGAAGTCGCCGGCGGTGGGCTTGCCGAAGTTGTAGTAGTCGCTGCGCTTCTTGAGCGTCGCGTAGATGTGCTCGGGGTCGATGTCGGTCCAGTCCGACAGCAGCACGACGTGCTCGCGTTCGGCCGGGAAGCGCTCGCCGGCACGCGGCTCGACGATGATCGGGCCATACAGGCCGAGCTGTTCCTGGAAACGCGAATGGCTGTGGTACCAGTAGGTGCCGGCCTGGTTCAACGTGAAACGGTAGGTGTAGCTGCCGCCCGCTTCGATGCCCATGAAGGAAAGCCCGGGCACGCCGTCCATGTCGGCGGGCAGCACGATGCCGTGCCAGTGGATCGAGCTGCGCTCGGCGAGCGCGTTGCGCACGCGCACGGTCACCGTGTCGCCTTCGCGCCAGCGCAGGAGGGGCCCTGGCAGGCTGCCGTCGACGACGACCGCGCGGCGCGCATGGCCGGTGAAATCGACCGTCCGTGCACCGATCTCGAGGTCGAAGCGCGTGCCCGACAGCACGCCCTGCGCATCGCGCGCACGCGAGCGCGCGAAGCCGCACGCGGCCAGCAGGGCGCCGCCGGCGACGCCCTGGACGAAACGCCGCCGCGACGGCAGCACGGGAAGCCGGCGCGAGCCGGCAGAGGGGAATTTCATGACATGAGTCCGGATCGATGCGCGCGGCGGCGACGCCGCGCGAAAAAAACAGGCGCGCGACGATGCGTCGCGCGCGCCCTGTCGCCGGAACTCAGGCGATCGGTGGTCGCAGCGGCGGCGGATCGACGCCGCCGGGCGCACGCGCGTCCGGTGCGAGCGCGATCGGCGTCGATGCGGGGCTGCTGGACGCGCAACCGATCGGCGCGATATCGCCGATCGCATGCACGAAGGCACAGGCGCAGC
>NZ_JBQCFP010000175.1:0-16659 GCF_051958935.1 Dokdonella sp. | reverse complement strand
TTGCTACGCGAGGGGCCAGCCTGAGGCTGTCCAAATTCGTTCCCGACGAATTTGTCGAACCCGCGAAACGGTTTGACCCGTTTACACACTTTCCAGGCGTGCTCCTTCAACCACTCGGACACCTCTCCGTAACGAATGCGGTGAAACGAGGTCCGCCGCACGCGCGCCCGCTCGGCGGGCCGCGCAGGATACTAGCAGGTACAGGCGGTTACAAGGGCGCAGGACGCGGGAGGCGTGCGCATTCGCACGGGAAAAGTCCTTCGGTCGGGTGCGGGAATTCGCTCGCGTTCTCGTGCAGGGCTGTCTCTAGAGAAGCATCGTGTTGTCGCCCGCTCTCCTGCGCCGGCATCGGAGCAAGGCATATGCGCAAGCGGAGCCCGTCATGCCGGAGAACACCGCAATCCGGTTCCGTGCCGGGGCCCGAGAAGCCGGCCCGGGCTTCCGCCGGGTCGTAGGCCGTACGAGCAGCAAGGCCTCCCCGAAGGGAGGCCCTGCATGCGTTGCCGCAACGTCTCAGCGTGCGTGCTTGTGGGCCTTGGACGTCGACCGCTGCGGCCGTGCCGGTGCGGGTCGCGGGCTCGACGGCGTCGCGTCGACGGTGACGTCGTCGATGAACACGTTGCCGTCGATGCCGGTGCCACCGGCGTCATCATATTGGTACTGGAAGCGGATGACATGGACTGCGCCGTTCGCGTACGCGCTGATGTCGATCGACCGCTGCTCGAAGTCGACGTCGGGGGTCGCACTGCTGACATCGAGCGTGTCGATCGCATTGCCGTCGATCGACACCGTCAGCGTGCCAGCGGCGTCGGGCACGCTGTCGATGAGGCGCCAGAAGTTCAGATAGCGCGGCGCACCGGACGGGATCGTCACGCTCTGCGCGATGTGCTGGATTTCCGCCCCGCCCTCCCAGCCGCCGAACCACGTGACCCAATGACCGCCATGGATCGGCAGCCCGTCGAAATCGGCGAGGTCACCGTAGAAATTGGTGCCGCCATCGGCACCTGCGTTGCCGTCCAGGCTCTCCCACGACGGGTTCGCGCCGCCATCGGTGGTGGTGGATTCGAACCCGGGATCCTGCACCGGCTGGACCGCTTCTCCGCTGCCGTCGAACCCATCGACGAAGATGCGGTCGTCGCCTGCGCAGGTCACGCTGACGTTGGTCACGTTCGCGCCCGCGATCGTGCCGCTGCCGTTCGTGACGACGCAGGTCTGCGGCGGCGTGGCCGGCTGCGTTGCGACGGTGACGGTGTAGGTCGCGCCGTTGACCAGGCCGCCCGGGAACGTGAATGCGCCGTTCGCGGCGACGGACTGCGACTGCGCACCACCGTTGAGGGACAGACCGACGCTGCCACCCGTGAGGCCGCTCACCGTGCCGCCGACGGTGAATGTAGGCGTAGCCGCGCAGCTCACCGCGACGTTGGTCACGTTGGCCCCGGCGATGGTGCCGCTCCCGTTGGCCACCGAGCAGGTCTGGCCCGACGGCTGCGTGCCGATCGTGACGATGTAGGCAGAGCCGTCGGCGAGCGCGGTCGGAAACACGAACGGCCCATTCGAGGCGACCGCAGCGGTTTGTGCGCCGGCATTGAGCGAAAGCACGAGCCCGCTGCCGGTGAGGCCACCCACCGTTCCGCCGACCGTGTACGTCGCGCCGCCACCGGTGCAGGTCACGTCGACATTGGTCACGTCCGCGCCGGTGACGGTGCCGTTCGCATGGGCGAGCGTGCAGGTCTGCCCGCTCGGCTGCGAGGCGATCATCACGGTGTAGACGCTCGCGTCGGCGAGCGCACCCGGGAACGCATACGGCCCGTTCGCGGCGATCGGCAACGCGGCGCCGCCATTGAGCTTGAGCGCGAGTCCGCTGCCGACGAGGCCGGCCACGTGCCCGCCGACGGTATGGGTCGGCGGCGGCGGCGTGCTGCACGCGACGGCGATGGTGGTGACGTTCGCCGCACCGATCGCGCCGTTGCCGTTCGTCACCGTGCAGACCTGCCCCGGATGCGCGGGCGGGTTCGCGACCGTGACCGCGTAGCCGGTGCCACCGGCGAGCGCGGACGGGAACGCGAAACTGCCGTTGACGCTGATCGCGAGGTCGTTGGCGCCATTGAGCTGGAGCACGAGGCCGCTGCCGGCAAGCCCCGTGACGTTGCCGCCGACCGTGTAGGTGCCGGCCGCCGCGGGGATCGTGAAGTTGGCGTTGGAGATGTCGAAAAAGACGTTGCTCGCGCAGGCGACGCTGACGCGCGCCTGCGTCGTCGCGACGTCCGGCACCGTCACGTTCGCACTGCCGGAGTTGGCGACGCCGCTGGCAAGGCTGTAGGGGAACGTCTGGCCGCCGTCGGCGGACAGGGCGATGTCGACCGAAGCGCAGCTGACCGGCGCGGCCGTCGTGTTGGCGACGTCCCAGGTGACCGACTGCGTGCTCCCTTGCGCCCATGACACCGCGGTATTGGGCGTCGTGACCTGGAACGGCCCGGCCGTGTTGACGACGTTGACCGTGACATCCGCACTCTGCGTCGTGCCGTGCGCGGGACGTTCGTCACGCGCGGTCAGGCGGAACTTCAACGCACGCGTCGTCGTCGGCAGGGTCTCGCCCTTGATCGTCGTCCCTGTCAGCACCGTCGACAGCTTCGGGAACATGCGCGCGCCGCTCACGGTCGGCGGCCAGGCGCGGAATATCGGGCTCGAGCCGTTGTCCCCGGCGGACAGCGCGGCGGCGGGGCCCAGATCCCACTCTTCCCATGAGTACGTGACCGTGTCGCCCGCGTCGGGATCGTTCGCCGTGGCGCTCAGCACGAATGGCGTGCGGGCCGGAATCGTGTAGCCACTCGGCATGCTGCCCGCATCGATCACTGGCGCATGATTGTCGTTGGTCGTGTTGGCCGAACAGTTGCCGCCCGCATTCGTGTAGTTGTTGATTTCCTGCAGGCTGATCGCGTGGAAATACGGATCGGAATGCGGCTGCAGGTCGTCTGCGGCACAGATGCCCGCGTACGCCATGATCGTGGTGCCGCTGCCGGGCTCGTACGCGGTCGGGCCGTTGCGGTTGCCGCCAGAGCAGTTGCCGCCGGTGCCGTTGAACGGATGGTTGCCACCGAACTGGTGGCCCATCTCGTGCGCGACGAAATCGATGTAGAACGCATCGCCCGTCGGATTGGGCAAGCCCGTGGTGCCGCGCGCCTTCGATCCGCCGCAGACGACGCCGAGGCCGGCAACGCCACCGCTACCGGTGGTGAACACGTGGCCGATGTCGTAATTGGCGGCGCCGATCACGCCATTGATGACCGAGGTGGAGTTGTTGATGACGCCGGTGCCGTTGCTGCCGAACGGGTCGCCGGTCGCGCTCGCATACATGAGCAGGTCGTTGTTCGGCACGAGCGCGAGCGAGATCGACAACTCCGTCTCGTACACCTGCGTGACGCGGTTGACCGCGACCACCGTTGCCGACAGGCCGCCGGCGACCGTGCCGCCGCCGACCGCGGCGATGTACTGGTGGTTGGCCGCGACCGCGGCGCGATAGACGCGGCGGTTGACGCCGGTCTGCGTCATCGGCGTGTCCGGTACGAGGTTCCTTCCGGCCGGGTCGATGCCCTGCTCGTGCACTTCACAGCGACCGATGCCGCCGGGTACTTCGAGTTCGGCGCGGCTGAAGCTCAGGTAATGCGTGCCGCCGCCGAGCGTCTCGGGCCGCACGACCCAGATGCCGGCCGGGTCGAACACCATCGCCTGGAAGCCCATCGGCGACACGTCCAGGCGCACGGCGCGACCCTGCGCATCGCTGCCCTTGAAGCTGAGGATGTCCGGATATTTGCGCTGCAACTCGGCCGGCATCACGCCCGAGTCGACCACCATGAAATCGGCGTAGCCGCCATCGGGCTGCGGCAGGGCGATCCCGGTCGCGATGCCGCTTTCGTGTGCCGACCGCAGGTGGCGCGCGACACCGACGGTGTCGAGCGTCAGCGAGCGGAATGCCGCCGGATGCGGCGCGTCCGGAGCCGGACTGCGTGAAACATCATCGTGCCAATACGCCTCGGTGGGCCCCGCCCACGCCGTCGCCGTGGTGCACAGGCCGAGCACGAGCAGGCCGGCCTTGATCGAATACTTGTTCACTCTCGCAACCCCCATTCGCGCGAACACGGAAGTCCCTGCATGGCGGTCGTCGCGTGCGCCCTTCGAAGGAACGAAGCGCGACGAACCGGGTCCCCAGTCGACCCGGTGACGGTAGCAGGACGCGCCCGGCGGGGATTCCGCCGGACGGAGGGCACGGCGCAAAGGCGACTCCGCCGCATGGCGGAGGCCTCAGGTCGGGTGCAGCCAACCCGATTCGCCGTCGGCGTAGTGCTCGTTCTTCCAGATCGGCACGCGGCGTTTCACTTCATCGAGGATCCAGCGGCATGCGTCGAACGCCGCGCCGCGGTGATCGGCGCTGACGCCGACCCACACGGCGAGATCGCCGATCGCGAGCGTGCCCACGCGATGCACGCAGCGCGCCTCGCGTATGCGAAACCGCGCGCGCGCTTCCTCGAGGATGGCTTCGCCTTCGACGAGCGCGAGTGCGGCGTACGCCTGGTAGTCGAGGCGATGCACCGCGCGGCCATCGTTGTGGTCGCGCACCCAGCCCTCGAAGCTCGCATACGCGCCGGCCGCGGCATGATCGAGCGCGGGCCGCTCGGCGGCGACGTCGATCGGGGCGTCGCTGAGGCGGAAGCGTCGGTCGGTCATGCCACTGCGCGTCAGCCGCCGCTGACCGGCGGCACGAAGACGACCTCGTCGCCGTCCGCGAGCGGGCGATCGAACTCGACGAACGCCCCGTTGACGGCGACGCGCAAGCGCTCGATCGCGAAGGCGAAGCCGTGGGCCGCGGCGACTTCGGCGTACAGCTCGCGCGGCGTGCGCGCGGCGCTGTCGCGCGCTTCCGCGCCGCATCCCGCGCGATCGGCGAGGCTGGCGAAATACAGCAGCTGCACCTTCACCGCGCGCGTCCCTCGCGCACGTCGCGCTTGCCGCCGCGTTTCTCGGCCAGGCGCACGCCGTCGATCACGATCTCGTGCGAGAGCGCCTTGCACATGTCGTAGACGGTCAACGCGGCGACGCTCGCGCCGGTCAGCGCCTCCATCTCGACACCGGTCTTGTGGCTGAGCGCGACCGTGCAGCGCACGAGCAATTCGTCGTCGCCGGCGAAGGCGATCTCGATGCGGCAATGTTCGATGGGCAGCGGATGGCAAAACGGAATGAGCTCGTGCGTGCGCTTGACCGCCATCGTGCCGGCGATGATCGCGGTATCCACCACCGGACCCTTTGCCGACTGCATCCCCTGCGCGCGCAGCGTGCGCGCGACCGCCGGCGGGAAGCGCACGCGCGCCTCGGCGGTCGCCTCGCGGCGCGTGACGGCCTTGGCGCCGACGTCGACCATGCGCGGCCTGCCCTCTTCGTCGACGTGCGTGAGCTTCGCCATTCAGCCTCCGATCGAATACATCTCGACGCGTTCGCGCTGCGCGGCGACCGCTTCGCTGCGCACCTCGCTGTAACGATCCCCGCGCGCACGCCACACCGCCGCGACCAGGCCGGCGAGCGCGGCGTCGTCGGCGCCCGCGCGCAGCGGCGTGCGCAGGTCGCAACCCGTGGACGCGAACAGGCAGGTGTAGAGTCGTCCATCCGCCGACAGGCGCGCACGCGAGCAGTCGCCGCAGAACGGTTCGCTCACCGAGCTGATGAAACCGATTTCGCCGCCGCCGTCGGCGAACGCCCAGCGCCGCGCGACCTCGCCGCCGTAGTTCGGCGCGAGTTCGACCAGCGGCCAACGCGTGGCGATGCGCGCGCGCAGCTCCGCGCTCGGCACGACCAGGTCGCGGCGCCAGTCGTTGCAGGTGCCGACGTCCATGTACTCGATGAGGCGCACGATGTGGCCGCTGCCGCGGAAGTGGTCGAGCAGATCGAGCACCTGGCCGTCGTTGGTGCCGCGCATGACGACGCAATTGATCTTGAGGCGGGTGAAACCGGCGCGCTCGGCCGCGGCGATCGCGGCGAGCACGTCGGCGACTTCGCCGCGGCCGCCCGACATCGCGCGGAACGTGTCCGCATCGAGCGTGTCGAGGCTGATCGTGATGCGGCCGAGCCCCGCCTCGCGCAGTGCATCGACGTGCGCGGCGAGCAGGCTGCCGTTGGTGGTCAATGCGACGTCCTCGATGCCGGGGATGCGCGCGAGCGCGCGCACGAGCACGGGCAGTTGGCGGCGCAGCAGCGGCTCGCCGCCGGTGAGGCGCAACTTGCGCACGCCGAGCCCGGCGAATGCGCGGGCGAGCCTTTCGATCTCCTCGAAGCGCAGGCGATCGGCCTTGCCGAGGAATTCGTGGTCGCGCGGATACTGGTCTTCCGGCATGCAGTAGGGACAGCGGAAGTTGCAGCGATCGATGACCGAGATGCGCAGGTCGTGCAGGCGGCGGCCGTGCCGGTCGAGCCGCGGCGTCGCCGGGTCGCCACCTTCCACGCGAACCGGAATCGGCGCGCCCATCAGACGGCTCCCGGCAACGCGCGCCCGAGCGGCGGCGCGAGCGCGACGAGATCGCCGCGGCGCGCGACGCGCAGGCCACGCCGCTCCATCGCCGCCGCGTCGGACTCGCTCGCGTAGTGATAGAGCATGAAGCGCTGCAGCAGACCGGCCGGATACTCGCGCCCGAGGTCGTCGAGGCCGGTATGCGAGGGATTGCCGTGCAGCGCGCAATCGTGCGCGACGAGTTCGCCGTTGGCCGCGTGCACGGCGAGCATCTCCGGCACCGGGCGCGTGTCGCCGGTCCAGACGAAACTCCCCGCGAGCGCGAGCCCGAACGAGGTGTTCGGCGCATGGTGGCGCGTGGCGAACACGTCGAACCACAATCCGTCGCACCAGAAGCCGCGCGAACACGGCACCAGGCGGAAGCTGTCCCAGAAGTTCGCGCCGCCTTCGGCGAGCACTTCCGGATAGTCGGCGACGCGCGATTGCAGCAGCGGCACCAGCGCCGCGTGCGCGTGGATGCGCGTCCGGCCGCGCAACGCCTCGTCGAAATACGTGCGATAGAACAGCCGCTCGAGCCCGGCGACGTGGTCCATGTGCGTGTGCGTGACGTACAGCGCGTGGGGCGGCGTGCCGTAGTGGTCGAGGTAGGCCGACAGCGCCTCCGCGCCACAGTCGATCATCAGCAGCGGCGTGCCATCGCGCTCGAGCACGGCGCAGGCGGAGCCGAGTTCGGGCGCCTGCGCGCTACCCACGCCGAGGAAGCGCAATGCGAGGTTCATGGCGCCGCCTCCGTCCCGGCGAGCGCGCGCCGCGCCATCGCGTCGTGGTAGGCCGCGAGCAGCGGATGCCAGAAGCGCGATTCGAAGCCGTCGAGGTGGCGCGCGCCGAGCTTGCGCAGCGAGCGCAGCAGGCGCGCGAGGTTGGCCTGCTGCCATGTGAAATGCGGCTTGCGCATGCGGCCGCGGTCGAAGTCGATCAGGCTGACGCCGCCGTCGCCGCCAACGAGCACATTGTGCGCGTTGAGGTCGGCGTGGAATGCGCCGGCGCGATTGAAGCGCGCGACCGTACCGACGATGCGCTCGGCGAGCCGCGGGTCCAGCTCGCCGCGTGCTACCCGCGCCGCGAGCGTCTCGGCGCCCTCGATGCGCCGCGTGAGCAGGTCGGCGCGATAACCGAGACCGCTGCGCCGGTAGCACGCCGCGACCGGCAGCGAAACCGGCAGGTGCAAGTCCGCGAGGCGCGCGAGCAGGTCGAACTCGCGAAACGCGCGTGTGCGCGCAGCGCCCGTCCAGACGTACACGTCGGCGCTGACGCGCGCGGCGAGTCCGACACGGTGGTAATGGCGCAATGCGCACGCGCCGGCCGGCGTGTCGACGAACACGACGCCGCCGCGGCCGCCGGCGGCGCGGCCGAGCAGGCCCCAATGGGCAGCGTCGAACCACTCCGCCGTCGGCACCGCGCCGAGCGCGGCGTCGTAGACGATGGCGCCATCGGACATCGATTGAACTTGCACCTGGATCATGCGTCTGCCAAGTTCCCACCTCTTGCGCCCCACCCGGCGCGCATCGTCCGTAGATGGTAGCAAGCACCGCATGGAACAAGCTGCAACGGCCGGCACCGAGCCGGCATCCCTTTGCCTGTTGCGCACCTCGGCGATCGGCGACGTCACCCACGTGGTGCCGATGGTGCGCACGCTAGAGGCGCACTGGCCTGGCACGCGCCTGACCTGGCTGATCGGCAAGCTCGAGCACAAGCTCGTTGGCGACCTACCCGGCGTCGAGTTCATCGTGTTCGACAAGCATGCCGGACGCGCCGGTCATCGCGCGGTGCGCGAGCAGCTCGCCGGCCGTCGTTTCGACGCGCTGTTGCACATGCAGGTCGCACTGCGCTCGAACCTGCTCAGCCTCAGCGTGAAGGCGCCGCTGCGCATCGGCTACGACCGCGCGCGCTCGAAGGACCTGCATGGCCTGTTCGTGAACTGCCGCATCGCCGCGCGCCACGGCCAGCACGTGCTCGATGCGATGGCAAGCTTCCTCGAGCCGCTCGGCCTGCGCCAGACCGAGGTGCGCTGGGACATCCCGGTCCCCGCCGAGGCGCACGCGTTCGCCGAACGGCACTTGCCCGGCGACGCGCCGACCCTGCTCGTGAGCCCGGTGTCGAGCCATCGGCTGCGCAACTGGCGGCCCGAGCGCTATGCCGCGGTGATGGACCAAGCCGCGCTCGCGCTCGGCTGGCGCGTCGTTTTGTGCGGCGGGCCGAGCGCGTTCGAGCGCGAGTTCGCCGACGCGATCCTCGCCGGCATGAGCACGCGCCCGCTCGATCTCGTCGGCAAGGACACGCTCAAGCAGCTGCTCGCCCTGCTGCGGCGCGCGACGCTCGTGCTCTGCCCCGACTCCGGTCCGATGCACATGGCGAACGCGGTCGGCACGCCCGTGCTCGGCCTGCACGCGGCGAGCAACCCGGTGCGCAGCGGCCCCTATTCCGACCGCCAATGGTGCGTCGACCGCTACGATGCGGCCGCGCGCAAGTTCCGCCGCAAGCCGGCCGACGCGCTGCCGTGGGGCACCAAGCTCGAATACCCCGGCGTGATGGATCTGATCGACGTCGAGGACGTACTCGAGCGGCTCAGCGCGTTCGACGCTCGCCGGCGCGGTGCGCCTCCCCCGGCCTGATCCGGTTGTATTGGCGGACCGACCCACGTATCATCCGCGGCCCGTTCCGCGGCGCCCTGCGCGGGATTGTGCCAGCAGCGATTCGACCCTCGCGGCGGCGGCAGGTTTCAGTGGAGAGGTGGCAGAGTGGTCGAATGCGCCGGATTCGAAATCCGGTTTACGGTTATGCCGTAACGTGGGTTCGAATCCCACCCTCTCCGCCAGTTTCCAAGCAAGGGGCCGCGAGGCCCCTTGTTCATTTCCGGCGTCGCCACGTCGGCGCCCCGCGACAGCGAGCGAGCCATGAGCACGATTTCGACCCCGGTGTCCTTCGGCGAGCTGATCGACAAGATCACGATCCTCGAGATCAAGGCCGAGCAGATCCGCGATGCGGCGAAGGTCGCCAACGTGCGCACCGAACTCGAGCTGCTCGACGCGACCTGGGCGGCGCATCCGGCATCGAAGACCGACATCAGCGGCGAGCGTACACGCCTGCGCGCGGTGAACCAGGCGCTGTGGGACATCGAGGACCGCATCCGCCTCAAGGAAAAGGCGAAGGCGTTCGACGCCGAATTCATCGAGCTGGCGCGCGCGGTGTACTTCCGCAACGACGAGCGCGCCGCGGTCAAGCGCGAGATCAACGAGAAGCTCGGCTCAACCCTGGTCGAGGAAAAGTCCTACCAGGATTACCGCTGACGCCGAACACATCCTCCTACGTGGGCTAAGTCCCCTTGCCGTACGCGGCGAGTCCGGCAGCGAATGCGCGTGTGCGCGGATGCGCTTCGCCGTAGACGCGGCGGCTCGTCGCGAGCGCTTCTTCGCGCAGCGCGCGTGCTTCGTCGGGCGCACTCGTTTCGACGATGCCGGCGAGCAGCCAGGCCACTTCGGCCATCCTCACACTGGCCGCCTCGCTGCTTGCGGCGAGCGTCGCGCGGGCCGCGCGCGCGAGCGCTTCACCCTCCTCCCGCCGGCCGCGCTCGGCGAGCATGGCGCCATACGCGGCATCGGCCCAGGCGAGGAACGCGAGGTCGTCGGGCGAATGCGCGAGGTCGGCGCGGCTGTCGGCGAGCGTCGCTAATGCCGCGGGATCGTGGGCACGCCATTCGGCGAGGCCGAGCATGAGCTTGGTGCGACCGCGCCGCGGCACCTTGCCCGCGTCCATGATCACGCGCGCTTCGCGCAGGCTCGCGATCGCCGCGGCATCGTCCCCGGCGGAATACTGCGTCGTGCCGAGGGCCGACAATGGAATGGCGATCATCGGCGCGCCCGCCTGCAGGGTCGCGCGCGCCTGTGCGACGGTCGCGGCGAGCGTCGCGAGCGCGAGGTCGAAATGCCCGGTGTAGAGCTGCGCGAGGCCGAGCACGTTGTCGACGTAGATCGCGCGCGCGTGGCCCTTGCCGAGCGTGCGCTCGAGCATGTCGTGGGCGCGCGTGGCGAGTTGTTCGGCCTGCGCATAACGCTCCTGGTAGAGCGCGTCGCTGGCGAGATTCATGAGGTCCATCGCGATGTCGGGACTGTCGGGCCCCTCGATGGCCGTGCGCTCGGCGAGCGCCGCCTCGTGCATGCGCTGCGCCTCGGTGCGATCGCCGGCGAGATTGGCCATCTTGGCCAGTCCCGTAAGCGCCTCGATCCGGTCGCGCCCGTAAGCCGGTCCCGCATCGCGCAGGATCGCGTAGGCCTGCTGGTAGGCGGCGCGCGCCGCATCGGTGTCGCCGGCCTCGCCCGCCGCGAGCGCGAGCGCGGCGAGCGCGACGCCGAGCTGCGGCGCATCGGCGCCATGCAGCGCGCGCATCTGCGCGACGCTGCGCTCGAGCAGACCGCGCGCGACCTTCGGTTCGCCCACGCGCGTGAGCACGTTGGCAATCGTCGCACGCAGCTCGGCCTGCACGTCGGGCGCGTCGGGGAAC
The DNA here is from genome assembly GCF_051958935.1 of Dokdonella sp. GTDB lineage: Bacteria > Pseudomonadota > Gammaproteobacteria > Xanthomonadales > Rhodanobacteraceae > Dokdonella_A. The sequence goes on along the minus strand of NZ_JBQCFP010000175.1, from coordinate 5,608 downwards.
TCGGTGTCGAGGCGCTGCGCCGCATTGCGCAGCAGTTCGACCGGGGTGGTGCCGCCGCGCTGCGCCTGGTAGGGGTTGGCGTCCTTGAACAGCGATGCGAGGAACGCCTGCGCGTGCTCGGCACGCGCGGCCATGCGCGTGGCGCGCTGCGCCTGCCACAGGGCGACCGCGGCGACGCCGAGCACGGTGGCCACGGCGATGCCGGCGACCGCGACCGCGGCACGATGGCGCCGCACGAAACGCGTCGCCGAGTAGACGAAGCCGGGCCGCACGATCGTCAACGGACGATCTTCGAGCCAGCGATGCAGGTCCTCGCGCAGCAGCGCGACCGACGCGTAGCGGCGTGCCGGCTCGTGCGCGAGCGCATGCGCGATGATCCGGCCGAGATCGCCGCGCAGCAGGCGCGGTGCGCTGCGCGGCTCCGCCGTCGTGGCGTGCGCGCGCGATGTCGCGGTGGCCGCCTGGCGCGCAAGTTCGGCGGTGGTCCAGTCGGCGTCGGCGCCGCGAGCCTCCAGCGTCGGCAGGCGCCTGCCGCTGACCAGCTCGAACAGCAGCAGGCCGAGCGCGTGCACGTCGGTCGCGGTACTCGCGCGCTCGCCGCGCAATTGTTCCGGCGCCGCGTATTCGGGCGTGAACACGCGCGTCGCGGGCGCCTGCTCGCTGCGCGCGTCGAGCACGAGGGCGATGCCGAAATCGAGCAGCTTGACCACGCCGTCGGCGCCGACCAGCACGTTGGACGGCTTCAGGTCGCGATGCACGACGAGTTGCGCGTGCGCATGCGCGACCGCCGCGCAGACCTGGTCGAATAACTCGACGCGCGCCGCGACGTCCAGCGCGCGCCGCTCGCAGTGGTCGAGCAGCGGCTCGCCGTCGACGTATTCCATCGCGCGCCAGGGGCGGTCGCCGTCGATGCCGGAATCGACGAACGCAGTGATGTTCGGGTGCGCGAGCGCGGCGAGTACGCGCCGTTCGCGCGCGGCGAGTTCGGCCACGCGCGCGGCGTCACCGTCGAGCAGCTTGAGCGCGACGTGCTGGACGAAGTCGGCTCCGTGGCGTTCGGCGAGGTAGACCACGCCCATGCCGCCGCTGCCGATCCGGCGCACGAGGCGGTAGGCGCCGAAGCGGCGCCCGGCTTCGGCGTCCAGCTGCGGCAGCAAGCGGTCCCATCGCGCGTCGAGGCCTTCGGTGCGCGCGCGCTGTTCGTCGCCGACGAATTCACGTGCCGACGCCGCGAGGTCCGCGTCGGCGGCGGCGACGCGGGCGAGTTCGGCCTCGCGCTCGCCCGGCGTCAGCGGTTCGAGGCGATCGACGAGTGCACGCAGCTCGCGCCAGCGCGCGGCATCGAACAGCGGCGGCGCGGAGCCGCTCATGCGGCGCGCCGCGCGTGGGGGGAGTCGGTGTCGTGCGCCACGCTGCGTCCTGTCGACCGGGCCGCGCGCATCATCGCATCCCCGCAGGCGGATCGCAGCGATGAGAAACGGACCCCGGCGCAAGTCGGCGATCGCCGCACGCAGGGCGCGACCGGCTAGAGATCCCGCGCGACGCGGAAACCGACCCGCGCGCTGCGCGTGTCGATGCGCGCGGCGATGCGGAATGCCGAACGCACCTGGTCGGGATCACTGCCCCATGAGCCGCCGCGCACGACGCGGCGCTCGCAGCCCGGATTGACCCAGGCCGTACTGTCGCGCGGCGCGCGCGTGTAATTGTCGTGCCAGCAGTCCTCGACCCACTCGGACACGTTGCCTTCCATGTCGAACAGGCCGTAGCGGTTTGCGGCGAAGCTGCGCGCCGGCGCAGGTCCCCAGTAGCCGTCGCTGTAATGCGGGAACGCGCTGGTCCAGCTGCGCTTGCTCGGTGAACGGTCGCCCTCGCCGGTGACGTTGGCGACGACGCGATCCGGGTCGCCATCGCCCCAGCTGTAGCGCCCGGCCGAGCCGGCGCGCTCGGCGTATTCGAACTCGGCTTCGGTCGGCAAGCGGTAGCGCTTGCCGGTGCGCGCGGAGAGCCATTCGAGGTACGCGCTCGCGTCGTTCCACGAGACATTGATGACCGGCAGGCCATCGCTCGCACGTTCGCCGCGATAGTCGTTGCGCCAGCTCATGCCGCGGCGATCGGCGATGCGCCCCGAGCTTTCCTCGTAGACCGCGGCCGAACCGAGCTTCTCGGCGTCGCTGACGTACTTCGTGGCGGCGACGAACTCGCGGAACTGGCCGACCGTGACCTCGCTCTGGCCGAGCGCGAAACCCACCGCGATGCGCACGCGCCGCTGCGGCTCCTCGCTGTCCTGGTGGCCGCTCTCGTCCGCGGGCGATCCCATCACGAACTCGCCGGTCGGCACCACGACCAGCGCGGGCGCGCTGCCGGCGACGTCGAGGAAGCGGTCGCGGATCACCTCGCCGGGCGCGAGGCTCGCGTAGAGGCGCGCGTTGCGCAGGCGCAGGTTGAATTCGTCGATGCCGGCGAGATCCGGGCTGATCGCGAGTGCCTTCCTGCCGAGTTGCTCGGCAAGGTCGGCATTGCCCGAGTCGAGCGCGGACCGCGCCTGCGCGAGCACGGTTTCGGCACGCTGGCGGCGGATGCCGTCGACGCGCGAACGCGTTTCGAGCAGCGCCTGCGAGCCGGGACGGATCTCCGACGCCGCGCCGAGGGTCGCATCGGCGCCCGGGAAATCGTCCTGCGCGGCCTGGGCGAGCGCGCGATCGAGGAAGTCGCGTTCGATCGTCGCGAGCCCGGCATCGGCGAGGCGATTGCCCGGGTCGAGCTTCATGACCTCGCGATAGGTCGCGAGCGCATTGTCCTCGCCCGTGCCCGTGAGCTTGCCCGCCTTCACCTGCGACGCGGCATCGGCGAGCAAGGGCACGATCTGGTGCAACGTCTTGACGCGTGCGCGCAGCCCGTCGAGGTCGTCGTCCGTATGCGGCAGGTCGGCGTAGGCCGCGAGGTAGCGCTGCGCGGCCGGTTCGTCGCCGCGATCGATCGCCGCGAGCGCCCAGTCGCGCACGGCGCCGCCGATGCGTTCGAGCGCGGCTTCCGCATCGACATTGTTCGGCGCGGCCACCAGCACCTGGCGGTAGAGCGCGACCGCATTGGCGTCCTTCGGCTCGAACAGCGAGCCCTTTTCCTCCGCCGCACGCGCACGCTTGAGCAGCGCCTTCACTTCCTTCGTGGTCGCCACCGGCGGCCCCATGCGCACTGCGTCGGCGAACGAGGTACCGACGTCGGGCTCGCCTTCGGCCTCCGAGGCCGGCACCGTCGTCGAAGCCGGCCGTACCGCGGACCACGTACCTGTCGGCGGATGCAGGCCGGGCTGGCTCGGCGCGACGGGCTCCTGCGGCTGCGGCTCCACGTGCAGCACGCCCGGGAAGAAACGCCAGACGAGCGCGAACGCGAGCAGCGCGATGCCGGCGGCTCCGCCGAGGGTGTGCTGCTTGCGTGTGACTTCGGTACCGGGCATCGTGGGTCGATTATCGATGCTCGCAGTGGCGCGGTGAAGCCCGTGCGATGGCTGCATGCATCCTACGTACAGACAGGAGTTCCACAGCTTGGCCGAATGGATCGAACGCAGCGACGCGCTGCACCGGCTGCTCGCCGACGTGCCGACGCTGGTCGGCCTCGACACCGAGTTCATGCGCACCGACACCTTCCTGCCGCGCCTCGCGCTGGTGCAGGTGCAGGCCGGACCGCACATCGCGCTGGTCGATCCGACCGCGGACGTGGATCCGGCACCGCTCGCGCGCGTGCTCGCCGATCCCGGCCGCACGATCGTCATGCACAGCGCGGGCGAAGACCTCGAGGCATTGGCGACCTGGAACTGCGCGATCGCGCGCCTGTTCGACACGCAGATCGCCGCGTCATTCGCCGGGCTCGGCGCGGGGCTCGGCTACCAGAAACTCGTGCGCGAGATCACCGGCGTGGAACTGCCGAAGGCCGAGACGCGCTCGGACTGGCTGCGCCGCCCGCTCAGCCCGCAGCCGCTCGACTACGCCGAACAGGACGTCGTGCACCTGCCGGGACTGCATGCGCAACTCGTCGCTCGCCTCGGTGCGCGCGGCTATCTCGGCTGGTTCGAGCAGGACTGAGAGCGCCTGCTCGAGCGCGCGCGCAACCGCGAGCCGGATCCGGAACCGCAGCTCGGCCTGCGCGGCGCCGCCGATTGGCCGCGCGATGGGCAGGCGCTGCTGCGCCGCGTGCTGCGCTGGCGCGAGACGACCGCGCGCGCCATCGACCGGCCGCGTTCGTGGCTGCTCGACGACGCGCACGCGCTCGATCTCGCCGCCCGCCCGCCGCGCGAAACGAACGAACTCGCCGACCGCACCAAGGGACTTCGCGCGCTGCGCAGCGCGCAGCGGAGTGACCTGCTGGAGGTGCTGCGTGCGCCGATCGCGGATGAGGAACGCGAGTTCCCGCCGATCCCGCGTGCGCCCGACGCGCGCGAAAAACAGGTGGTCTCCAAGCTCAAGGAGGCCGTCGTCGCGCGCGCCGCGGAACTCGACCTCCCCGACGGCCTGCTCTGCGCCCGCCGCCACCTCGAAACCCTGCTCGCCACGCGCCGCTGGCCCGCTGCGCTCGAAGGCTGGCGCCGCGAGGTGCTGTACGACGCCCTCATGGACCGCCTTCCGTAGGGCGGCACGCGCAAGGCGCGTGCCGCCGAAGCGCTTCGAACCGGCGGCGGGACCCGCCGCGAGCGCGGCTCGACCCGCCCTGCATGGCCGGCACGCGCAAGGCGCGTGCCGCCGAAGCGCTTCGACGCGCGGCGGGACTCGCCGCTCGCGCGGCTCGACCCGCCCTACATGGCCGGTACGCGCAAGGCGCGTGCCGCCGAAGCCCTTCGGCGCGCGGCGGGACTCGCCGCTCGCGCGCCTCGACCCGCCTTACACGCGCCCGGGGCGCCGGGCACTGCGATGCGCATCGCCGGCGCTTGACAGCCCCGGGGGCCCTACCGGCAGACTCGGGCCATGCTACTTCGTCGCTGCCAGGCCCTGACGGACCGCGCGGTCACCGACCGCGGCGTCGGCGCGTGTGGGACGACGGCCATCCCGACCCGCGCGATTGCGACGACCACGACCACCACGACGACGTCGACGACGACCGTGGTACGGGTGCCCGCGCGCAGCTAGATCCAGAACGCAACGGCCCCGTCCCCCCGCAAGGGAACCGGGCCGCAGCGATCCGCCCGCCTCCCTCGCAACGGGGCCTCCGACCGGAGGCTCACGATGTCCCGCAACGCTCCCGCCCTTCCCGCCGCCGCGGTCTTCGCTGCCGCCGAGCCATGCGCCGCGCACAAGTTCGGCGGATCCAGCCTCGCCGATGCGCACTGCTTCCGTCGCGTCGCGGCGATCCTGGCGACGCAAACCGGCGCGCAGCAGCTCGTCGTCGTCTCGGCGATGCGTGGCACGACCGACGCGCTGATCGCCCTCGCCGACGCCGCCGTGCGTGGCGACGACGGCTGGAAGGCTGAACACGCAAGGCTGCGCGAGCGCCACCTCGCGGCCACACGCGATCTGCTCGGCGAGGACGCCGGTGCGACGCTCGCCTGGCTCGAGCAGGGTTTCGGCGACCTCGCCCATCTGCTCGCCGCACTCGCCGTGCTCGGCACGCCGAGCCGCGA
>NZ_JBQCFP010000174.1:0-11824 GCF_051958935.1 Dokdonella sp. | reverse complement strand
CGTTGCGCGTACCGCCCTACACGAGCATGCAGGTCATCGGGAGCCTCGAAAAACCTCGTAGGGCGGGTCGAGCGCGTAGCGCGAGTCCCGCCGCAATCTTGCGACACGTGCGACCATCGCGGCCTTCTACGGCACGCGCGTTGCGCGTAGCGCCGTCCTGCGGTAAGCCCGCGGCTTGGGCGCTAGCGATCGAACGCGTCGGCGAACACGAGGTCGAAGCGGGCGCGCACGAAGGTGACGTAATCGTCGCCGGTCGAATTGTCTTCGAAGAACGTGCGGCCGAGCATGAGGAGGCTGTCGTCGGTGCGGTCATGGGCGATCGCGTGCATCTGCACGTAGTCACCGGTCTGGCCCGTGCCGGTCGGGTCGGCGATCGTGTAGCTGTTCCAGCCGTCGTGGCCGAAGCTCGCATCGATGCTGCCGTCGGCGAACGTGCGCACGAGCGTGTACTGCGTGCGATGCGTGAATGGCGTGCCGAACGGGAACGAGATCGTGCCCATCACGATGCGGCGGTTCGGCAGCAGCACGACGCCGTCGCGCTGTTCGAAGAACGGGAACAACGACGGTTGCGTCGCCAGGGGGAAGATGCGCAGGCCGAACGACGGGACGATCTGCCCGCTCGTGTCGAAACGCGTGAGCATGAGGCAGCAACTCACGCCGCCGTCGCTGCTCATGCCCGACACGACCAGGCCGCCGTCGTCGTCGAGCGCGAGTGCGTTCGCGACGAGGCGGTCGTAGCCGGGCGGCGGTTCGATGTCGACGACGCCGTCGCCATCCCACGACGCGTCCGGCGTGCCGTCCTCGTTCAACTGCACGACGATGAGGTTCGGGCCGTGCGTATTGCCGCGATTGCCGCCCACGAGGATGCGGCCATCAGCGCGCACCACGAGCGCGTTGAGGTCGGCAAAACCATTCGTCGTCGGCACGAGGACGACGGTGCCGCCATGCGTGCCGAACGATTCGTCCGCGATGCCGTCCGCGCCGAAGCGATGCACGCGCAGTTCCGATGGCCCGGCGTTGCCGGCGAGCACGTAACGACCTTGTGCGTCGCGCGCGAAACCCGTCGCGTTGAACCCCTTGGGTGGCACCTCCGTGCCGCCGCCGAAGCCGGCGACGGTGGCGCCACCCGGATCGAGCCGCACGAGGCACGAGCCCGCCCATACGATCGCACCGCCCGCACCATCGTCCGCGAGGCGCACGTTGCGGTCGTCCCCGCACGCGGGGAGCGTGACGCGTCCACCGCCGCCGAATGCCGCGTCGGGCGATCCATCATGCAGCGAGCGACCGACCCATACGCTGCCGTCATCGAGCGGCGCCGCCCACAGGTAGCGGCCGTCGTCGCGCTGCAGCAGGTCGCCGGTCGGCTTGGTGCCGTTGCCGCCGCCGTCGCTCGGTCGCGTGATCGCGACCTGGCCGTCGTCACCGAAATGAGGGTCGGCGTCGCCGTCGAGCGCGCATGCGTTCGTCGCGACGACTGACAGCGAGAATGCGCATCGAGCGACCCAACGTTCCATGACGATCTCTCCCAAGGGTGGCCGGTTGGCCGGGTACCCGCTGCCCGTGTGTTCCGCGGAACGCCGTGCCGGGTTGCCGCTCCCCACAGAAGAACGTCGGGTCGCGTAGGCCGGATCAAGCCGCGCAGCGGCGGATCCCGCGCTTCGCGCCGCGATCCGCCCCCACGGCGGCAGTTGTCCGTTCGCGCTGGGCGCAGGCCGCAGGCCGGAGTCGAAGGGCCGTCGTCCCCGACGCCGGGCGCTTCCACTCCGCCCGCTTCGCGGGATGCGATCAGCGCGAATGCAATCGGTAGTGCCCCGGCCCTGTGGGTGCGCACCCTGTGCGACCGTGACCGGCCACCTGGCGAGCGCCCGTCCCGCATCACGCCACGAGCGGCAACCGCCCGAGCTTGCGCAACCCGCCGCTGAACTCGAGATCGGCCGGCAATACGGTCTTCGGGTTCGGCGCGACGTCGCCGGCGCCGGACGCCTGCAGGCCGCCGATGCCGAGCGTGCTGCGTGCCTGCGCGAGCAGGTCGGGCAATTCCGCAGGGGCCGCTGCGCGCAGCGCGCCTTTCGGATTCGCGCGCTGGTAATCCTCGAGGCACTCCATTGCGAGCGCGATGAAGTCGATCTTCGGCAGCGGCGTCGATTGCGAGGCGCGGTGGGTGATCGGCAGGCGCAGCGCATTCGCCGGTCGCGTCACCGCTTCGGTGTAGCCGCGGTAGACGAGTTCGCTGCAGACGACGCGGCTGGGGTCGTCCTGCACGACGAGGTCGAGCGCCATGCGCAGCGCCTGGTGCAACCGCTCGTCGCCGGGGATCTTGTTGCGCACCGCGCAGACGATGCCGAGCGTGAGCAGCGAGGTCATCGGGTACGGCCGGCCGAGGTAGACATCCGCGGCGGCGAGCAGGGCGGCGATGTCGGTCTTGTCGCGCGGCGTCGGCCGGAGCGGGCGGAACACGTCGATGTAGTCGAACGCGGTGACCATGCGCGTGCGCTCGGCAAGGCCCGCATGGCGCACGCCCTTGGTCGCCGCCTCGATGAGTTCGCCATGGCCGATCACCATCGCCGCATGGCTGTAGGCGCTGTCGCCGACCCAGGCGATGAGCTTGGACAACTCGCCGCGCCCCATGTGCAACAGGACATCGCCGGGCAAAAGCTCGGCGACCTGCACCGTCTTCAACGTGTCCATGGCATCCCCTTCGGTCAGGCGCGGCCGGCGGCCGCGAGCGGCGCGTGCGTGCAGACGCGGTTGCGTCCTTCCGCCTTGGCGCGATAGAGCGCGGCGTCCGCGCGCTCGATGAGCTTGTCGGGCGAGTCGGTGCCGCCGAGCCGGCTGGCGACGCCGATGCTCGCGGTCAGGTGCAGGCGCACGCCGTCGGTGTCGATCGACAGGTGCTCGACGCGCTTGCGCAGGCGCTCGCCGGTGGCGATCGCCTCCGCGTGCGTCGCGCCGGGCAGCACCGCGAGGAACTCCTCGCCGCCGTAGCGGCCGAAGTATTCACCGTCCTGCAACTCGTCGGCGAGCGTGTCGGCGACGGCCTTGAGGCAATGGTCGCCGACGAGATGGCCATGGCGGTCGTTGATCGCCTTGAAGTGGTCGAGGTCGACGAACAGCAGCGCGAGCGGCTGCTTGAGTGCGGTCGCCCCGGCGAATTCGTTCTCCAGGCAGCGCGAGATCGCGCGGCGGTTGAGCACGCCCGTGAGGCCGTCGTATTCGGCCAGCCGCTTGGCCACGTCGCGCTCTCGGCGCGCGCGCAACGTCGCGTCGGCGAGGCCGAGCACGACGATGACGCTGGAGAACGACGTGGTGAACGGAAAGCCGTACTCGAGCCACGGCGGCTGCGGCAGGTGCAGGATCAACTGCGTCACGCGCAGCGCGGTGAAGATCACCTGCGGCATCCACGCGACGAGGAAGAACATCGCGGCGCGATTGCGGTGCAGCGCCGCATACGCGACCACCACGGTCGCGATCACGGCGCCGATCAGCAGCACGAGGTTCGCCAGCGGCGGCATCGCGACGTCGCGCGCGGCCCAGTCCACCGGCACGATCAATGCGAGCAGCGCGACGACGTACGGCCAGCGCATCGCGCCGAGCAGCGTCGCCGCGCGCGGTGTCTCGCGCGGCAACTGGCAGAACTCGAGGATGAAGGAGATCGACAGCGTCGCGCTCAGCATCGCGAGGATCCACGAGGCGCGCTGGCCGAGCAGATGCGGCAGCGCGCCGAGCGGCAAGTCGTAGAACTCCCCGGAGACGAGCAGCAGGTAGACGAGCTGCAGGCCCGAATAGGCGACGAACAGCGCGTACATGCGATCGCGCAACGCAAGCCAGAGGCACAGGCCGACCAGCACCATCGTCAGCTGCGTGGCGCTGAACAGCGTGACGATGCGCACGTGGCGCAGGTCTGCGGCCTGGTAACTCGCGAGGTCGGTCACCGACACCGTCGGGCGTCGCTCGACGCGCACGCGATCGAAGCGCAGGTACAGCGACTGGTCCGCGCGCAGTCCCGCCGGCAGCAGGAACGCCATCGCGTGGCGCGAGAAGCGCGCCTGCGTGTCGGGTTGGGTCAGCGAGAGCGGCTGTGCGCGATAGTCGGGCGGTGCGTACAGCGTCGCGTGCGCGTAACCGGTATTGCGCACGACGAGCACGGGCGGCTCGCCCGAGGCCCAGTCCGCGTCGAGGCGCAGGCGGAACCAGAGCGGCGCATCCGGCGCCGCGCGCACGGTGTCGCCCGGATGCGAGAGGAACGACGCATCGTGTTCGCCACGGGTGATCGCCGCGGCGTCGTCGCCGATCGCGGTCGGCAGCTCGGTGACCACCCAGCCCGGCTGCGCCGACGTCGGCGCCTGCGCGCGCGCGACGAACCCCTGCAGCAGCGCGAGCAGCAGCACGAACACGCATGCAACGCCTGTCGAAGCGAACCGTCGCTCCACGCCCCAGCCCCCGTCACCGCGCCCGGTTCCGCGGGCTCGTTCATGCTACCGGATCGGACCCGCCCATCAAGGCGGCGGGCTGTCGAAACCGCTCGCGAAGATCCTGTCGTCGATGCCGAGCATCACGGTGAGCGTGGCCTGCGGCGCCGGCGCGTAGTTGGCGTCCCCGGCCTGGTCAGCGCTGATCGTGCACGGGCCGCTGGCGAGCATCGTCACCGTGCTTCCGGCGACCGTGCACGTCGCTGGCGTGATGTCGCCGAACACGACCGGTTGGCCCGACGCGCCGCCGTTGGCCGACACGGTGAACGTGCCGCCCGGCGTGAACACCGGCGCGGCGGGCGTGGCGACGAAGTCGGTAATGGCCTGGGCGCCGGGTGCGATCGTCACGTCGAGCTGCGCCTCAGGCGCCGGCGCGTAGTTCGCGTCCCCCGCCTGGTTTGCGGTGATCGAACACGTACCGGCCGCGAGGATCGAGACGGTCGTGCCGACGACCGAGCAGGTGCCGGGCGTGAGGCCGGCGAACACGACCGGTTGCGACGACGGGCCGCCGTTCGCCGACACGACGAACGAGCCGCCCGGTGCGTACGCGGGCGTCGCCGGCAACGCGATGAAATTGGTGATCGCCTGGTTACCGAGGAAGTGCGCGGTCACGTTGCGGTCGACGTCCATCGTCACCGCGACCGGATTGGCGCTGCCGCTTGCGTCCCCGAACCATCCGGCGAAGGTCGAGTTCGCGTCCGCCGTGGCACTCAGCGCGATCAGCGCATTGGCAGGCATCGGCTGCAGGCAGCCGATGCCACTGCTGCAACTCATGCCGCTCGGCGCGGGCGTGATCGTGCCGCCGCCGACGCCGATGGTGGCGAGCGTCAGGCAGCGCACGTCGACGGTCGTCGTGGCGGGTTGCGCTCCGGGCGTGCCGGGATCGGCATCGGTGACGTCCGCGACGGCGGCGAGCGTCGTCGCACCGGTGCTCGCGATCGCCCCGCTGGCCGGAATGCTGACCGTGCCCGAGCAGAACGGCGCGACCGCGAGGGAGAAGCGCACCGTCGTGGACTCGCCGGTCCCCAGCGTGCCGCCATTCGCGCCGTTGGCGCCGGTGCCGACGCGCATGACGATGCGGCTGTTCGCCGCGTCGTACTCGGCCTGGTCGCCGTCGGCCGCGTCAGTCTTGGCGCCCGCATTCGCGCCGGCGATGACTTCGAGCGAGCCGGGCACGTACGTGGTGCCCGCGGGCAGGTTCAGCGTGAACACGGTGCTGGTGCCGGCCTCCGTGCCGGTATTGGTTGCCGTCGCCGTGTACTGCAGCACGTCGCCGGGCATCGCCGCGCCGCCGTTCAGGTCAATCACCGACAGCGTGCTCGTGTCGAACAACGGGCGGACGGTCGGGATCGACGTGATGAGCGAGGCCACGTGGTAGATGTCGGCCGCGGTCGATGCCGCGATCGCCGCCTGCGTCGCGCCGGCGCCGACCTGGAGGCTGAGGTCGAACACGTCGAGGTCGACGCCGCTGAGGCTCCCCGGCAGGCCGCTTGTCTGCGGCAGGTCGCCCGTGGTGGAGACGGGACTGCCGAGCGCGCTGTGCGAACCGTTGAAGACATTGTTCGTCGGGTTCTGCGCGTCGCTCACGGGTACGCCGTTGACCGAAAGATCGTCGCTCGCGGTGACGGCGTCGCCTTCGAGCGCGACGATGCCGAGCTTGGGTAGGCCGGCCGATGGCAGCGCGATGAAGCCGCCCGCGGACAGGCTGAGCGGCGTCGCATTACTGACGGCATCGAGGCCGTCGAACACGGTCACCGATCGCAGTGGTTCGGTGTCGAGGCGGTAGAGCACGACCATCCACCATCCGGCGAACACGTTGGAATTGCTGAGATTGACCCAGTTGTCCATCGACGCACCGCCGAAGCGATAGACGCCGTTGCCGTTGGCTTGCACGAGCGCGGTGACATCGGCGACATCGAGGTACGCGCTGTTCGCGCCGACGATCGTCTGCAGGCTCGTCACGGGTGTCGCGAAATCGCCCGGGCGCGACAGGTTCGCGGTCGCCGTCGGCGTGGTCGCCATCGCCGCCCAATACAGGAATGCCTGCGTGACTTGCGCGCCCTCCGGCAACGCAAGCACCGCGCTCGAGCGCGCCGTCGCGGGCGTGATCGTGGTGTCCGCCATCGCCTGGCCCACGGCGGGACTGTCGGAGCGCCAGAAGATGTCCGGCGCCGAATCGGACGTGTTCGTGCCGCACGCGGCCACGGTGCCGACCAGCGGCGGCGGAACACCGATCGCGCAGTCCTGCCCCAGCGTATTGCCGATGAGCGCGAAATCCCCGTGCTGGTCTACGCGCGTGCGCTGCGCCGGCGCCGCCGCCAGCGTCGAACACCCGAGGAAAAGCGCCGACACGGCGCCCCATCGGCATCCCGATCGAAGTGTCATCGCATAACCCCCTGTAGCCGCGAAGCGGCGTGCGATCAGCTTATCACCGGCCAACACGGCCCGGCAGACGCGCCGCCGCGGCCTATAATCGTCGCCTGCCTTCCGGAGACCCCGCGCGCATGAACGCACCGACCCGCATCGACACCACCCGCACGATTCGCGCGCCGCGCGGCAGCGAGCTTTCGTGCAAGAGCTGGCTCACCGAAGCCGCGTTCCGCATGCTGCAGAACAACCTCGACCCCGACGTCGCCGAGAAGCCGAGCGAGCTCGTCGTCTACGGCGGCATCGGTCGCGCCGCGCGCAACTGGGAATGCTTCGACGCGATCCTGCGCAGCTTGCGCGAACTCGAGGACGACGAAACGCTGCTCATCCAGTCCGGCAAGCCCGTCGGCGTGTTCCCCACGCACAAGGACGCGCCGCGCGTGCTGCTCGCCAACTCCAACCTCGTGCCGCACTGGGCGACGTGGGAGCACTTCAACGAGCTCGACCGCAAGGGCCTCATGATGTACGGCCAGATGACCGCGGGCAGCTGGATCTACATCGGCAGCCAAGGCATCGTGCAGGGCACCTACGAGACCTTCGTCGAGATGGGCCGCCAGCACTACGGCGGCAACTTGAAGGGCAAGTGGATCCTCACCGCCGGCCTCGGCGGCATGGGCGGCGCGCAGCCGCTCGCGGCGAGCCTCGCCGGCGCGTGCAGCCTCACCATCGAATGCCAGCAGGACCGCATCGACATGCGCCTGCGCACGAAGTACGTCGACGAACAGGCGAACGACCTCGACGACGCGCTTGCGCGCATCGAGAAGTACACGCAGGCCGGCGAAGCGAAATCGATCGCGCTGCTCGGCAACGCCGCCGAGATCCTGCCCGAACTCGTCCGGCGCGGCGTGAAGCCCGACGCGGTCACCGACCAGACCAGCGCGCACGATCCCGTGAACGGGTACCTCCCGATCGGCTGGACCGTCGAGCAGTGGTTCGAGCGCCGCAAGAGCCAGCCGGACGCCGTGCGCGACGCCGCGAAGAAGTCGATGCGCGTGCACGTCGAAGCGATGCTCGCGTTCCGAAGCCAAGGCGTCCCCACGTTCGACTACGGCAACAACATCCGCCAGATGGCGAAGGACGAAGGCTGCGCGAACGCATTCGACTTTCCCGGCTTCGTGCCTGCCTACGTGCGCCCGCTGTTCTGCCGCGGCATCGGCCCGTTCCGCTGGGTCGCGCTCAGCGGCGATCCCGAGGACATCGCGAAGACCGACGCGAAGGTCAAGGAACTCATCCCCGACGACAAGCACCTGCACAACTGGCTCGACATGGCCGCGAAGCGCATCAGCTTCCAGGGCTTGCCTGCGCGCATCTGCTGGGTCGGCCTCGGCCAGCGCCACAAACTCGGCCTCGCCTTCAACGAGATGGTACGCAAGGGTGAGCTGAAAGCCCCGATCGTCATCGGCCGCGACCACCTCGACTCCGGCAGCGTCGCCTCGCCCAACCGTGAAACCGAAGCGATGAAGGACGGCAGCGACGCCGTCAGCGACTGGCCGCTGCTCAACGCGATGCTCAACGTCGCCGGCGGCGCGACTTGGGTGTCGCTGCACCACGGCGGCGGCGTCGGCATGGGCTACTCGCAGCACAGCGGCGTCGTCATCGTCTGCGACGGCAGCGAAGACGCGGATCGCCGCCTCGCGCGCGTGCTGTGGAACGACCCGGGCACGGGCGTGATGCGGCATGCGGATGCGGGGTATGAGGTCGCGGCGAAGTGTGCGAAGGAGCAGGGGCTCAAGTTGCCGATGGCATGAGATGCGCGCAAACATGTGAAGAGGGACTGTATGGAAAAGACGGATGCCAAATTCATCGCACATGCGCGGGGGACTGCCCCGGGTATTCGATTGCTTCCCGTATCCGCGGCGGACGGCTACATGTATCCCGCTATCGATTTCTTCTTCGGCTGCCGCGCGCTCGCGGGCGCGCGTCGTGGAGCGCGTGGCTTCGCAAGCCTGGCAGCTCAATCGCTGGAAGCGGCGCTGAAATGTCTTCTGGTACGCGCGAGCTTCGACGTCAATAAGCTCAAGAGTCACCAGCTGCGGCACAATCTAGTGGGCCTATGGCATGAGGCTGCCCAGCTCGGCATTGCGGTTGAACCGGCGCCGCCGGATTGGTGCAAGACTTTGAATAGCGGTCATCAGTCATTTGTCTTCCGATACACGGAAGGTCGCCACGGATACGTCACCCCCAATCAACACGAGGTTCTAACGGGGTTGACGCAAGTACTGGAACTCATTGAGCCCGGAGCGCCAGATTGGGCTTAGGCCATGGTGATGCTGCAGGCAGTATCTTGGTGGCATCGGGTTTTCGTACCGAAACGGTTAAACGATTCGTGGCGATGCGGCGTTCCCAGTCACTCGCACTTCTGCTGGCGGTTTCAAAGAACACCAAGGACAGATTCAGGTGCTCAGACACTTGTTCGATCAAGTCTAAATTAATTATTAATTTTATTGTTTATTTTATCAATCTCCAGAGACATTCTTTCGAAATAGCGGTCTGCCAAGACTCCAAGTTGTTGAAATGCGCGGGTCCTTTTGAGCGCATCATCGGATTCAAGGTCGGCGCCTTGATCTCCGAGCTCTTCGACGACTTTGTCGCTGAATTGTTCGACGAGGGTCGGCATGCACATAGCCGTTGCAGCGTCATATCTGGAAAGAGACTTTGACGTAAGGAATGCGGCTATCGACTGAGTTCTCGTCGAAATCCGAGTACTCCACATAAGGTCGGTTGCGCCTGCGCTTTCGGAAATCCCTCCGATTAGCAAGTCGACAAGCTGCACGAGGGCGACATGACTCAGGAGAGAATCCCTGACGACATCAAACTCGGAATCTGAGAGCTTCTTGTGAAGGTTTTTGTCGGCGGTCACCAGTAGGTATCGGCGGCCTCGAAGAATGTCGTCTTCGAGTCTTGCTATCTGCAGAGCGTCGTGCTCAATCAATATCGGCTGCTTTCCGCGCTCAAGCTTGTTCGCGTAAGCAACTTCCAATTGACCATACATTTTAGCGTATCGGTTATTTTTAGACGTTTCTACTACCTTGAAGTGGTTATTTTCCAACCACCCTCTCAGATTGTCTTCCGTCTTGTACGGTGCATATGATGCTAAAAATTCACCGAAATTCAAGCTTGGGTCGCGTTCTTGGAGAATTGCGTACGATCCCAAGAATACATTCACATTTGCTGCGCCGTGGTAAGCGACATCATTCGAAAGGACGTCGAGAAATTTCGAGCCTGCTTCTCGATGGTAGGCGATCGCTAGATTCTTATGGCTAATTACCTCATTCAAGTATGGCCTTGTGACCATCAATGAAAAGTCAAATGTTGCGTTTGTAGCGGCTTCTCTCAGCTTCTGGAAGGTGTCATGATAGACTCCATGATAAGGATGGCCGAAAACTATGGCTGGTAAGAGAATGCTTGAGTCTACATAAGCTCCGCGAGGTAGTACCGCTTCGTGCAGGAGAATAGATTTAGGGGAATGGAAAGCCATTTCTAGTGCAAAGCTCATTCGACCGAGTTCACCCAGTGCCTTGGATTCGTCTTGCGTCGGGTTCCTCAACATTAGCGTGAGGATGCGCGTAAGGCGTTCTCGATCAAATGCGGGAAGCGTAGTCGCTGACTGATCAACGAGGGACTGTATGGCAACTTCTTCGGGCGGGCGTCCCATCGCGAAAGCTGCTCCCAAATCCCATCCCCGTCGAAGAATCATATGCTGCACCACGCCATGGATCGTGGGTGTCAATGTGGGGTCAATTTTCCAATTTTCCTGAATACTGGCGCGGTGAACGATGCCATTTGCGAGTCGGGCTACGGCGTTCATCGGACTGTCAATGTCCACCAATTCGCCGATCCATTCAAACTTCTCTGGCGCGCTATCGCTTTCCACTTTCTTGCATAGGCCGTCTCTTCGCAAAGCCGAAAGCGACTCGGATACCAATCCGGAGACTTCGCTTGTTCCAATACCAATATTTCGCCTAATTTTTTCCGCAATCTCATCAACCGATAGAGCGGCAGGATGTGCGGATTGCAAGTGGGCTGAGACAAAACCTTCAAGTACCGACTGGCGAAGCGCGGTACGGGTAGTATTTAGATTCGCGCGCGCATAACAGGCGGCCAGATAGAATCGCGTCAGTCCAAAAGTCCTTGAGAAGCTGGATGAGCCAGAAAGTAGCTTGGGTTTGTACGAGTTCAGCGCATCCCAGAATTCCTTGTGGTCGTCGGCAGAGTCATATTCAACTACCTTGATGTTGAGCTTGGCTGCGTCAATGATCAGATCACTTGCTGAACCTCTTGGGAGTATCGCTAGATGTCGTCCAGGAGCAGCTGGGCCGAAGCTCTTTTGGAATTCTCTGATCACGGACTGAATGGCGGGATCATAGAAAGAGAATCCCAAGAAAACGATGTTTTCTCGTACAAAATATTGCCGCAGTACGTTTACGTAGTGCTCATTGAGGACAATTTCGTCAAACTGTCGCGTCGTCAACACGCACGTTTCAGCGGCTTCAATGGCGCCATGGATTCGCGCAACAAATAAATTATTGTCCCACGCGGCGCGCTTAAAGACGCTATCTGCATAGCTATACTCGCGCGGAGAGAGGTTTTTTTCTAGTGCGTATGCATCGAATATACTTCGATCGAAATTTGTTGTGAGGCATGCGTCGGTTGGTAGTCGTGCTAGACATCTAATCTTGTTTGCGTCGTAGCTCGACAACAGGCTTTCAAGGTATTCGAATTTCGCCCCGTCCACTACTGCGTCGCTCATGAAGTAATAGTCGGCTGCTCTTAAAAATTTCCCACCTGGCGAGCTCAACCGGTCGATGCAACGCTACCGTGGGTTGCGCCGATAGGATAAGGACGAGCTATGGCACGAAGGGGTCGACCTGGGCTTTCCGATGCCCAGAAGCAGGATGTGTGGCAGCGGTGGAAATGCGGTCAATCGC
>NZ_JBQCFP010000173.1:0-3600 GCF_051958935.1 Dokdonella sp. | reverse complement strand
AGCGGCTTCCACGGATGCAACACCCAGGTGGAGCTTGGTGCGCAGCAGGCGGCACAGATTCGTGAACATCCAGGTCACGCCCGGATCGTTGAACTGGCTCGCGATCGTCGGGTAGACCGGGATGTCCTCGTCTTTCAGCTGGAACGCCACGCGGTTGCGCTTCCACTGCTTGCGCACGTCGCGCAGCGCGTCTTCCGCGCCGCGCTTGTCGAACTTGTTGAGCACGACGAGTTCGGCGAAGTCGAGCATGTCGATCTTCTCGAGCTGGCTCGCCGCGCCGTAATCACTCGTCATCACGTACATCGGGAAGTCGACGAGGTCGACGATCTCCGAATCGCTCTGGCCGATGCCGGCGGTCTCGACGATGACGAGGTCGTAGCCCTGCCCCTTGAGGAACGCGACGCAGTCCTTGAGCACGATGCTCGTTGCCGCGTGCTGGCGGCGCGTCGCCATCGAGCGCATGAACACGCGGTGGCTGCGCAGCGAGTTCATGCGGATGCGATCGCCGAGCAGCGCGCCGCCGGAGCGGCGACGCGTCGGATCGACCGCGAGCACCGCGATGCGCATCTGCTGGAACGCCTGCAGGAAGCGCAGCATGAGTTCGTCGACGACCGAGGACTTGCCCGCGCCGCCGGTGCCGGTGATGCCGATGACCGGCGTGCGGCTGCCCGCGAGCTGCCATTCCTTGCGCAGGCGGTCGAGCACGAGCTCGTCGTGGCGGCCTTCCTCGATCGCCGTGAGCGCATGGCCCACCGCGATCTCGTCGTCGATCGACACCTGCGCGGGCGGTACCGCCTCGATGCCTTCGGCGGCGGCGCGCGCGGCCTGTGCCTCGCGCGTGCGCTTGATCACGTCCTCGATCATCGCGACGAGGCCCATGTGCATGCCGTCGTTGGGATGGTAGATGCGCTCGACGCCATAGGCCTCGAGTTCTCGGATTTCCTCCGGCGTGATCGTGCCGCCGCCGCCGCCGAACACGCGAATGTGGCTTGCGCCGCGCTCCTTCAGCATGTCGACCATGTACTTGAAGTACTCGACGTGGCCGCCCTGGTAGCTCGACAGCGCGATCGCGTCGGCGTCTTCCTGCAGCGCGGCGCGCACGACGTCTTCGACCGAGCGGTTGTGGCCGAGGTGGACCACTTCGGCGCCCTGCGCCTGGATCAGGCGTCGCATGATGTTGATCGCGGCGTCGTGGCCGTCGAACAGGCTGGCCGCGGTGACGAAGCGCAGCGGCGCCTGCTCGGCGGACGCGTCATGGAGGGGCAGGTTCCGGGCGGTCGTGCTCATGTCGCGGTCGCGTGGTGAGGTGAGGATGCAATTGTAGCGCCATGCGCGAGGTGGGCGCCCGGGAAAAGGGGACGGAGTCATTTTTCCGACCCGCGTTGCGTGCGTGACCGCCAGGAAAAATGACTCCGTCCCCTTTTCCGGCTATGCGAGGTCGTCGATGTGCCTGGGCCAACTGTCCTTGAGCAGGCGGCTGAACGCTCGATCGGCGAGCAGGCGGCCGCCGGTCTGGCAGCGCGCGCAGTAGTTCGCCTCGTTGTCGGCATAGACGATGCGCTGCACGGGCGACCCGCAGACCGGGCACGGCTGGCCATAGCGACCATGTACGGCCATTTCCGGGTGGAACGCGGTGACCTTGTCGGGCCACGCGCCTGCCTCCGTGCGCAGGCGCACGGTCCATTCCTCGAGCACGGTGCGCGTGGCGACGTAAAGGCGCTCGATCGCCGTGTCGTCGAGCGACTGCGTGAGTGCGAACGGCGACAGCTGCGCGCGATGCAGGATCTCGTCGCTGTACGCATTGCCGATGCCGCTGAACGCGCGCGGGTCGGTGAGCGCGCGCTTGAGCGTGTGGTTCTCGCGCACGAGCCGCTCGCGGAACGCGGCGAGGTCGGCGACGAACACGTCGATACCGCCGGGGTCGAGCGCCGCGAGCGCATCCGCGCCTTCGACGACGTGGATCGACGCGCGCCGCTTCGTCCCGGCCTCGGTGAGCACGAGCTGGCCATGGTCGAACGCGAACGCGGCGAGCGCGATGCGCCCCGGTGTCTTCGCGTGCGGCGCGAGCCAGCGCAGCCGGCCCGCGATCATGAGATGGATGACGAGGAAGAACCCCCCTTCGAACTCGAGCACGACGCGCTTGCCGAGGTTGCGCGCATCGACGACCGCCCGCCCTTCGAGCGCGGTGACCGGCGGCATCGCCGTGCGCAGCACGAACGCATTGAGGATGCGCACGGTGCGCAGCACCTCGCCCTGCAGCACATCGCGGATGCGCTCGACGTAAACGGTGATGTCGGGGAGTTCCGGCAAGGCGCGACTCGTCCGGCGCGCGCGGCTGCGCCGATGGGGCATGGTAGCGGCGAGCCGTGGGGATTGCAGGTCGAGCCCCGGCCATCGCGACTGAAGTCGCTCCTGCACGGCCCCCGAAGCGCCTCGGCACGCATGTAGGGCGGTACGCGCGCAGCGCGTGCCGCCGTCAACCCTTCACCCAAAGCAGAGCATCGCGACTTCCGCAGACACGCGAGCCACTTCGGGGTCTGCGAGAGCCGTAGGGCGGATCAAGCCGCGCAGCGGCGGATCCACCTTTACACCTCGGCGTCTTCGCACCCGGCAGCTCCGGCCTTCGGCCTTGAGCCGCCCTACGATTGTCGGCAGGCCGTGGCGCAAGATCATCGCGCCTTCCGCCGCTCCCACTTCGGGATCTGCGAGAGCCGTAGGGCGGATCAAGCCGCGCAGCGGCGGATCCGCCTTTACACCTCGGCGTCTTGGGACTCGGCGGCTCCGGCCGTCGGCCTTGAGCCGCCCTAAGGTTGTCGGCAAGCCGTGGCGCCAACGCATCGCGGCTCCCGCCGCTCCCACGGAAAAGGACGCGGTCCTCACTCCGGCAACGGCGGCGCGCGCAACGCCACCGGCGTGGACTGCACGATCGAGCTCGTCGTGTTGCCGTAGGCGAGCAGCTCGTCGAGCACGGCTTCGAGCAATTCGACGCGGCCGACGAGCACCTTCATGATGAAGCAGCCGCGACACGCGCGCGGTGTACGAGCCGCCTCAGCAGAAACCGTAAGGCAGGTTCGGCGAGGACACGACGCGCTCGCCGACCGTCTCGCCGCGCAGGAAGCGCAACGCGCCGTCGATCACCGCCGCATCGTCGACGACGCGGTGATGGCCGAGCCCCGTCGTCGTGAGCAAGCGCGCGGCCGGCCAATGGCGCGCGTAGCGCTCGCCCTCGGCCCACGGCACTTCGCGGTCGTCGAGGTCGTGCACGATGAGCACGGGGCGCGCGATCGCGGGTGCCTTGAGATGCGCCTGCAGGCTCGCCACGCGCAGCGGGTGTTTCGCTTCGTATTCGTCGAACAGGTGCGTGCGCAGGTATTCGGCGAGACCGACGAAGCGGCCAAAGCGCGATGCCGCATCGAGCGGATCGGCCGCGGGTGCGACGAGGATCGCGCGCTCCGCCGCGACGCCGTCGGCGAGCGCGAGCGTGGCCGCCGCGCCGCCGAGCGAGTGGCCGATCACGGCCGCCGCGGGGCCATGGCGGCGTGCGACCTCGGCGAGCACGGCGGCGAAATCCGGCAAGGTCGTGCGCCGTCCGCTGCTGCG
>NZ_JBQCFP010000172.1:0-10835 GCF_051958935.1 Dokdonella sp. | reverse complement strand
CGGCCTATCTGGCCCTATGGGGGCGCGTGTGTGTTGGGGGGCGGTGCTGCTACTGCTCTGTTCTGCTGTGTGGGCGCACCCGGCCGCCTACGGTGACCCGGCGTGGCCCTGCCGCGCGGGCGGCGACGCGGGGTGCCCTTTCTCTTGGTGACTTCTCTTTGGGCAAGCAAAGAGAAGTCACCCGCTCGCCGCCGAGGCGAGCGGAACCTTGCGACGACGCCGCGTTTTGGCGAAAGAAGCCTTGCGCGGCTACCGACGCCGGCTTTGAATGTGAAGCCCCGCATAACGGCTTCTACCCAGGCCCGGCCCACTTCGGAAAGACGAGACGTGCGGATCCACATCATGACGGCACGAAGATCGGGCGCAACCCGTCGCGACGTTCGGGAACTCCAATAAAAAGGCCGCGCAATGTGCGGCCTTTTTCGCAACCGGGAAACCGCGACCCGCTACGGATTCTGGTCCTGCAACTTGCTTTCCGAGATCGACACCTTGGTCGCCTTGCGAATCGCATCGACGAACTCGCGCGTGACCGCCGACGACGACTGCTGCTGCAAGGTGTTGCGCGCGGCCTCGCGCGTCTTCGCGTCGAGCTTGGACGGATCGCCGTCGGTGACGCCGGTGAGTTGCACGAGCGCGTAACTGTCGCCACCGAGGTCGACGAGGCGGTAGCTCGGCTGGTCGCCTGCGGGCCGCGGCATCGAGAACACCGCGGAGACGAGGCGGCTGTCCAGGTTGGCGGCGTCGCGGCCGACCCCCTTCTGCTCCTCGACCTTGAGGTTCTCCGACGTCGCCAGTGCATCGAGGGTCTTGTCCTTGCCGAGCTCTGCGAACAGCGCGTCGGCGTGATCCTTCGCCTGCTTGGCGGTACGCTCGGAAACAATGCGCTTGCGCACCGCCTCGCTCACCTCGGCGAGCGGCTTGGGGGTCGCCGGCTTGTGCTCGGCGATGCGCATGACCGCGATGTGGTTGGGGCCGATCTCGACCGGATCGGAATTGTTGTTCTGCACGAGCACGCTGTCGCCGAATGCGGCCTGCGCGAACGCCGGGTTGGCGGCGATGCCCTGCCCGCCGGTGCGGGCGAACAGATCGGTCTTCTGCACCGTGAGGCCGAGCTCCTTCGCAGCGGTCTCGAGCGTGGACGGATTCTGATAGGTCAGCTCGGTCAGGCGACCGGCCTTGTCGGAGTAGACGCGCTCGCGCTCGGTGTCGGCGTATTCCTTCACCAGATCGGGCTTGACCTCGTCGAAGCTGCGCGTCTTGCCCGGGCGGACGTCGCGCAGTTCGATGACATGGTAGCCCTCGCCGGTCAGCACCGGTTTGGAGACTTCGCCCTTGGCGAGCGCGAACAACGCGTTCTCGAAGGCTTCATCGGTGGTACCGCGGTCGAGCCAGCCGAGATCGCCGCCCTGGTTCTTCGAGCCGAGGTCGGCCGATTCCTGCTTCGCCAGCGTGGCGAAGTCCTTGCCGCCCTTGAGCTGCCGCTCGATGTCTTCGGCCTTGGCCAGCGCCGCCTTCTGGTCGTCCGGCGAGCCCTTGCCGCCCACCTTGATCAGGATGTGCGAAGCGAGGCGCTGTTCGGGCGTGACGTAGCGCGCCTTCGATTTTTCGTAGCGATCCTTCAGCACGCCCTCGTCGGGCGTCTGGTCGATTTCGAGTTTCGACGCGTCGAGTTCGAGATATTCGACCGCGACCTGCTCCGGAATCATGAACTCGGCCTGGTGCTGCTTGTACCAGGCGTCGATCTCGTCGTCCTTGATTTCGCCCTCGGCGGGCGCGGGCTTGTCGAGCTTGGCGAACCGGAAGTCGCGACTCTGGTCGCGCAGGCGCAGGTAGGCGTCGACTTCAGCGTCGGTGGCGATCGAGGTCGCGGCGATCTGCGTCGGCAACAGGCCGCGGCCGATCTCCTTGCGCATCTCCTCTTCGAACGACTGCGGGCTCATGCCGTTGGCGGCGAGCACCTGCTTGTATTGCTCGGGGTCGAAAACGCCTTCGTTCTGGAACGCCGCGACCTTCTGGATCTCGCTGCGCAGCCGTTCCAGAGGAACGACGATGCCGAGCCGGTCGTTCGCCTCGAGCAGCAGCTTCTCGTTGACGAGGTCCTCGAGCACGCGGTGCTTGTACGCCGGCGTCTGGAACATCGACGCGTTCACGTTCGCACCGAACTGCTGCTTCATGCGCTGCATTTCGAACTGCACCGCGCGGTTGTATCGCTGGGTGAATTCCTGCTCGCTGATGGCGCCGTCACCGACGGTCGCCACGTTCGTGCTCGTGTTCGCCACGAAGTACGACTCGATGCCGAAGAACGAGAAGCCGATGACGATCACCCCGAGGACGATCTTCACGAACAAGCTGGATTTCTTTCCGCGCAGAAGCTGCAGCATGGATTGGGAACCTGTGTGATGGAGCCGGCCGGCGTGGAGCCGACCGGATGGGCGATTTTACGCGGTCACGGCCGCCGCGCGAGACACCTCGCGCACAGGACGACGGCGCCCGAGGGCGCCGTCGCTGGGACCGCAGGATCGCTGCCGGCGCCGTTTCGCCCGCGGGATCCGGTCGCGCATTCCCCGTGCGCGGAGCGTGCCGGCCGCGAACCCCTGCGGCCGAAGCTGGTGGGTGCTGAGGGTTTCGAACCCCCGACCCTCGCCTTGTAAGGGCGACGCTCTACCGCTGAGCTAAGCACCCGTGTTGCCACGGACGCGGCGACGCGCCGCGTCCGACGTCCCGTCAGTTCAGCGCGTCCTTGAGGGCCTTGCCGGCCTTGAACGCGGGAACCTTGGACGCCTTGATCTTGATCGTTTCGTTCGTGCGCGGGTTGCGACCCGTGCGCGCAGCGCGCTTGCGCACCACGAAGGTGCCGAAACCGACGAGCGAGATGGACTCACCGGCCTTGAGGGTCTTCTTCACCACCTTGAACATCGCCTCGATGGCGCGCTCGGCGTCGGCCTTGGTCAGTTCGGAGGCATCCGCGATCGCGGCGACAAATTCGGCTTTATTCATGTAGGACTCCCGCACGGGGCATGCACCCCGCAGAATTTGATCGAGTCGAAACGCGCATGGGCGGAGGTGATGCACCTCGGGTCAGCGCGTCTCGGTACCCCGCAATCGCCCGGACGGCTGCGTCACCTGGATCGCGGCGCGCTCTTTATACCAGTGCCCCCAAGGCCACGCAACACGACGTGTTGAGCGGATTTGCAGGAATTTCGCGCATTTGCGCCACTTGGGAGGTGCGCGCTCGATGAAGGCGGCAGCGATCGCGCCGCCTTCGCCGAGCGGACCTCAATGCGGACGCACGCCGCTTTCGGCCGGATGTTCCTCGCGCGCGAGCGGCGCATCGCCGTCGGACTTGGTCGCGGGTGCGAGCGGCCGTTCGAGCGCGATGTCGAGCACTTCGTCGATCCAGCGCACCGGATGGATCTCGAGCGACTGGGTCACGTTCTTCGGGATGTCGACGAGGTCCTTGCGGTTCTCTTCGGGGATGATCACCGTGGTGATGCCGCCGCGATGCGCGGCGAGCAGCTTCTCCTTCAGGCCGCCGATCGGCAGCACGCGACCACGCAGCGTGATCTCACCCGTCATCGCGACTTCCGAGCGAACCGGCACCTTGGTCAGCGCCGACACCAGCGCCGTGCACATCGCGATGCCCGCACTCGGCCCATCCTTCGGCGTCGCGCCTTCGGGCACGTGCACATGGATGTCGAGCTTCTGGTGGAACTCCGGATCGACGCCGAGCCGATCGACGCGTGCGCGCACGACGCTGAGCGCGGCCTGGATCGACTCCTGCATCACGTCGCCGAGCTGGCCGGTATGGATGAGCTTGCCCTTGCCGGGAACGATCGTCGCTTCGATGCTGAGCAGGTCGCCGCCGACCTCGGTCCAGGCGAGGCCGGTCACGAGGCCGATTTCATTCTGCTGTTCGGCGCGGCCGTAGGTGAACTTGCGCACGCCAAGGTAGTCGTCGAGGTTCTTCGCGCTCACGCTGACCTTCCCGCGCTTGCGCTCGCCGCCCTTCTTTGCAGCCTTCGCCGCAGCGAGGCTGAGCTCCTTGACCACCTTGCGGCAGATCTTGGAGATCTCGCGATCGAGGCTGCGCACGCCCGATTCGCGCGTGTAGTAGCGCACGACATCGCGCAGGGCGTCTTCCGACACCGAGAGCTCCGCCGCCTTGAGACCGTTCGCCTTGAGCTGCTTGGGCACCAGGTAACGTTGGGCGATGTTGAGCTTCTCCTCCTCGGTGTAACCCGGGATGCGGATGATCTCCATGCGGTCGGCGAGCGCCGGCGGGATATTCAGCGAATTGGCCGTGGCGATCCACATGACCTCGGAGAGGTCCACATCGACCTCGAGGTAATGGTCGTTGAAGGTGTGGTTCTGTTCCGGATCGAGCACCTCGAGCAACGCCGCCGACGGATCGCCGCGGAAGTCCATCGACATCTTGTCGATTTCGTCGAGCACGAACAGCGGGTTCTTCGTGCCCGCCTTGGTCAGGTTCTGGATGATCCTGCCCGGCATCGAACCGATGTACGTGCGGCGATGGCCGCGGATCTCCGCTTCGTCGCGCACGCCGCCGAGCGACATGCGGATGAACTTGCGGTTGGTCGCCTTGGCGATCGACTGGCCGAGCGAAGTCTTGCCGACGCCCGGCGGGCCGACGAGGCAGAGGATCGGCCCCTTCATCTTGTGCACGCGCTGCTGCACCGCAAGGTACTCGAGGATGCGTTCCTTGACCTTCTCGAGCCCGAAATGGTCGGCGTCGAGCACGTCCTCGGCGCGCTTGAGGTCGCGGCGCACCTTGGTCTTCTTCTTCCACGGCACGCCGAGCAGGCAGTCGATGTAGTTACGCACGACGGTCGCCTCGGCGGACATCGGCGACATCTGCTTGAGCTTGTTGAGCTCGGCGCGCGCCTTCGCCTCGATCGGCTTGGGCATGCCGGCGGCGCCGATCTTGCGCGCGAGTTCCTCCAGTTCGTTCGGCGCATCCTCGATGTCACCGAGCTCCTTCTGGATCGCCTTCATCTGCTCGTTGAGGTAGTACTCGCGCTGGCTCTTCTCCATCTGCGACTTGACGCGGCCGCGGATGCGCTTCTCGATCTGCTGCACGTCGATTTCGCCGTCGACGAGGCCGACGAGGAGTTCCTGCCTGTCCGCGACGTCGACCGTCTCGAGCACGCGCTGCTTCTCCGCGACGCGCACCGCGATGTGCGCGGCGATCGTGTCGGCGAGGCGCGACGGGTCCTCGATGCCTGCGAGCGTCGACATGAGTTCGGGCGGGATCTTGCGCGAGAGCTTCACGAGCTGCTCGAACAGGCTGGTCAGCTGGCGGCCGATCACCTCGATCTCGCGCTCGCCGCGCGTATAGCTCGCCTCGAGCACGCGCGCGTGCGCGACCATCAGGCCGTCGCGTTCGCCGAACGCGGCGATCTCGGCGCGGTCGGTGCCCTCGACGAGGACCTTGATCGTGCCGTCCGGCAACTTGAGCAGCTGCAGCACCGTCGCGATCGTGCCGATCGTGTAAAGGTCGGCGACCGCGGGTTCGTCCACGTCGGGACTGCGCTGCGCGACGAGCAGGATCTTCTTGTCGTCCGCCATCGCGCTTTCGAGCGCGCGCACCGATTTCTCGCGGCCCACGAACAGCGGGATGACCATGTGCGGAAACACGACCACGTCGCGCAGCGGCAATACCGGCAGCTCGATCGGATCGTGCGGGGTCTTCGGAAGTTTGCTCGGCTTGTCGGTCATCGGAACTCTTGGGTAAACGGTGGCGAAACGGGGTCCCGCGCAAATACGAATGGCAGCGTGGACCGACGCTGCCGTATCGTCAAGTGAGGATTCGCCGCGGAATTTGCAAGCTTGCCCGCCGCCGGCGGGTCCGCTCAGAACTCGTTCAGCAAATTCGCCGTGTCATCGGCGACCTGGCGGATCGTGCGCGCCATGAGTTCCTCGTAGTCCCCGCCGAAACCGCCGAAACCGGAGCGGCGCTGCTGGGTGAAGGAGAGCAGCACATCGCCGGACGCGCCATCGACGAGCTCGCAGCGCACTTCCACGCGCACCGCGCCGGCGCCGAAACCACCCCAGTAGCGCTTCGCGCGCGAGCCGGGATCGAGCAGCAGCACCTTGCCGCGCAGGTGCAGCACACGTGCCGCGGACGGCGCGGCTTCGACCACGTCCACCGGCTTGGCCGACGCCTCGCGCAGCCGCTCGGCGAACACGGCCGTGAAGCGTCCGAGCATGTTCTTGACCGGCTCGTAGGTGTTCTCGTCGCTCGCCGGCAGCCCCACGCCGTCGGTCACGAGCGGCTCGATCGCGATACGCTCGTAGTCGGCGCTGCGGAACGTGCGGGTGATCTCGACCACGTCGATGTCCGGGCCCCAGTCCTCGTAACGGCCCGGTGCGGTCGACGCCGGCGCGTGTTTCGCCTGTGCCGGTGCAATGGCGCACGCGAGCATGAACGAGGACAGCAGCAACCCTGCAACGAATCGCATCTTCATCGGAATTCCCCTGGGTGGACGCAAACGGCGGCGGCGCGTCGGCGCCGCGGCCGCCTCACTCGGAGGCGGCGCGGGTCTGCATGTTGCCGCGATAGATCAGGTACGGCTCGGCCTGGCCGTTGAGGACGGCCTCGTCGACGACGACCTTGCTCACGTGTTCGAGCGACGGCAGGTTGAACATCGTGTCGAGCAGCACCTGCTCGAGGATCGTGCGCAGGCCGCGAGCGCCGGTCTTGCGGCGGATCGCCTTGCGCGCGATCGCGATGAGCGCGTCGGGGCGGAACTCGAGTTCCACGCCCTCCATCTCGAACAGCTTCTTGAACTGCTTGGTGATCGCGTTCTTCGGCTCGGTCAGGATCTTGACCAGCGCCGTCTCGTCGAGTTCCTCGAGGGTCGCGACCACCGGCAGGCGGCCGACGAATTCGGGGATGAGGCCGAACTTGATCAGGTCTTCCGGCTGCACCTCGGCGAGCAGCTTGCTCGCGTCGGCCTGGCGGTCCTTGCTGCGCACTTCGGCATTGAAACCGATGCCGGTCGCTTCGGAGCGCTGCAGGATGATCTTCTCGAGGCCCGCGAATGCGCCACCGACGATGAACAGGATGTTCTTGGTGTCCACCTGCAGGAATTCCTGCTGCGGATGCTTGCGCCCGCCCTGCGGCGGCACCGAGGCGACCGTGCCTTCGATGAGCTTGAGCAGCGCCTGCTGCACGCCTTCACCGGACACGTCGCGCGTGATCGAGGGGTTCTCGCTCTTGCGCGAGATCTTGTCGATCTCGTCGATGTAGACGATGCCGCTCTGCGCCTTCTCGACGTCGTAGTCGCACTTCTGCAGCAGCTTCTGGATGATGTTCTCGACGTCCTCGCCGACGTAACCGGCTTCGGTCAGCGTCGTCGCGTCGGCGATCGTGAACGGCACGTTGAGCAGGCGCGCGAGCGTGTCGGCGAGCAGCGTCTTGCCCGAGCCGGTCGGGCCGACGAGCAGGATGTTCGACTTGGCGAGTTCGACGTCGTCATTGCGGCTGCGCGTCTCGAGCCGCTTGTAGTGGTTGTACACGGCGACCGCGAGCACCTTCTTCGCGCGCGCCTGGCCGATCACGTACTGGTCGAGCACGTCGAGGATCTCGGCCGGCTTTGGCAGGTCGCTGCGCGCGCTGGCCGCCTTCTCCTCGAGCTCCTCGCGGATGATGTCGTTGCACAGCTCCACGCATTCATCGCAGATGAACACGGACGGGCCCGCGATGAGCTTGCGGACCTCGTGCTGGCTCTTGCCGCAGAACGAGCAGTACAGGATCTTGCCGTTGTCGCCCGATCGGCTTTGCCGGTCGTCAGTCATGCTCCGCCTCGGAGTGTCGCCGCAATTGCAGGCGCAGGATAGCACAGCGCGACCGGACCCTCGGTCCGGCCGCGATTGATGTAAAAAAGCGTGAAGTGGCGCCGATCTTGCGCGATCAGGCCGGCGTCACCGGGACTTCGCCCGGGCGGCGGTCGAGCACCGCGTCGATCAGCCCGTACGCCTTGGCATCCTCGCCGCTCATGAAGCGGTCGCGCTCCATGTCGCGCTCGATCTGCTCGAGCGGCTGGCCGGTGTGCTTGACGTAGATCTGGTTGAGGCGGCCGCGCAGGTAGAGGATCTCGCGCGCCTGGATCTCGATGTCGGTCGCCTGGCCCTGCGCGCCACCGGAGGGCTGGTGGATCATCACGCGCGAGTTCGGCAGCGCGTAACGCTTGCCCTTGGCGCCCGCGGTGAGCAGCAGCGACGCCGCGCTGCAGGCCTGGCCGACGCACATCGTGCTGACGTCGCAGCGGATGTACTGCATCGTGTCGTAGATCGCGAGGCCCGCGGTGACCACGCCACCGGGGCTGTTGATGTACAGGTTGATGTCCTTGTCGGGGTTCTCCGACTCGAGGAACAGCAACTGGGCGACGACCACGTTCGCCATGTAATCGTCGATCGGCCCGACCACGAACACCACGCGCTCCTTGAGCAGGCGCGAGTAGATGTCGTAGGCGCGCTCGCCACGCGAGGTCTGCTCGACCACCATCGGGACGAGGTTGAGGCTGGTGGCCGGGGTGATCAGGCTGGACATGGGGTTCTCCTGGGCGCCGTTCGCGCTCAGGCGCCCGGCCGCATGACGTCGTTGAAACTGAGCTGCTGTTCGCTGCACTTGGCGTGGTCGGCCAGCCATTCGACGACCTGGTCCTCGATCACGCGGTTCTGCAGCGCGCTCATCAATTGGGGGTCGCGCGAATAGAGTTCAACGACCTGCTCGGGTTCCTCGTAGGTCGAAGCGATCGTCGCCAGCGCTTCGCTGACGCGGCGCGAGTCGAGGCGGATGTCGTTCTGGCGCGCGAGTTCGGCGATGAGCAGGCCGGCGCCGACGCGGCGGCGCGCGGTCGGCAGGAACTGCGCGACGGCGTCCTGGCTCTGCAGGCCCGCCTGGCGCGCGAGCTGGCGCGCCTCGTTCTCGACCATGCCCTGCGGCAGCTCGAGTTCCGGATGCGCTTCGACGAGCTTCTCCAGCGCGCCCGCCTTGAGGCGGCCCATCAGGACGCCCTTGAGCTCGCGCTCGAGGTTGGCGCGCACGTCCTCGCGGAAACGCGCGAGGCCGCCTTCCTTGATGCCGAAGCTCGCCGCGAACGCTTCGTCGACGGCCGGCAACTGCGCTTCCTGCACGCGCACGAGCTTGACGGTGACGTCGACCGACTTGCCGGCGAGCGCCGGCGTTCGCACCGCGGCCGGGAAATCGACATGGGTGGTGAATTCGTCACCGGCCTTGTGGCCGGCGAGCTTGTCTTCGAGTTCCTTGGAGTACGCGCCCGAGCCGAGCACCGCGCCGACGCGGTCGGTGCCATTCTCCGGGTGGCGGAAGCCTTCACCCTGCGCGGAGAACTCGAACAGCACCATGTCGCCTTCCTTCGCTTCGCGCTCGACTGCGTTCCAGGTGCGACGCTGCAGGCGCAGGGTCTCGATCATCTGGTCGATGTCCGCATCGGTCACGCTCGCGACGGGCTTGACGATCTCGAGGCTGCCGACGTCGAGCTTGCCGATCTCCGGCAGCACTTCGAACGTGGCCGTGTACTCGATCTCTCCGTTCTCCGGGCGGCCCGTCGTCGCGATCGACGGCTGCACGGCCGGGCGCAGCTTTTCCTGCGTGACCGCTTCCTGGAAGCTCGAGCCGATCATCTCCGACAGCGCTTCGTT
Source organism: Dokdonella sp. (assembly GCF_051958935.1). Classification (GTDB taxonomy): domain Bacteria; phylum Pseudomonadota; class Gammaproteobacteria; order Xanthomonadales; family Rhodanobacteraceae; genus Dokdonella_A. The sequence goes on along the minus strand of NZ_JBQCFP010000172.1, from coordinate 1,148 downwards.
GCGGATCTGGTTGCCGTAGCGCTGCTCGATCACCTTGGTCGGCACCTTGCCCGGGCGGAAACCCTTGAGGCGCGCGCTGCGACCCATCTCCTGGATGCGCGAGCGCACGGTGTCCTCGAGGCGCTGCGCGGGGAGGCGAACCGTGAGCTTGCGGCCGAGCGAACCGACGTTTTCGATCGAGACTTGCATGGTGTTCCTCAGGATCAATGTGCAGTTGGCGAGGCCGCGCATCCGGTCGCGGCCTGCTGAAAAACGGTCGCGGCGTCACCGCGCCACGCTTTTCGCTTCACGCGCTCTCGCGCTCGATGCGATGGCACGTCCTGTGCCGATGCATGCTCCGACCGGGCTGCAGACGTCGCGAAACGCCGCGGTCCGGGTCACCCCAGGCGGTCGCTGCGACAGGCACGTTGCGGGAAGGAAGTGGTGCGAAAGGAGAGACTCGAACTCTCACGGGTTGCCCCGCCAGAACCTAAATCTGGTGCGTCTACCAGTTTCGCCACTTTCGCCCGGACCGGCCTGCCGCCTGCGCGAAGGCTCTTCCGGAGCCGGCGCGCTCGCGCCAGGAAAAATGGTGGGCCGTCTAGGACTCGAACCTAGGACCAAGAGATTAAGAGTCTCCTGCTCTACCAACTGAGCTAACGGCCCGCTTAACTTCTAGATTGTAACGAAAGTTGGGGTGGACGATGGGACTCGAACCCACGACAACCGGAATCACAATCCGGTACTCTAACCAACTGAGCTACGCCCACCACTGAAGCTGTGCACACCGGCAAGACACCGCCGCGCAACACCTCGTTGCAGGCTTTCCATTCCACCGTCTGACCGCACGGCGGATGGCACGCCCGACAGGACTCGAACCTGCAACCGTCGGCTTAGAAGGCCGATGCTCTATCCGGTTGAGCTACGGGCGCATCGACAGCCGCATTGTCACAAGTCCCGGCGCCAGACGCCGCGCCGATCCCGCCCTGCTCCGCGAACGGATGGTCGGGGTAGAGGGATTCGAACCCCCGACATCCTGCTCCCAAAGCAGGCGCGCTACCAGACTGCGCTATACCCCGTTCAGTCCGTCTCCGCGCCGTGCCGGCCGCGAAAAAGGATCGACGATGGTACGAAAGCACCGTCCTTCGCGTCAATCCGGATCACCGTCG
>NZ_JBQCFP010000171.1:0-16054 GCF_051958935.1 Dokdonella sp. | reverse complement strand
CCTCGGCATCCGCCTCGTCGGCTTCAACTACAAGGACCCGGCCGACGATGCCAAGCGCTGGCTCGCGCAGTACGGCAACCCGTACGACGACATCGTCGCCGACCTGCCCGGCGACGTCGCGATCGACTTCGGCGTGACCGGCGCGCCGGAGACCTTCCTCGTCGACGCGGACGGCATCGTGCGCTACAAGTACATCAGCCCGATCACGCCGCAGGTGATCGCGACCGAGCTGCTGCCGCGCATCGCGAAACTCCAGCAGGAGGCGAGATGACGCGCGTCCTTTTCGCCTTCGCGCTGGCGCTCGCCGCGGCGGCCGCGAACGCCGCGGTCGATCCGCTGCCGTTCAAGGATCGCGCCGAGGAAGTGCGCTTCCAGAACCTGACCAAGCAGCTGCGCTGCCTCGTCTGCCAGAACGAAAGCCTCAACGACTCGAGCGCCCCGCTCGCGGCGGACCTGCGCCGCGACGTGTTCGAGCAGGTGCGCGCCGGCAAGAGCGATGACGAGATCAAGGCGTGGCTGACCGCGCGTTACAGCGACTTCGTGCTGTACGACCCGCCGCTGCGTGGCGGCACGTTCCTGCTCTGGTTCGGGCCGCTGCTCGTGCTCGGCGCCGGCGCCGCGGCGGTCGTGGTGAGCGTGCGCCGGCGCGCGCGCAATGCCGCCCTGCTACCTGCGACGCGCCCCGCGTCGACCGACGCCGAGGAAGACTGGTGATGGCGATCTTCGTGTTGTGCGTGGCGTCGATGATCGCCGCCGCGCTCGCGTTCGTGCTCGTGCCGCTGCTGCGCCATCGCCGCGCCGCCGTCGACGGCGGCGTCGCGACGCGGCAACGGCGCGCGCTCGACGAAGCGCTCGCTGCGGGCGTCATCGACGCCGGCGAACATGCGCGCAAACTCGCCGCGCTCGCGTCCACGATACCGGCGCCGGCGCGGCCATCACGCACCGCGTTCATCGCGCTGCTGCTCGTCGCCTTGCTGCTGCCGGCGTCGGCACTGCTGCTGTACCGCCTCGTCGGCACGCCGCAGGCGCTCGACGCTGCCAACCTCGCTGCGAACGACGGCCAGCGCGCGGCCGACATGGAGCAGGCGATCGCCGCGCTCGCGGCGCGCCTGAAGGAACAGCCCGACGACGCGGAAGGCTGGGCGCTGCTCGCGCGAGCGTACCAGGCCACCGGGCGCGCGCAGGAGTCGCTCGATGCGTATCGCCGCGCGCATGCGATCGCGAAGGACAATGCCGCACTCACGGTCGAGTATGCGCAGGCGCTCGCGGTCGTCGCACCGGGGCATCGCATCGACGGTGAAGCGCGCAGCCTCCTCGACGGCGTGCTGGAGGCCGACCCGGCCAACCAGCGCGCGCTCTGGCTGGTCGGCATCAGCGATTTCCAGGCCGGCCACTACGACGCGGCGATCGCGCGCTGGAACCGCCTGCTGCCGCTGCTCGGACCGGGCGAGGTCGCCGACAGCGTGCGCGAGCAGATCGCGCTCGCACAGGCGCGGCGCGACGGCAAGGAACCACCCGCCTCACCCTCCGCGGTGACCGGCAGCGAGGCGGCGACGACGGGTTCGGCGGCTGCGCCGAACGGCGCGACATCGGCATCCGCACCGAAGCTGACCGTGCAGGTCTCGCTCGATCCGAAGCTCGCCGATCGCCTCGATCCCGCGGCGACCCTGTTCGTGTTCGCGCGCGCGGCGAGCGGCCCGCCGATGCCGCTCGCGATCCAGCGACTGAAGGCGTCGCAGTTGCCGCTCGACGTCACGCTCGACGAGAGCAACGGCATGCTGCCGAACCTCAAGCTCTCGATGTTCACGCAGGTCGTCATCGGTGCACGCGTGTCGAAATCCGGCAACGCGATGCCGCAGAGCGGAGACCTGCAGGTGCTCTCGGCGCCGACCGACGTGCATCGCACGGAGCCGGTCGCGCTCGTGATCGACGAGGTCGTCCCCTGAGCGACGTTGTGCCCATGCAGACGTGACGCATGGGCACGCACGTCGGCGCCCACCGTCACGGTGATCGGCGCTGGCGCGCGTCCGTGCGCGCGCGACCGTTCGCCGTACGCAAGGGTGGCGGCGGCGCTGCCGATTCGAACGCTCCCGCGGCGGCCGCACGCATGAGGCGGCGGAACGTCGGGCACTCAAGGTGGCTCGGCGCGCGGCATGCGACGGCGTGGCGCAGCCCGTCGCGCATCGCGGCGAGCGTGCGGATCGTCGCATCGAGTTCGTCGGCGCGCGCGGCGAGACGCGCGCGATCGATGCGCGGCCGTCCCTGCGCGAAGGTCGTCGCGATCTCCTCGAGCGAAAATCCCGCCGCGCGACCGAGCGCGACCAGTGCAAGCCGGTCGAGCACGGCCTCGTCGTACTGGCGGCGCAGCCCGCGCCGGCCGATCGGCGCGATCAGGCCGATCGTTTCGTAATAGCGCAGCGCCGACGCGGCAACCCCGGAGCGTCGCGACACCTCGCCGATGTCGAGTTCGCGCATGTGCTTGACCTAAAGTGGACTTGAAGTCGTACCTTGCGCTTCCCGCTGCGCACGCGCAAGCCATGGAGACGGAGATGCACCCCGAACGAATCCCCGCGGTCGACCAGGCCGCACTCTGGAACGGCCCCGCCGGCGAGGCCTGGGTCGAGGCCCAGGCGCTGCTCGATGCGCTGTTCGAGCCGCTCGAACGCCGGCTCGTCGACGACGTGCGCAGCCATGGCGCGCGCCGCGTGCTCGATGTCGGCTGTGGCAGCGGCGCGACGACGCTCGCGGCGGCGCGCGTCCTGCCCGCAGGCGGCCGTTGCACCGGCGTCGATGTTTCCGGCGCGATGATCGCCGCGGCACGCACGCGCGCCGTGGCGACAGGCTCGAGCGCGGACTTCGTCGAGGCCGACGCGCAGCGCCACGCATTCGACACGGGCGCGTACGACATGATCGTGTCGCGCTTCGGCCTCATGTTCTTCGACGACCCGATCGCCGCGTTCGCCAACCTGCGCCGCGCCGCGACGCACGACACGCGGCTGTGCGGCTATGCCTAGCGCAGTCCGGCGGAAAACCCGTTCATGACGACCGCCGAGCGCGCCGCACGCCCGTGGCTGCCATCGATGCCGGCCGCCGTGCCGGATGCTCCCGGTCAGTTCGCGTTAGCCACGCGCGCGCGCGTCGCGCGCATCCTCGCCGATGCAGGCTGGGACGATATCGCGGTCGAGGCGCTGGACGTGCCGATGCACTTTCCTGCGGCGGTACTCGAGCGCTATTTCACGCGACTCGGCCCGCTCGGGCGCGCCCTGCCGACGGTCGATGCCACGACGCGCACGCGCATCGTCGCCGCGGTGCGCGACGCGTTCGCGCCGTATGTACGCGGCGATGAAGTGCACTTCGATGCCGCGTGCTGGCGCATCGGCGCGCGCGCGACGTCGGCCCGCGCGGGGGCAACGCGATGAACGCCCTCGCCCTCCACCTTGTCCTGGCCGCATCGATCGGCATCGCCGCGACCGCGTTCATGGACCTGTCCGCGCTCGCGCGGCGGCGCCTGTTCGGCACGCCGCTGGCCGACTACGCGCTGATCGGCCGTTGGCTCGCGCACATGCGGCACGGCCGCTTCCATCACGCGGCGATCGCCCACGCCGCGCCGGTCCGCGGCGAACGCGCGCTCGGCTGGGCCGCGCATTACCTCATCGGCGTCGCGTTCGCCGGCCTGCTGCTCGGCATGGCCGGCACCGACTGGGCGCGCACACCTACCGTGATGCCCGCGATCGCGGTCGGCCTCGGCAGTGTCGCCGCACCGTTCCTGCTCATGCAGCCGGGCATGGGCGCGGGCATCGCCGCGTCGCGCACCCCGAACCCTGCGGCAGCGCGGCGACGCAGCCTCGCCACGCATGCGTTGTTCGGCGTGGGGCTCTACCTCGCCGCCCTGGCAGCGAGCGTGCTCGTTCGCTGAGCCCTGCGCTGACCCGCACTGGTGATGGCTGAGAGCTGAGGGCTGAGGAGGCGTAGCGCGGATCAAGCCGCGCAGCGGCGGATCCGCCCTCATCACTCCACGCCTTCGCACGGCGGCTCCGGCCTTCGGCCTCGAGCCGCCCTACCTTGGACGGCTCGCACTCTCGTGGACGCGGCCAGCGTGAGATCCTGACGGCGCCGCGCATGCGCCCCGACCGCGCCACGCCGGGCACTAGGGTGCGATGGCCTCGTACTCGACCGCGCCCGCATCGCAGGCGCTGCCGCTGCGACAGGCGTAGCCGCGCTGGTCGACCCGCATCGCCAGGCAGCCGTCTTCGGTACCGGCATCGATCGCGAGGCTGCCCGCGCCCGGCAGATACCTGCGCGTCGGGCGGCCATCGCCACCGCGCTCGCCGAGCGCGAGCGCGGCCTTCGTCGCGTGCACGACATTGGTTGCGGCATCGAAGCGGCAGCGGTCGTCGCCCGTGCTGATGCCGCCTTCGGCGTGGTCGAAGCACGAGGCCGCTCGCGCAGCTGCCCTGCGCGATGCTGTTGTAGACGCACAGTTGCACCTGTGAAGCGCTGCCGTAGCCGCCGATCGCGGTGGCGTCGATGCCGCTGGCGATCACGTCGGGGCCGACCACGGTCGTGCGATCAGGCGCAGCACCGTCCGTGCCGCGCTGCCGATAGCCCGCGTGGCCCGCTCGCGGCGATGCCGGCGCTGAACGTGTTGCCGGAGAACGTGCCCTGAGTGACCAGGCGCGCGGCACCGTTCTCGACCAGTGCGTCGCCGCCGGCATCGGACGTGCCGCGGTTGCGCTCGAACGTGGAGCGTCGACGCCGACGACCGCGCCCGAGACGCGGACCCTAACGCGCCCCTCGGCTGGCCAGCATTGTCGAGCGCGACGTTGCGCTCGGCGCCGGTCGCTCCCTGCATCGCTTCCGCCCGATGTCCCCTCACCCGACGGGCGGAGCGCGTTTCGCCGCGAGTCGAGTTGCCCCGACCTACTTCGCCGCTGCAGCGGGCAGCGTCACCTTCGGCGCAGGGGCGAACGGCACGATGCCGAACTTCGGATACGCCTCGGACGGGTAGTAGAACGTGCCGTCCTTGACCACCATCGCGATCTTCTTGATCGCCTTGAGGTCCTTGGTCGGATCGCCCGGCACGAGGAAGAAGTCGGCGAGCTTGCCCTTCTCGATCGACCCCGTGCTCTGGTCGCGGCCGAGGTAGCGCGCGCTCTCGAGCGTCGCGCGCTTGAGGATCTCGGGCGCGGTCATGCCGGCCTTCTGGTACAGCTCGAGCTCGCGGTGATACGTGAACGAGCCGCCGGTGTCGGTGCCGAACACGATGAACACGCCGCGCTCGTGCAGCCGGCGCACGACGTCGACGAGCTTGTCGAACGCGCCGCGATACGCTTCGTCATCGCCTGGAGCGGACGTGTCGGCGAGCTGCTTCATCGCGTCGCGGCGCGCGCCGACCGGCAGGTGGTCGAGGTAGTCGACTGCCCCCGGCGGCACCTGGCCATCGCGATTGAGCAGCAGCATTTCGTGGATGCCGAGGGTCGGATCGATCGCCTTCTTGCCCTTCGCCATGAGGTCGATCGTGTGTTGCACCTTCGGACTGTCGAGGTCGAGCGCCGGCAGGCGCTTGAGCGCGGTCAGGCGGAACAGCGTGCGCGTATCCTCGCCGGGTCCGATCACCCAGCCGAGCGCGAACTGGTTGATGTGCGTCGTCTCGTCGTAGCCGGCCTCGATCATCTGGTCGACCGTCGCGAACGCGGGCACGTGGCCAGTCACCCGCATGCCGAGCTTGTGCGCCTCGGCGACGATCGCCGGGACCCACGCCGGATTCATGCTGTTGTAGACCTTGATCTGCCAGTAGCCGCGCGCGCCGTACCAGCGCACCGCATCGATCGCCTTGTCCTGGCTGTCGACGACGAAGCCGTTGTTTGCGCTGAACGGGCTCTTGCCCTCGATGAAGCCCGAGCGCACGACGTGTGGGCCGGCCGTCTCGCCTTTCTCGATGCGCTGCACGAGCGCGTCGAGCACGGCATTGTCGTTGCCCATGTCGCGCACGGTCGTGATGCCCGCGAGCAGGTTGAGCAGCGCCGCGTTCTGGCCGAGGTGCGCATGCATCTCGAACATGCCCGGGACGAGCGTGCCGCCGGCGCCGTCGATCGCGACCTCGCCCGGCGTCGCCGGGCTGTCCAGTGGTTCGATCGCGGCGATCTCGCGGCCGTTCACGAGCACCGCGACGGGCTCGCCGAGCGCGCCCGTGGCAGAATCGAACACGCGCACGTTGCGGATGCGCACCGGCGCGCCGTAGGCGTGCGCGATCTCGCGCTGGATCGACTCGTAGCGTTCGGTGGTCCAGTCCGCGGCGAGCTTGCGCAGCCGCACTTCTTCTCCCTCGTAGCCTTCGCGCACGAGGATGAACGACGGCGACACCGCGGCGAACAGGCGGTGGTCCGCGTCGAGCAGCATCGTCTCCGGTTGCGTGTCGATGCCGGACAGCTCGTAGCGCGTGACCTGCAGCTTGCCGCCCGCGCCATCGACCTCGAGGGTCGCGCCCTTCTCGAGCCGCAACGTGCCGGCCGGCAGCGCGGGCATGCTGAGGCCCGGCCGCTTCAACAACGCGCGCGCATACACTTCGTCCGACCACTGGCTCGCGCTCTGCGCAACGTAGAGGGCCGGCGCGTCGATCGTCGCCGTGCCCTTGCCGGTCGAATCGACCCAGCTCGCGTTCGCACCGCTGCGTTCGAACGTCTCGTCGACCTTGCTGCCGAACGTGGTCGTGCCCTTGATCGTCCACGCCTGCGGCAGGCCATCCTCACCGAGCGTGACCGTCTCGGCGATGGTCGGGCCGCGGCCGTTGTTCTTGACGTCGTAGTCGACCGTGCTGGTGTCGCCCTTCGTCGTCACGAACACATGGCCGACGTTCTTGCCGCCGAAGATCGCCGTGTAGCGCGCGCCGTCGGCGGCGAAGGCGGACAGTGGCGCGAGCGCGCAGAGGACGGCGAAGGCGAGGCGGGGCTTCATGGCAGATCTCCGGCGCGGCTAGGTGCGGCATTCTGAAGGACGGAGCGTGCGGCCACCAGCGACGAACGTCATGACCGACGCACCCACGCCAGAGCGATCCGCCCCGGCGCTATCATCACGGGGCCTCGCGGAGGAAATCCATGGACATCTGCTCCATTGCCGTCGTCGACAAGCGTCTTCTCGCCATGAAGATCGGCAATGCCCTCGCCGAACGACACGGCAGGAAGCGGCACCATGCCGTCGCCGACATCAGGGCCGCGGCACGTCGCATGCACTTTCCGGAAGCATGGGATTGCTGGGCACTGGCGCTGTACGCATCCGCGCAGGACTTCGCGGGCTACCATCTGCAAACCGGCGAACGATGCGACTATCACGCGATGCACGACAGCATGGTCGCGGCGCTCGCGGACGGCAGCACGAACGCCGTGGACGCCGCTCCCATGCAGGTCGCGGACGCGGCGGAAGTCGGGGGCGAACCGCAGGCTGCCGCGTGGTTCGACAACCTCATGGCGTCGTTCGACCATGGCGATGCGCATTCCGATTCGTTCGGTGATCCGTGACCGGCGCCCCGTTCGGGCGACGTCCACGTCGAGTGAACCGGAGGCTGTCGTGAAATCCATGCGCTGGTTGCTTGTTGCCTTGCTGCTTTCCCCCGCGGGAGTTGTTCAGGGCACCTCGTCGCTCTCATTCGACGGCGGCGGCTACACGGTCGAGCTCGAAATCGGTGATAGCACGCGACCGTTGATCGCCACGGTTCGCTTCCACGCGCCGGGCGACCGTGCGGGTGTCGTGCTCGCGCGCGATTCCGTCACGATCGATGCGTTCGACGTCGCTCGGCAGGTACTCGTCCTGCACCATGTCGCCGGCAAGGACGGCGTCGCCGCATTCACCCTTTCGGTGCACGGCACGGACGCGATGCTAGAAACGGGCGCGCAGCGCGCGACGTCGACGTTCGACTGGTCCATGTGAGGCGCGTGTCGTGTTCGACCGCCGGCTGCCGAGCGGCTTTTGTGGGAACGGCGGCAGCGGCGACGCGCTTGCCGGTGGCAGCCCCCTTCCAGGTGGGCGATCCACGATGGCGCAGATCCGCGCCGTATACAGGCTTGCAATCGCCGCTCGCGATTCCCATGCTTCAGCGATGATCGAGCGCCTGTTCGTCTACGGAACCCTTGCGCCAGGCAAGCCGAATGCGCACGTGCTCGCCGGCGTGCGCGGCACGTGGGAGCCTGCGAGCGTAACCGGTCGCCTGCTCGCGGAAGGCTGGGGCGCCGCGCTGGGCTTTCCCGGCATCGTGCTGGACGATCACGGCGAGTCCGTGCGCGGCCTCGTCTTCAGCTCCGACGAGCTCGCCGCGCACTGGGAGCGGCTCGACGCGTTCGAAGGCGAAGGGTACGAACGCGTGCCCACCGTCGCGCGGCGCGACGACGGCTCGCAGGTCGATGCATACATCTACCGCCTGCGCGAGCTGCCCGCGTGAACGACTCTGTCCCGCCTATTGCACTGGCAGCAGCATCACGACGTCCATCGCTCCCCACGGAAGATCGCCGCCGTTGTGGTGATCCGACCATTCCCGCGGTAGCACCCGCCCGCCTCGACCACCCCAGGAACCATGCACGTGCGAAGCATATTCTCCGCCCTCGCTCCGATTGCCTTGTCCACCGTGTCCGTCCCCGCGTGTGCGTCCGGCCTGTATGCCGTTGCAGCCGAGTTGTCACATGGGGGCCACGTGTTCGCTGCTCCGTCAGCCGTGGTCCGGGAGGGCGAACCGGCGTCCGTGGAGGTGTCCGGCGCCAACCCGTACAAGCTGGAACTCACCGTGAAGGAGCTGGCCGCTGGCCAGATCGAGATCGTTGCGACGGTGGATACATCGCATGGGAGTATTGCGCCGACAGTCGTCGTGCGGCCGGGCGTACCGGCCAGCGTCGATGCCGGCGGGATCGGCCTCGAGCTCACGGTCACCCGGGAGCGGTGACTGACGGTTCGTCCAAGCCGACACCGATCTGTCGGCGTTCGCATCACTCGAGCCAACCATGGGATATCCAGTGGCCAAGGCCGTAGCGTCTCATCCTCATCAAGTGCTGGGCTTCGTCGCGTGGTTGGCGCTGTGCATGGCCGCCAGCGCCGTCGGCGCGCTGGCGTCCGTCAACGCGCGTACCTTCTACGCCAACCTGGTTCGCCCGGAGTGGGCACCACCGGGCTGGGTCTTCGGGCCGGTATGGTCGACGCTCTTCCTGTCCATGGCCATCGCCGCGTGGCTGGTCTGGCGTGCACCTGGCCAGAACAACGCTCGCTTGCTCGCGCTCACCCTCTTCATCGTCCAGTTGGTCACCAACGCGCTGTGGAGCTGGTTGTTCTTCGCCTGGCATCTTGGCGGCGTCGCGCTGGCGGAGGTGCTGTTGCTTTGGCTGCTCATCGCCGCCACGGCCTTCGCTTTCTGGCGCGTCACCAAGGTCGCCGCCCTGCTTCTGCTGCCATACCTTGCATGGGTCACCTTTGCCTCGGCGCTGAACTACATGCTGTGGCGACTCAATCCCGTGATCCTCGGCTGAGCCCGTAGGTTGCCAGGCAACCCCTCTCACCCGGCAACATCGCGTCGGGCTAGACCCGCCCCGGCCTTCGCCTGCACCGCGCCTGGTGCGCCTGTCACGCCTCCGGTCGAACGCATTCCATGGGTGCTTTTCTGTCGATGGAGATGCGTTCGCAGATATCCACTCGTGCCATTGGGCATCCCGATGCCGTTGGTCCGTCCTCCGGCGGGCCATGCGCCGCACATCCGACCTTGTATTCGGGATGTCCGTACGCGGTTGCTGCCGCCGAAATCCCCGGCGCTCGCGTCCGGCTTCGAGCGGATCGCTCTCCCATCCCGCCGATGGCGTAGTGCGATGTGACCGATTCACACAGCCCGGCATTCGTGCGCGGCACGGTGCAAACGGTCGCGTCGCGGCCAGGCGACTCAATCCAGCGGACTGACGACGCCACGGCCGCCGCGATTCAACACGTGCGTATGGATCTGCGTGGTCGACACGTCCTTGTGACCGAGCAATTCCTGGATCGCGCGCAGGTCGTAACCGGCTTCGAGCAGGTGCGTCGCAAAGCTGTGGCGAAGCGCATGCGCGCTCAAAGGCCTGGCGATGCCAGCGGCGCGCCGCGCACGCGCCAACGCACGCGCGAGGACGGCGTCGTCGAGATGATGGCGCCGCTCGGCGCCATCGAGCGGATCGCGCGAACGATGTGCGGCCGCGAACACGAACTGCCAGCCGGCCTCGCGCGCCGCACGCGGGTACTTGCGCGCCAACGCATGCGGCAGGCGTGTCGCGCCGAAGCCTCCCGCGAGATCGGTGGCGTGCACCCGAAGCGAGCGTTCGACCTCGCGCTGCAGCGGCTCGACCAGCGAACGCGGCAGCATCGTGCGACGATCCTTGCCGCCCTTGCCGTCGCACACGAGAATCTCGTTCCGCGCGAAGTCGATGTCCTTGACGCGCAGGCGCAGGCACTCCATCAATCGCATGCCGGTGCCGTAGAGGAGGCTCGCAAGCAGCCATGTGCGCCCGTCCATCGCCGCGAGCAACCGACTGACTTCATCCTTCGACAACACCACAGGCAGGCGGCACGGTCGTTTTGCGCGAACCACATCCTTCAGCCAAGGAAGGTCGATGCGCAACACCTCGCGATACAGGAACAGAATCGCCGACAGCGCCTGGTTCTGCGTGCTCGCTGCGACGCCCGCGTCCGTCGCGAGCCCACTGAGGAACGCCTCGACTTCGGCCGCACCAAGCACGCGTGGATGCCGCCTGACGCTGGCGAAGATGAACCGGCGGATCCACCCCACATACGCCTGCGCGGTGCGCAGGCTGTAGTGCTTGAGGCGGATCCTGCGTCGAACCTCGTCCATAAGGCGCGGCGCGGGCGATGACTCCGAAGAACCCATTACGCCCTCGTTTCCGGATGCGTATTCCATTACGCCCTCGCTCCGGGGGTGTGGCAACGGAGTGTGAGGGCACCGGCACTGCGCCTGCGACGGCGCAAGTCACTGACATTGTGTACGAATATGTCTTGACGCGACTTCCACGCAACGCGCAGGATGCAATGCAACGCCCCGCATATGGGGTCTATTTGTAGTTAGGCCGCAAAGGGAGATACAGGTGTCGGTAAAATCAAAACTTCGCAATGCTCTCCGCGCAATCGACGACGCAGCGTCGGCACTGCGGCGAGCGCGAAGCACGTAGATCCTGACAGCGAGCATCAGATTCGCCGCGCAATGAGAGAGCTCGACGACGCAGAGCGCGACATCAAGCGGGCGATTAGTGAAGTTCCTGATGACTGAGCGGCGGTCTAACAGTTCGTTCAAGGCGGACGGCTGCGCCGCCGCTTAACTCAAGCGTTAGGCCTCATGTGGAGGGGCGTCGCATCGTGCAGCACTTTGCCAGCTTGGCCGAGGTCAGCTTGTTGGTTTGCGCGTTAGTGCACGTCGCCGCCACCTCGGCGCTGCTTCGTTGCGTGCCCCGTGAAGCGGCCGAGCACAGTGACCTGTTCAACCAAACGGTCGCTATTTTTACGAGAACTCCGGGGCTCAAAACACGCTATCTGGCGCCTTGGACCAGCTCTCCCGTTCTTGGTGCGTACGGCAAGATGGCAACAATACTCATGTTTATCGCTCGGGCTTCTGCACTAGCCGGTGTGCTGTCGCTTGCCGCTGTCTCGGTGGGTGGGCTACGGCTGGTTTTCGGCTGAGGCCTAACAATTCGTCCAAGCCGACGCCGCTTCGCGGCGCGGCTTAACTCAAGCGTTGGACATCGCATGCCACTTCCGCAGAATTTCCTCGAGTCCCTGTCCTGCCCGCACCCGAAGGTCGTGTTTGAACGGCTACTCAAAGGCGAGAAGGAAAGCGGTGCAACGATATGGGCATGGAAGAACGAAGTCAGCCCCGCAGACCTCTACTGCTACCTGGGGGCGCGATTCGGCCGACCCAATGGACCTCAGAATTTCTTTCGTGCAGATGACTCGGACAACCTAATCCATTGGGATTGGGTTCTCGATCACCCCGAAGGGGTTCTGCACATCTTCGGGATGAACTTTAGAACTGAGGTATGGATCACTGGAGTTCCAAACACGACTGATATTGAACGGTTAGAACTGGCCACTCGAATAAAGGCAGACTTCAAGAACCATGGACCGCAAATCGCAAAAGTCCGCGCCTCACTTGAGAAGTGGACGGAGTTCGTAAATCCATACCAACGCCTCCGCCGCTCTGTTGAAAAGATGCTGTTGGACATTCGGGAACTCGATCTGAAGCCTGAGACGGAGATGTTGCCCGATCCCACCAGCGCCAACGAGCCCGCAATCGATGAATGGTCTGCAATCCTGGCCCGATACAGCAAAGGACTGGGCCTCTGCTTTGGTGTGCGTTCCATGCTCCCGGTGATGGCGGAGGCCTATGTCAACTTCCTGCTTTTCGTTCTCATGCGACCTGAATACAAGAATGACGAACGACTCAGGGAAAACGCGCTTCGCCAACCCATCGATGTAAGAGTGAAGAGCCTGCACATGACGTGCGTTGGCTTTGCAAAGCCAATCGACTACGCGAGTACGGAGTGCAAGGCGTATCACAACCTGGTCAACGAAAGGAACGACCTTCTCCATGGAAACGTAGTTCTAGAAAAGCTTCGATTCAACGAGGTCTACTTCCACGGGAAGGTGCCGGTCTTCAAAGAGTATCGGAGCATGTGGGAGCGATCAGTGGGGGTAGAAATCGGCGCAGTTGGGCTTCCCCGCCTTGAGCAAGAAGTTCAAACCGTTAAATCCTTTATCGAGTACTTGACTACCTGTATGCGACCCGAGATCAAGAAGCAGATTGATCTCATGTGCGAGAAGAGAGAGCTAGGCTGGAATCAGCAGAACGGCCGTATCGGGGTACTGTTTCCGGATCACCTAGTCGACATGCACATGTCCTTCAAGCAAGCCGAAGCAGACGTCGATCCTCAAGGCGATGTCTAACCCTTCCATCGAGAGGACGTCACCCGGCAAGCCGGGTGCCGCCTCTCATGTCAAACGTTGGACCCCATGACCGTTTCGTTTCGATTTTGGTGCTCCACTTGCGAGGAGGAGCATGTTGGCATTCCGGCATGGGGCTGGGACGACCCATTGGGCTACTTCATGGTGCCAGAGCAGGAACGGGAGGAGCGGTGCTTCCTCACGTCCGATCTCTGCGTCGTCGATGATGAGGCGTTCTACATCCGCGGCTGCTTAGAGATTCCCATAAATGGCACCGATGACCTCCTGTCGCTAGGAGTCTGGGTGTCTGTTTCGGAGAGCGCCTTCATGGAGTATCAAGATCTTCTGGGCGCCCAGACTCGGTCTAGCCATGGTCCGTACACCGGCCGGCTCGAGGCAGCCATATCCACCTACTCCGATACCGGCGATCTGATGGTGTCGTTGCAGGTTCGTGACAAAAGCATTCGGCCGCTGATCCAGTTGGAGCCAAGCGACCATCCCCTCTACCTTGAGCAAAACGAGGGCGCGTCAGATCAGCGCGTCGTCGCGCTGTACGACCACTTCATGCATCCGCGTGCCGCGGTCTAACTATGTGTTGCAGCGGACGCTGGGGACGTCGTACGTTTCAACCAACCACAGCGGCCCGGCGCCGCTGAACACGGCGTTAGGCGGCTATGGCGAGAAAATCGCATGTGTGGTTCTGGCTAGGTGCGGTCTTGAGCCTGTTCGCTTGCCTGTACTGCGCGCTTTGGATTCTCTCCGCGGCAAGCCTAGCGTCTGGCTACTGCGGCGATAGGTTCTCGCTATTCGCAGAAGAGTTCCGGTGTCGCCAGGCGCACATTGCCATGCTGCTCACGCTCGGCTTCGGCTTACTATCTGGCTACATGGGTTGGCGGGCAGTTCGCGCACGTCGTCGCAGCGCCGCCTAACAATTCGTGTATGGACTCCCCTTGCAAGTGACCGAGTGATTTCGCTTCTGGCAAGCGGTGCGATTGCAGTCGTGTATTCGGCCTTGGGGTGAGCAGTAGGTGCTCGGGCCATGATGGAATCCGCCGGGACGAAGCCACACGTTCAATCGGCCGCTTAGGGCCAGAAGTGTTATCGGCTTTCTCGTCCCGGGGACCGACTCGTTTGCCATCGACGTTTCGCTCGGTGCAACGCGGGGTGGGGAACTCAGTGGGTCGTCGGCGCGACGGGCGCGCTGACGTGATCGGGATCGAAGGATGGCGGTGATGCTCGGCGGCCCACAGGCGCCGTGCCTGCTTGTTGGCGAGGGCGACGGCGGCCTTGTTGTGGCCGATGCGTTCGGACAGCGCGAGTGCCCAGGTGCGGGTTCGATCGAGCGGTTGCTTCTTCTTCGCAGCGACCTTCGCGCTGCGCAGCACGGCGCGTGCGCCGTGGATGAGCAGCATGCGCAGGTACACATCGCCGCGTTAGGTGACGCGTCCAAGCCGGCGTGTGTTGCCGCTGGAGTACTCGCGCGGGGTGAGACCGAGCGAGCTGGCGAAATGACGCCCGGACGGGAAGCGGTCGAAATCGCCCACGGAGGCGCTGAGCGCGGTCGCGGTGATCAGACCGACGCCGCCGGCGCGCTGCAGCCGCTGGCTGCGCAGGTCGCGTTCGAGGAAGGGTTGCAGATGCACTTCAATGGCGAGCACGTCCTGCTCGGCCGTGGCGATCGCCTCGAGCAGTGACCGGAGCGCGTCGCGCAGGCTCATCGGCAGCTCGTTGTCGGCGTCTTCCAGTGCGGCGAGGACGGCGGGCCGCACTTTCGCCGCGCCCGGCGGCAGGAGGATCCCGAATTCCCGCAACAGGCCCCGCACGAGGTTGATCGCCGCGGTGCGCTGCGCCTTGTGGAACTCGCGCACGCGGTGCAGCCCCTGGATGCCTTGCTGCTCCGGAGTCTTGACCGGAACGCGCCGGATCGATGCGCAGCGCGCGGCTTCGAGCAGGCCCGCGGCATCGGTGCGATCGGTCTTGTTGCGACGCACGTAGGGCCGAACGTCGTGCGCAGGCAGCAGCTCGACGGCATGTCCGAGTCGCGCGAAGCGGCGTGCCCAGTAGTGCGCCGAACCGCATGCTTCCATCACGACGTGGAGCGGCGGGCGGTTGTCGAGCACGCGCGCGAACGCCGTTCGATTCAGGCGGCGCCGCTCGACGATGCGCGCATCGGGATCGGCAGGCGCGCTAGTAGTGATATCGCAGTTGAGCGATAAGCAGGTCGCCGTTGGCGACCTTGTAGATGATCCGATGCTCGTCGTTGATTCGTCGGGACCAATATCCCGCAAGTGCGTGCTTTAGCGGCTCAGGCTTGCCGGTTCCTTCAAACGGATCCCGACTGATCTCTTTGATCAGTCCGTTGATCCGTTGCAGCAACTTCTTATCGGTCTTCTGCCAATAGAGATAGTCATCCCAGGCTTCATCCGAAAAGATCAGCCTCATGGAGCCAGCTTCCGTTCCTTGCCCTTGCCGCGCTCGAGTGCCGCAATAGATTCAAGCAGGCGCTTCGCGTTCTTGGGAACGCGGAGCAGATAGGCGGTCTCCTCCATGGCGTTGAAATCGTCCAAGGAGATCATGACCACAGCCTGCTGGCCGCTGCGGGTGATGATGATAGGCTCGTGATCCTCGCAGACCCGGTCCATGGTGTCGGCTAAATTGGCACGGGCTGCGCTGTAGGTAATGGCGTCCATTGGCACCTCCGATATGTACAATATACTGTACAATAGCAATTTGCCGATGTCCAGCGGCGCGCCTAACTCAACGGACTGCCGGTGTCGCGGTTGCGCTAAGATCGTGACGTCGCGGCGGCAGCCGCTTAGCTCAAGCGTTAGGGCTAATTTGTGCGCGAAGCAAAGGTCGACTATCTTCAGGTTGCACAAAACGATCCCGGTCGCGGGTTGGTGGCATGCTCTTGGCAGCCCTGGTGCTGACACAACTTTACGCGCTGTTCGTTTCAATTCGCTCAAACTATCAGCCCAGCCCTACCGCTGTTGGCTTCTACCTCTTGCTCGTCGGGTCCATTTTTTTGGCCAGTTACTTCTTCAGTCGCAAGAGCTTTCTGTTCCGTTGGTTCTTGTGGTTCTGCGAGCATGCCTCGGTGCCGTCGAGC
>NZ_JBQCFP010000170.1:0-15093 GCF_051958935.1 Dokdonella sp. | reverse complement strand
TCGGCCGAAAGATCGACGATCACGCTGTCGGGCCTCGCCGCGTCGATCGCCGTGACGAGTTGCGCCGACTTGCCGTTCGGGAGCGCGAGCACGACCGCATCCGCGCCCTTCGCCGCGACGTCCTCGTGCGCGAGGTTTTCGTAGCGCAGGTCGCCCGCGAACTCGGCGACATGATCGCGCACCGGCTGCCCCGCAAGCTCGCGCGAAGACACGAACGTAAGCGCCAGCCCCGGATGCGCCGCGACGAGCCGGATCAACTCAGCCCCGGTGTGCCCGCGCGCGCCGACGATACCAATGGTTCGCTTCAAGATCTTCTCCCAAAAGGAATTGATTGAAACTCCGAGCACACTGGGCACGCGAAGGAAAAGAGGTGCTTTGCCGTGTGCTCTTGCTCTTCTTCGTGTGCTCGGTGTGCTTCGTGTTTCAAGCTTTTGCTCCTGCTCAATCGACCAGCGTCGGCGCACGTTCGCGACAGTGCGCGACGCAGCGTTCGATCGCATCGAAACCGTCGAGGCCGTACCAGAACACCTTCCATTTCGCGAGCTTGATGCAGCCGTCGCTCTCGGCGAAGTAGAACGGGTTGACCGGGTTGCCACGACGCGAGCGCCAGAACAGCCGCGGTGTTTCCTCGCGCATGACCTGCCACACCGCGCGGCCGAGGCCTTCGCCCTGCGCGTCGTCGAGCACGGCGAACTTGTCGAGGTAGATCTCGCCCCCCTCGTCGGTGAGGATCACCGCGGCGCGGTAATTCTCGCTGACGTAGGCGCGCAGGAGGCGCGTGCGCTCGAAGTAGTCCGGCAGCAGGCGGCGGCCGAATGCGGACTCGACGAGCTTCTTCAGGCGCGCGCGATCGAGCTCGTCCCAGCACGTCACGCGCAGCACGCGCTCGCCGCGCCGGACCAGCGTGCCCGAGCCCTTGTGCGTGAACAGCTCCTTGGCAAGCTCGGCCGGGCGCGTGATCGACACCGACGAAGACAGCGGCAGGCCGTCGAGCAGGTCCTTGATCTGCTCGAGCTTCACGCGCATGCCGCCATTGATCCACGGCTGCGCGCGCAGGTGCTCGTATTCGGTCGACAGGTTGATCGAATCGATGAGCTTGCCGTGTTCGTCGAGCAGGCCGCCGGTGCCGGTCAGGAACACGATCTTGTACGGCTGCAGCACCTGCACGAGTTCGTTCGCGGCGAAGTCGGCATTGACGTTGACGATCTGCCCCTCGCGGGTCTCGGCGAGCGAAGCGATGACCGGGATCGAGCCGACCTTGATCGCGGCCTGGATGCCGTCGGTGTCGATGCGCACGACCTTGCCGACGAGGCCATAGACGTCGCGGTCGAGGAACTCGGCTTCGAACACGCCGGACTGGATCGACGTCGCGCGCACGCCCTGCGCCTGCAATGCCTCGACCAGGCGCAGGTTTTCCTGGCGCATGACCTGGCGCACCACGGCGAGCACGGCCGCGTCGGTCACGCGCAGGTTGTCGACGGTGCGCTTCTCGATGCCTGCTTCCTTCATGCGCTCGTCGAGCTGCGGCCCCGCGCCATGCACGACGATCGGCGTGAGGCCGACCTGCTGCAGGAACGCGAGCGAGGACACCAGCGCGTCGAGTTCGTCGCGCAGGATCGCGCCGCCGACCTTGACCACGGCGAAGCGCGCCGCATCGAGCTGCGAGAAGCGCTTAAGGTACTGCTGGATCTCCTTCGTGCTGGCCATGTTGGACAGCAGCCGGACGATCGTCGTGCGCATGTCGGTCATCGTCAGCGGGCGCTCAGCGAACGCATGGCGGAAGCGCCCCCCGATCGTCCGGGCGGGCGGTCGCGGGCGCGATGGCATGGTCGGCGCGGATCAGGGCATTCATGGCTCAGTGCTCCAGCAGGCGTTGGTAGGTGGCCGCCGCGGCGGCGAGTTGATCGAGCGCGACCCATTCGTCGGCGGCGTGCGCCTGGGCAATGTCGCCCGGGCCGTAGACGATCGCGGTGAGGCCGGCGGCGGAGAACAGCGAGGCCTCGGTCCAGAAATCGACCGCGTTGCCGATCGGCAGCTCGAGCGCATCGGCGAGGTCGCGCGCCTCGAGGCGGCGGCGTTCGGCATCGGCGACGCCGCCGGCCGGCAGCGACGGGCCGCGGAACGTCTCCTCGTAGCGTTCGATCGCACCGGCCTCGGCGAGGGCGGCGAAGCGCTCGTGCAGCGCGTCGATCGACATCGAAGGCAACGGGCGCACGCCGAAGCGGACGTCCGCCGACGGCGCGATCATGTTCGCCTTGATGCCGCCTTCGATGCGGCCGATATTGAAGCGCAGCCCAGTGAGGCCGCCGAAGCGCGCGTGCGCCTGCGCCTCGACGAAGTCGAGCGCGGCGTCGCCCCATCGTACCGCCTGGTGCAGTGCACTCGCGTGCAGCGCCTGCGCACCTGACGCATGGCCGGCGACGCCGCGGAAGGTCATGCGCACGGAACTGATGCCCCGATGCGCGAGCACGGCTTCGCCGAGCGTGGGTTCGGCGACGACCGCTTCGTTGAAGCCATGGTCGCGCGCAAGAAACGCCGCAATGCAGCGCGCATCGTTTGCTTCCTCGTCGGTCGTGAACAGGAACGCCGCATCGCCGCGCGTCACCGCCGCCGCGGCAAGCAGGCAGGCCGCGGCACCCTTGATGTCGCATGCACCGAGGCCGATCGCGCGCTCGTCCGTGACGCGCAGGCGTTGCGGATCGGCGCTCCACGCGGGCGAAGCGGGCACGGTGTCCATGTGCACGTTGAACACGCGCCGCGGCGCCCCACGCACGGCGAGCATCGACACCGCGCCCGCACCGTGGTCGGTCACGTCGATGCGGAAGCCCGGCAACTGCGCGCGCAGGTAGTCGAACACGCCGCCGGTGCCGATTTCGCGCGGCGGATTGCGCGTGTCGAAACCGACGAGTGCGTCGAGATGGCCGAGCGCATGCGCAAGCAAGGTGCTCACGGCCGATTGACCTGCGCCCACACGGTCGAACTCATGCCGAACAGCGTGATGAAACCTTCCGCTTCGGCGACGCCCCAGTCGGCCGACTGCGCGGAGGTCGCGCCCTTGGTCTGCAGGATATGCGTCGACTGCACGGCGACCGCATGCACGCTGCCGCCGTTCGTCTCGAGTGTGACGAGTCCGGTGACCTGGCGCTGCGAACTCCTGAGGTACGCCTCGAGGTCGGCCTTGAGCGGGTCGTAAAAGAAGCCCTCGTAGACGAGCTCGACCCACTTGCGCGCGACCTCGGGCTTGAAGCGGTTCTGCTGCTTGGTCAGCACCGCTTCCTCGAGCGCGCGATGCGCGACGAGCAGCGCGGTGAGACCGGGCGCCTCGTACACGATGCGCCCCTTGAGGCCGATCGTCGTGTCCCCGGTGTAGATGCCGCGGCCGACGCCGTAGTGGGCGAACGCGCGATTGAGTTCACCGAGCAGCACCGGTCCGGGCAGGGTCTGGTCGTCGACGAGCACGGCTTCGCCGTCCTCGAAGCCGATCGTCACGCGCATCGGCTGCGGCGGCCATTCCGCACGTGGCTTGCACCAGCCCTGCGCGCCCTCGCCTGGCGCTTCCCAGCGGTCGATCTCGCCGCCCGACATCGTCACGCCGAGCAGGTTCTCGTTGATCGTGTAGTGCTTCTGCTTCGCGCGCACGGTGAAGCCGCGCTCCTCGAGGTAGGCCTGCTCGTAGGCGCGCGTTTGCGTGTGCTCCTTCTGGATCTCGCGGATCGGTGCGACGATCCGGTAGTCGCCGAGCGCCTTCACCGCGAGATCGAAGCGCACCTGGTCGTTGCCCATGCCGGTGCAGCCGTGCGCGATCGTGCGCGTGCCGAGTTCGTGCGCGCGGCGCACCGCCGCGTCGACGATGAGATAGCGGTCCGACACGAGCAGCGGATACTGCCCCTGGTAACCCTCGCCGGCCCAGACGAACGGCTTGACGAAGCCGTTCCAGATCGCCGGCCCGCCGTCGACCGTCACGTGCGAGGCGACGCCGAGCTCGCGCGCGCGCTGCTCGATGTACTCGCGCTCCTCGAAATCGACACCGCCGGTATCGGCGAACACGGTGTGCACGTCCCAGCCGCGCTCCTTGAGCCAAGGCACGCAGAAACTCGTGTCCAACCCCCCGGAGAACGCCAGGACGATGTCCCGGCGTTCTCCGGAGGCGGGATTCGGGATTCGGGATTGGGGATTGGAAGAAGCAGGTTGCGACGACATGGAAAATCTCGCTCTGGTTGTATTTCGTGGTTTTTCCGAATCAACAATCCCGAATCGCCAATCCCGGTTGCGCGACCAGCGCAGCCATCACCGCCTTCTGCACATGCAGGCGGTTCTCCGCTTCGTCGATCGCGATGCACGCGGGCGAATCCATCACCGCGTCGGTCGCCTTGACGTTGCGGCGCAGCGGCAGGCAATGGCTGAACACGCCGCGGTCGGTGAGCGCCATCTTGCGTTCGTCGACGATGAAATGCCGGTGCGCGTCGCGGATCGGCTTTTCATCGGCCCAGCGCCCGAAGTACGGCAGCGCGCCCCAGCTCTTGGCGTAGACGACGTGCGCACCGCGATAGGCCTCGTCGGGATCGTGGCTGACGCGCAGGGAGCCACCGTTCGCGGCGACGTTCGCGCGCGCGAAATCCATGTAGCGCGCATCGAGCACGTAGTCGGGCGTCGGGCACAACAGGGTCACGTCCATGCCATAGCGCGTGGCGATCTGCAGCGCGGAGTTGGCGACCGCGGTGTTGAGCGGCCTGGGGTGGTAGGTCCAGGTCAGCACGTACTTCCTGCCGCGCAGGGCCTCGGCACGATCGTCGCCCTCCCCGGTCGCGCCGAAGTGCTGCTGCAGCGCGAGGATGTGCGCGAGTTCCTGCATCGGGTGCGTGATCGTCTCCATGTTGATCACGGGCACGGTCGCGTGCTTCGCGAAGGACCGGATCACCCGATCCTCGCGGTCGATCGACCAGTCCTGGAATTTCGGGAACGCGCGCACGCCGATGAGGTCGACGTAGCGCGACAGCACGCGCGCGACTTCGGCGACGTGCTCCTCGGCCTCGCCATCCATGACCCTGCCCAGCTCGAACTCGATCGGCCACGCGTCCTTGCCGGGCGCGAGCACGATCGCATGGCCCCCGAGCTGGAACGCGCCGAGCTCGAAACTCGTGCGCGTGCGCATCGATGGATTGAAGAACAGCAATGCGATCGACTTGCCGGCGAGCTCGCGCCCCGCTTTCGTGCGCTTGAATGCGGCCGCCTGCGCGAGCAATGCGTCGAGCTCGGGGCGGGACCAGTCCTGGGTACTGAGGAAATGTCGGATCATCGGGCGCTCGGGGTTGGGGAGGGCGCCGAGTCACCAAAAACAAAAAACCCGGCGCGGGGGCCGGGTTCTCGTCGATTCTTTTTCAGAAACGCGCGACAGCTACCCGGCGGAATGGCACGGTTCCGGTCGACGCGCGCGCGACGTCATGCCAGCGGCCATGCGGGAGCTGGTGACGATCTGCGGCTGGGCGGCGATTCGGGTCATCGTATCCACGGGTGGGAAGGTCGCTTGCTGCGATGGACCTTAGCGGCAAACCTGTTGCGGCGCAATACGCCGAGGCAGGAATGTCGACGCAAACCAACAAAAAGCCGGGCTTGGGCCCGGCCTTCGCGTTCCTGTGTCCGCCCTACTCGGCCGGCTCGATGCTCACGCGCACGCGCAAGCGGTCGCCCGGGTCGTAGTTGAGGCGCGACATGTAGACGTCGCCGCGGTAGCGGTACTGCACGTCGTAGGCGACCACGCGGTTTTCCTGCGCGCCGTCGTCGACGACGTGGCAATGACGCTCGACACCTTCGACGTAACGGTCGTCGCCGCGCGCGACGTTGTTGCCGACCGCGCCGCCCACGACGGCTCCGGCAACCGTGGCCGCGCGGCGACCGTCGCCCTTGCCGACCGTGCTGCCGAGCACGCCGCCGACGATCGCGCCGAGCACCGTGCCCGCCGCGCGATTGCCGTTGTCGACGCGCCGTTCGACCGGCACATCGTCGCAGACTTCACGAGGACTGCTGACGCGCACCCGGTCGTAGATCGGATCCACGCGCAACACGTCCGCCCATGCGACCTTGACGTTGTCCCCCGCGCCCGCCTCATCCGTGACGTAGCCACGCTCCTGCGCGCCGACCTGGGTTCCCGCCAGGAGCAACGCTACCGCCACCATCACTTTCATGCTGCCTCCACCTGAAGTGACTGCGCACGCCGATCGCTCGCCGGCTCCTTTCCGCTGCGCAGTCCATTGGTCCATGGGCGCCATTACAGCAGCCGATCGCTGAACCCAGCCCTAAGCCTTTCCTACGGCTGACAAAATGCCGCGGAGCACGCGAACAGGGGGAGGTTCCTGCCTGCCGCCGCCCGCTCGGCTTTCGGGGATCAGCCGACGCGCGCTGCTATCATCCGGGGTCCACCGAGGCCCCGACCGATGCCGCTCCGATTCCACAACAGCCTGACCCGCCGCACCGAAGACTTCGTGCCCGCCGACCCGCAGCGCGTGACGATGTACCTGTGCGGCCCGACGGTCTACAACTACGTGCACATCGGCAATGCACGTGGCCCGGTCGTCTTCGACGTGCTGACCCGGTTGCTGCGCCGCCATTACCCGCGCCTGGTGTTCGCGCGCAACATTACCGACGTCGACGACAAGATCAATGCTGCGGCGCAAGAACAGGGCGTACCGATCACGACGATCACCGACAAGTACGCCGCGATCTACCGCCAGGACATGGGCCGCCTCGGCGTCGCCCCGCCCGATGTCGAACCGCATGCGACCGGCCACATCGACGAGATCATCGCGATGATCGGGCAGCTCATTGCCGGCGGGCACGCGTACGCGGCTGAAGGCCACGTGCTGTTCTCGGTCGCGAGCTATGCCGATTACGGCAAGCTGTCGCGCCGACCGGTCGACGAGATGATCGCGGGTGCTCGCATCGACGTCGCGCCGTACAAGCGCGACCCGGGCGATTTCGTGTTGTGGAAGCCGTCGACGCCCCAGCAGCCGGGCTGGGCCTCTCCCTGGGGCGTCGGCCGCCCGGGCTGGCACATCGAGTGCTCGGCGATGGCCGCGGCGCACCTCGGCGAAACGATCGACATCCACGCCGGCGGCAACGATCTCATGTTTCCTCACCACGAGAACGAGATCGCGCAGAGCACCTGCGCGCACGGCGGCAGGATCTTCGCGCGCTACTGGCTGCACAACGGCATGCTCGACTTCGGCGGCGCGAAGATGTCGAAGTCGCTCGGCAACGTCTGCGTGCTGCACGAACTGCTCGACAAATACCCGCCCGAGGCGCTGCGCTACGCGCTGCTGAGCGCGCACTACCGCCAGCCGCTCGACTGGTCCGACGCGCTCGTCGAACAGAGCATCCGCACGCTCGATCGCCTGTACGGCAC
This sequence comes from Dokdonella sp., assembly GCF_051958935.1. Lineage (GTDB taxonomy): Bacteria > Pseudomonadota > Gammaproteobacteria > Xanthomonadales > Rhodanobacteraceae > Dokdonella_A. The sequence goes on along the minus strand of NZ_JBQCFP010000170.1, from coordinate 7,694 downwards.
GTTGCGCGGCCTCGTCGACATCGATGTCGGCACGGGCACGGTGACGCCTGAGATCGAGGCGGCGCTCTGCGACGACCTCAACACGCCCGAAGCCCTCGCCGTGATCGCGCGCCTCGCCGGCGAAGCGCGTGCGGCGGCGACCGACGATGCGCGGCGCAGCGCCAAGGCGGCGCTGCTCGGTGCAGCCGGCCTGCTCGGCATCCTGCAGCAGGACCCGGAAGCCTGGTTCAAGCAGGCCGCCGGCGGACCGGCGCTCGACGAGGCGGAAATCCAGCGCCTGGTCGACCGGCGCGTCGCCGAAAAGAAGGCGCGCAATTTCGCCGAAGCCGACCGCATCCGCGAGCAGTTGCTCGCGATGGGCGTGGTCATCGAGGACACGGCGCAGGGACCGCGCTGGAAAGCAGCAAACCGATGAGCGTGCGCACCGAGCCCGCCGAAGCGAGCGCCGAAGCGGCGCAGGCCGCGATCGCCGAGGAATTCGCGTTCTTCGGCGACTGGACCGAACGCTACCAGTACCTCATCGACCTTGGCCGCAAGCTGCCGCCGTTCCCCGACGCGCTCAAGCGAGACGAATTCAAGGTGAGCGGCTGCCAGTCGCAGGTGTGGCTGGTGCCCTCGGGCGATGCGCAGCGCCTCGATTTCCAGGCGATCAGCGACTCGTCGATCGTCTCGGGTCTGATCGCCTTGCTGCTGCGCGTGTACTCAGGCCGCCCGGCCGCGGAAATCATCGCGACAGAGCCGCGCTTCATCGAGGCGATCGGCCTCGCCCGGCATCTCTCGCCCACGCGCTCGAACGGCCTCGCGGCGATGCTTGCGAAGGTCAAGCAGTACGCCCAGGAAGCCACGGCCTGACGGCGCGATCCGCGTACCCGCGCGCCCCGCTGTACGCCCCAACGCATCGACCCGGCCAGGCGTCGGCTCGCCCCGCCCCGTCTTCCCGGGCGCGCAGCGATGGCGGGCCGACTGCTAAGCTTGTTGCGTCTCACAGGGGGAGGCGATGGACAAGAAGACCGTGCTTTCCGGCAGCCCGCTGTTCCGCGACATCGCGCCGGATGCGCTCGCCGCGATCGCCGACCGTTTCGACGTCGAGGAACTGCGCGGCGGACGCGTGCTGTTCCGCGAAGGCGACCTGCCGGACTATCTCTACGTCGTGGCGACCGGCCGCCTGCAGGCGCAGCACGCGGACGGCGTCGTCATCGGCGAGATCGGGCGTGGCCAGCCGGTCGGCGAAATGGCCCTGCTGTCGGGCGAGACGCGCGGCGCAGACGTGATCGCCCTGCGCGATTCGCTGCTGCTCAGGATCAACCGCATGGCGCTGCTCGACATCGTCTCGCGCCATCCGTCGGCGCTGCTCTCGCTGTGCGCGACGATCGCCCGCCGCAGCCGCCGCAGTGCGCGCGGCGCGCGCCTCGACTCGGCGCGCGGCAACCGCACCATCGCGCTGATCCGCGCGCAGCCGGGCGTGCGCCTCGGCCTCGTCGTCGAACGCCTGCTCGGTGGCATGCGCAAGACCGGCAAGGTCGTGCGCGGCATCGGCGCGGGCGACGTCGACAAGCAGTTCGGCGATGGCGCCGCGCAGACCGCATTCGGCGACGGCGATCGCCACCGCATCATCAGCGCATGGCTCGAACGGCGCGAACTCGCCGGCGGCCACCTCGTGCTCTGGAGCGACGCGAGCGGCGAGCAGTGGACCGAACGCTGCCTGCGCCAATGCGATCGCGTCATCGTCGTCGCCTCGAGCGACGGCGGCCAGCCGGCCGTCGCCCTCGCGCGAACCCTGCGCCAGCACGCGCCGCGCGCGCCGGTCGACCTGCTCGTGCTGCGTCCCGACGGCGCACCCGCGGGCGACGTGCTCGAATGGCGCGTGCTGTTCGGCGCGCGTTCGCACTACTTCGCCCGCCCCGACGCGCAGGCCGACCACGACGCGATCGCGCGCCAGCTCACCGGCCACGGCCTCGGCGTCGTGCTCGGCGGCGGCGGCGCCCGCGGCTTCGCGCACATCGGACTCGTGCGCGCGATGGAGGAGCTGCAGATCGACGCCGACATCGTCGGCGGCACGAGCATGGGTGCGTTTTTCGCCGGCCTGCATGCCGTCGGCGCGAGCAGCCGCGACATGCTCGCGATCGGCCGCTCCACGTTCGTCGACCGCAACTACCTCAACGACTACGTCTGGCCGAGCGTGTCGCTGATCCGCGGCCGCAAGTTCCTCAAGCGCCTGCGCAGCGTGTTCGGCGACGCGCGCATCGAGGACCTGCGCGTGCCGTATTTCTGCGTCTCGACCAACCTCACGCGCGGGCGCCAGGAAGTGCACGACAGCGGCTCGCTCGCGGTGTGGGTCGGCACGAGCATGTGCGTGCCGGGCATCGCGCCGCCGGTGGCCTGGAACGGCTGCCTGCTCGTCGACGGCGCGATCGCCAACTGCCTGCCGGTCGACGTCATGCACGCGCTCGGCCGCGGCCCGATCATCGCCTCCGACGTCGCCGCCGGCAGCGGCCTCGATGCGCCGGGCGTGGTGGGTCCGGATCCGGAAGCGCTGCTGCACCGGCGCACCAATACTTCGCGCGTGTCGCTGTTCGGCCTTTTGGTGAGTGGCTTCACGCCCGCGCGCGACAACGGTGCCGACGACCTCGCGGACCTGCGCCTGCGCATGCCCGTGCAGGGCGTGCGCACGTTCGGCTGGCGCGAGGTGCAATCGCTGGTCGACCGCAGCTACGAATACGCCCTGGCGGCCCTCAAGGGATTCCTCGACGATCGCGGACGCACGGATCGCGACCGTGCTGAACGGCGCGCACGCGTCGCCGCGCGCGTACGCGAGGCGACTGCGGGCGCAACCGCGGCGCCGGCCGGCGGCGGACGCAGCCGCGAACCCGCCACGCGCTCGCGCTCGACGCGCTGATCGAATCCCGGCGGGGGGGCCGCGTTACCGGACTACGCGGTCGCCGGCCTGCCGTCGCGCGACGCTTCGTAGACGCGCAGGTGCGCGAGCGCGGCCGAGAGCAGCGGCACGTCGAGGTCGAACGCGGAGGCACGGCGACGCAGGTCGCCGAGGATGTGCTCGCACTCGGTGCGCGCGCCGCGCTCGAGATCGCGCAGCATCGATGCCTTCAGCAGCGAGCCCGCCGCGGTGAGGATCGCGCGCGCAGTCGCCACCGCGGCCGCATCGGGCGCATGGCCGCTCGCCGCGGCGACGGCACGGCACTCGTCGTGGAGGCGGGTCATCAACGCGGCGCCACCGGCGGTCGCGACGATGGCGCCTACGCTGTCGCGCATGAGGCAGGTGCCGCCGGCGAGCGTGGCGATGAACGCGAACTTGTCCCACATCGCGTCCATCACGTCGGTTCGCTCGACCACGTGCTCGCCAAGCGCGCGCAATGCCGTGGAAATGCCGCGAGGAACCGGCGCGCCGGAACGATCGCCGAAAGTCAGGCGCTCGAGCGCGCCGAATTGGCGGATCGTGCCGTCGTCCTCGAGCGTGACCGAAATGTGGCAGAGCCCGCCGAGCACGCGCTCGCTGCCGAATGCGCCGTCGAGGGCGTCGAGGTGGGCGAGCCCGTTGAGGAGCGGGAGGATGCGCGTGGACGCGCCGACGGCGGGCCGAATCGCCTCGATCGCCGAGTCGATGTCGTAGGCCTTCGCCGACAGGATGACGAGATCCCAGGGGCCATCGGGCGCGGTCAGTGCGCGTACCGGACGCGAGAAATCGCCGCGCGCAGAGCGAACTCGAAGGCCGTCGCGCGCGAGCATCGCGGCCCGCGCGGGACGCACGAGGAACGTGACGTCCGTGCCCGATTCGATCAGGCGCGCACCGAAGTAGCCGCCGATCGCACCGGCGCCGAGGACGAGGACGCGCACGGGATCACATCGTGTGGGTCGGGCGCTCCTGGCCCATGATGCCGGCGAGGATCGACTCGATCTTCGTGCGCGCGGCTTCGCCGTCCGTCGATTCGTTGAACTGCACGCCGATGCCGGCCATGCGATTGCCCTGCGCGCCGGCCGGGGTGATCCAGACGACCTTGCCGGCCACCGGCAGGCGATCCTTCTCGTCCATCAGCGAGAGCAGGATGAACACCTCGTCGCCGAGGCTGTAGCGCTTGGTGGTCGGCACGAACAGGCCGCCGCCACGCACGAACGGCATGTACGCGTTGAACAGCGCGCCCTTGTCCTTGATCGCGAGCGACAGGATGCCCTGTCGCGGCGCACCGCCCATTGCCGGCGTTGCCATCAGCTACCCCTTTCGATCGTGCGCGTCGGCGACGCGCGCCGCAGACGTGTTTTCCTCCGCCATCCTGCCGCCAATCCGCGAGCCGCGCCGTGCGCCCCGCCGCATCATGCGGGCCTGTCGTCCGCTGACCAGGCGCGCAGCAGCTCCAGCAGCAGCAGATCCGCGCGCACCGTGGTCGTGAGCAGGGCGCGCGCCTGGTTGGCGCGGCCGAACCATGCGGCTAGCTTCGGGATTTCCTCGCGCGCGGTCAAGCCGAGTCGGCCGGCATTGCCGCCCGCGATCGCCTGCGCCTCGTCGCGGGCGAGCACCGCGGCGAACCAGAGGCGTTCCTGCGGCCGGTCCGCGGCCCAGGCTTCGGCCACCTCGGCCGCGCTACGGTGGCCGCGCGCGAGGGCTGCGAGGTCGTCGGCGCAGGCCTTGCGCAGCGGCAGGGTGTCGTCCGCGCTCCAGGCGAGGGCGAGGCCGGGGTTGCCGAGGCTCGCATCGAGCGCGGCCGTCGACGCCGCGGCATCGATGTGTTGGCTGCGCAGCCACGCAAGTGCTTCCTCGCGCGTCGGCGCGCGCACGTCGATGCGCTGGCAGCGGCTGCGGATCGTCGCCGGCAGGCGTGCCGGATCGTCCGCGACGAGCAGCAGGATCGTCGCCCTCGCCGGCTCCTCGAGCGTCTTCAGCAGCGCATTGGCGGCGCTCAGGTTGAGCCGGTCGGCCGGATCGACGAGTGCGAGCTGCAGGCCGCCGAACTGGCTCGACAACGCGAGCCGCTGCGACAGCGCGCGCATCTGGTCGATCGTGATCTCGCTGCGCGGCTTGCCGTCGTCGCGCAGTTCGAACGTGACGCGCGTGAAATCGGGATGACTGCCCGCGGCGAACAGCAGGCAGCCGCGGCAGCGGCCGCAGGCATGGCCGTCGTCGCGGCGCTGTTCGCACAACGCGGCCGCGGCGAGCGCGTTCGCGAGTGCGCGCTTGCCGTAGCCGGCAGGCGCGACGAACAAGAGGCCGTGATGCAGGCGGCCGCGCGCGAGTGCGCCGGCGAGCTGGCGCCACGGTTCGGCGAGCCACGGCTGCAGGCTCATGCGCCGCCCCACCCGGCGATGCAATGATCGACTTCGGCAATCGCCGCCGCACGGACGTCGTCGACGGCGCGGCTCGCGTCGATGACGCGGAAGCGCCGCGGATCGGCCGCGGCGCGTGCGCGATACGCGGCACGCACGCGTTCGAAGAAGTCGCTGTTCTCGCGCTCGATGCGGTCGGCCGCGCCGCGCGCACCCGCGCGGGCGAGGCCCTGTTCGACCGGCAGGTCGAGCAGCAGGGTCAGGTGGGGCACGACCGGCGCGGCCCAGCGCTCGAGTTGGGCAATGCGTTCCAGCGGTTGGCCGCGGCCACCGCCCTGGTAGGCGTAGCTCGCATCGGTGTAGCGATCCGACAGCACCCAGCGCCCGGCCGCGAGCGCGGGCTGGATGCGTTCGCGCACGAGCTGCGCGCGCGCGGCGAACATCAGCAGCAGCTCGCTCTCGGCGCAGATGCCGTGCCGCGCGGGATCGAGCACGAGCGCGCGTACCGCCTCGCCGAACGCGGTACCGCCGGGCTCGCGCGTGACGTCGACCTCGATGCCGTGGTGTTCGAGACGCTCGCGCACCGCGGCGAGCACGGTGCTCTTGCCGGCGCCCTCGCCACCTTCGAGCGTGATCAGGCGTCCCTTCATTGCGAGCGGTGCAGCTGGTACTTCTGCACGGCACGATTGTGCGCGTCGAGCGTCGGCGAGAACTCGTGGCTGCCGTCGCCGCGCGCGACGAAGTAGAGCGCGTCGCCCGGCGCCGGATGCAGCACGGCCTGCAACGCGACGCTGCCCGGCAGCGCGATCGGCGTCGGCGGCAGGCCGTCGCGCGTGTAGGTGTTGAACGGGGTATCGGTCTCGAGGTCGCTGCGGCGGAAGTTGCCCGCGTAGTTCTCGCCCATGCCGTAGATCACGGTCGGATCGGTCTGCAGGCGCATGCCGAACTTGAGGCGGCGCACGAACACGCCGGCGATCTGCGGCCGCTCGGCCGGGCGCGCGGTTTCCTTCTCGACGATCGAGGCGAGGATCAACGCCTCGTACGGCGAGGCGAGCTTGACGTCGGCCGAACGCTGCGGCCAGAGCTCGTCGAGCGTCTTCTTCATAGCCGCGTGCGCGCGTTGCAACACGTCGAAATCCGACTCGCCCTTCACGAACGAATAGGTTTCCGGCAGGAACCAGCCTTCCGGCTTGCCGCCTTCGATCGCGAGGCGGCGCGCAATCTCTTCGTCGCTGCTGCCCGGCAGGGTCTGTTGCAGCCCCGCCTCGTTGGCGAGTGCGAGGCGCAGCTGGCGGAACGTCCAGCCATCCACGATCGTGAAGCGGTGCTGCACGACCTCGCCCGCGGCCATGCGCCGCAGCAGCTCGCGCGGCGTGATGCCTTGCGGCAGGGCGTACTCACCCGCATGCAGGCGGCCGGCGACGCCGAGTTCGCGACCGAGCGCGCGCCAGTAGACCATCATGCGGAAATCGCGCGCGACGATGCCGATGCGCCGGAGCTCGGCGACGATCTGCGGATAGCTCGCGCCACGCGGAACGTCGACGGTCGCCGCATCGCCCGCGACCGGCAAAGCGGCACTCGTGTAACGCTGGTAGTCGAACCACGCCGCGGCGCCGCCACCGACGAGGGCGGCCAGCACGAGCGCGAACAATACGCGCAGGACGGCGCCGCCTTGCGGGCGACGGAACGATCGTTCGAACGGCATCACGGACGGCATCCGGGCAGCGTAACCGGATTCGGTACGCGCTTGAAGCGGGCCGCGTGGAAGCGGCTCACGCATCGAGCGCCCGCAGCAGGCCGCGCGCCTTGGCCCGCGTCTCCTCGAGTTCGCGCGGCGCCTCGGAGTCGGTCACGATGCCGGCGCCGGCGCGGAACGAAATGGCCTCGCCGTGCAGGGTCAGCGTGCGGATCAGGATGTTGAGGTCGAGGTCGCCGCTGCGATCGAGATAACCGAGCGAACCGGTGTACGCGCCGCGGCCGACACCTTCGAGCGCGGCGATGATCTGCATGCAGCGCACCTTGGGGCAACCGGTGATCGTGCCGCCCGGGAATACCGCGCGCACCACCTGCCCCGGCGTCACGCCGGCGCGGAGTTCGCCGCGCACGTTCGAGACGATGTGGTGGACGTGCGCGTAGCTCTCGATCGCCATGAGCTCATCGACCTCGACGCTGCCCGGCCTGCAGACGCGACCGAGGTCGTTGCGCTCGAGGTCGATCAGCATCACGTGCTCGGCGCGCTCCTTCGGGTGTCCGGCGAGCTCGCGGATGCGCGCCGCGTCGTCGTCACCGTGCGTGCGCGGCCGCGTGCCGGCGATCGGGCGCGTCTGTGCGTGGCTGCCGCGCACTTCGACCAGCCGTTCGGGCGAGGAGCTCACCACCGACCATCCGGGTTGCTGCAACAGTCCGGCAAACGGCGCGGG
>NZ_JBQCFP010000169.1:0-30596 GCF_051958935.1 Dokdonella sp. | reverse complement strand
CGTCAGTGCGACGGTGAACATCCCGGTCGGCGGCACGGCGACGTTCACGGTGACCGGCACGGTCAGCGCGAGCGCGACGGGTACGCTCGCGAACACCGCGACGATCGCAGCGCCCGCGGGCACGACCGATCCGACGCCGGGCAACAACAGCGCGACCGACACCGACACCCTGAGCCCGAACGCCGAACTCGCGAACACCAAGACCGACGCCACCGCAAGCGCGACGCCGGGCTCGCCGATCACCTACACGATCGTCGCGAGCAACGCGGGTCCGAGTGCAGTCACCGGAGCGACCGTCGCCGACACGATCCCCGCGGGCATCGCGGGTGCAACCTGGACCTGCGTCGGCGCGGGCGGCGGCACGTGTCCCGCGAGCGGCAGCGGCAACGTCAGTGCGACGGTGAACATCCCGGTCGGCGGCACGGCGACGTTCACGGTGAGCGGCACGGTCAGCGCGAGCGCGACCGGCACGCTGTCGAACACGGCGACGATCGCCGCGCCTGCAGGCACGACCGATCCGACGCCGGGCAACAACAGCGCGACCGACAGCGACACCTTGACCGGCAGCGCCGACATCGAAGCGCACAAGACGGGCCCGGCGACCGTGACCGCGGGTGGCGCGATCGCGTACAGCGTCGTCGTCACGAACCACGGCCCGAGCGATGCGAACGCGACGACGTTCAACGACGCGGTACCGTCCGGCATCACGGGCGTGACGGCCAGCTGCGGCACGCCGACCGGCGGCGCCGTCTGCGGCGCGGTCAACGTCGCGGGCAACACCGTGTCGAGCACGATAACGACGATGCCGAGCGGCGCGAGCGTGACGTTCACGATCAACGGCACCGCGCCCGCCAATCCGGGTTCGCTGAGCAACACTGCGAGCGCGCAGCCGCCTGCAGGCATCATCGATCCTGCGCCGGCGAACAACAGCTCGAGCGTGTCGACGACGGTCGATGCATCGGCCGACGTCGCGATCGTGAAAACCGGTCCGTCCACGGTCGCTTCGGGTGCGCCGATCAGCTACACGGTCGTCGTCTCGAACGCAGGTCCGAGCGCGGCGGATGGCGCGACCTATGCCGATGCGGTGCCAGCCGCGATCACCGGCGTGACCGCGAGCTGCGGTTCGCCGAACGGCGGCGCGACGTGCGCGGCGCCGACCGTCGCCGGCAACAACGTCTCCGGCAGCGTGCCCACGTTGCCGGCCGGCGGCTCGGTCACGATCACGATCAGCGGCACCGCGCCGTTCGGCGCGCAGTCGTTCACCAATACGGCCACGGTCGCCGCGCCGGTCGGCGTGCCCGACCCGAACCCGGCGAACGACAGCTCGAGCGTGACCACGTCGGTCGGCACGGCCGCCGACATCGCGCTGGCCAAGATCGTCGACAACGCGGCGCCGAACGTCGGCCAGACCGTCACGTTCACGATCACCGCGAGCAATGCGGGGCCGAATGACGCGACCGGCGTGGCCGTCACCGACAACCTGCCGTTCGGCTTCGGCTTCATCTCGGCGACGCCGTCGGTCGGTACGTATGTTCCGGCGACGGGCCTCTGGACGATCGGTGCACTCGCCGACGGCGAGACCGCGACGCTGTTCATCGTCGCGAGCGTCGACGTGCCGGGCGCGCTGACCAACACGGTCGCGGTCAGTGCGGCCGACCAGCCGGATCCCGATACGAGCAACAACTCCGCGGGTGCGTCGGTCAATGCCGGCGCGACCGCGGATGTCGCGGTCGCGAAGACGGTCGACGATGCGACCCCGAATGTCGGCACGACGATCACGTACACGATCACCGCGAGCAATGGCGGCCCGAACGACGCGACCGGCGTCGAGATCACCGACCACCTGCCGAGCGGCACGACGTTCGTTTCTGCGACGCCGTCGCAGGGCACGTACGCGGGCGGCGTGTGGTCGGTCGGCGCGCTCGCGAACGGCGCGAACGCGACCCTCGCGATCAGCGCGACCGTCGACGCGCCGGGCTCGATCGTCAACACGGCGACGGTCACGCACGAGGACCAGTTCGATCCGGTCGCGGCGAACAACCAGGCCGGCGCGACGATCAACGGCCAGCAGGCGGACCTCGGCGTGACCAAGACGGTCGACGACGCCGCGCCCGACGTCGGCGACAGCGTCACCTTCACGGTCACCGTGCACAACAACGGCCCGTCCGACGCGACCGGCGTCGTGCTCGCCGATGCACTGCCGGCCGGCTTCGTGTTCGTCTCGGCGACGCCGACGCAGGGCACGTACGATCCGTTCGCGGGCGTCTGGACGGTCGGCACGCTGACCGCCGCGGGCGCCGCATCGAGCGCGACGCTGACGATCGTCGCCGATGTCGCGACCGCCGGCCCGATGACCAACACGGCGAGCGTGAGCGCGGCCGACCAGCCCGATCCGAACGGCGCGAACAACAGCGCGAGCGCATCGCTCAACGGCAATCCGCTCGCCGACCTCGCGGTCGCGAAGAGCGGTCCGGCGTCGGTGACCCCCGGCGACGACGTCGTCTACACCGTGGTCGTGACCAACAACGGGCCGAGTGACGCGAGCAATGTCGTCGTCGCCGACCCCACGCCGGCCGGCCACGTGTTCGTGTCGAACGCCGGCGCGTGCACGACGACGTATCCGTGCGCACTCGGCTCGCTCGCGAGCGGCGCGAGCGCGACGATCACGACGACCTACACGGTGCCGGCGGACTATGCGCTCGCCAACCCGATCGTGAACACCGCGAGCGCGAGCGCGACGGAACCGGACCCCGATACGGCGAACAACCAGAGTTCGGCGAGCACGGGCGTCGGCCCCGGCAATGCCAATCTCGCGATCGTCAAGACCGGACCGTCCGCGGTCGCGTCGGGCGGAGCGATCGGCTACACCTTGCTGATCACCAACCATGGCCCGAGCCCGGCCAATGGCGCGAGCTACAGCGACGACGTGCCCGCGGGCATCAGCGCGATCACGGCCGCGTGCGGCGGCGAGGCGGGTGGCGCCGCCTGCGGCACGCAGCCGCTGGTGAGTGGCAATACGGTGTCCGGCACGGTCGGCAACCTGCCCAGTGGCGGCAGCGTGCTCGTCACGATCGACGGCGTCGCACCGACCGGACCGGTCACGCTGAGCAATACCGCTACGGTCGACGCGCCGGCCGGCGTCAACGATCCGGACACCAGCGACAACGCGTCGACGGTCGGCACCAACGTGAGTTCGGCGAGCGCCAATCTCGCGATCGTGAAGACGGGACCGGCGAATGCGCTCGAGGGCGGCAGCGTGACCTATGCGCTCGACGTGACCAACAACGGCCCCGATGTCGCGACCGCGGTACAGATCGCCGATCCGACGCCGGCAGGCCTCACGTTCGTCTCCGCGAGCATGCCCTGCGCGGGCGGTTTCCCGTGCGCGCTGGGCGACCTCGCGCCGGGTGCGAGCACGATCGTCACGGTCACCTACACGGTCGGCACCGGCATCGGCGGCTCGGTCACGAATACCGCGAGCGTCAGCAGCAGTACGCCGGACCCCGACCTCGCCGACAACGACAGCAGCGCCGTCACGTCGATCGTCGCGGCGCCGACGTCGGCCGATCTCGTGCTGACCAAGACCGGCCCGGCGAACGCGACCGCGGGCGGCAGCGTGATCTACGCGTTGCAGGTGCAGAACGCGGGCCCTGACGCGGCTGCGAACGTCGTGCTCGACGATCCGACCCCGCCGGATCTCGTGTTCGTCGGCGCGAGCGCACCGTGCGCAAGCGGCTTCCCGTGCAATCTCGGCACGCTCGCGAGCGGCGCCGGCGCGATCGTCACGGTCACCTATGCGGTGGCGCCGACGGCGAGCGGTGCGGTCACCAACAACGCCTCCGTGTCGAGCACGACGCCCGACCCCGACCTCGGCAACAACGCGAGCAGCGCCACCACGCCGCTCGTCGTCGTCGCGACGAGCGCCGATCTCGCGATTACCACGAGCGGCCCGGCGAGTGCGACAGCGGGCGACACGATCGCGTATACGGTGGTCGTGACCAATGCGGGCCCGGATGCCGCCGTGAACGTCATCGTCACCGACGCGACGCCTGCGGGACTCGTCTTCGTCGGCAACAGCGGTGCCTGCGCGAGCGCCTATCCGTGCGCGATCGGCACGCTCGCGAGCGGGGCGAGTGCGACGATCACGAGCACCTACGCCGTGCCGGCGAACTACGCGGGTGCCAATCCGCTCGTGAATACCGCGCTCGTGGCCAGCGACACGCCCGACCCGGACGGCAGCGACAACGTCGCGACCGCGAACACACTCGTCGGCGCGCCGGCCTTGTCGGCCGACCTGCGCATCGCCAAGAGCGGTCCGGCACAGGGCGCCGCGGGCACCGAGATCACCTACACGATCAGGGTCGACAACGATGGCCCGGACGCGGTGGGCGACGCGCTGCTCGTCGACCCGAACCCGGCCGGTCTCGTGTTCATCTCGGCGACCGCGCCGTGCGAATCGGGCTTCCCGTGCGCACTGCCGCCACTCGCGAGTGGCTCGGGCCTGACGGTGGCGGTGACGTACCTGGTGCAGCCTGGCTTCACCGGCAACATCACCAATGTCGCTTCGGTCGCGTCCTCGACCGTCCCGGACCCGACGCCGAACAACAACGCGAGCAGCGTGACCACGGTCGTCGCCGGCGCGGTCGAGCCGCAGAACGTGCCGATCGACGCGCGCTGGATGCTGCTGCTGATGTCGTCGCTGATGCTGGTGGCGGGTTCGGCGGTCGCACGCCGCCGTCGCTGATGTGAACCGGCGCCGCCTCGTCCGTGACGGACGGGGCGGCGCGATGCGGTCGCGTGCGATGATGCGTGCATGGCGGCGCCCGACCTGTTCACGAATGCCCGATCCCCGCGCGACGGCGCCACGCTGCGCGCGCTCGAGCTCCCAGGCGCGGACCTGCGCTACGCCGGGCACGCCTGGGCACCGGCCGAGGCGGACGCGTTGTTCGCTGCATTGCACGAGGAGATCGCGTGGGCGCCGCACCGCCTGCGGATCTTCGGTCGCGACGTGCCCACGCCGCGCCTGTCCTGCTGGATCGGCGACGCCGATGCGGTCTACGCCTATTCGGGCGCGCGCTTCGCGCCGCTCGCGTGGACGCCGACCGTGGCGCGCCTGCGAGGCGAGCTCCGTGCGCGTTACGGCTTCGATTTCAACAGCGTGCTCGCCAATCTTTATCGCGACGGGCGCGACACGGTCGGCTGGCACAGCGACGACGAGCCCGAACTCGGCGCCGAGCCGCTGATCGCGTCGCTGAGCTTCGGCGCGCCGCGTACCTTCGTGCTGCGTTCGCGCGCCACGCGCGCCCGCGCGCTGTCGCTCGAACTCGCGCACGGCAGCCTGCTCGTCATGGCCGGCGCGACGCAGCGCCTGTACCAGCATGCGTTGCCGCGGCGTGCGCGGGCGGATGGGGGCCGCATCAACCTGACGTTTCGCCGGGTGGTCGCAGGGTCAATGGGGCGCGGAGCGCCGTGATGCCCAAGGCCGGGGCCTGAGGCCGGAGAGCGGCGGGGCTGCGGGTGAGTCGTTTCCATTCGCGGTTGTAAACGGCGTAGCATTTGTCGCATCGACGACGAGATGCCCGTGATGCCTGGACGCGAGCCCCGTGATCGAGCGGATCCGACCGTGCCGGACGGTGCGCCCGTCGTGTTCGTCGTGGACGACGAGGAGCCGATGCGCCATGCGCTGCGGCGCCTGTTCATGTCCGCAGGCCTGCGCATCGAGGAGTACGCGACGGGCGAAGCGTTCCTCGCCAGGCCGGAGCTCGACGTCGCCGGCTGCGTGGTCCTCGATGTCGGCATGCCCGGCATGGGTGGTCTCGAAGTCCAGGCCCGCCTGCGCGAGCGGGCGGACCTGCCGGTCATCTTCCTCACCGGCGCGGCCGAGGTCCCGATCGCGGTCGCGGCGATGCGCGCCGGCGCCGCCGATTTCGTCGAGAAGCCGTTCGACAACGAAGACCTCTTGCGACGCGTGCATGTCGCGATCGAGCGGCAGGCGCTGCAGCGCGACGAAGCGCAACGGCGTCGCGCGTTCGCGCGCCGCCTCGAAACCCTGACCCCGCGCGAGTGCGAGGTGCTGGAGTGGATCGTCGCCGGCCAGACGAACAAGGAGATCGCGCGCACGCTCGGCGGCAGCCATCGCACGATCGAGATCCATCGCAGCCGCATCATGGAGAAGACCGGTGCGGACAGCCTCGCCGACCTCATCCGCATGCGCCTCCTGGTCGGCGCCGGGGGGGCCGCGCGCGGCGACGGGAGCGGCGCCCGATGACGGCGCGCATACGCATTCGTCCGCATTACGCGCCCGCCGCGCCCGGGCATAGCATGCCCCGCATCATCGCCGCGCACCGCGCGCGGAGACAGGCGGAGGGCGGGACCCATGACGATCGACATCGCTTTCCAGCCTCCGGCGGGTGCGGCGGGCATCGCCACGCCGTTCGCGCCGCCATTGCCGGCGCCGGTTGCGGGTGACGCGATGGAAGCCCACCTACGCGCGCTCGTCGATGCCGCTCCGGCGGCGACCCTCCTGTTCGATGCCGGGCAACGCGTGCACTACGCCAACCCCGCTGCGCGCGTGCTCGCGCGCCTGTGCGGGCCGGACCAGCCCGACCGGCCGCTCGCGGTGGTCGGCGACTGGCACCCGGATCTCCTGAACAGCGGCGCGCTGCACCTGTGCAGCCTGCATGGCAGCTGGAGCGGCGAAGTGATCCTCGGCGTCGGCCGCGGCCAGCACAAGATCCTGCTCGTCCACCTCTCGCGCATCGGTCCGGAACTGTTCGGCATGACGGTGCGCGACATCACCCAGGACAGCGTGCGCGAATCCGAGCTGCACGCGCGCAACGCGGAACTCGAGGTGGCTTACGCGAAGCTCCAGGGCGCGCAGGAACAGGTGATGCAATCGGAGAAGCTCGCCTCGATCGGCCAGCTCGCCGCCGGCGTCGCGCACGAGATCAACAACCCGATCGGCTACGTCAACTCGAACCTGAGCACGCTGCAGCGCTACATCTCGCAGCTGTTCTCGGCGATCCAGTCCTACGAGGCCGCGCTCGCCGAGGGCGCCGGCGCGGCGGCGACGGAGGCGATCCGGCAGAAGCTCGATCTCGACTTCCTCGTCGGCGACGTGCCGCAACTGCTCAGCGAATCGCGCGAGGGCATCGACCGCGTCTGCAAGATCGTGCGCGACCTCAAGGATTTCGCGCGCAAGGAGCGCTCCGAGGACTGGGTCAAGTCCGACCTGCATCGCGGCCTCGACTCGACCCTCAACATCATCTGGAACGAACTCAAGTACAAGGCGCAGATCGTCAAGACGTTCGGCGAACTGCCGCTGGTCGAGTGCCTGCCGTCGGAACTCAACCAGGTGTTCATGAACGTACTCATGAACGCGGGCCAGGCGATCAAGGACCAGGGCATCATCACGGTGACCACGTCCGTCGCGGGCGACCGCGTGCGCATCGACATCGGCGACGATGGCGAGGGCATACCGGCGGACGTGCTCCCGCGCGTGTTCGATCCGTTCTACACCACCAAGCCGGTCGGCAGCGGCACCGGCCTCGGCCTCGCGATCTCCTACGGCATCGTCTCCAAGCACCACGGCACGATCGACATCTCGAGCACCCCCGGCCACGGAACACTGCTGCGCATCGAATTGCCGATCGCCCAGCCACGCTGACCTTCGTACCGGAGCATTCCCATGTACCGCGTCCTGCTCGTCGACGACGAACCGAACATCCTCAATGCGTTGCGTCGCTGCCTCGCCTCCATCGACGTCGGTGAACTCGACGGCGAGGCGCTCAAGGTGGAAGCGTTCACCTCGCCCGCGCTCGCGCTCGAGCGCAGCGAGGAGCAGGAATTCGACCTCGTCGTGAGCGACTACCGCATGCCCGGCATGGACGGCGTCGAGTTCCTGTCGGCAATGATGGAACTGCAGCCGGCGGTGCCGCGCGTGATCTGTTCCGGCTACGCCGACCGCGACGCGATCATCGCCGCGGTCAACGAGGTGCGACTCGCGCGCTTCATCGGCAAGCCATGGGTCGACGAGGAGCTCGCGGCCGCTGTGGTTGCGTTGCTGCGCCCCGATCGCGCCCGAGCGCGCAGCGCACGCGGCGCGCAGCGGCAGGCGGCATCGTTCGAAGAGGCGAGCGCGCGCGTGACGCTCGTCGAACACGACGACGACGGCGCGATCGTGTTGCGCAGCGACGATCCGGTGTGATCGTGGCGCCTGCGCGCAATCGCATACGTAATGTTACGCATACGTAGGCGACCGGATCGGCACGGAGGGCAGGCCGGCGTAGGATCGTTCCGAAGTTCGCGGTCGGTCGGAGTGTGGATGAAGGGTGTGCGCAAAGGCGGGATCCTGCGCCTGTCAGCGTGGTTGCTGGCAGCGGCCGGCGTCTGCGATGCGAACGCCGGTTCGGCACGGGGGCAGCTGTCGATGAGCCTGACCATCATCGACGCCTGCACCGTCTCCGCCGTCGATCGCGAGGCGGCGACCGACGCTCCGCGCGGCCGCACTTCCGGTCCCGTGCATGTCACATGCTCGGGCGGCGCCGCCCCTTCGGTGACATTCGCGCGCGTGTCGCGCGCGATGGCCTTCGCCGCCGGCATTGCCCCGCCGGTTGGCGAAGGTGTTTTACACGTGGAGCGCGAGGCGAGCGGTGGTGATGCGGTCGTGCGCGCGACGGTGACATTCTAGCGAACACCGCGTCGCTCGATGTCCGCCTCTCCTGATTCTTCGCTGACCTCCGTCCAAACTTCGGCGCGCGGGATGGACCTGACCCGATCGTGTCCCAAGCCGGGGCAAGGCTTCTTTCGCCAAGCGGTGCACTGTCGCGAGGTTCCGCTCGCCTCGGCGGCGAGCGGGTGACTTCTCTTTGCTTGCCCAAAGAGAAGTCACCAAGAGAATGGGCACCCCGCGTCGCCGCCCGCGAGGCTGCGCCTCGCGGGTCCGCGGTCGTCGGCCGGGTGCGCCGACAGCGCATCCCGCGCTGACGGCGCACGGCGCGCGATCCCTCGCGCGCCCCCTTCAGGCCATTTCGGCCGCCGCCCGCCGGCGCCGAGGGGACCCGGTGGAGCAGGGCAGGAGCAAGGAAGCAGAAGCAGTAAGAGCAGGAGCACGGAAAACAGAAGCGCGGAAAGCAGGAGCACGAAGAGCCTCCCTCTCGTCGTCCCGGCGAAGGCCGGGACCCAGCGTCTTCGGTCCTTCGAAATGAAGAGCTGGATTCCGCTCTTCGCCGGAATGACGGCGCTTGCATGCTTGCGCATGGATCAGCAAGAAGTGGCGCAGATGCGCCGCGTCCTCAGGACGGCGTGCTGTCGCCGCTCGCGCGCGGCCGGTAGCGCTGGAATGCGTCGCGTACCTGCTCGCGCAACAGGTCGTCGTCCCATGGCTTGGTGAGGAAGCGGAACACCGCGCCGCGATTCACCGACTCGGTGACGACGTCGATCTCGGTATAGCCCGACAGGATGATGCGCATCGTCTCCGGGTAGAGATCCTTCACCTTGCCGAGGAACTCGGTGCCGGACATGCCCGGCATGCGCTGGTCGGAGATGATCACCTGCACCGCGTTGAGCGAGAGCACGTGCAGGCCTTCGTCGCCGCTCGCCGCGGTCAGCACGCGGTAGCCGTCGCTGCGCAGCATGCGCGTGAGTGCAGTGCGGATGCCGGGTTCGTCGTCGACGACGAGCACGGTGCGGCGCTCCTCGTCCGCGCGCGGCAGCAGGCGGATGCTGCGGCCGCCGCGCAGGTAGTCTTCGAACATTTCGGCAGAGACCGCGGGACTGAAGTAGTACCCTTGCATCTCGTCGCAGCCCTGCATCGAGAGGTAATTGAACTGCCCCTGCGTTTCGACGCCTTCGGCGACGACCTTGAGGCCCATGCGGTGCGCGATCGCGATGATCGCCGACGCGATCGCCGCGTCCTCCGCGCTGTGCGTGATGTCGGAGATGAACGTCCGGTCGATCTTCACGCGCGTGAACGGGAAGCGCTTGAGGTAGGCGAGCGAGGAATGGCCGGTGCCGAAATCGTCGAGTGCGAGGCCGACGCCGAGTTCGCGCAGGCCGCGCAACACTTCCGCGGCCGCGTCTGGATCCTTCATGACCGAACTCTCGGTCAGCTCCAGGTGCAGATGGCGGGCGAACAGCGAATGACGCGCGAGCGCTTCGCGCACCGTGCGCACGACGTCGCTGCGATCGAGCTGCACCGAGGAGATGTTCGCGGCGATCGGCACCATGCTTGCCCCCGCCTTCAGCCAGGCCGCCTGCTGCGCGCAGATCGCATCGATCACCCAAGCGCCGATCGGCACGATGAGCCCGGTTTCTTCGGCGAGGGGGATGAATTCCTCCGGCGACACGAGCCCGCGTTCCGGATGCTGCCAGCGGATCAACGCCTCTGCGCCGACGACGAGCCCGCTCACCATGTCGACGCGGGGCTGGTAGTGCAACACGAACTGGCCTGCGTCGATGGCGGCGTGCAACGCGGCCTCCGCATCGAGGCGCAGGGCGATGCGCCGGCTGATCTGCGCCGAGTAGAACATGTGGCGCGCGCCGCTCGACTTGGCCAGCTTGAGTGCGGCTTCCGCATGCTTGAACAGGCTGTCGTCGTCGTCCGCGTCGTCGGGATAGAGGCCGATGCCTGCCTGGCCGCTGATCGAGATGGCCTGGCCGCGCACGTGGAACGGTTCGCGCAAGGTTTCGATGACCTGCTCGAGCAGCAGCGTCGCGACGCGATCGCCGCTGCCCGGGCGCGCGATCGCGAATGTATCGGCGCCTATGCGGCCAAGCGCGTAGGGCTCTTCGAGCCGCTGCTCCAACCGTCTCGCCACGGCGCGGAGGATCTCGTCGCCGCATTCACGGCCGAGGCTGTCGTTGAGGCGCGTGAAATTCTCGAGGTCCAGCATCACTGCGCATACCTTGCCGTTCGTCGCGGGAGCCGCGGCGACGAGCTGGGCGAGGCGGTCGCGGAACAGCGCGGCGTTGGCGAGGCCCGTCAGCGCATCGAAATAGGCCAGATGCGCGAGCTTCTGTGCGTTCTCGATGTGCTCGATCGCGTACGAAAGATCGCTCGTGACCCAGCCGAGCAGGCCGAGTTCCTCGTCGTCGAACACGTCGCGCTCGCGGGCGAGCAGCACGAGCGCGCCGACGACCTCTCCGTGGGAATGGAGCGGGAATGCAGCGCCGGACCGACAGTCCCGCGCGAGGAGTCGATCCCCCACGCGCGCAAGCCTGGCGTCGGCGGAAAAGTCGTTGATGACGACGGGCCTGCGCGACGCCAGCGCGCGCATCGCGAAGTGGTCGGCGCGCAGCAGCACGAGGTTGGTCGAAACGAACTCGCGCACGCCCTCGTCCGAGATCGCAATGATCGCGGGCGTCTCGGCGCCTTCGCGCGGCTCGGCTACCCAGGCGATCTCGAAGATGCCCTCGACGGTGGCGACGCGGCAGGCCTCCTGCAGCAACGATTCGCGATCGGGCTGGCGCAACATCGCCGAATGCAGGGCGCCGATGACCGCGCGGATGCGGCTCAGGCGGGCGATCCTCGCCTCCTGCTCCTTCGCCTCGGTGATGTCCTCGGCGATGCCGGCGACCTGCTGTAACGTCCCGTCGGTGCCCAACACCGGGAAGCTGCGGGAATGGATCCAGCGGATCGATCCATCCGGACGCGCGATGCGGTATTCGAAATCGAGCCGTTCGCTCGCGTCGACCGGCCGGCCGTCGCGCAGCATCGGGTTGGGGTCGCCGGCCACGACCGCGTCGAGCCACGAGTTCGGTGAGCGGTACACGCTTTCGCAGCTGCGTCCCCAGATGCGTTCATACGCGGGGCTCACGTACAGGCATTCACCGCTGCGCGCGTCGGCGAGGAAGAACACGGCGGGGATGTGTTCGGTGATCTGGCGGAAGCGCTTCTCGCTCTCCTCGAGGGCGGCGTGCAGCGCGCGCCGCTCGGTGATGTCTTCGAGCATGCCGACCATGAACTGCGGCGCGCCATCCGCGTGCCGCACGAGCGTCGCGGTCAGCAGCGCCCACATCTCGCTGCCGTCGCGGCGCCGGTAGCGCTTCTCCATGCGGTAGCGATCGATCGCACCCGCCAGCAGGCGTTGCGAGAGCGCGTCCTGCAGCTCCATGTCGTCCGGATGGCTGACATCCCGGACCCTGAGGGCGCATAGCGCGTCGGCGGCGTAGCCGAGCATCTCCGCGAGCGCGCGGTTGCAGCGCACGAAGCGCCCGTCATGCACGTCGACGAGCGCGATGCCGACGCCCGCCCGTTCGAAGATCGCGCGGAAGCGGTCCTCGCTGTGCCGCAATTCCGCTTCCGCGCGGCGGCGTTCGGTCGCGTCGCGCACCATGCCGAGCAGGTTGCCGTCCGGCATCAGGGTCGCGATCACTTCGGCGGGAAAAATCGTGCCGTCCTTGCGCCGGAACGACCATTCGCGGTGATGCGCCGCGCTGGCGCGCAGCGCGTCGATCGTCGGCGCGACGTTGGCGCGTTCGGCCGGCGCGACGATGTCCGTGGCGGCGAGGCCGACGAGCTCGTGGCGCTCGTAGCCGAGCATCCGGCAGGCGCTTTCGTTGGCTTCGAGGTAGACCCCGGCCACGTCGGCTACGAGGATGCCGTCGGGCGCGCACTCGAACAGCGTGCGGTAGCGCTGTTCGCTGGCCGCGTGCTCGCGTTCGGCGCGCACGCGATCCGACACGTCGATGCCGATGCTGATGAGGCAGCGATGGCCGTCGATCTCGATGCGCTTGCCGGTGAAGAAGTACGGGATCTCGCGCCCGTCACGGGTCAGCAGCGGCGCCTCGAACGAGGATGCGCCGAAGGCGAGCACCTCGGCGATGTTCGCTTCCAGCGAGGTGCGTTGTGCGGCCGGGAAGAACGCGCGCGGATGCATGCGGGCAATGTCCGCGGCGCGATAACCCGAGGTGTGTTCGAAATGCCGGTTCCAGCGCAGGAAGCGGCCGTGCGCGTCGTGCAGGTAGAGGATGCCCGGCATGCTCTCGACGAGCGCCTCGGCGAACCGCCGCTCCAGGCGCAGCGCTTCCGCGCGCTGCGCCACATCGCTCGGCGCGGCGATGGCGCGGCGCGGGGTGCCCTCGCGCCATCGCGCGGCCGCGCCGCCGCGCCGGGCGAGGTCGCGGTGCAACGCGAACTGGCGGCACGCGATTTCACGCAGGCCGGCCAAGGCGCGCATCGCCGCCGCCTCGCCGCAGCAGGGGTCGAGCACGCCGATGAGGCCGGCGGGATCGTATTCGCCCGCCGGCAGCAGCACCGCCGCGGTGCGTCGCCACGCTGCCGCATCCGGCAACGCCGTGTCGACGACGCCCTCGGTGCCCGCGATCGCGGCCGCGCCGGTTTGCGCGGCGATGCGATCCAGCAGGGCGGGGATCGCATCGCGCCAGGCGGACTCGGCGATGCCGCCGATGCTCGCGACGAGCCGGCCTTGCTCCGGCCAGGCGATGAAACCGCTCGCCGCGTCGCAGGCGGCCGCGGCGGCTTCGGCGAGCTCGCGCAGCGCCTCGTCCGGCGCCGGCGGTGACCAGCCTTCATCGGTCGATGTGAACGTCTGGGCCATGGCTCGCGATCGCGTTCCCGGGGACGGTCGACGTCGAGAGTGCTACGAGACGGGCGCGGCGTCCAGCGGGTGCGGCGCCATCCTTCGGACGGCCTTCAGATGAGGAACAGGGTAGCGAGGCCGAGGAAGATGAAGAAGCCGCCGCTGTCGGTGATCGCGGTGATCATCACGCTCGAGCCCATCGCCGGGTCGCGGTCGAATTTGAGCAGGGTCATCGGGATCAGTACGCCCATCAATGCGGCGAGCAGGAGATTGAGGGTCATCGCGGCGGTCATGACGAGGCCGAGCGACACGTTGCGGTAGAGTAGCCAAGCGACGAAACCGATCACGCCGCCCCAGATCAGGCCGTTCAGCACGGCGACGCCGAGTTCCTTGCGCAGCAGCCTTTTCGCACTCGTGGGGCTGATCTGGTCGAGCGCGAGCGCGCGCACGATCATCGTGATGGTCTGGTTGCCCGAATTGCCGCCGATGCCGGCGACGATCGGCATCAGCGCCGCGAGTGCGACGAGCTTCTGGATCGAGCCCTCGAACAGGCCGATCACGCGCGAGGCGACGAACGCGGTGACGAGGTTGATCGCGAGCCAGGCCCAGCGGTTGCGCAGCGACTTCCACACCGAGGCGAAGATGTCCTCGTCCTCGCGCAGGCCGAAGCGTTCGCGCACCTCGGCGTCGCTTTCCTCGCGGATGACGTCGACCATCGCGTCGATCGTGACGCGGCCGATCAGCTTGCCGTGGGCGTCGACGACGGGCGCGGTGACGAGGTCGTAGCGCTCGAACGCCTGCGCGGTCTCGGCGACGTCGTCTTCGGGATGGAACGTGTTGGCGTCGCTCGCCATCACCTCGGCGACGTCCTTGGCCGGGTCGTTGACGAGCAGCCAGCGGATCGGCAGCACGCCGGTCAGCACGGTATCGTGGTTGACCACGAACAGCTTGTCCGTGTGTTCGGGCAGCTCCTTCAGGCGGCGCAGGTAGCGCAGCACGGTTTCCAGCGTGACGTCCTCGCGGATCGTCACCATGTCGAAATCCATGATCGCGCCGACCTGGTCGTCTTCCCACGACATGGCCGACTGCACGCGCTCGCGCTGCTGCGCGTTGAGGCGGTGCATGAGTTCCTGCAGCACGTCCTCGGGCAGGTCCTCGGCGAGGTCGGCGATCTCTTCGGCGTCGAGCTGCTCGGCCGCCGCGATCAGCTCGGGCCGGTCCATGTCCGCGAGCAGCGACTCGCGCACCGCGTCGGACACTTCGAGCAGGATCTCGCCGTCGCGGTCGGCCTTGACGAGATGCCAGACCGCCAGGCGTTCTTCCGGCGGCAGCGCCTCGAGGATGTAGGCGATGTCGGCCGGGTGCAGCGCGTCGATCTCGCGTTGCAGCTCGGCCACGTGCTGGCGGTGGACGAGGTTTTCGACGAGGTCGTGGTGATCGCCCTGCTGGCGGTGCGCGAGATCTTCGACCAGGTGCTGGCGACGCAGCAGCTCGGCGACCCGCGCGAGCTGGCCCTGCAACTGGCTGTGCGGATTGCGGGTTTCGACTTCGCTCATGGCCGGCGCGGCAGCAGGAGCGCCCCCGGTCGGACCGGGCGCGCAGGGGACGGAATGCGGGTAGGGAACGCGGGTCCCCTGGCGCTATTGTCGCCGTTGCGGCGCGCGAGGGGAACCGGTCCGCTTGGCGGGTCGGCCGGTCGTCGCTGTCGCAGCGGATGCGCGACGCCGATCCCGGTGGATGCCCGGCGTCTCAGTCCTTCCTCTTCGCGTGCATCGCCTCGCCCTCGCGCAGTGTCCACTCGACGAGCTCCGGCAGCAGCTGGTTCAGCGCGCTCTCGAACGCGGCGAACGCGGCCGCGGCGTCGCTGCCCCGTGCCGGCGCCTGCGCGCTGAACGCCTGCGCCGCGAGCACCCGGTTGGTGGTGTAGTCGAGCAGGCGCGCCTGCAGGCGGATCACGGCGCGCGTACCGCCGTCGATTTCGAGCTGGAAATCGTGCAGCGCGATACCGAGTGCGTAGTCGGCACGCAGGCCCGACGCCGAACTGCCGACGCCGGTGATGCGCTGCGTGTTTTCGAAGGCCTGCACGACGAGGTTGCGCAGCATCGCCGGCGCGCTGTCGCTCCAGCGTGCGCCCGGGAACACCTCGATCACGCCGGGCCGCGGCATCACGACGATGCGCACGGTGTCGAGCGCGTCGCTCGCGAGCGGCGTTTCGATCGCGAGCTGCCAATCGACCCGCGCGGCGGGCGCGGCCTGCGCGGGTGCGGCGAGCTTGGGCGAGTAGATCGTGAACGGCGTGCGCTGCACGTTGAACAGCGACGAGCACGCGGCGAGCGGCAGCGCGAGCAGCCATGCGGAAAAGCGGAGGCGGGCGTTCATTGCGGCTGGAACTCCTTGGGCTGGTCGCGGCCGAGCAGCAGGCTGTCCGAGGCGCCGAGCTTGTCGGAAAGCTGCTTGAGCGAACGCAGCGTCTCGCGCAGCTCGAGCACGGTCGGTCCGATCTGGCGCAGCCCCTGGTTGCTGAACGCGCCGATCGCGGCGCGGTTGTCCTCGACCAGCAGGCCGGCCGATTCGGCCATCCTGTTGACCGAGGCGAGCGCCGCGTCGGCGGTCTGGATCAGCTTGCGCGCATCGTCGCGCACGAGCGCATTGGTCGAATTGGCCATCGTGTCGAGCGTCGCGAGCGTCTTCTTCATCGCCGTGGTCGCCTCGGCGAGCTGGTGCACCGCCGTTCCGATGTCGCCGCGCTGGTCGGCGAGCGCGCCGCTGAGCTGGTCGAGGTGCTCCAGCGTCGCCGAGATGCGGTCGACGTTTTCCGCCGACAGGATCTCGCCCATGCGCAGCAGCAGGTCGTTGGCGGTGACGACGATGTCCGAACCCGAGGCGAGCAGCTTGGACAAGGCCGATTCCTCGGACGGGATCACCGGCACCGGGTGCTCGCGCGTCGGCAGGAGCGGCGGGCTGCCCGGCGCGCCGCCCGAGAGCTGGATGAACGACAGCCCGGTCACGCCCTGCAGCGCGAGCTTCGCGCGCGTGTCCTCCTTCACCGGCGCCGATGCATCGAGCCGCACGCGCGCGATCACCTTGCGCGGGTCGTCGGCGGCGAGGTGCAGCTCGCGCACCTCGCCGACCTTGATGCCGTTGTACTGCACGAGGCCGCCGACCGAGAGGCCGCTGACCGCCTCGGTGAAGACGATGTCGTAGTCGGCGTAGCGCTGGTCGACGCCGGTCTTGGACATCCACAGCACGAACGCGAGCGCGAGCACGAAGGCGCCGATCGTGAAGGCGCCGATGAGGACGTGGTGGGCGCGGGTTTCCATGCGGTCAGTTCCTGGTGGGTGCGGCATCCGCCGCGATGCGCCTGGACGAGGACACCGCGCGCGCGGCCGCGCGGCCGCGCGGGCCCTGGAAGTACTCCTGCACCCACGCATCCTCGCAGCGCTCGACCTTGTCGAGGGTGTCGGCGACGAGCACGCGCTTCTGCGAGAGCACGGCGACGCGGTCGCAGATCGTGTAGAGGGTGTCGAGGTCGTGCGTGATGAGGAACACGGTGAGGCCGAGGCTTTCGCGCAGGGTCAGGATCAGCTGGTCGAACGCGGCCGCGCCGATCGGGTCGAGACCCGCGGTCGGTTCGTCGAGGAACAGGATATCCGGGTCGAGCGCGATCGCGCGGGCAAGCGCCGCGCGCTTGACCATGCCGCCGGACAGTTGTGCCGGGAACTTCGCGCCCGCATCGGGCGGCAGGCCGGCGAGCGCGATCTTCAGCGCGGCGAACCGCTGCATCAGCCCGAGCGGCAGGTCGTGATGCTCGCGCATCGGCACCATCACGTTGTCGGCGACCGACAGCGAGGAGAACAGCGCGCCGTTCTGGAACAGCACGCCGCAGCGTCGCTCGACCGCGATGCGCTCGTCGTCGCTGGCCCGCATCATGTCGGTGCCGAGCAGCCTGACGCTGCCGGCGGCGGGCCGGTTGAGGCCGATGATCGAACGCAGCAGCACCGACTTGCCGCTGCCCGAGCCGCCGACCACGCCGACGATCTCGCCGCGGCGGATGTCGAGGTCGAGGCCCTCGTGCACGACCTGCGCGCCGAACTGGTTGCGCAGGCCGCGCACCTCGATGACGCGGTCGGAGCCGTTCGCGTTCATACGTCGATCTCCATGTAGAAGATCGCTGCGAGCGCATCGACGAGGATCGCGACGAAAATCGACTGCACCACGCTCGAGGTCGTGTGCGTACCGACCGACTCGGCGCTGCCCGATACCTTGAAACCTTCGAGGCAGCCGATCGATGCGATCAGGAACGCGAAGATCGGCGCCTTGCTCATGCCGACCCAGAAGTGGCGCGTCGCGGCGAGGTCGTGGAAGCGCGTCACGAACATCGTCGGCGAGAAGTCCATGCTCAGCGCGCAGACGATCCCGCCGCCGACGATGCCGGCGAGCATCGCGATGAACGCGAGCGCCGGCAGCGCGACGAGCAGCGCGAGCAGGCGCGGCAGCACGAGCACCTCGACCGGATCGAGGCCGAGCGTGCGAATCGCGTCGATCTCCTCGCGCGACTTCATCGAGCCGATCTGCGCGGTGAAGGCGCTGCCGGAGCGGCCGGCGATGAGGATCGCGGTGAGCAGCACGCCGAATTCGCGCAGGAACGAATAGCCGATGAGCTCGACCGTGAAGATCGTCGCGCCGAAGTCCTTGAGCACGGTCGCGCCGAGGAACGCGACCACCGCGCCGACGAGGAAGTTGAGCAGCACGACGATCGGCACGGCATCGAGGCCGGTCTGCTCGAGGTGGAACACGAGCGAAGTGATGCGCCAGCGCCGTGGCACGAAGACGCAGCGCGCGAGCGTCGCGAGCACGAGGCCGATGAAGCCGAGCAGTTGCCAGGCATCACGCGCGACCTGCTCGGCGGCCGCGCCGGTGCGCGCGAGCAGGGCGACGAGCCCGCCGTCCGCGCGGGGCGGCGCCTTTGCGGCGACGACCACCTTCGCGACCGCGTCGACGAGCGCGCGGCGGGTGTCGTCGAGGCCATCGACACCGCGTTCGCCGGCGAGGTCGAGCAGCAGGCGCGCGCCGGAGGTGTCGAGCCGGTCGATGCCGCTCGCGTCGACGCGCAGGGAGCGGCCGTGCTTGCGCGCGAGCGCGGCGACCTCCGCGGCGAGCACGGGTGCGGCGGCGATCGTCCAGTCGCCTGTCGCGGCGACGACGTCGCCGTCGCGGCCATGGCGGAGTGTGGCAGTCCCTGCAGCGCTCATCGCGCAAGGCTAGCAGGCTCGCCGGCAAGCGCAAACGCGCCTTGGCCGGCAACGTGAACGCTCGCCAACCGGCGCGCCCGCACGGCATCATTGCGCGATGGACATGGCGGGGTTGGGACAACGTACCGGCGGCGACGCCGAGCTGAAGACGCGCATCGGCTTCGTGGTGGAGCTGTCGCGTCGCCTGCACGAATACGGCACCACGGCGCCGCGCCTCGAGGACGTCGTCAATCTCGTCAGCGCGCGCCTCGGCCTCGCGTGCAACGTGCTGTCGACGCCGACGTCGATCGTGATGTCGTTCTCCGACCCGTCGCACGGCGACGACCTCGCCGAGACGACCCAGGTCGTGCGCGTGCCGCCCGGTGAAGTGAACCTGAAGCGCCTGTGCCAGGTCGACGAGATCGCCGACCGCGTGATCGCCGGCGAGCTCGACTTCGTCGAAGGGCGGCGCCAGCTGCGCGCGATCGGCGAGCGGCCGCCGAGCCGCACCAGCGACGTCGCCGGCGTGCTCAGTTTCGGCGTGTCGTCGGCGGCGATCGCGACGATCCTGCATACCGGTTGGCGCGAAGCGGCGGTCGCCGGCCTCAACGGCCTCCTGATCGGCGCGATCTCGCTCGCGCCACGGCGCTGGCCGACGTTCGGGCCCGCGCTGGAGGCGGCCGCCGCGCTGCTCTGCACGCTGGTGGCAATGGCGGTCGCGCAATGGGTCGTGCCGATCGCGCTGCGGCCGGTGGTGCTGGCGAGCCTGATCGTGCTGATGCCGGGCATGACCTTGACGACGGCGGTGCGCGAGCTGTCGAGCCAGCACCTCATCTCCGGCACGGCGCGCATGATGGGCGCGGCGACGACCCTGCTCAAGCTCATCTTCGGCACGGCCGCGGCGCTGCAGCTCGGCGCGCTGCTCGGCCTCGTGGCGCCGGCGAGCGATTCGGTGCCGCTGCCGGCATGGGCGGGTCCCTGCGGCGTCATCGCCGCGGCGTTCTCGTTCGCCGTGCTGTTCAAGAGCCCACTGCGCTTCTACCCGGTGGTGATCGCCGCGCCGATCCTCGGCTACGCCTGCACGCAGATCGGCGGGGCGCACGTGCCGCCCGCCTTCGGCACCTTCCTCGGCAGTCTCGTCGTCGGCGCCGCGAGCAACCTGTTCGCGCGCGTCATGCAACGCCCCGGCGCGCTCGTGCGCGAAACCGGCATCATCCTGCTCGTGCCCGGCAGCGTCGGCTTCCGCAGCCTCAGCTACGTGCTGGACCGCGAAGTGCTGCTCGGCATCGATACCGCGATCACGATGGCCGCGCTGCTGACGGCGATCGTCGCGGGCCTGCTGTTCGGCGACTTCCTCGTCACGCCGCGGCGCAAGCTGTGATGTTCGCGAAGCTTCCGCGCTGGGTGCTCGGCGGCGGCGCGCTGCTCGCGTTCGTCGCGGGCATCGTCAATGCCAGCGGTTTCCTCGGCGTGCAGCACCAGGGCATCACCCACCTGACCGGTACGACGACGATGCTCGGCATCGCGCTCGGCGGACACGACGTCGCGGGCATGCTGCATTTCGCCGCGCTGATCGGCGCGTTCATCGCCGGCTGCGTCGCGAGCGGGATGATCGTGCAGGATTCGACCCTGCGCCTGGGTCGCCGTTACGGCGTCGTGCTGGTGATCGAAGGGGCCCTGCTCGCGCTCGCGGTGCCGCTGCTCGTACGCGGCGACCTCGCCGGCGAATACCTCGCGTCGGCCGCCTGCGGCCTGCAGAACGCGATGGCGAGTACCTACAGCGGCGCGGTGCTGCGCACGACGCATTTCTCCGGCACGCTCACCGACCTCGGCATCTTCATCGGTCACCGCCTGCGCGGCCTGCCGGTCGATGCGCGCCGCGTGCGCCTGCTGCTCTCGCTCGTGCTCGCGTTCCTCTGCGGCGCGGTCGCCGGCACCTGGCTGTTCGCGCGCCTCGGCTACGCCGCGCTGTACGTGCCGGCCGCCGCGACCGCGGCGATCGGCTTCGTCTACGGCATCTACCAGCACCTGCACCTGCACCTGCAGCGGCGCGCACGCGGATGACGCGCCGCTGGCGGCGGTGCCATCACTTCAACAGCGAGCGCAACATCCAGGCGGTCTTCTCGTGTTCATTCATGCGCTGCGTGGCGAGGTCGGCGGTCGGCTGGTCGTCGGCCTTGTCGGCGACGCGGAACACGTCGCGCGCGGTTCGCGCGACCGTCTCGTGGCCCTCGACGAGCTGCTGCACCATCGCCTTCCAGTCCGGCACGCCGGTCTCCTCGCCGATCGCGGTGAGCTTGCCGAACTGCGTGTACGAGCCGGGTGCGTAGACGTCGAGCGCGCGGATGCGTTCGGCAATCGCGTCGGCCGCGGTCCACAGTGCGTTGTACTGCGTCTCGAACATGAGGTGCAGCGTGTTGAACATCGTACCGGTCACGTTCCAGTGGAAGCTGTGCGTCTTGAGGTACAGCGAGTAGGTGTCGGCGAGCAGGCGCGACAGGTTCTTCGCGATGCTCTCGCGGTCCTTCTTGGCGATGCCGATGTCGATGGCCATGGCGGTGCTCCGGTGAGGGAAGCCTAGGCTAGCGCGTCCGCGCGCCGGCGGTAAATCGAAACGCTCGATGGCCGCGATAGCCGTGCCATATGGCGCGTCGGCTCGCATCATGCGCGCGCATGGTCGACAATGGCCGGATGTCCGATTTGAAGAACCTGCGCGACGCACTCGACACGGTGATGGCGCGCGACGTCGGCCGCTTGGTCGCCCGTTGGCGCCGGGTGTCCGCCCGCCCCGAGGAGCGCGAAGTGGCCGCGTTGCGCGAGGCGATCGCCGCATCGGCGGCCGAACGCGCCGCGCGTGCGGCACGCGTGCCGGACATCGCGCTCGATGCGTCGCTCCCGATCAGCGCGCGCGCCGACGAGATCGTCGCCTTGATCCGCAAGCACCAGGTCGTCGTGCTCGCCGGCGAAACCGGTTCGGGCAAGACGACGCAGCTCCCCAAGCTTTGCCTCGCGGCCGGACGTGGCACGGCGGGCCTCATCGGTTGCACGCAGCCGCGTCGCATCGCCGCACGCAGCGTGGCGCGCCGCGTCGCCGCCGAACTCGGCAGCGAGGTCGGGCGGCTGGTCGGCTTCCAGGTGCGTTTCGCCGACCAGGTCTCGGACGAATCGTTGGTCAAGTTCATGACCGATGGCATCCTGCTCGCCGAGACGCAGGGCGACCCGTGGCTCGGCGCCTACGACACGATCATCCTCGACGAGGCGCACGAGCGCAGCCTCAACATCGACTTCCTGCTCGGCTACCTCAAGCGGCTGCTGGCCAAGCGACGCGACCTCAAGCTCGTGGTGACGTCCGCGACGATCGACACCGCGCGTTTCGCGCGGCATTTCGGCGATGCGCCGGTGGTCGAGGTCGAGGGGCGCACGTACCCGGTCGAAGTGCGCTGGCGGCCGGGCGGGAAAGCGCGGCCGGATCATGCGTCCGCCGATCCGGATGCCGGGATCCGAGGCCGCAGGGGCGATTCCGACCCCGTTCCCCTCGCCGAGCAGGTCGTCGCCGTCGCCGACGAGATCACGCGCGAGGACCCGCGCGGCGACGTGCTCGTGTTCCTGCCCGGCGAGCGCGAGATCCGCGACGCGCACCTCGCGCTGTCGCGGCGCAAGTACCGCGCGACCGAAGTGCTCGCGCTGTACGCGCGCCTGTCCGCGGCCGAGCAGGACCGCGTGTTCAAACCGGGCCCGCAGCGGCGCATCGTGCTCGCGACCAACGTTGCCGAGACCTCGCTCACCGTGCCGCGCATCCGCTACGTGATCGACACCGGCACCGCGCGCGTGAAGCGCTACAGTCCGCGCAACCAGCTCGAGCGGCTGCACGTCGAACCGATCTCGCAGGCCGCGGCGGACCAGCGCAAGGGGCGATGCGGCCGCGTCGGCGCCGGCATCTGCTATCGCCTCTACGACGAGCAGGACTACCTGCAACGCGCGCGCTACACGGATCCGGAGATCCTGCGCTCGTCGCTCGCGGGCGTGATCCTGCGCATGCTCGCGCTCAGGCTCGGCGACCCGGCGGATTTTCCGTTCGTCGAGGCGCCCTCCGATCGAGCGATCGGCGACGGCTATCGCCGCCTCGCCGAACTCGGTGCCGTCGAGAACGTGCCCGAGCGATCGCCCACGATCGCAGGCGGGCGCGAGGCGTCCCGGGAACCGGCCAGCCCCGGCTGGCGGCTGACGTCGATCGGGCACGCGCTCGCGCGGCTGCCGATCGACGTCGCGCTCGGCCGCATGCTCGTCGAGGCCGAGACGCGTGGCGTGCTGCGCGAACTGCTCGTGCTCGCCTCGTTCCTCAGCGTGCAGGATCCGCGCCAGCGCCCGGCCGAGGCGAGGCAGCAGGCCGACGCGGCGCATGCGCAATTCGCCGATCCGAAATCCGACTTCAATGCCGTGCTGAGGCTGTGGGCCGCGTATACGGCCGCGCACGAGGAGCTCACGCAGTCGAAGCTGCGCGACTGGTGCGAGGCGCGCTTCCTCTCGTTCCTGCGCATGCGCGAGTGGCGCGAGCTGCATCGACAGTTGCTGCTCGCCTACGCCGCCGACGGCGATCGATCGGCGGACGACGGCATGGCGCGACCGGCGCGCGCGCGCGCCGGTTCCGCCCGGCGGCCGGATGAGACGGCGGCAACGGCGCCGATCGATGCGGAAGTCGCGTCCACCGACCGCTACGAGGCGGTGCATCGCTGCCTGCTGTCGGGCTGGCCGACGCAGGTCGGCCGCAAGGACGAACGCGGCCAGTACCGCGGCACGCGCGAGCGCAAGTTCTCGATCTTCCCCGGATCCGCGCTCGCCAAATCGGCGCCGCAGTGGCTGCTCGCGGGACAGATCCTCGACCTGCAGAAGGTCTACGCGATGTCCTGCGCGAAGGTCGAACCCGCCTGGATCGAACAGCAGGCGGCCCACCTCGTTCGCAAGAGCTGGCGCGACGCGCACTGGTCGCGCAAGCGCGGCGCGGTCGTCGCGCACGAGCAGGCGACACTGTTCGGACTCGTGCTCGCCGACCAGCGCACCGTCATGTTCGGGCGGCAGGACCCCACGCTCGCGCACGCGATCTTCGTGCGCGAAGCGCTCGCGCGCTGCGAGATCGACGCACGCGCCGATTTCGTGCGCGCGAATGCGCGCGTGCTCGCGCAGGCGCGCGAGATCGAGGCGAAGCGCCGCCGTTCGGGCCTGTTGCGCGGCGAGGACGAGCTCGCCGCGTTCTTCGCCGGCAAGTTGCCCGAGGACGTGAGCACGTCCGCCGCGCTCGACGCCTGGTACCGGCGCGCGACGCCGGCGGAGCAGGCGGCGCTGCACTGGTCGCTCGCCGACGTGCTCGGCGAGGCCGGCGGCGCGGGGGCACGCGAGTTTCCGGCGCGCTTCGACGTCGCCGCGCACGCGCTGCGCCTCACCTACCGGTTCGTGCCCGGCGATCCCGCCGACGGCGTGACGCTGCACGTGCCGCTCGCGCTCGTCAACGCGGTGCCGGCCGCGCGGTGCGAATGGCTCGTCCCGGGCCTCCTCGCGGAGAAGGTGGCGGAGGCGATCCGCGGCCTGCCGAAGGCGCTGCGCCGCAACTTCGTGCCGGCGCCGGATTTCGCCCGCGCGTTCGTCGAAGCCGAGCACGCGCGCGACGAACCGCTGTACGTCGCGCTTGCGCGTTACCTGGAGCGCGTCACGGGCGTCGCGACCGCCGCTGCGGATTTCGCCGGCGTGGAACTGCCCGCCCACCTCGCGATGAACTTCCGCATCGAGGACGAGCAGGGCCGGGTGCTGGTCGAAAGCCGCGATCTCGCGGCGATCCAGGCGCAATGGACCGGCGCCGCGCGCGTCGCCTTCTCGCGGCGTGCGGACGTCGAGCTCACGCGCGAGGACGTCGCCGACTTCGATTTCGACGCCATTCCCGACAGCGTGGTGTCGAGCGGCGGGCTCACCGCGTTCCCCGCGCTCGTCGACCTCGGCGAGAGCGTCGCGCTGCGCGTGTTCGAGCGGCGCGACGAGGCGCTCGCGCAGCACCGGCGCGGCGTCGAACGGCTGCTGCGCCGTGCGCTCGCCGATCGCGTGCGCCAGGGCGGTCGCCAGCTGCGGCTCAAGAACGAGTTGCTGCTGAAGAGCGGGCTGTTTTCGGCTGCCGCGAGCGACGGCGGTCGCAAGGGCAAGACCGGCATCGCCGACGTGCTGCGTGCGGACATCGTCGAAGGCGCATTGCGCGAACAACTCGCCGCGCTCGACCTCGACGTGCGGACGCGCGAGGCATTCGCCGTCGCGCGCGACGCGATGGCGCGCAGCCTGTTCGGCACGGCGGTCGAGCGCCTCGCGCTCGGCGAGGCGATCCTCGCCGCGCTCGCCGAACTCAGGCCGATGCTGCGGCCGCCGCTGATGGGTTTCGCGCGTGCGAACTACGATGACCTCGCGGAACAACTCGACGAACTGCTCGCGCCGGGCTTCCTGCGCGACGTCGGTTCGGCGCGGCTCGCCCAGTTCCCGCGTTACCTGAAGGCGATGCGCCTGCGTGCCGAGCGGTTGCGCCAGGATCCCGCGCGCGACCAGGCGCGCATGCTCGCGGTGCAGCTGTACTGGCGCGACTACCTCAAGCTGCGTGCCGCGCACGCGGCCGACGACGCGCGGCTGGACGAACTGCGCTGGCTCATCGAGGAACTTCGCGTATCGACGTTCGCGCAGGAACTGCGCACGGCCGAGTCCGTGTCGCCGAAGCGGCTCGCGAAACTCGTGGAGACACTGCGCGGCGCATGAGGGCTCGGCCTGCAATCCCCGCGAAAGCGGGGATCCGTCCGGAACGTCGCGGGGTGTGCCGCTCTATCGATTCGGCCAGCATCCCGGGTACGGTCCGGGATGCTGGAGCTACTTCACGCGCTTGACGCGCACGCTGCAGCCGCAACCATCGACGTACATGAGCCAGCTGCCGAGCAGCATCGGCTTGATCTTGACCTTCGGGCTGTTGAACTTGCCCGTGTCACGCGAACCCGATTCGGCTTGCGCCCACTGCTGCCCGTTCTCGAGCGTGAACACGGTGTGCCCTCGCCAACCGTCGAAGGTGCCGACGATCGTCGATTCGACGTTCTCGCGCGAGCTGTCGTCGGGATAGAACACCGGCGCGCCGCTCGAGGACACGTACTTCACGCTGCCGCCGCCGTGCGCTTCGATCCAGGCATTGAGCTGGGCGAGTTCCTGCGGCGACAGCTTGTCGAGCCCCGCGGCATGGAATTCCGCCTGTGACATGCGTTCCTCGAGCGTGGGCGCCTGGGTCTGCGCGCCGGCCACCGAGGCAGCAAGGGTTAAGGTAAGGGCGAGGCTCGGTATCAGGCGCATAGATTCGTCGGCAGGTGGGCAGTCTGTGACCGCAACCGCAAATTTCCTTGACTTACGGGAACTTAACACGTGCACTTGAGCGCAAGTCGGGATACAATGCGGCAGGCCCAAGTGTAGCATGAGCCGTCCGGTGTTTGTTCCGGCGGCTCGTGTTGGGCGTGGTCGAACGAAGCCGTTCATGGTTCGTATAAGCGACGCAATGGCAAGCGGATTGCGCAACAAAGAACCGCGAACCCCCGTTCCAGCGAGAGTAATCGAGAGATGTCAGTAAAGAAGACCGTACGCAACGCCCTCGTCGTGGCCGCCGCCGCAACGATCCTTTCCTCCACCGCTGCGGCCCAGTCCCTGCGCATCAACGACGGCGCCAGCGTGGCCATCTCTACCTCGCCCGGCTTCACCTATGCGGTCAACGGCACGGCGAGCGTGCTGAACGTGACGACCGATGGTTACGTGATGTGCGCCAACATCGGCTCCACGCTGCTGACGCCCTCGTCGCTGCTCGCGCAGCACGAGCGCTGGGCGATGCCGATCGCGAACGACATCCGCAACATCGTCTATACCGGCAGCTCGCTGACGGTCAACCAGGGCGTCGCGGGGTTTTCGCCCGAAACCTCGCTCGGCTGCCAGATACGTGGCCCCGAGGGCGAGATCGCCTCGCCGTTCAGCGGCTTCGGCGATCATCTCTTCCGCGACAGCTGGGAAGACGCGGTGCAGCTCGCCCATCTCGTGAACTGGGTGCCGGTCGATCGGTTCTCCTGGTCCCAGCCGGACTGGACTCTCGTGCCGAATGATTCGTGCAACTGGAACATGGATCCCGATGCGCCCGAGGTCGCCGAGGATTCGGTGTGCGCGGCCGTCGCGGGCGTGCGCCCGGTCTCCACGGCTTCGACGAACGACGCGCGCTACGGCGATCGTGCGCCGACCATGTGGACGGCGACGACGACGAGCAACTTCATCTACCTCGCGCGCATCGACGCCCGCTTCGGACCGCAATCCGGTGCGCCGAACAGCTATTTCCCGGTCGTTTCGTCGCACCGGCCCGACGATGACCAGGCGAGTTCCGTCGTCGTGGGCATCCGCGACTCGTACGATGCGAACTATCTTGCGCCGAACGGCACCTACTGCCTGCTGCGCCAGCTGCCGGCCGTGCTCAACGACAACGTCTGCGCGGGCCCCGAGGTCTTCTACTCCGAGTCGCTCACCGCGCGGCAGAACAACCCGAAGGGCTTCCTGGAGGAGAAGGTGACGCTCGATGCCGGCTTCAATCCGGCCAAGTCGATGTACGTCGCGGTCGTCCGCCAGAAGCTCAGCGGCGGCAGCACGCCGTCGGCCTGCCAGCCGAACAGCGCGATCGCCACGATCCTCGACCCGGGCGTGGCACGCAACGAGAACGGCGACGAGTTCATCGGCGACGATGTCGTGTTCGGCTTCCGCGGTACGGACAGCTTCGAATGGATGGGCTGCAATCCCTGATCGGGGTGCTCCTCCGCATGCCTTGCATCGGCGCCTGCGGGCGCCGATGTCTTTTCAGGGGTTCGTGACGAGCGAGCCGTGGCGTCGATACCGTGAACGCGTCCGTTGGATCCATGACCACGCTCGCCGACTGGGCCATGCAGCTGGAGCGCAGCGGCGCCGACGGCATCGCCCTGCGCGCGTGCCGCCTCGCGTCGTCGCACACGCCGCCGACGCCGGCGTGGCTCGCCGTACAGCCGGAACTGCTCGCGACGATCGCATTGCTGGGTGATCTCGGCGTCGGCGAGGAGGCGCAGGCGGCCTGCGTGCTGCATGCGCTGGTGCTCGCCGACCCCGCGATCGATGCGGGCGCCATCGCCGCTTTTCCGGAAGGCACGCGCGCCCTCGTCGAGGGCCAGCAGGCCGCCGAACGCGTCTGGGCGCTGTACGCCGCGCATGGATCCGTCGGCGGCAGCGAAGGCCTGCGCCGCCTGCTGCTGGCGATCATCCGCGACCTGCGCGTCGTCTTCATCCTGCTCGCGCGCCAGCTCGTGCGCATGCGCGCGGCGACGCGTGCTCCGGAAGCCGAACAGCGCGCACTCGCGCGTCTCAGCGCGGACATCCACGCACCGCTCGCCAACCGCCTCGGCATCTGGCAGATCAAGTGGGAGCTCGAGGATCTCGCGTTCCGCTTCCTGCAGCCGGACGTGTACCGGCGCATCGCCGGCCTGCTCGACGAACGGCGTGGTGACCGCGAGGCCTGGATCGGCGACGCCAAGGCCAAGCTCGGCGCCGCACTCGGCCATGCCGGCATCGAGGCGGAGATCGCCGGCCGCCCGAAACACATCTACTCGATCTGGCGCAAGATGCAGCGCAAGGGCGTCGAATTCTCCGAGCTTTACGACGTGCGCGCGCTGCGCCTGCTCGTCAAGGACGTCGCCGCATGCTACGCGGCACTCGGCGTCGTGCACACGCTGTGGCCGTACATCCCGGGCGAGTTCGACGATTACATCGCGAATCCGAAGGGCAACCACTACCAGTCGCTGCACACCGCGGTGATCGGTCCGGGCGGCCGCACGCTCGAGGTGCAGATCCGTTCGCACGACATGCATCGGCACGCGGAACTCGGCGTCGCGGCGCACTGGCGCTACAAGGAAAGCACGGCCGGTCCGATTTCACACACCCCACCGTCCGCTCTGCGGACGGTCCCCCCCTCTCCCGCTGCGCGGGCGAGGGACGGAGGTCAGCGGCCGCTTGCCGCCGGGTCTTCGATGGGTGCGGACGCGAGCTTCGAGCGCAAGATCGCCTGGATGCGCCAGCTGCTCGAGTCACGCGACGCGCCCGATGACGATGCGGCGCTGCTCGCGGGCTTCCGCACCGAAGTGGTGGAGGACCGCGTCTACCTCCTCACGCCGAAGGGGCAGGTGATGGACCTGCCGCGCGGCGCGACCGTGCTCGACTTCGCCTATTCGATCCACACCGATGTCGGCCATCGCTGCCGTGGCGCGAAGGTCAACGGACGCATCGTGCAACTGTCGTTCCAGCCGGCGAGCGGCGACCGCATCGAAATCCTCACGGGCAAGCTGATCGAGCCCAAGCGCGACTGGCTCGCCGCGCAACATGGCTACCTCAACACGCATCGCGCGCGCGAGAAGGTGCGCACCTGGTTCAAGCGCGTCGACCTCGCGCAGAACCTCGCCGCCGGACGCGCGTTGCTCGAGCGCGAACTCAAGCGCCTCGCGCTGCAGCCGGCGAGCCTCGACGGCCTGCCGGAGCGTTTCCACCTCAAGACCCACGACGAACTGCTCGAGGCGCTCGCGCTCGGCGACGTCAGCACCGGCCAGCTCGCGCGCGCGCTGCACGAACTCGCCGCGCCGCCGCCCGACGCCGCGCCGGCGCCGGCGCCGCATCCGGCTCAGCGGCCCGCGACCGACAGCGGCGCGATCGTCATCGAAGGCGTCGGCAACCTGCTCAACCAGCTCGCGCGCTGCTGCCAGCCGCTGCCGGGCGATGCGATCGCCGGTTACATCACGCGCGGGCGCGGGGTGTCCGTGCATCGCACCGACTGCGCCCAGCTCGCCAAGCTGCGCGAGCGCGACGCGAGCCGCGTCATCGCGGTCGAATGGGGGCGCCGCCGCGAGGCGAGCTACGAGGTCGACGTCGTGGTCAAGGGCTACGATCGCAAGTGGTTGCACAAGGACGTCACCAACGTGATCGCCGCCGCGAATGCGCACGTGATCGCGGTCGACGCGCGCGTCGACGAGCGGCGCGGCATCGTCGAGATGAACTACGCGCTCAAGGTCACCGGCTTCGACCAGCTCAGCAGCCTGCTGAGCCAGCTGCTGGCGGTCCCGAACGTGATCGAGGCGCGCCGGATTGCGTGACGGCCGCCTCGTTTGCGCGGCCGCGCGAGGGGACGCCCCGCATGCGCGCCGGCGCGCCTGCTGATATGCTCGGGCGCCCGCCTGATGCGCGTTTGCGAGCCCCGCCAGCGTGGCCGGGCGCCGCAGCGGAAGTGACGCGATCGTGATCGAGATCTCCGGATACCGCATCTTGCGCCAGCTCGGCCGTGGCGGCATGGCCACGGTCTACCTCGCGACGCAGGAATCGGTCGAGCGCGACGTCGCGCTCAAGGTGATGTCGCCCGCGCTGCTGGTGGATCCGAATTTCGGCGAGCGCTTCCTGCGCGAAGCGCGCATCGCCGCCAAGCTGCACCATCGCCACGTCGTCGGCATCCACGACGTCGGCCAGGCCGGCGACTGCCACTACCTCGCGATGGAGTACCTCGCCGGTGGCGCGGTGCTCGCGAAGGACGGCAGCACGCGCGAAGCCGC
Organism: Dokdonella sp.; assembly: GCF_051958935.1. Lineage (GTDB taxonomy): Bacteria > Pseudomonadota > Gammaproteobacteria > Xanthomonadales > Rhodanobacteraceae > Dokdonella_A. The sequence goes on along the minus strand of NZ_JBQCFP010000169.1, from coordinate 182 downwards.
GTTCGCGCTGCGGGTCGCGCGCGAGATCGCCGGCGCGCTCGCCTACGCGCACGAGAAGGGTTTCGTGCATCGCGACGTGAAGCCGGACAACATCCTGCTGCGCGACGACGGCTCGGCGGTACTGACCGACTTCGGCATCGCGCGCGCGTTCGATTCGAGCCTGCGCATGACCAAGACCGGCG
>NZ_JBQCFP010000168.1:0-37170 GCF_051958935.1 Dokdonella sp. | reverse complement strand
CTAGTACGAGAGGACCGGAGTGGACGATCCCCTGGTGTTCCGGTTGTCACGCCAGTGGCACTGCCGGGTAGCTACGATCGGAAGCGATAACCGCTGAAAGCATCTAAGCGGGAAGCGCGCCTCAAGATGAGATCTCCCGGGACACAAGTCCCCTAAAGGCCCCATGAAGACTACGTGGTTGATAGGTCAGGTGTGTATCGCAGTAATGCCGAGCTAACTGATACTAATGAGCCGTGCGGCTTGATCATATAACTCCAAGACGCTTCGCTGCCTCGACGACGAGGTCCGGCGACAGCCAAACGCTTGAATACGTCCCAAGTCCCAATGCAGAGTCCGCGCAACGTGCGCGACTCTCACCAGTTCCCTGGCGACCTTAGCGCTGTGGTACCACCCGATCCCATCTCGAACTCGGAAGTGAAACGCAGCTGCGCCGATGGTAGTGTGGCTTAAGCCATGCAAGAGTAGGTCATCGCCAGGGGCTTTACCCAGAACGCCTCCCCGGAAACGGGGAGGCGTTCTTCTTTCCGGAGGCCGCCGATCCACGCGCGGTCCGGGCCGAAACCGGAGGCGACGTGATGCGCTGTTTCGTTTACAAGAGCTTGCGCAAGGCCGAAACCTACGTCTACCTGCGCAAGCAGGACGGCGGGACGGAGCTGCCCGCCGCGCTGCGCGACTCGCTCGATCCATTGCAGCATGTGCTCGAACTCGACCTCACGCCGACGCGCCGCCTCGCGCAGGCCGACGCCGCCCGCGTCATCGAGGCGCTGGAGCTGCAGGGCTACTACCTGCAGTTTCCGCCGAATCCGCTGGTGACCGAAGCGGGCTCTGCTTAACTTCGGCCTAGCGGCGCCGTACGCGCGCATCGATATACTCGCCCGCGAGCGGCAGCCGCCGTGGGCGAGAAGGGCGACGGATGCGCAGACGCGCGATCAACTGGTTCAACGCGTTGAAGTCGATGCTGCGGCTGCAGTTGCCAGCGTGGTTGACCTTCGCCGTCGCCGCGCTGATCGAACACCCCGTCTCGCTGGTCCTGCTGCTCGTCGCCAATGCGATCACGATGACCGCGGTGTGTCGCGCCCTGGGATTCGATCTCGACAGTGCTTATCTCCGCGCGCTCGCGCGACGCGGCAGCACTTACTTCGTCGCCCTGTCGGCCTACACTGCACTCGTCGCATTGATCCTCGTCGCGCCGGCGTGGTGGCTGGCGCGTGACGGCTCGCTCGAGGCGGCGTTGGCGCTGTCCGCGGCGCTGGTTGCCTCGCTGCTCGCGCCGTGGCGTGTCTGGCCCGCGTTCGCCCTGCCGCTGCTTTGGGACGACGCCTACCCGCATACCGAAGAGCGCGGCTCCTGGCTGACCGCTGCGCTTGCACGATCGCTCGCGTTCGCCCGTCACGTCACGCGGGAACACGACATCTTCTTCACGGCCGGCTTGCCGGCGAGCCTGGCCCTGCTTTCACTCGCGATCGGCGCACTCGCGCTGTCCGGTATCGGCGGAATGCTCTCGGGCGACGTGCGCGTCGTCGCACTCGCGACCTACGCCTTGCTGCTCGTGCCGTTCACGCATCTGCTGGTCGTCAATCGCACGCTGCGTGCCATGCTCGCCGCCGCGCGCAGCGCGCGCCGGCAGGAAGCCTTGCCCGGCCCTGCGTCCATCGACGGCGTGCCAGGAGCATTGCCGGATGGCATCTCGCGCCGGGAGCTCGATGCGACGCTGCTGTGTGCGGTCCATTCCGCCCAGACGAGTCTCGCACTCGCCGCGCTCGAACGCGGCGCCGACCCGAACGTATTGCCGGCCGTCGACCATCGCGACCAGCGCAGTCCGCTGATGATCGCCGTGACGTTGCCCGACCAGCGCCTCCTGCGCACCCTCATCGCGAAAGGCGTGGATGTCAACCGGTCGCACGGCGGGTTCACCCCGCTGATCGCGGCGACGCGTGACAGCTACGAAGGGCGTCCCGAGGCCGTCACGACCTTGCTCGCGAACGGCGCCGACGCGCGTACTGCCGACGCGGCCGGCAACACGCCACTCCATCATGCCGCGCGATGCGTCGAACCGATCATCGCTGCACTGCTCGTCGATGCCGGCGTCGACATCGATGCTGTCAACGGCGAGGGCCTCACGGCGCTCGCCATCGCCTGCGTCGGCGCGAACTGGAAGACCGCCGCCTTCCTGCTCGAGCGCGGCGCGAGGCCCGAAGTGGATCACACGCAGCCGGCCTTGATCTGTGCGGCGGGCATCGCCGACGACGATCCGACCGGCGTCAAGCTGCTCCTCAGGCATCGCGCGCGGCCGGACGCGCGGGGCGCGCTCGATCGCACTCCGTTGCTGACCGCGGCACTCGCCGGCCACGCTCGCATCGTCGAAGCGCTCCTCGCCGCGGGCGCCGGCGTCGACCAGGCGGACGGGCGCGGCACGACGCCATTGATGGAGGCCGCGCGTTCGGGGGCCGTTGCGGTGATCCACATGCTCGGCAAGCGCAAGCCGGCTCCCGACCTCGTCGATGCAAGCCAGCGCACCGCTCTGATGATCGCATGCCAGTCCCGCCACGCGGGCGAAGACACCGTGCGCGCGCTGCTCGCACTCGGCGCCGATCGCGCGCGAGTGGGCGCGGACGGCAAGCGCGCGCTCGATCATGCGGCCGCAGCCGGCCGCTGGCACATCGTGGCACTGCTGGACCCCGCCTACCCCATGCCGAGCAGCCTTACCGGCGATCGCGCGGACGCATCCTCCGCGCACGCCGACCATCTGCTCGACGCGCTGCGCTTCGGGCACTGGAACGTGGCCGATGAATTCGTCGGCGTGGTCGGCCAATGGCCCGCGGGTGCGCTCGCCGATCTCTATCTCGATCTGGCCGAGCCCGAACACGCTGCCGCACGGGCGTGGCTGCTCAACCATGGACTCGACCGGGACGCCATCACGCGCGCCGGCACGCCCTTGCTGCACAGCCTGCTGGACGCGCTGCCTCGCTCCGCGGCCGCGATCACCGATCTCGTCGGCGCCGGTGCGCCGGTCGGCGGCGCCGCATTTCTCGCGCGCGTGCTCGCGAAGGGCGGCGCCGAGCCCGCGATATCCGCACTTGCTCGCGACCTGTTGCTGCGCGGTGCGGATGCGTTCGGTTTCGCGACGGGAGGCGTGACCGCGCTGCATCGCGCGGCCGCACACGGCGATATCGCCCTCGTCTCGATGCTGCTCGAGCGCGGCGCGGATCCCAATGCGCGCGACGCGCAGGGCCACACGCCACTGCACGCGGCGGTACGCGCGGGCTCTGCGACGGCGATTGCGTTGTTCAAGCCGTTGCTCGCGGCCGGCGCGAATCCGGAGATCGCCAATGCGAACGGTGAAACGGTACTTGGCCTTGCGCTCGCGCGCGGCGAATCGGAACTCGCGTATTGGCTGAACTGGACCGATTGGCCGCTGCCGCTGCGCCGCATGCGCGACGGCGATCTTCCGGCAGCCGCCGCCGCCGGCGACGGCGAAGCGGTGCGGCGCCTGCTGGAACTCGGGCTGCCGGTGGATGGCATCGACGCGCAAGGCGCGACGGCTCTCGTGCGAGCCGCGGGTAACGGGCACGCCGCACTGCTCGTGCAACTGCTCGCCGCCGGTGCCGACGTCGAGCACACGACCCAATCCGGTATCCACTGCCTCGGAGCCGCGGTAGCTGCGCGTCGCGAGTCGATCGTCCGCACGCTGCTCAGTCATGGTGTCGCTCCGGACCTGCGCATCGCCGGTGGCGGCACCGCGTTGATGCTCGCCGCGGCGAACGGCGATGAACGCATCGCGGCCGCCCTGCTCGAAGCGGGCGCGAATCCGGAAGCACGCGACGACCAGGGGACGACGCCCTTGCTCGTCGCCGCGCAGGCTGCGTTCGAAGGCAGCGATACCGCGCGCGCCGCGGCGATGTTCGCATTGCTGCTGCGCGCCGGTGCACGACTGGATTCGCGCAACGAGGCGGGCCAGGACGCATTGCTCGTGCTGCTCGGCGCGCGAGCGCAGCCGGGGACGCGTTGCGACGCGGAGCATCTTTACCGCCTCGCCGACGTCCTGCTCGAACGCGGCGCGCGCGCCGACAGCCAGGACAAGCGCGGCGTGAGCACCCTGCACGCATGCGCCCTGCACGGCCTGTCCGGCTGCGTGCGCATGCTCAAATCACACGGTGCGCCGCTCGACCTTGTCGATGGATTCGGCCGCACGGCGGCCGATGTCGCAGCGCTCCTCGGCTACGTCGACGTCGCAGCGGAGCTCGGTGGCCCTCCCGCCGCACCGCTTCCCGGGGTGCGCCAGACCCTGCGTCGACCGGCACGCACGCCCGATTGAACAGGCTCCCCGACACCGGCGCGCATGGCGCTAGGTGCGCATCCTGCGGAAGAGCGGCCATGGCAACAGGCGTACCGCAGCGGCGATCAACGCGAAGCGAAGCGGCAGGTACCAGAGCCCCGAGCCCCGCTGCAGTCGGCCGACGACGATGCGCGCGATGGCAGCCGGTGGAGCGGCGGCGGTCGGCAGGTCGAGGCCGTGCGTGAGATTGGTCGCGAGGAACCCTAGCCGGTAAACCTGCACGCGCAGTTCCGCGGGCGTGTAGCGATGGCGCAGGCTTTCGGCGAGCGACTCGATGCCGCGCTTCGCGGCCGAGTAGACGACATTGCGGCTGCGGCCACGCACGGCGGCGATACTGCTGAACACGACGACCACGCCGCGGGTCTCGCGCAGGCGAGGCAGCAGCCCGTGCACGATCGCGAGCGGAGCATGCAGGTTGATCGCGAGCAGCTCACCGATGCGCGATGCATCGAGCCCCAGGTCATCGTCCGGCCGCGACACGCCGGCCGGCAGCAGCAGGCTCTCCAGCGGTGGCAGCCCGTCCAGTGCGGCGGCAACGCGCGCGCCAGGATCGGCCTCGCGGGCGAGGTCGAGCGCGAGCGTGCGCACGGTCGAGCCGTAGCGGATTCGCAGGTCCGCGCCGACGGCCTCGATGTCGCGTGCGTCCGATGCGACCAGCAGCAGCGCATGCCCGCGCTGCGCGAGCTCGGTCGCGATCACCCGTCCCAACCCGCTCGATGCGCCCACGACGACGGCCGTCACAAAGCGAGCCTCCGTGCGAGTTCCGAGGTGTGCAGGCGGCCGGGATCCTGCCGAGCGAGGCGTTCGCGCGCCGCATCGAAGCCGCGGATGGCGCGGCGCACGATGGTCGCGTCGAGCGTGCAATCCTTGATGAGGTTGGGGCGCGCGTCATGCGCGAGCGCGAGCTCAGCCATCGCGCCGAGGAATGCGTGCCCGCCGTGCGCCGCCGGCGCCGCGACCTGGATAGCGAGCGCGACGCCTTTGCCGTCGAACGAAAACCCCTCAGGCGTTCCGGCGAACAGCTTGCTCGCGATCAGCGCGATGCGCGGCCGCGTGCGTGCGACGAGCTCGGCGAGCGCCGCAGCGAAGGCTTCGAAGCGCGGATGCGGCACGAGCCACTGCGCTTCGGCCATGCCCGCGCGGCCGTAGCCGGCGAAGTACGTGCGTGCGCGATTGAGCGGGAACAATGCTTCGCCAAGCGGCATCGGCACCTGTCCCGCGCGGCGCCAGCGCCAGCCGAGCCAGCGGTTCGCCGCGGCGATACCCGCAGGGTTCCAGAGCGCGAGCGGCAGCGGTGGGATGTGAGCCGGGAGGTCGGCGGATGGCGCCGGTACCTCGTCGAGCGCCTCGTCCTCGTCGCTGGCCAAGCCGATGTTGATCACGCCGCGACCGAAGCGGGACGCGCCGCCGTCGTGCCAGCCATACAACACGGGCGCATTGCCGGCTTCGCGCAGGACGCGAGCCGCTTCGGCGAGATCCGTCACCGGCACGCGCCGCATCACGAGCGCGCGCGGCGGCCGCGCCAGGCGCAGGGTGGCGCAGCCGATCGTGCCGGCAAGGCCGAAGCCTGCGTAGGTCGCCGCGAACAGCTCGGACTCCCGCGTACGCTCGGCGACGCGCGCTTCGGTGCCGGGTCGATGCACGACGATCGCCTCGACCCACGCACGGAAGGTGCCGTCGCGCGCCGGATTCTTGCCGTGCACGTCGGCCGCGATGCAGCCACCCACCGTCGCGCGCGGATGGCCCGGCGTGACGGGAAGGTACCAGCCGTGCCGCAGCAGGAACCGCTGCAGATCGCCGATGCGCGCGCCGGCTTCGACCGTAAGCCGACCCTGCGCGGCATCGAACGCGAGCAGGCGATCGAACGCTTCCAGGCTCTGGCTGATCGCGCCGTTGCCGAAACTCGCGCCGACGTAGGACACGCCGCCGCCGCGCGCGATGCGCGGCGCGTCAGCGGGCAGCGCATCGAGCAGGCGGTACCGATCGGGCCGCTGCAGCGCGCAGCGCGCGTGGAATTGCCGGTCGAAACTCGTCAGGTCGGCTTGCGCGACCGCGTAGCCGCGCATCTCAGGCATCCTCTTCGCCCGTATCGGCCTGGAACAGGCGCATGAGGTCGTCGCGGGCTTCCTGGGCGGACTGCAGCAGCGCCGCCTCGTCGTCGTAGACCGGATACTGGCTCGCGAGCACGCGCTCGTCGTGTTCGCGGAAGCGCCTGACGTAATCGTTCGCGCTCGCCTCGTCGTAACCGAGCGCCATGAACACGCCGCGCGAGATCTCCAGGCTCGAGAAGAACGTCTCGCGCACGATGCTGTCCACGCCGAGGTCCATGAGCTTGAACACGTGCTGGCGATTGCGCGCGCGGGCGAATACCTTGAGATGGGGGAAATGGCGCTTGAGCAGGCGCGCGGTGCGCAGGTTGGAGTCCGGATCTTCGGTGGTGATGACGAAGATCTCGGCCTTGTCCGTCTGCGCTGCACGCAGCAGGTCGAGTCGCGATGCGTCACCGAAGTAGACCGCGTTGCCGAAATGGCGCATGAAGTCGACCTGTTCGGGGTCGCTTTCGAGCGCGGTGAACGGGATCCGGTTCGCGTTGAGCATGCGCGCGACGATCTGCCCGACGCGCCCCATGCCGGCGATGATCACGCGCGGCGTGCCGGCGTCGATGCGGTCGAATTCCCGCGTGGGACGCGCCTTCGTCGCCGGCACGATCTCCGCGCGCAAGCGCACGAGCAGCGGCGTCGCCGCCATCGACAGGGTGATGACGAGGATCGCGAGGTCGCGCTGCTCCGGCGAAAGCAGGCCGTTGGCGGCCGCCATCGTGAACACGACGAACGCGAATTCGCCGCCTTGGGCGAGCACCGCGGCCAGGGCAAGAGACTGGGCGTGGTCCTCGCGTGCGACGCCGCGGCCGATGCCATAAAGCACGGCGGCCTTGAGCACGATCAGGGCCAGCAGCAGCACGCCGACCAGCTGCGGCTGCGCCATCGCCAGGTGCACGTCGAGCGACATGCCGACACTGATGAAAAAAAGGCCGAGCAACAATCCGCGGAACGGCTCGATCTGCGCTTCGATCTCGTGCCGGTACTCCGAGTCGGCGAGCAGCACGCCGGCGAGAAACGCGCCGAGCGACATCGAGATGCCGGCGACCTGCATCAGCCACGCGGTTCCCATCACGACCAGCAGCGCGGTGGCGGTGAACACCTCGGGCGTGCCGATCTGCTGCGCGGCAGCGCGGAACATCGGGCGCAGCAGGTAGCGGCCGCCGACGACGACGAGCGCGATCGTCGCGATCACGCGCAGCGCGGCGAGCAGTTCCTCGAGGACGCCCTCTTGGGCGTGGACGCCGCCGAGGATCGGGATGAGCGCGAGGATCGGAATCGCCGCGACGTCCTGGAACAGCAGGATCGCAAACGCGAGTCGACCATGTGCGCTGTTGAGTTCCTTGCGCTCGGCGAGCAGTTGCAGGTCGATCGCGGTCGACGACAGCGCGAGGCCGAGCCCGACCACGAGCGCGCTCTTCCAGTCGAGGCCGAACGCCAGCGCGACGCCGCCGACGAGCACCGCGGTCGCGGCGACCTGCAGGCTGCCGCTGCCGAACACGCTGCGCCGCATGACCCACAGGCGCTGCGGCGACAGCTCCATGCCGATCACGAACAGCATGAGCACCACGCCGAGTTCCGAGATGTGCGAAATCTCCTCGGTTTTGCCGATCAGGCGTAGGCCCGACGGGCCGATCAGCGCACCCGCGCCGAGATAGCCGAGCACGGCACCCAGCCGCCAGCGCTTCGCCAGCGGCACGGCGAGCACCGTCGCGAGCAGCAGCAGCACCGCATACGGCAGGAAACCCTGGTCTTCCACGCAATCGCTCCTTGACGGTGGGAACGCGCGACGTCGCCTACGGCGCGTTCGCACCGGGATATCGCGCAATGCCGCGGCATCGCGCGGGCGGCACGGGCGGCCGCGCGCCGAGTATCGCATGCGTCGGCAGGCGGTCGCAGACGCTGAGACACGGCCGCCGACGCTGCGCATCCCACGATCGGAGGAACCCGCCATGTTCGTCGCCCCGCTGTCGTTGCCGTCCGCCGCCACCCGCGCAAAGCCCCTCGCGCATGCGACCGGGGCCGCTCGCAGCCCGAGCCCATGGCTCGCCGGCTGGCTGCTCGCCGGCCTGGTTGCGGTCGCGTTCGTCCCGGCGTTGCGCGGTGGAAGCGCCTTCGGCGCGACCGCGCCGTTCTGGCTCGTCGTCGCGCCCGCGGTCGACCTCGCCTGGCTCGCGCGCGCGCGCATCGGCGTCGCCATGAGCCGCGTTCTGCGTCGCATGCGGCGCCGGACGCCCATCCAGGCGCGGCGGCTCACCGTGCGCGCCACGCGCTGAGATCGAGCAGGTAGTAATCGCGGTCGTCGATGCGCACGACGCCGGGCTCGCGCTCGAGGCGCGCCGCGACGACGGCGACGGCGAGCGGCACGTAGGCGTATTCCTTCGCCGCGACGGCCGGCTGAGGCAGCACGAGCCCCTCGATATGCTGGTCGCGGAGGAAGTCCTCGAGGGCCGCTTCGGTCTCGACGAACTCGGGCCGTGAATAGGAGATGGTCAGCAGGTTTTCGAACCGGGTCGGTAGCCAGAGGCTCGCCGGTTCGGTCGCGTAGCCGACGGTGCGCGTGCTCGCGCGCAGTTCCTTCAGATGGCGGCCGATCTTTTCCATGCCGGCGCGGCGGAGCGTCGGCCAGCGCAATGCCCGCGAATCGTGCCAGTTGCGCGCCAGGTCCAAGTCGAAAGCGCGCGTGCCGGTCACCCAGCCCGTGCTCGCGAATGCATACGCGGCCTGGAACAGCGCGAACGCGGGAATGCAGGCGAGTACCGCCGTGCGGGCGACGCCGCGAACGCGCGACAGCGTCGCGTTCGCCGCGAGCAACAGCCCCGGCAGCAGAGCGGCGAGGAAATAGTTGCCGTCACTGCCGCGCACGTGATAGCGGATCCCGAGCGCGAGCGCGGCCCCCGTCGCCACCAGCGCGAACAGCGGCCACCTGGCGGTTGGCCGATCCCGCGCGCGCCAGCCAGCGACCATGGCCGCCGCGCCCACCAGTGTGAACCAGAACCAGGCGTTGCCGACCCAGGAGATCACGATGTGCGGCATCGTTTGCGGGCGGAACAGCCAGTCGACGACGAGGCCAGGCACGGTCGACCAATCCTGCGGCGAAGTCCATTCGAGCGTGCCGACCGGTGGCCGCAGATGCAGGCCGAGCGAACTCCACAGGCGGAACAGCGGGTCGGGACCGACCGTCGGCATGCCGGCGAGCAACCAGGTGCGCGCGGTCACGAAGATCGTGACGACGAGTGCGCCGATCGCGGCGACCATCGCAGCAACCGATGCATCGCGCCCGCCGCCTGCGTGTCGTTCGCGCCACGCGTGCGCGGCGGCAACGAGCACGAGGATGCCGACGAACGGAATCGCGATGAGCTTGGCCATGCAGGCGAGCGCCGCGCCGGCGAGCAGCCAGCAGGCATCCGTCACCGAGCGCGTGCGCGCGAAACCCAGCGCTGCATCGGCGGCGACCAGCACGAACAGCGCCGCGATGGCGTCGGGCTTGGGCTCTATCGCGGTGGCCGCGAGCGCCGGCAGGGTCGCGATCAAGGCGAGTACGGGCAGGCGCGCTGCCGGGTCGAGGCCGATGCGATCGGCGATGCGGGCGCACACGATGAGGATGAGCACGAACACGCAGATCGACATGCCGCCGATCACGCTGCTGTCACCTAGCGCAGTCACCGGCAGCAGGAACACCTCGTACAGCTTGGGGAAGTAGTGCACCGGCGAAACGAGGCCGAGCGGTTCGAACACGGAGTGGCCCGGATCGAGCACGTACTCGCCGCGCAACCCGTACCACAGCGAGTCGTAACCGTAGACGACGTTCGTGCGCGCGTACAGCAGTGCGATCCAGGCTGCGAGCGCGCCGCTCCAGATCCGGTTCGCGCGCGACTGCGCCCGCAGACTGCGCCAGAGGAAGATCAGCAGCGGCGGCGCGCGTCCGAACGCCGCGACGAGGCCGAGCGCCAGCGTCAAGGCGCGCAGCTGGCGGATCGATCCGAAGCCGAACGCGGACGCGGTCCATGCGATCACGCTCCACGCGACGAAGCCGAGCACGAAGGCCTGCACGTAGTCCGACGCTTCGCGCGCACGAGCCGCGCCGCAGAGCCGGCGCAGCGCCATGCCCGTACCGACCACGATTTCCAGGTACAGCACGTCGATGAGCAGCGGCACGTCGACCGCGTGGCGGCGCAGGAACACGGCGAGCGCCACGCCGGCGAGCAGCACGGCCATGCGCGCAGACGACAGTGCGAATGCGGTCGCCACCAGCGCCATGAGCACGAGGCCTTCGAGCCCGCCTTGCCAGTACGCCGGCTGCGCGACATGCCAGTCGAATGGTCCCGGGCCGACGAGTTGCCAGGCAGGGACGGCGATGAACGCAACGGCGAGCAGGAAGGCGATGACGGCGAGCGCCATCGCGGAATGTCGGTCGATCGGCATGCGGCAGGTGCTGGCGCCGCTCAGGGATGCGGCCGTTCGATCCTAGACGATTCGCGCGGCATGCGCGTTACGGTGGACCCGTGCTCAGCCGCGCTGGCCGAGGCGCTTGCGTTCCATCCGACGCAGGAATTCGTCCATGATGCGCCGGTACAGGTCGTCGCCGAGGTAGGCGTCCTCGACGCCGGCGTCGATCGACGGGTTGTCGTTCACTTCGATGACGACGAGGCGATCGCCGGCCTGCTTGAGGTCCACGCCGTACAGGCCGTCGCCGATCGGCGCGGTCGCCTTCAACGCGAGCTTGAGCACGTCGGCCGGCGTCGAGCGCACCGGCAGCGTCTCGAAGCCGCCCGATTTGGCCGTGCCCTTCGCGCCATGGTTGTAGATCTGCCAGTGGCCACGCGACATGAAGTACTTGCACGCGTACAGCGGTTCGCGGTTGAGCACGCCGATGCGCCAGTCGAACTCGGTGAACATGAATTCCTGCGCGAGCACGAGCGCGGTGTGCTGGAACAGGTCGTCGACCGCGGACTTGAGCTGCTCGGGGTTCTCGGCCTTCACGATACCGCGCGAGAACGAACCGTCGGGAATCTTCAGGACGATCGGGAAACCGAGCAGGTCCGGCAGCTCGGCGATCTTCTTCGGGTCGTCGCGATAGAGGATCTCGGTGCGCGGCGTCGCCAGCTTGCGCGAGCGGAGCAAATCGTGCAGGTAGATCTTGTTGGTGCACTTCAGGATCGAGCTCGGATCGTCGATGACGACCATGTCCTCCTTCTCCGCCTTGTTGGCGAAGCGATAGGTGTGGTTGTCGAGCGCGGTCGTCTCGCGGATGAACAGGCCGTCGTATTCGGCGAGCTTGGTGTAGTCGTTCTTGGTGAGCGTGTCGACCTCGATGCCGAGCTCGGCACCGGCCTCGACGAACGACTTCAGCGCGCGCTTGTTCGACGGCGGCATCGGGTCGCCGGGGTCGGCGAGCATCGCGAGGTCGAAGCGGAACTTCTTGCGCGCGCGCGGCTTGCGCCAGAGCTTCTTGGAGAACTTGTCGAGTGCCTGCGCGAACGCGTCTTCCTGCTGGTCCGACAGCGTGTGCAGGCCGGTCGGCTTGATCGCGGCGATCTGCCAGACGCGCTCGCGCTCGAACTCGATGCGCAGGATCGGGCACGGGAACGTCTCGAACACCTGGCGCGCGATGTCTTCGAGGCTGTCCGACGAGGTTTCGCCGAAGTAGACCAGCACGCCGAAATCGGTCGTGTCGCGGCCGCCGTCGGGGAGGAACTTGGCGAGCTTCTGGTTGAGGTCGTCGATGTCGAGGCCGTACAGCGAGCGTCGGCGCAGGTCGTTGATCGTGCGCACGGACGGAATCACCTTGTGGCCGCGCGCCTCGGCGAGCAGCGAGACGTAATAGCCGGTGCCGAGGTACTTGTAGCTGCGGCACAGGTTGATGACCTGGGTGCGCTCGTCGTCGCTGCCGATCGGCTCCTTCAGGTAGTCGTGCGCGGTCACCACGTTGTCGGACGGGTAGTACGAGCCCCAGTCCGTGGCTTTTTCCACGACGATGACGAGCCGACTCATGCGCAGCGCCTGGATGCGGGATCGGAGAGGCGACCACCATGGCTCGCTGCTGGACGCCGCACGGACGACGGGATGGGCGAGGGCGGCTGCGGCATGGCGGGCGCGGAGTGTGCCACAGGCCGGAACCGGCGTGCAGGTGGGCCGCGTCGGCCGCCTGCGGGCGATTCAGCGGCGGTGAAGCCACGATCGAAACCGCGCGCGTTCGGCATTGCACACGCCCCCGGTCGCGACTAGGCTGGCGCGCCGTGCCCGAGCCCGCCGTTCCCCGTTCCACTCCCCCCGATACGCGGGTACGGCGCGCCACGTCCGCCGACCTCGATGTCCTCGTCGCGCTCGAGCAGGCGACGTTCGCGCTCGATCGCATGAGCAAGCGCCAGTGGCGGCGCCACCTCGACAGTCCCAGTGCCGATGTGCTGGTCGCGGTGCGGGAGCGCCGGCTGGTCGGCGCGGCCGTCGTGTTCCGTCGACACGGCAGCGACATCGCACGCCTCTATTCGATCGCCGTGGCGGCGAGCGAGCGCGGTGGCGGTGCCGGCAGGGCGTTGCTCGCGGCGGTCGAGCGGACCGCGCGGCGGCACGGTTGCCGCCGCCTGCGCCTGGAGGTCCGCAGCGACAACGTCGCCGCCCAGCGCCTCTACGAGTGCGCCGGCTACCGCGCGTTCGCGATCCGTGCCGCCTACTACGAGGACGGTGCGGACGCGCGTCGCTACGAGAAGCGCCTCGACGCGGGCTAGGGACCTTCGGCGCGTAGCTTCTCGGCCGTCGCGGCGTCGGACGGACGCGCGACGAGCCCGCCCGCGGCGGCGAGCGTGACGTCGTAACGGCCGCCGTCGACGAGCGGCAGGTAGGCCGCGCTGCCGTAGTCGGCGTCGATCCACGGCAGCCATTTCGGATAGGTGCGTTTGAGCGTCCACAGGTCCGGCCAGCGCGAATCGCCGAGCGCGACGACGGACCTCGCCGAGCTCCGCTCCTGCGCGACATCGCGGTAACGCCCGCCGATCCGATCGAGGCGGTACAGCGGCTGCGCACCGAGCACCACCGCGCGCGGCTTCCATTTGATCACGCGCGCGTCGAGCTGCCAGTCGTCGCCCGCGATTTCGACCTCGCGATGCGCCCCGTCGGGTGTCGACACGTCCACCAGGTACCGCTGCGCGCCGAGCGCGCGCGCCTCGATGTGCGCCACCGGCACTTCCGCGGCGAGCCGCCGATAGCCGAGCAGCACGCTGCCGGCGAACGCGCCGAGCAGCGCGAGTGCGAGGAACACCAGGCACCAGGCGAGGCGCAGGCTCGCCGCGACCCGCCGGCGCTCGCGCCAGCGGCGGCGCGCATGCACGCCATGGCCGGTCGCGAAGAGGGCACACAAGGCGGCGAACACGAACAGTGCGACCAGGAACGGTGTCAGCGACATCGTCGGACGGCTCCGCGCGGGGATCGGCCCTAGCATACCGGTCCCGCGCGTGAACGGCCGCTATACTCCGGGCAGCTTCCAGGCCCGGGTTTCGCCATGTCCTTTCGCGCCAGCTTCCGTTTCACGCTGCTGCTCGTCCTGCTGCTCCTCGCCGCGTGCGGCAACAAGGGCCCGCTCGTGAAGCCGGCCGCGCCCGCCCCGGCCGCGACGCCCTGAGCCGCGCATGACGCTGCGCTTCAGCAAGATGCACGGGCTCGGCAACGACTTCGTCGTCGTCGATGCGCGCACCGTGCCGTTCGCACTCGACGCGAGCGCGATCCGCTGGCTCGGTGACCGCCATTTCGGCGTCGGCTTCGACCAGCTGCTCACGATCGAACCTGCAGTTGATCCGTCCTGCAGTTTCGCCTACGGCATCTGGAATACCGACGGCACCAGCGCCGGCCAGTGCGGCAACGGCGTGCGCTGCGTCGCTGCCTGGCTCGCGCGCGCGGGCGTGCTCGGCCCCGGCATGACGCGGTTGGAGAGTCCGTCCGGCCCCGTCGCGGTGGAGCTGCGCGGTGACGGCAGCGTGAGGGTCGACATGGGCGAGCCACGGTTCGCGCCGGCGGCGATCCCGCTGCGGGGGAACACCGAGAGCGACGTGTACGCGATCGACGTGGTCGGGCGCGAGGTCGAAATCGGTGCGGTATCCATGGGCAATCCGCACGCACTGGTCGAGGTCGAGGACGTCGCCGCGGCGCCGGTCGCCGTGCTCGGCCCGCAAATCGAACATGCGCCGGCGTTTCCGCAGCGCTGCAACGTCGGTTTCGCCGAGATCGTTTCGCGTGGTTCGATCCGCCTGCGCGTGTGGGAACGTGGCGTCGGCGAAACGCTCGCCTGCGGCAGCGGCGCGTGCGCCGCGGTTGCGGTGCTGCGCCGGCGCGCTAAAGTCGATCCCGAGGTGCGCGTCGTCCTGCCGGGCGGTGAACTCGAAGTGCGCTGGGACGGGCCCGGCCATCCGGTCTGGATGCGCGGCCCGGCGGCGTTCGTGTTCGACGGCGAGATCGCGCCGGCTGCGGGCCCGACAACAACGAGGAAGTCATGAGCGAACTCAGCATCAAGGATGGCCTCGACGCGATGGACGTCGCAAGCTACCTGCGCCGCCATCCGGAATTCCTGCGCGAATTCCCCGATATCGCGATGGCGCTCGTGCTGCCGCGCGAGCAGGGCCAGGCGGCGTCGCTAGCGAGCTACCAGCTCGACGTGCTGCGTGACAAGAATCGTGAACTCAACCGGCGCCTGCACGACCTCGTAGAGATCGCGCACGAAAACGAGGCGCTGATGGTGCGCGTGCACACGCTCACGCTCGCACTGATGCGCGCGCGCAGCCTCGCCGGCACCACCAGCGCGGTCGTCGCCGCGCTGACCGAGGATTTCCATACCGACCTCGTCCGCCTCGTGCTGTTCCGCACCGATCCGGAACTCCCGGCCGCCGAATGGCTCATCGTCGAGCCCGCGGGCATGAGCGCATTCCCTGTGTTTTCCGAGTTCTTCAAGCGCGCCGAGCCGCTATGCGGCCGCCTGCAGCAGGACAAGCTCGATGCCTTGTTCGCGGCGCGCGCGGACGAGGTGCAGTCGGCGGTACTGCTGCCGATCGGCTCGACCGGCATGCTCGCGATCGGCAGCAACGACGCGAATCGTTTCCATCCGGGCATGGGCACGGTCTTCCTCAAGCTGATCGGCGAAGCGATCTCGACCGCGATCGCGCGCTACCCCGCGTGAAATGAGCGCGGTCGCCGCAAGCGGCACCGACCTCGGCGCGGCGGTCGACCGCTTCCTGCACTACCTGCGCGATGAACGGCGTTATTCGCCGAGCACGGTCGAGCACTACGCGCACGCGATCGCTCAGCTCACCGAGCATGCCGAGGCGCGCGGCATTTCGCGCTGGCACGAGCTCAAGCCCGACCAGGCACAGGCCGCGCTGGCCGAACGGCATCGTCGCCGCGGCTATTCGCCGTCGACCTTGCGCGGCATCGCCTCGGCCTGGCGCAGCTTCTTCCGCTGGCTCGCGCGCGAAGGCGAGGTCGCGATCAATCCGGCGACGGGCCTGCGCTCGCCGAAGGTGAAGCGCAAGCTGCCCGAGGTGCTCGACACCGACGAGACGGCGGCGCTGGTCGAGCTGCCCGGTGACGATCCGGAAACCGTGCGCGATCGCGCGTTGCTCGAGCTCCTCTACTCGAGCGGCCTGCGCGTCGCCGAACTATGCAGCGTCCGCTGGCGCGACCTCGACGCGGGCGAAGGCTCGCTGCGCGTGACCGGCAAGGGCAACAAGACGCGCATCGTCCCGGTCGGCACGCAGGCGCTCGCGGCGCTCGTCGCCCTGCGCGAGCAGGACCGTTGCGGCGATGACGACCCGCTCGTGCGCGGCCGTCGCGGTGCCCCGCTGACACCGAACGGAGTGCGCGCGCGCCTCAGGAAGCGCGCGCAGGAGCAGGGCATCTGGAAGCGCGTCTATCCGCACCTCCTGCGCCATTCCTGCGCGAGCCACTTGCTCGAATCCTCGGGCGACCTGCGCGCCGTGCAGGAACTGCTCGGCCATGCCGACATCGGCACGACGCAGATCTACACGCACCTCGACTTCCAGCACCTCGCCAAGGTCTACGACGCGGCCCATCCCCGCGCCCGGCGCCGGGGCGGCGACTGAGCCCGCAACGCCGAAAGCCTGGACCACGAAGGACATGAAGAAGGGATGATGGTCGAAGGGATTCCTTCGTCTCCTCCGCGCTTCAATCTCCTGCATGCAGGCTTGCAACGCTCGCCGCGAGACCTCATTTGCATCGTTCTACAGCAGGAACCGCCATGGAAAGCTTCCACGCCACCACCATCGTTTCCGTACGCCGCGACGGCAAGGTCGTGATCGGCGGCGACGGCCAGGTCACGCTCGGCAACACCGTGATGAAGGCGAATGCGCGCAAGATCCGCCGCCTCGGCAGGGGCGACGTGCTCGCCGGCTTCGCGGGCGCGACCGCGGACGCGTTCACGCTGTTCGAGCTGTTCGAGGCCAAGCTCGACAAACACGGAGCCAACCTCACGCGTGCTGCAGTCGAGCTCGCCAAGGACTGGCGTACCGATCGCCGGCTCGGTCGCCTCGAGGCGATGCTCGCGGTCGCCGACAAGGACACCTCCCTGCTGATTTCCGGCAACGGCGACGTGCTCGAGCCTGAACAGGGCATCATCGCGATCGGCTCGGGCGGCCCCTACGCACTCGCGGCCGCGAAGGCGCTGCTCGAGAACAGCAATCTCGATGCCCGCACGATCGTCGAGAAGGCGCTCGGCATCGCGGGCGACATCTGCATCTACACGAACCACAATGTGACGGTTGAAGAGCTGTGAGTGGTGATTCGGGATTGGTGATTGGTGATTGAAAAAAAGGCGGCTGCTGCCGTCGACGCCGCGCCCTTTCGTTTCCCGGCGACCAAAGCAATCCCCAATCCGAGTCCCCACTCGCCAGTCACGAATCCCTAGTCCCCAATCACGAATCACCAATCACCAATCACCAATCCCAGCTCTCCATGTCCGAACTCACCCCGCGCGAAATCGTCAATGAACTCGACCGCTACATCATCGGCCAGAACGCGGCCAAGCGCGCGGTCGCGATCGCGCTGCGCAACCGCTGGCGGCGCATGCAGCTCGAGCCCGGACTGCGCGAGGAAGTCACGCCGAAGAACATCCTCATGATCGGCCCGACCGGCGTCGGCAAGACCGAGATCGCGCGCCGTCTCGCCGCGCTCGCCAACGCGCCGTTCATCAAGGTCGAGGCGACCAAGTTCACCGAGGTCGGCTACGTCGGCAAGGACGTCGAGCAGATCGTGCGCGACCTCGCCGAGGCCGCGGTGAAGATGGCGCGCGAGCAGGCGAAGGCGCGCGTGCGTTCGCAGGCCGAGGATCGCGCCGAGGAGCGCATCCTCGACGCGCTGTTGCCGCGGCGCCAGCCGTCCGCATACGGCGACGCGCCGGGGTTCGACGCGGGCGAGTCCGATACGCGCCAGAAGCTGCGCAAGCAGCTGCGCGAGGGTGCGCTCGACGCGCGCGAGATCGAACTCGAGATCGCGCAGAACATCGGTGTCGAGATCATGGCGCCGCCCGGCATGGAAGAAATGACGAGCCAGCTGCGCGGCATGTTCCAGTCGCTGCAGGGACAGAAGACGCAAGCGCGCAAGCTCTCGATCGCGCAGGCGCGCCCGCTCCTGATCGAGGAGGAAGCGGGCAAGCTCGTCAACGACGAGGAGATCAAGGCGCAGGCGATCGCGAGCGCGGAGCAGAACGGCATCGTCTTCATCGACGAGATCGACAAGATCGCCCAGCGCGGCGAGTTCAGCGGCGCGGGCGTCTCGCGGGAAGGCGTGCAGCGCGACCTGCTGCCGCTGGTCGAAGGCTCGGCGGTGTCGACCAAGTACGGCACCGTGCGTACCGACCATATCCTGTTCATTGCTTCGGGCGCGTTCTCGCTCGCCAAGCCGTCGGATCTCGTGCCGGAATTGCAGGGGCGTTTCCCGATCCGCGTCGAACTCGCCGCGCTTTCCGCGGACGATTTCCGGCGCATCCTGGCCGAGCCGCAGCACGCCCTCACCAAGCAGTACACCGCGCTGCTCGGCACCGAGGGCGTCACGCTCGAGTTCGTCGAGGACGGCATCGTGCGGCTCGCCGAAATCGCATTCCAGGTCAACGAGCGTACCGAGAACATCGGCGCCCGCCGCCTGCACACCGTGCTCGAACGCCTGCTCGACGAGATCTCGTACGAAGCCTCGGACCGGGGCGGACACCACTACCGCATCGATGCGGCCTACGTCGATGCGCACCTGGGCGGGCTCGTGCGCGATGAGGATCTGTCGAGGTACATACTTTGAGGGTTGAGGGTTGAGGGCTGCGCCAGGCGCGCCCTGCGCATCCGCGGCTGGAATTCCGCGCGGTGGCCCCGATATGAGCGCACAGGAGCCGCCTGTGTTCCGGGTCGCGCGGCGGCGCGGTTGCACCACAGGCCCGAGTGCCGGACCATACACACATGACCACCGTAGTCCCGTTCAAGGCGCGCGGCGTGCGCGCCGAGCTTCGCGAGGCGTTCGAGCAACGCATTCCCCTGCGCATCCTGCGCGAGCGCCTGCACGCGGGTGTGATCCACGGCTACGTGGTCGCGCTGTCGCGCGATTTCTGCCTCGTCGCCGAGGTCGGTGACGCGATGCGCTTCGACGGCTACATCGCGATCGCGATCGCCGACATCAGCGCAATCGAGGAGGATCCCTCGCGCGAATTCGTCGAGAAGGCGCTCGCGCTGCGCGGCGAAGCGCTCAAGGTGCCGGGCGGTTTCGAGCTCGACGACTGGGCCGCTATCGCGCGCTCGGCGATGGCGTGCGCGCCGCTGATCTCGCTCAACATGGTCGAGGACGACGAGGGCGAAATCAGCTACGTCGGCCAGCTCACCGAGGTTGAGAGGGACGCGCTGGTCCTGCGCGAGCTCGACCCCAACGCCCGCTGGTATCCGGACACCGGCGCGTACGAGTTCGAAGGCCTCGGCTCGATCGGCTTCGGTTCCGGCTACCTCGATGCGCTGTGGCAGGTCGCGGGCCTGCCCGGCGATCCGCAGCAGCCGCGCGCTCCGCGTTCCGACAGCGTGCATTGATGGCGCAGGCGCCCACGCCGACGCGCATCGTGTTGCATCGCGCGTCGCACGCGCTCGAAGTCGAGTTCGATGACGGCGCAGCCTATCGCCTGCCTGCCGAATACCTGCGCGTGCACTCGCCGAGTGCCGAAGTGCAGGGCCACGGACCCGGGCAGAAGGTGCTCGTCGCCGGCAAGCGCGACGTCGCGATCGATGCGGTCGAGCCGGTCGGCAACTATGCGGTGCTGCTGCGCTTTTCCGACGGCCACGCGAGCGGCCTGTTCTCATGGAGCGTGCTGCACGAGCTCGGCCGCGAGCACGCGCGCAACTGGCAGGCGTATCTCGACGCGCTCGCGGCGAACGGCCTCGCGCGCTGAGCGCGGCTACCAGCCGCCGCCACCGCCGCCGCCGCCACCACCGCCGGAAGAGCCACCTCCGCCGCCGCCCGACGAGGAGCCGGGTGCGCTCGACGACGACGAAATCGAGCTGCTGAACGACGAGCCGAGGTCACTCGCAAAGCCGCCGAAATGGCTGATCGACCGGCCGCCGTACCAGCCGGCCGCGGTGACGGCCGCGGCTGCCGCGGCGGGGCCCACCGCGGCGGCGAACAGGTTCGTCCAGTTTTCCTCGACACCGAGCGCGAGCGCGTACGGCAGCATGCGATGGAACTGCTCGGCGCTGAGCGGCGGTGCCTTCTGGGCGGCGATCTCGTCGCGCTCGGCGACACCGAGGTAGAGACGCAGACCGTCGACCTGGTCGAGCAGGCGGCGGCCGGTCGTCGTCGGTGCCTTCATGAGCCACGCGAACAGCAGGTTGGTCGCGACCAGGGCGACGATCGCGACCGCGAAGCCGACCCCCGCGAGCATCACGAGCATGCCGATGCCGAATACCTCGCCGGCGACGAACGGCAGCGCGAACACGCTGATGAAGATCGCGCCGATCGTCGCCGCGGTCCGCTTGCCGATCGAGCCGCGGCCGACCATGCGCCAGGCGCTGACCACCTTCGCGCACAGCGCGAACACGCCGACGCTCCAGCCGCCGAGCCAGACCAGCATGAACGCGGCGCCCACGGTGCGGCCGACGTCGCCGATGAGCAGCGCCGCACCGATCACCGCGGCGACGGTGACCAGCACGCCGATCACGACGAGTCCGGTGTTCTTGCGGAAATGACTGTCGGCGTACGTGGCCTCGAGCGCTTTCCTGTGTGCATCGAGCGCCCGCGAAATGCGCGAATGCGAGGACTGCTCGAACGTGAACGCGGAGCTGCCGGCGAGCAGGTCGGCGACGAGGCGCGATTCGGTCGCGGGCAGCTCCGCCGTGCCGACGCGCTCGATGCGGTACTTGCCGTCGTCTTCGGTGATGCGGATCGCGCCGCGCACGGCCGCATCGACGATGTCGGCGGCGACACAGCCCTCGTCCCAGCCCATGCGCTCGACGTAGCGCAGCGCGCCCGGCGTGTGCCCGCCCGGCGGCTCGTACAGCGGGATGATCGTGCCCGGTTTCGGGTCCCGTCCGACGCGCGACCATTGCACGCAGTAATAGGTGAGCACGAGCAGCAGCGCGAGGAGCTGTGCGAGCACGCCCGCGTTGTCCTCGAGGAACCAGGCGAGGCGCTGGCGGTCGGTCGGCGGGGCGATGATGCCTTTCGGAAAACCGACCGCGATCGTGAGGCCCTCGCGCGGGCCGAGCATGCGCGTGGTTGCGAACGACGCGCGCGAATCGCCGTCCGCGTGCGCGCTCCAGGCCTTGCCCTGCGCGCCCTCGGGCCCGGTGTAGGCATCCAGCCGCAGGTCCGGCGGCGCGATCGAACCGGGCAGGGAGACGGTCGCGGTCGCCGCGTCGATGGGGAAGTCCCAGCCGTTGCCGGTCACGTTCCAGTAGAGCTCGTCGTGATCGGCGAAGAAGCCGAGCTGGCGGTTCGTGTGGTAGGCGAACGACTAGCTGTACTCGCCGGGCGCGAGCGTCGTCTCTTTCGAGCCGAAGTAGACACGAACGCCGTTGCCCTTGCGCTCGGAATGGAACGGCTCGTCGTGGCCGTCGCGCGTGAGCGCCAGCGGCTCGAACGCGACGTGCACCGCATTGCGGAAGCGGTCGCGATAGTCGGTCGGGAAGTCGCGGTAGATGCCGTGGCGGATCGCGCCGCCCTCGGCGCGCACGCGGATCGTCTCGGTGACGTCCATGCTGCCGTCCGCGGCGATCTCGATGCTGCTCCGGAACGACAGGATGCGCTCGTCCGCGGCCGCGACGAGCGGCCATGCGAATACCGCGGCGAACAACCATGCAGCGACGCGCCGTGCTCGACTCATTGCGGGGCCTCCTGGCCTTCGCCCTGGCGGAAGAATTCGGCCGGATGGAAGTTCGCCACGCGAGCGACGAGCAGCGACGGGAACGTCTCGATCCGGTTGTTGAGGTCGCGCACCGCGCCGTTGTAGAAGCGGCGCGCGTACTGGAGGTGGTCCTCGATCGCGACGAGGTCGCGCTGCAGCGCAAGGAAGTTGTCGCTCGCCTTGAGGCCGGGATAGCTCTCCTGCAGCGCGAGGATGCGCTGCACCTGCGTCGCGAGCTCGCCTTCGAGCCGCGCCTTGTCGCCGAGCGACGCGGCGGCCATCGCGCGCGTGCGCAGTTCCGTGACGAGGCCGAGCGTCGCGCGCTCGTGCCCGGCATAGCCCCGCACCGCCGCGACGAGCTGCGGAACGAGGTCGTGCCGGCGTGTCAGCTGCACGTCGATGTCGCTCCAGGCGGAGCGCACCTGGTTGCGCGCGGCGACGAGTTCGTTGAACAGCACGATCGCGGCCGCCACCACGACCAGCGCGCCCGCGCCCAGCCCCCAGACCAGCATGTCGATGCTCCCCCGTCGACCCGGCGCCCCGTGCCGGTCCGCCCCGCATTATGCGGCCGGCGGGCGCGGGCGCAACGCAGGCCGCACCGCTGCTGCGGTACCATGCGTGCCATGAGCGAAACGACCGGCAAGCGCGCAGGCACCACCCATTTCGGCTACCGCGACGTGCCGGAGGCCGACAAGGCGCGCCTCGTCGGCGAGGTGTTCACGTCGGTCGCGCGCAAATACGACATCATGAACGACCTCATGTCGTTCGGCGTGCACCGGCTCTGGAAGCGCTATTTCGTCGCGACCAGCGGCGTGCGCGAAGGCGACGTCGTGCTCGACCTCGCCGGCGGCACCGGCGACATCGCCGCGCTGCTGCTGCCGAAGGTACGACCGAACGCGGCAGGCAGCGGCCGCGTCGTGGTCGGCGACATCAACGGCGACATGCTGCGCGTCGGCCGCGATCGCCTGCTCGATCGCGGCCTCGTGCACGGCCTCGACTGGTCGCGCATGGACGCCGAGTCGCTGCCGTTCCCCGATCGCAGCTTCGATTGCGTGACGATGGCGTTCGGCCTGCGCAATGTCACGCGCAAGGAAAAGGCCCTCGCGGAAATCCATCGCGTGCTGAAGATCGGCGGTCGGGCGCTCGTGCTCGAATTCTCCGCGGTGCGCGCCGAGTTCCTCAAGCCGCTGTACGACTTCCATTCGTTCCAGGTGCTGCCGCGCATCGGCTCGCTCATCGCGGGTGATGCGGCGAGCTACCGCTACCTCGCCGAGTCCATCCGCAAGCACCCCGACCAGGACACGCTCAAGGCGATGATGGAGACGGCCGGCCTCGCGCGCGTCGACGTGCGCAACCTGTCGGCGGGCATCGTCGCGATCCATCGCGGCTACCGCGTCTGATCCTCGCGGCGCCGGCATTGCTGCCGCGCGCGTCTTTGCATCGCGTTTACACGGGACCGGCACTTTCGTCACGGGCGATCGGCGGCGCGCGGGTGCAGGCTGCGCGTCCATGTCGCCAGCCCAGGGGTTACCGTGATGCGTCGCAATCCGTTCCGGGCGCTGCTCGCTTCGCTGCTGCTCGCGTGTTCCATCGCCGCGCAGGCGGCCGACGGCGACCAGGACGCCGAGTCCGCCGACAAGGATGCGAAGTCGGCGAAGAAGGACGAGAAGCCCATTCCGGCCGAAAGGACCGCCGTCTCGCATGGCAGCGTCGAGGTCGCCGGCCGTACCGTGCGTTACACCGCGACCGCCGGCAACGTGCTCATCCAGGACAAGGAAAACAAGCCGAACGCGAGCGTGTTCTACGTCGCCTATACGGCCGATGCCGCACGCGGCGCGGGCGAGCGGCCGGTCACGTTCTTCTACAACGGCGGCCCGGGGTCGCCGAGCGTGTGGTTGCACATGGGTTCGGTCGCGCCCGTCCGCGTCGAGTCGGCGAGCGCCGAGGCGACCGCGCCGCCACCGTACCGGCTCGTGCCGAACGCCTACAGCCTCATCGACCGCAGTGACCTCGTCTTCATCGATGCGGTCGGCACCGGCTTCTCGACACCGGTCGGCAAGGGCAAGGGCAAGGACTTCTGGGGCGTCGACCAGGATCTCGACGCGTTCGCCAAGACGATCACGCGCTACGTATCGATCAACCATCGCTGGAACGCACCGAAGTTCCTGTTCGGCGAGTCGTACGGCACGACGCGTTCGGCCGGCCTCGTCAACAAGTTGCAGAACGACGGCATGGCATTCAATGGCGTCGTGCTGTTGTCGTCGAGCCTCAACTACGGCGCGAACTCGCCCGGCCTCGACCACACCTACGTCGGCGCGCTGCCGACGCTCGCGGCGATCGCGTGGTACCACGACAAGGTGCCGAACAAGCCGGCCGAGCTGCGCACGTTCCTCGACGAGGCGCGCGCGTTCGCCGCAGGCGAGTACGCGGCAGCGCTCGCGAAGGGGCAGGACCTGTCGGCAGCCGAACTCGATGCGATGGCGACGAAGCTGTCGCGCTACACCGGCCTCTCGCCGCAATACCTCGAGGAGGCGAACCTGCGCGTCAACCAAAGCCGTTTCCGCAAGGAACTGCTGCGCGACGAACGGCGCACGGTCGGCCGCTACGACGGTCGCTACGAAGGCATCGACCTCGACGCCGCGGGCGAGAACCCGGAGTTCGACGCGTCTTCGACCGCGATCACCGGCGCTTACATCGGCGCGTTCAACCACTACGCCGAAGACACCCTGAAGTGGAGCAGCGACACGCCGTACGTACGCACCGGGCCCGACATCATCCGCGAGTGGGACTGGAAGCACGAGCAACCCGGTTCGCGCGTCCCGCAGCGCGTGCCGTACGTGGCGGGCGATCTCGCGCGCGCGATGCGCGAGAATCCGAAGCTGCAGGTGTTGTCCGCGAACGGCTGGTTCGACCTCGCGACGCCGTTCTTCGCGACCGAGTACGACATCTCGCACATGCAGCTCGATCCCTCCCTGCGCGGCAACGTGACGTTCACCTACTACCCGTCCGGGCACATGGTGTATCTCAACGTCGACGCGCTGAAGCAGTTCAAGGCCGATCTCGACCGCTTCTACGACCACGCGCTCGGCGTCGCAACGCGCTGAGCGTGCGACCCGCCGCGCCGGCACCGGCGTGGCGGAGTGGCCACGAGGCTCCGGCGCGGATGTCGCGCCGCAGCGCCCTCGCCGCGACCGTGCACGGCGCGAACCGCGCTGCGATTTGGGCGACAATCGCGCTTTCCAGCACCAAGCATCGGGGTATCGCCGTGTCCATCCTCCCGCGCCTGCTCGTCCTGCCCTTGTTGCTGCTCGCGGCGGACGCCGCCGCAGCGACGACCGATCCGCACAGCTATGCGAACACCGAGGCGGTCACCGTGCGCAGCCTCGCACTCGACCTCGACGTCGATTTCGACAAGCGCGAGCTCGCCGGCACGGCCGAGCTTTCGCTCGACTGGCACGATCCGGCCGCACGCACGCTCGTGCTCGACACGCGCGACCTGACCATCGAGGGAGTGGAGGCGCAGGTCGCCGGCGGCCCTGCGCGCGTGCTCGGCTTCGCGCTCGACCAGCGCGACCCGATCCTCGGCTCGGCCCTGCGCATCCGCCTCGACCAGCCCGCGGCGAGCGTGCGCATTCGCTATCGCAGCGCGCCCGGGGCGTCGGGCTTGCAGTGGATGACGCCGGCGCAGACCGCGGGCAAGCAGCAGCCGTTCATGTTCTCGCAGTCCGAGTCGATCCATGCGCGCAGCTGGGTGCCGCTGCAGGACACGCCCTCGGTGCGCTTCACCTACACCGCCCACGTGCGCGCACCGAAGGCGCTGCGCGTGGTCATGAGCGCCGACAACGACGTGAAGCATGCGCTCGACGGCGACTTCCGCTTCACGATGGACAAGCCGATCCCGTCCTACCTGCTCGCTATCGCGGTCGGCGACATCGCCGTGCGCGAAACCGGCCCGCGCAGCGCCGTCTATGCCGAGCCATCGGTGGTCGAATCGGCGGCCACGGAATTCGCCGACACCGAGAAGATGATCGAGACGACCGAGAAGCTCTACGGCCCGTACCGCTGGGGCCGTTACGACATCCTCGTGCTGCCGCCGAGCTTCCCGTTCGGCGGCATGGAGAATCCGCGCCTGACGTTCGCGACGCCCACCGTGCTGGTCGGCGACAAGAGTCTCGTCTCGCTCGTCGCGCACGAACTCGCCCACTCGTGGTCGGGCAACCTCGTCACGAATGCGGCGTGGAAGCACATGTGGCTCAACGAGGGTTTCACGACCTACGTCGAGAACCGCATCGTCGAGGCCGTCTACGGCAAGGCGCAGGCTGACGAGGAGTTCATCCTCGCCGCCGACGAGCTGCGCGGCGAACTCGCCGAAACGCCCAAACCCGACCAGCGCCTCGTGCCCGACTTCGACACGCGCGACGCCGACGACGCCGGTTCCGATTTCGCCTACACCAAGGGCGCATGGCTGCTGCGCACGCTCGAGGCGAAGTTTGGCCGCGAAGCGTTCGACGCGTACCTGCGCGGCTATTTCGACCACTTCGCGTTCCAGAGCATCACGACCGCGCAGATGCTCGACTACCTCGAACCGAACCTGCTCCAAAAATATCCGGGCAAGATGAGCCTCGCCGAGGTGAGGGCATGGATCGAGCAGCCGGGCATCCCGGCCGATGCGGGCGTGCCGACCTCGGAGCGCTTCGTCTCGATCGAGAAACAGCGCGGCGAATGGCTCGCCGGCACGCGCAAGGCCGCCGAGCTCGATGCGAAGGGCTGGAACACGCAGGAATGGATGTACTTCCTCGATGGCCTGCCCAAGCCGCTCAAGGCCGCTCAGCTTGCCGAGTTCGATGCGGCGTGGCATCTCACGGGAGCGGCGAATGCGGAGATCGCGCGGCGTTGGTACCTCGCCGCGATTCGCGCCGACTATCGGCCCGCGCGCGAGCAGATGGCGGCGTACATGTCGCGCATCGGCCGGCGCTATCTGGTACTGCCGCTCTACGAGGAACTCGCCAGGACGCCGGACGGCCTTGCGTTCGCGCGTGGTGTGTACGCGAAGGCGAAGCCGGGCTACCACCCGCTCACGCAGGCCGGGATCGAGAAGGCGCTCGCGAAAAAGAAGAAGCGCTGACGCGCGCCGTGCTCAGCCGGCCTCGAGCGCGCCGAGGTCGCGCTTGGCCGCGTCGAGCCATTCACGCTCCTTGCGGCGGTAGTAGCGCGGCGCCAGCCGCGCGCGCTTGAGCATGTCCTGCAGCACCGCGCGCGCATCGGCGATGCGCTCGCGCCGGCGCAGAAGGGTCGCGTAGCGGTAGCGCGCCTGCTCGCCCGGATAGCTGCGCGCGAGCACTTCGTATTCGGCGAGCGCAGAATCGTGCTCGCCGAGCTCCTCGAGGCAGCGCGCGTAGAGCAGGTGGCCGTCGGTCGAGCGGAACGCGGGGTTCGCCTTGACCAGCGCGTCGAGCGTCGCGCGCGCCGCAGCGAAGTCGCCATCGCCCGCCTGCGCCTCGGCCAGGCCGAGCATGAACAGGGGCTCGGTCGCGTAGATGCCCTTGAGGATCGACTGGTAGAGGTCCGCCGCATTGCGGTAGTCGCGCAGGCGCAGGCATTCCTCGGCGAGCGCGCGGCGGTTGTCGGTCGTGTCGGCGAGTTCGAGCCGCTCGCGGATCGCGCGGCGGCGGCGTTCGGGATCGATCGTCTCGAGCATCTGCCGGGCCGCCTTGCGGCTGCGTGGACTGCTGCGAAGGTCCGGCAGCACCGCGACGAACACGTAGACGGCGACCGCGATGTACGAGCCGATCAGCAGCAGCCAGATCCAGTACAGAGGCCGGCCGCTGCGCACCACGTGGATGGCGCAGAGGATCGTCAGCGCGAGCGAGGCGAGCATGAGCAATGGCATGGCGGCAGGCGTGGCAGGCGTCGGAACGGCGCATCCTGCGTATTCCGCCGCGCCCACGCAAGCCGTTCGCGCCGGTCGCAGGATCTGCGACGGCCACGCGACAACCTCTTCGGCGCAGTGGATGCCGTCTTTCGCCCCATGGACGGGGCGATCCCCTCCTTGGCATTTGTTGGCCCCGTACCGTCGTCAGCGGTGCGGGGCTTTTTTTACGGTGCCCGTTCGCGCGGTCGGTGCCTTGCCGCCTTGGCCCCCGCAGCATGCGGCCATTTCCCCCCGAAAGGGGGAATCCATGGTGATGTTATTTTGATGTCCGAGGCAGCCGGGACCCAGCGTCTTGGCCCGCATCGTGATTCCCCCGTTCGCGGGAATCACCGACGGCGCTGCTGTCGACGCGGCCATCCATGGCCCTCGTCGCGCACTTGCGATCGCGATTTACGGCTGGTCGCCGGAGAACTTCGTCGGTTTCGCGCCCTTGATCTCGCCGACCTTCGCACTGTCGCTCACGAAGAGGTCGACCTCGCGGCGGAAATCCAGCGTGCCTTCGACGATCGCGTGTGGGCCGATCACGATGCGCGGGTTGCGCTGCTTGCCCCAGGACCAGCCGTGCGGTTTTTCGACGAGGATGCCGCCTTCGACGCGCGAGCCGGCGCCGATTTCGATGTCGCCGCTGACGGTTTCGATGCCGCCCCCGATGTGCGCCGCGTCGAGCACGTAGCGGCCGTTGACGTTGGAGGCATGGCCGACGATCTCCGCGCCCTTGCCGAGCCGCACGCCGCCGTTGACCGCCTCGACCGTGCCGTTCACGCGCGCGCCGGCGCCGAGGTCGATGCCGCCATTGACGGTCTCGAGCGACTCCGCGGTCGCGCGGTCGCCGAGTTCGATGCCGCCGTTGACGGTCGACACCTTGGTCGCACTGCCGCCGCCGTCGATGCGGATCGAGCCGTTGACCGTGCTGAGCGCGCCGGCCTGCTGGTCACTCTCGATGTGGATGGAGCCGTTCACCTTGTCGACGTCGATGCCGCGCGCGGAAGCGGCGCCGGCGAAGAACAGCGAGGCGAGGGCGAAGGACAGCGCGGTCCTGCAGTGCATGGCGGTCTCCGGTGAGGTGGTCGGGAGCTTGGATGCGCGGGCGCGCGGAAAGGTTGAAAACCCCGTCCGGCGCGCCGTTCCGCTAGCATTGACCCCTGCCTTCGCCATGGAATGTGCCACGTGTCACGACCCAAGCCGATCCTGCTGCTGATCCTCGACGGATGGGGCTACCGCGCCGAAACCGCGCACAACGCGATCGCGCAGGCCGATTGCCCGAACTGGCGCCGCCTGCTCGCCGAATGCCCGCACACGCTGGTCGACACGCATGGACAGTTCGTCGGCTTGCCGGACGGCCAGATGGGCAATTCCGAGGTCGGCCACATGAACATCGGGTCGGGCCGGATCGTCTACCAGGACCTCACGCGCATCGACGCGGCGATCGCCGACGGCTCGTTCGACGCCAACCCCGCGCTGCTCGGCGCCTGCGACGCCGCGCGCCTCGGCGGTGGCACGCTGCACGTATTCGGCCTGCTCTCGCCGGGCGGCGTGCACAGCCACGAACGACACATCTTCGCGATGCTCGACCTCGCCGCGCGCCGCGGCGTCGCGCGCGTCGCGGTGCACGCATTCCTCGACGGTCGCGACACGCCGCCGCGCAGCGCCGGTGCGAGCATCGCCGCACTGGCGGCGAAGTGCGCGGCGCTCGGCAATACGCGCATCGCGACGGTCGGCGGCCGTTACTACGCGATGGACCGCGACCACCGCTGGGAGCGCGTGCGGCTCGCCTGGAGCGCGATCGCCGAAGCGGTGGCCGAGTACCACGCGACCGACGCCGCGACCGCGCTGCACGATGCCTACGCGCGCGGCGAGAACGACGAGTTCGTCAAGCCGACCGTCATCGACGGCGGCGCGCGCGTCGCCGACGGCGACGCGATCGTATTCATGAACTTCCGTGCCGATCGCGCACGCGAACTCTCGCATGCGTTCGTCGACGCCGATTTCGACGGCTTCCCGCGCGTGCATGCGCCGCGCCTGTCGGCGTTCGTCACCCTCACCGAATACGAACAGGGGCTCGCTGCCACGGCGATCGCGTGGCCGCCGCAGTCCATGCGCAACACGCTCGGCGAAGTCCTCGCCGCGCAAGGCCTGCGCCAGCTGCGCATCGCCGAGACCGAGAAGTACGCGCACGTCACGTTCTTCTTCTCCGGCGGGGCGCGAAGAACCGTTCGAAGGCGAGGACCGCATCCTCGTGCCGAGCCCGAAGGTCGCGACCTACGACCTCAAGCCCGAGATGAGCTGCCCGGAACTCACAGACCGTCTGGTCGAGGCGATCGGTTCGGGCCGCTACGACTTCATTGCCTGCAACATCGCCAACCCCGACATGGTCGGCCATACGGGCGACGAGGCGGCCGCGATCAAGGCCGCGGAGGCGGTCGACGTCGCGCTCGGCCGGCTCGCCGCGGCGATCCGCGCCGCCGGCGGCGAGATGCTCGTCAGCGCCGATCACGGCAACCTTGAGCAGATGGTCGACGAGAACGGCGTGCCGCACACGCAGCACACGGTCGGCCCGGTGCCGCTCGTCTACATCGGCCGCCAGGCGCGCCTGCACCACGGCGCGTTGCGCGATCTCGCACCGAGCGTGCTCGCCTTGATGGGATTGGCGCAGCCGCCCGAAATGAGTGGGCGCAGCCTCATCGAATTCACCTGAGTCGTGCGGCTTCGACGCCCGCTCGCACTCGGCCTCGCGGCGGCACTCGCCTGTGTCGCGCATGCGCAGGATGCGCCCGATCCGCAGCGCGCGGCGCAGGAGCAGGAAACCAGGCGCAAGCTCGACGCCGTGCGCGCCGAGCTCAAGGCGCTCGCCGAACAGCAGCGCGCGGCGGGCGGCGAACGCGACGAGGCGGCGCGTGCACTGCGGGACAAGGAACTCGCGCTCGCCGCGGTCGCGAGGGACGTGCAGGCGCTCGATGCGAAGGTCGCCGCGCAACAGGCGCGCCTCGACGAGCTCGATGCCGAAAAGGCGAAGCTCGATCGCACGCTCGCGGTGCAGCGCGACGCGCTCGGCGGCCTGCTTCGCTCGGCCTACGCACTCGGCCACGGCGAGGAACTCAAGCTGCTGCTGCAGCAGGACGATGTCGCCGCGATCTCGCGGGTGCTCGCCTACCATCGCTACTTCCAGCGCGCCCAGGTCGAGCAGATCGAGCACCTGCTCGGTGACCTGCGCCGCCTCGACGAGGTGCAGGCACAGATCCGCAGCGCGACTGCCGAACTCGCGGCGTCGCGCGACGCGCGCAACGCCGAGGGCCAGCGGCTGGACGCCGAGCGTGCGGCGCGCGCCGGATTGCTCGTCGAGCTCGAGGCGAAGCTCAAGGACCAGGCGGCGCGGATCGCCGCGCTCGGCCGCAACGAGGCGGAACTGGGCAACCTGCTCGAACGCCTGCGCGACGTGTTCGCCGACATCCCCAAGGAGCTCGCCGGCGACGCGCCGTTCGCGACGCAGCGCGGCCGGCTCCGCTGGCCGCTGCAGGGCAAGGTCGTGACCGCCTTCGGCGCCGCCGACGAATCGGGCCGGCGCAGCAGCGGCCTGCTGCTCGCGGCGAAGACCGGCAGTGCCGTGCATGCGATTTCGCACGGACGCGTCGCGTTCGCCGACTGGTTGCGCGGCTATGGCCTGCTGCTGATCGTCGACCACGGCGACGGATACCTCAGCCTCTACGGCTGCAACGAAACCCTGCTCAAGGATGTCGGCGACTGGGTCGATGCCGGCGAGACGATCGCCACGAGCGGGGCGAGCGGGGGGCAAAAGGCGGCGGGCCTGTATTTCGAGCTGCGCGCGAAGGGGCAGGCGGTCGACCCGCGCGGATGGTTGCGCTGAGCTGAACGTTTCCGCGGATCTGCGGTCCACAACAGCGCGACCGATGCGTTGCGGGGCTACACTGCTTCGCGCGGCATGCCGCGCATGCCCGCGGCTTGCGCTCGCGCGGCCGCGGCGCCACGTCGTCGTGGTGAGGTGGCCTGGCGGCCGCCCGTCTTCACCTTCAAGGTCCGGCCCGATGTCCAAGCGTTTGTTGTCCACCGTCCTCATCATGTGCGCGTGCCTCCCGGCTCTGGCCGACGAGCCGCCCGTCGACGCCAAGGCGCCGGTCGATTCCACGACGACGGTCGAGCCGAAGGCGGCCGCGAAGAACGCGCCACTGGACCTCGCCGATATCCGCGCGTTCACCGCGGTCTACAGCCTCGTGAAGCAGGCCTACGTCGACGATGTCGATGACCACCGCCTCATGCAGTCGGCGATCCGCGGCCTGCTCGGCGGGCTCGACCCGCACAGCGAATACCTCGGCAAGGAGCAGATGGAGGACCTCACGGAGGACACCACCGGCAGCTACGCCGGTCTCGGCATCGAAGTCCTGCAGGTCGACGGTAGCCTCAAGGTGATCGCGCCGATCGACGACTCGCCGGCGGAACGCGCCGGCATCAAGGCCGGCGACACGATCGTGCGCATCGACGGCAAGCCCGTTCAGGCCGACGACGTCGACAGCGCGATCGCGCAACTGCGCGGCAAGCCTGGTTCGCCGATCACCCTCAGCGTGTTGCACGACAGGCAGACCGTGCCGGTCGACATCCCGCTCAAGCGCGAAGTGATCCGCGTCGCGAGCGCGGCGGGGCGAATGCTCGAGCCTGGCTTTGCGTACCTGCGCATCAGCCAGTTCCAGGCCGAAACCGGTGGACAGCTGCGCAAGCGCATCGAGCGCCTCGTGGCCGAGAACAAGGCGCCGCTCCGCGGCGCCGTGCTCGACCTGCGCAGCAATCCGGGCGGCCTGCTCACTGCGGCGATCGAAGTCGGCGACGAGTTCCTCGAGGGCGGCGTGATCGTCAGCACGCGCGGGCGCGTCAAGGATTCGGAGATGACCTTCCGCGCGACCCCGGGCGACCTGCTTGCCGGCGCGCCGATGGTCGTGCTCGTCGACAACGGCACGGCGTCCGCGGCGGAGATCGTCGCGGGTGCGCTCAAGGACAACCATCGCGCCCTGCTCATGGGGCGGCGCACGTTCGGCAAGGGTTCGGTGCAGACCGTGCTGCCGCTCGATGCCGAACACGCGGTCAAGCTGACCACGGCGCGCTACTACACGCCGAGCGGCGTTTCGATCCAGGCCGCCGGCATAGAACCCGACATCGGCCTGGCCGATCTCGCCCTCAGCCAGCGCGAGAGCGAGCCATCGCTGGTCGTCGGCGAACGCGACCTGCGCAACCACCTCAAGGGCGCGAATGAAGGCAATGCGGTCGAGACGCCGCCGGCGGCGAATCGCGACCTGCAACGCGACTACGCGCTCAATGAGGCGCTCAATGCGCTCAAGGCACTCGCGCTGCGCGCGCCACCTGCGCCGGGCGCACCCGGCAAGGGCTGACGAGTACGCCCACCGTGCCGATGTGGCCACACCCCACGCTCACATCTGCGAGGAGCACGATGAAGACCTGGCTGCACGCGAACCGCCGCATCATCGCCTTCCTGCTCCTGCTCGGCGTGTTCCGCAGCGCGATCGCCGACTGGAACCCGGTGCCGACCGCTTCGATGCGCCCGACCATCCTCGAAGGCGACGTCGTGCTCGTGAACCGGCTCGCCTACGACCTGCGCGTGCCGTTCTCGGACACCGTGCTCGCGCGCCTCGGCGATCCGTGCCGTGGCGACATCGTCACGTTCTCTTCGCCGCAGGACGGCACGCGCCTGATCAAGCGCGTCGTCGCGCTGCCCGGCGACACGGTGGAAATGCGCGACAACCGGCTGCTCGTCAACGGCGAGCAGGCGCGCTACGAGCCGCTCGGGCGCGAATCGCCTGTCCACGTGGGACAGCGCCGCATCGCCGCGGAGCGTGAACGCGAGGCCATCGCCGGTTCCGAGCGGATCGTGCAGTGGCTGCCGGGCAGTACCGCGCACTCGAGCTTCGGCCCGGTCGTCGTTCCGGCCGACGAGTACCTCGTGCTCGGCGACAACCGCGACAACAGCGAGGATTCGCGCTACATCGGCTTCGTGCCGCGCACGAAGCTCATCGCTCGCGCCGAGCGCATCCTCGTCTCCGCCGACATACTCGATCATTGGCAGCCGCGCTTCGCGCGTTTCGGCACGCCATTGCATTGACGCGGGCGGCGGCGGACCATATGCGGCCCCGCATCGGAGTCGCGATGAATACCCCGCAGGACATCACCGAAGACCAGTTCTTCGAGCTCGTCGATCGCTTCGTCGCGCAGGCCAACGAGTTCGGCCAGCGCTTCCCGCAGTCGCGCGTGAGTGCGGCGATCCTGTTCGCCGCGGCGCGCTTCAATGCGTTCCAGTGGGTCAACCGCAGCCAGTTGCTGCAGCAGACGCCCGAAGAAGCGACAGTCGCGTTCCGCGCCGAATACGAGGCGATGTTCCGCGAGAACCTGCGCAGCTTCGGCGTGTTGCGGCCGGACGCCTGAGCCGTTTTCGGCGTTGCTATTTCGCCCGCGGCGGCGCGAGTGGGAACGGCATGATCTTGTCGCCGCTGGCGGCGTCGCGGATCGCGGCGGTGCCGCGGCGCGCGACCTCCTCGATGCGCACGATCGCGTGCATCGGCACGTGCAGTACGTCCGTGTCCTTGAATTCCTCGCGCAGGCGTTCCTCGCTCGGATCGACGACGAGGCCTTCGCCCGGCGCGGCGAACACGAGGTCGCCGACTTCCGTGAAACCCCACAATGCACTCGATGCGACGCGGCGGGCGTAGAGCTCGATGCTCTTGCCCTGCGACAGGAAGGTGACCTTGTAGAGTTTCGCCTTGCGCATGGTGGCGATTGTAGCTTCCGTTCCCGACCAGCGCCGAGACGGAGAAAGGGCAGGCGCTGTTCCCGGCATCAGCAGCGATCCATGGATGGATCGCCCGTCGATCCTGACTTATGGCGTGGACGGGCATGGACGCATCAGCTAACTGCGCAACCGCCGCGCAATCGCCGGGCGTGACAACACCGCGAGCAGGATACCGATCAGGAAACCGGCGATGTGCGTCCACCAGGCGACGGCGCCGAACGCCGGGCCGACGTAGGTGAACAGCAGCTGCAACGCGGCCCAGAAGCCGATCAGCAGGGGCGCCGGGATGCGCACGAACTCGAGGAACACGCCGAGCGGCAGCACGAGGCCGAGGCGCGCGCGCGGGAACAGCGCGAGATAGGCGCCGACCACCGCCGATACCGCACCGCTCGAGCCGACGATCGGTGCACTCGTGCCGACGAGGGTGAGCGCGCCGACGAGGTTGGCGAGCGCGCCGCCGGTGACGAACATCGCGAGGAAGCGCGGCGAGCCGAGTGCGCGCTCGGCCGACACGCCGAACACGATCAGGAACAGCAGATTGCCGGTCAGGTGCAACCAGTCGGCATGGATGAAGATCGCCGTGACCAGGCGCGCCGCGCGCAGTTCGAGCAACTGCTGCCACCACGGCGCATGCGGGTCGAGCAGGGTCGAGGGTACCGTGCCCCAGCGCGAGAGCATGGCCAGGCGTTCGGCCGGCGGCAAGGCCACGAGCCAGAGGAACGTGGCGACACACGCAGCGACGATCAGCAGCGTCGCCCAGGGCGGACCGGTGCGGCGCGAACTCGGCAGGTGCACGAACATGCCGGTCGCCTTCCGCGTCAGCGCCCGTCGCGCGGGTAGAGGAAGCGTTGGCCCTTGAAGTCGAGCACCATTCCGTCCGCGCTGATCTCGCGCAGCACGACGCCGTCGCCGAGATCGTCGCCTTCGACGTGGCGCTCGCCGTCGATCACGATGAATCGGTCGGCGGGTGCGCTCGAATAGACGTGCATCGTGAGCTTGATGTCGGGCAGTTCCTTGCGCGTGCCGTACGGCAGTTCCCACACGGTCGGCAACTTCGGCGCGGCGGGCTTCGCCGCTGCGCGCTTCGCCGCGATCGCGTCTTCCATCGCCTTCATTTCCTGCGACGGCGTTGCGGCGGGCGTGGCCGGCGCCGCCGGCTTCGCCAGCGACCCCCGCGTTCTCGCGACGGCGTCTTTCTCCTTCGATGTGGCATCCGTGGCGGCGTCTGCGGTCGCCGTCGCCGCCGCCTTTGGCGCGGCGTCCGCGGGCGCGGTCGTAGCTGCCGGTTTGGCCGGAGACGGCGGCACGCGCATCGGCGGCGTCGCAGCCGGTGGCGCGGCGGGCTTCGTGCCAGGCGCACCGACGAGCGCGGCATTGGGCGGTGGCGTCACCGCCCCCGGCCGGTCTGTCGTCGGCATCGGCAGGATTGGCGCAGCGGCGGCCGGCATCGGCGCAGGCGGCTTGGCGGCCGGCTTCCGCTCGGCACTTGCCGGGGCCGCCACCGTCCGATCCACGCGGGGGGGCGGCAGCGCCGCGGGCGCGGCCGCCGGCGCGGGCTTTGCCTCCTCGGGCGCCGGCGCGGGTGTGCGCACCAACCACCATCCGGCGCCGAGCGCGACGGCGATGAGGCCGGCCAGCCCGGGCAACAGGTTGCGCCGGCGCCGGCTCGGCAGCGTCGGCGTGCCGCGCGTCGGCATCTCGCCGAGGCGACGCTGCTGTTCAGACTTCTTCAGGGCTTCGAGGATCAACGACATGAGGGGTTCCGACTGCGTTCGCGATGCGGGTTCATTCCACGGTCCGGGCGAGATGCGGCCCGGCGTCGTCCAGCGCCGACAGCGCGAACAGGGTTTCCGGTCCGATGATCCCATCGGCCTTGATGCCATAGGCTTGCTGCAGCGTGCGCACGCGCTCCTCGAACGCCGCATCGAACATCGCCGGTGTCGCCGCGCTGGCGCCGCCATCGAACGTCTTCAGTCGCTCGGTCGCCCATGCGACGCCGCTGCCGCTCGCGCCGCGCTCGAGCGTCGCCGGAATGTCCGCCGGCAGGCGCCAGAGCACGACGAAGTCGCCGTTCCAGAACTTGGACAACGAATCGCGCGCGAGTTCGTAGCGCGCGCCGGCGAGATCCAGTCGGACATGCTGCTTGCCCACGCCCTGCAGCAATGCGTGCGCGGGATGATCGCCCTTGCCGAGCAGCAGGATCAACGGCCGATCGAAGCGCACGAGCTGTTCCAGCGCCGCGTGGCCGCGCAGGCACGCGATGCCGGGGGCGACGATCGCGGCGCAGCGGCTCGCTTCGCGCACCGACACCGAGTCGGCATCGACCTGCCAGCGCGCGAGCAATTGGGTGAATGCGGTGAGCTCGGTTTCCGGCTTCTCGGCAAGGCGTGCCTCGAGCCGCGTCGCTTCGGCGTCGACCGGCGACGGTGCCGCGGTCGTCGGCGCAGGGGGCACGAACCTCGGCGGCTCCGGCCGTTGTTGCCACCACCAGGCGCCCGCGCTCGTGGCCAGCGCGAGCAGCGCCGCGGCTCCCCACAGGCCGTAGCGACGGAACCAGTAGCGAGCGTGACCGGGCAGGGTTTCGTCCGCGGCGCGATCGACCAGGCGTTCGCCGATGCTGTCCTGCTCGCGCGC
>NZ_JBQCFP010000167.1:0-4641 GCF_051958935.1 Dokdonella sp. | reverse complement strand
GGTAACCGTGTAGGGCGGGTCGAGCCGCGAAGCGGCGAGTCCCGCCACGCCACGCCGCGGTGTGCGAACGCACCGCGTGGTTGCGGCGGCACGCGCGCCGCGCGTACCGCCCAAAGCGATCATGGTGGCATAGGTACGTGTCACGCGATCATGCGGGCATCGGTAACCGTGTAGGGCGGGTCGAGCCGCGAAGCGGCGAGTCCCGCCACGCCACGCCGCGGTGTGCGAACGCACCGCGTGAATGCGGCGGCACGCGCCATGCGCGTACTGCCCTACGGTTCCGCGGCGCCTGGTGCGGCCGCCGCGCGCGCCGCGGGTCGGTACGAGCCGATGAAGATGCCGAGCAGGGACAGCGCGACGCCGATCCAGTCGAGCGTGCGCGTCGGGCGCGCGAACAGCAGCACGTCGAGGATGAAGCTGAGCGCGGGCTGCAGCAGGAGCAGCAGGCCGATCGTCGAAGCCGGCAATTGCGGCATCGCGCGCGTGAGCAGCACCCAGCCGAACACCTGGCCGAAGAACGCGAGGCCGACCAAAGCGGACCAGCTCTGCGCGTCGGGTATCACGAACGATTCGCCCTCGACCCCTGCGACCGCGCCGAGCACGACCGCGCTCAGCAGCGAACTGACGCAAAGCAGTTGCGCCGGGGCGAGCGTCACGTGCCCGGCGCGCTGCGCATGCCGCGTCGAAAGCATGTAGATCGCGTACGCGACGCCGGTGACGGTACCGAGCCCGACGCCGAGGCGGTACTGCGCGCCGACCGCGGACCAGTCGAGTCCGACCAGCGGGTACAGGCCGACGAATGCGAGCACGATGCCGGCGAGGAAATGCCAAGCGAGGCGTTCGCGGTAGATGAGCCACCCCGCGAGCGCCATCAGGAACACCTGGAAGTTGCCGAGCAGGGTCGCGAGCCCGGGGCCGACGTAGAGGATGCTCCGATGCCACATGACGAGATCGACCGCAAACGCCGCGCCCGGCACGAGCAGCCAGCCGACCTCGGCGAGGCGCAGCCGCCGCCATTGGCCGAGCGCGATGAGGCCGCCGAGCAGCATGAGACCGCCGAACCCCATGCGGTAGAAGCCCGACACCGTCGGACCGACGTGCGCCACTTTGACGAACAGGCTCGTCGTGCTGATCGCGATCGCGCCGACGATCATCTGCAGCAGCGCGCGACGCGGCAGTTCGTGGGTGCCCTGCATCAGGCGACCGCCTCGGTCGCCACGAGCACTTCGGTCTCGGCTGCACCGTCGCGCAGCCACTCCTGCATCGCCGGCAACGCGAGCAGCGCGTCGACCCATGGCTGCAGGTCGGAGGTGATCGCGACGCCGTAGGTGACGAAACGCAGCACGACCGGCGCATACATCGCATCGGCGATCGAGAAGCCGCCGAACAGGAACGGGCCGCCCGCGCCGAAGCGCGCGCGGCAGTCGCGCCAGATCGCGAGTACGCGCTCGATCTCGGCACGCACGTCCTCGCCGTAGGCGAAGTCGGCGACACGCCGCCGCGCATTCATCGGCATGCGCGTGCGCAGTGCGCGGAAACCCGAGTGCATCTCGGCCGCGACCGAGCGCGCGACCGCGCGTGCCGCAGCGTCGCGCGGCCAGCCGGCGCCGCCGAGGAATGTCTCGTTCACGTACTCGCAGATCGCGATCGAATCCCACACGGTGAGGCCGCCGTGGCGCAGCGCGGGCACGCTGCGATTGGGCGACCAGTCGCCGATCTCGCGCGCGAATTCGGGCGTATCGAGCAGCAGCCGATGCTCGTCGAACGCGACGCCGTGATGGCGCAGCAGCAGCCATGGCCTCAGCGACCAGGACGAATAGTTCTTGTTGCCGATGATCAGCAGCGGCCGGGTGGACATGCAGGTGTTGTTCCGGAAAGCAGGAGTGGAAACGGCGCTCAGGCCGGGAGTGCCCCGCCGGCGAGGCCGTCGTTCTGCGCGCGTTCTTCGCGCAAGGCGAGGTCGATGCGGCCGGCGATCGGCGCGGCGCGTTCGACGTCGTGGTCGGCGACCATGACCGCGACGAGGTTCCAGAAGGGGAGTTCGCCGACGGCGCCGGTGAGGTACTCGCCGCTGACGAAGGCGGCGATGCCCTCGAGTTCGAGCGCGCCCTTGACGAGGTTCGCGTCGATGATGTTCTCGGCCCGATAGACGATCTTCATTCGCGTCCCGTGGAACCGCCGCCCGGCCGCGCGGCGTGAAGGCCGGATCGCCGCGATGGTGAACTTGCGTAGCGCTGGTGCAGCGCGCCACGTGCCGTCGCGGCCATGTGGCTATTATGCCGGCCATTGCCGCCGGCCCGCGACCCCGATGACCCGAGGGCGTGCAGCCGGCGCAGAGCACGGGATGAACCTGCCGTTCCACGACGACCTGCTGGCCGAGCGCATCCGCGACTGCCTCATGGAGCTGCTCCACGAGCGGGGGCCGGGCCGCAGCATCTGCCCGAGCGAGGCGGCCCACCTGCTCGGCACGCGCATGGGCTGGCGCTGGCAGGACCTCATGCGCCCGGTGCGCACGGTCGCGGTGGCCCTGGTCGAGCGCGGCCTGATCGAGGCGACCCAGCACGAAAGCGTGGTCGACATCCGCGACGTGCGCGGCCCGGTGCGCCTGCGCCTGCGCACCCTGCCCGGCGTGCGCAGCGTCAGCCTGGCCGAGGCCTGATCGGCCCGCGGTCCCGCTGGCCACGGCGCAGATCGCCCTCGAAACGTGGCAAACGCAGGCTCGCGACACCCTGCTAGACTGGTGGTTTACCTTCGACCGGACGCCGCGCAGCCGCGGCGCTGACGCATGACCGACGCCACCACCGCCGCGCCCGCCGCGGGCAATTTCATCCGCCAGATCGTCGTCGCCGACCGCGCGGTCGGCAAACACGGCGGCCGCGTGAAGACGCGCTTCCCGCCCGAGCCGAACGGCTACCTGCACCTCGGCCACGCCAAGTCGATCTGCCTCAACTTCGGCATCGCCGCCGATTTCGCCGGGCGCTGCAACCTGCGCTTCGATGACACCAATCCGACCAAGGAGGACGTCGAGTACGTCGATGCGATCCAGGCCGACGTGCACTGGCTCGGCTTCGAGTGGGACGCGCTGCACCACGCGTCGGACTACTTCGAGATCCTCTACCTCTGCGCCGAAAAGCTCATCCGTGACGGCAAGGCGTTCGTCTGCGACCTCAGCGCGGAGGAAGTGCGCGAATACCGCGGCACGCTGACCGAGCCCGGCCGCAACTCGCCGTGGCGCGATCGCAGCGTCGAGGAAAACCTCGACCTGTTCCGCCGCATGCGCGCGGGCGAGTTCG
The DNA here is from genome assembly GCF_051958935.1 of Dokdonella sp. Classification (GTDB taxonomy): domain Bacteria; phylum Pseudomonadota; class Gammaproteobacteria; order Xanthomonadales; family Rhodanobacteraceae; genus Dokdonella_A. The sequence continues at coordinate 1,348 of NZ_JBQCFP010000167.1, read as the reverse complement.
CCGACGGCGCGCGCACGCTGCGTGCGAAGATCGACATGGCGTCGGGCAACATCAACCTGCGCGACCCGGCGCTCTACCGCATCCGCAAGGTCAGCCATCAGAACACCGGCGACGCCTGGCCGATCTACCCGATGTACGACTACGCGCACTGCGTGTCGGACGCGGTCGAAGGCATCACCCATTCGCTCTGCACGCTCGAGTTCGAAGACCATCGCCCGCTCTACGACTGGTGCCTCGACCAGCTCGACCTGCCGTCGATGCCGGAAATCGTCGAGCCGATGCGCCGCGCCGGCCTCGCCGGCCCGCCGAGCCGGCCGCAGCAGATCGAATTCGCGCGCGGCAACCTCGACTACACCGTGATGAGCAAGCGCAAGCTCATGGCGCTCGTCGCCGACGGCCTCGTCGACAGCTGGGACGATCCGCGCATGCCGACGCTCGCGGGCCTGCGCCGCCGCGGCTTTCCGCCCGCGGCGATCCGCGCGTTCTGGGAGCGCGCCGGCGTGACCAAGCAGAACTCGGTGATCGAGTTCAGCGTGCTCGAAGGTTGCGTGCGCGAAGTGCTCGATGCGGGCGCGCCGCGCCGCATGGCCGTGCTCGACCCGCTCAAGCTCGTGATCACCAACCTCGACGCCGCGCACGAGGAGACGATCGAGTTCGCCAACCACCCGAAGAACCCCGACTTCGGCCTGCGCCGCGTGCCGTTCTCGCGCGAGCTCTGGATCGAGCGCGACGACTTCTTCGAGGTGCCGCCGAAGGGGTTCCACCGCCTCGTGCCGGGCGGCGAAGTGCGCCTGCGCGGCGTCGGCATCGTGCGCTGCACCGATGTCCTCAAGGACGCCGACGGCCGCGTGAGCGAGGTCCACTGTACGCTCGACACCGACACGCGCACGGGCATGCCGGGCGCCGACCGCAAGGTCAAGGGCACGATCCACTGGGTCAGCGCCAGGCATGCGGTCGCCGCGGAAGTACGCCTGTACGAGCGCCTGTTCACGGTTGCCGACCCCGACGACACGAGCGACGGCAAGACCTACGCCGACCACATCAACCGCGATTCCAAGCGCGTCGTGCAGGCATGGGTCGAACCCGCCGCCGCGGGCGCGCAGCGCGAGCACGCGCTGCAGTTCGAGCGGCTCGGCTATTTCGTCGCCGACCTCGCCGACCACACCGGCGCGACGCCGGTGTTCAACCGCACGGTGACCCTGCGCGATTCGTTCGCCAAGGGCTGAGGCGGTGGGGGCGCGCCGCGCGCGCGGGGGCGGGGGCGGGGCCCGGCGCGCACGCGGGGGGGGGGGGGCGGCGGGGCGGCGGGGGGTGTAAAAGCCCGCCGCCCCGCGGAGCGGGGGGGGGG
>NZ_JBQCFP010000166.1:0-7850 GCF_051958935.1 Dokdonella sp. | reverse complement strand
CCGAGCGCAGTCGTCAGTGCGGCCGCGAGCACGCGCAACGCGGGCACCCGGCGCCGCGCACCCTCGCAGGTCCTCGAATCGAACATCGCCACTCTCCTTCGCAGGCCGATCGCCTGCCCGGAAGAACGCGATTGGAGCCGACCATTCGCCAGTGCGGACGCGACGGCATTCGAATGGCCGCGATCAATCCACGACGAACGCCTGCAGTTCGACCGGCAGCGTGGCGTTGATCACGAGCGACGCGGCGGCGACGCCGCCGGTGTCCTGCGCACAGTCGTCGGCGATCGTGAGCGTCCATGTGCCGTTCGCCTGCTGCGGCGCGAGCGCGGCGAACGCGGCATCGAGCGATACCGGTTCGCCGGTGCCGTCCGCGGTCGCGCGGTAGTAGCCCGCCGCGATCACGGCCTCGTCCGGCGTCGCGGAGGCGGTCGACCACCAGTCGGTCGTACTCTCGTCGCCGAACGCGTACGCGCCCTGCGCATCACTGCCGTCATCGCCTGCCGCGCCCGCGCCGGTGTCGCCGAACAGGGGCGCGGCCGGGCTGCCGCCGGGCGCGGCGAGGCGCACGTGCAGGTCGCCGACCCAGGTGTGTGTGGGTGCGAACGCGATGCGTACGCCAACGCTGCGCACGACGTCGACGAGGTCGCGCACGTCGAACTGCACGACGAGCGGCGGGCCGAGCGTCGTCGCGTCGCATACCGGATCGCCACCGCTGCCGCCGTGGCCGTCGGGGATCGCGCCGACGCCGATGCCGGCGAACTCGACGGCGCCCGCGCTCGCGTGGAATGCCAGCAGAAGGATCGCCGCGTGGCCGAGCGCAGCGACGGACCTCGGTCGAACCTGATTGCGTTCTACGTGCATGTCGCTGGACTCCTGGATGCGAGGGGCGGGCCACGCGAGCACGAGTCCGCGCGGGCGTGATGGTCATCGACGACGGATCAACGCGAAATCGCCTCGACACGCGCCACGCCGCGACACGACCGACGCGCGCCGACGGATCGATGGCGTGCGCGGCGATGGAACTGCGTTCCGACTCCGAGCAGGTGCCCCGAAGGCATGACGGGAGCAATGGACGTGGAGTTCCAATTGAAACGCGCGGTCGCGCACGCACGCGATGTCGTCTTGTTCGAATGCCCGCGCCACGGCACCGTGTCGCTGACGAGCGGGCACGGGCCCGCATCGCTCGTCGCCGGCACCGCCAGTCCGCTGTCGGTGCTGCTCGTGCTCGACGGCGCCGTGCGCCTCGACGACGGCAGCGTCGTCGAGGGCGGACGCCTCGCCTGCCTCGAAGCCGGCGCGAAGACGACGCTGATCGGCGTCGGTGCCGCGGATTGGCTGCTGTTGCAGGCGTCGACGACGACCTGGCGACACCTCGGCGGCCACGTGCCGAACTGTTCGTGCCGATCCTCAAGGACATCCCGTTCGTGCACGCACTGAACCTCACGGTCGGCGACCGCTGGTCCAAGTACAGCACGTTCGGCAGCACGAACAACACGAAGTTCGCGCTCGAATGGCGCCCGATCGAGGACCTGCTGCGCGGCACGACCTCGAAGGTGTTCCGCGCGCCTCGCATCGGCGACATCTTCAGCGGCGCGTTCAGCGATGCGCCGCGCCTGTCGCACGATCCGTGCGATCACGCCACCACGGCCGGCAATCCCGTCTGCGTGGGCGTGCCCACCGACGGCAGCTTCGTCAACCAGAACGTGCGCGAGAACTCGCAGTTGAACGCGATCGCGTCGGGCTCCGCGTACGCGGGCTTCCCGATCGGCCCCGAGAAGGGCACCTCGTTCGACTTCGGGGTCGTCTACGATCCGCACTGGCTCGAAGGCCTCTCGCTCAGCGCAGACCTCTGGCGCCTCTACCTCAACGAGAACATCACGAGCGTGGGCGCACAGCAGGTGCTCGACCTGTGCGCGGCCGGACAACTGGACTTCTGCCCGCTCATCCGCCGCTTCCAGAGCGGCGACAGCCAGGGCCAGATCCAGACGATCGTCGAACCGACCGGCAACCTCGGTCGCGTCGACGTCGGCGGCGTCGACATCGCAGCGAACTGCCGCCTGCCCGAGTTCGCATTCGGTCGCTTCAACGTCGGCATCAATGCGACGTACCTGAAGAAGTACGACCTGCAGGGCGCACCCGGCCTCGGCGACGCGAACACCGTGTACCACTACGCGGGCCATTTCCTCGGCAACGGTTCGGCGCAGGCCGCCGCGTGCGCAGGCGCGAACGGCGCGGTGTGCCTGTTCCCACGCTGGCGTGCACAGGGTACGGTCGGCTGGCACATGGGACCGTTCGACGCGTCGTGGTCGATGCGCTACATCCACGGCTTCCGCATGGGCTCGGCATCGCCGTCGCAGGACACGCACCCGTGGGGTCGCGAACTGGACGGCCAGTTCGCCGACTTCGGCGCGACCACGTACCACGACCTGCAGTTCGGCTACAACCTCGAGGCGCTCAACACGCGCGTCGACATCGGCGTCAACAACGTCGGCGACAAGCAGCCGCCGTTCCTGTACGCGAACAACACGTTGAACGCGAACACCGACCCGAGCGACTTCGACCTCATGGGTCGCTACTACTGGGACCGCGTGACCGTGAAGTTCTGATCCATCGTTGCACGGGGTGGTGCCGGCAAGGGCACCACCTCCCACGCCATGCGGACATGGTCTGGCGGATCGGGCCGCGCAACCTCGTTATGTCCGCTGAAGCGTGCGATCGACGCGCGCACCGCGAGATGCCTATGGCGCCGAAGATCGGCCGTCCCTGGTTACTGTCCCCCGCTGCATGCATCGCCCTGCTCGCCTCGTCGCTGCTGCCGCCACCCGCGTCGTGCGCGAGCATCGACGTGCCGACCACGCACCCGCGCATCTGGTACGGCAACGCGGCGCGCCTGCAGCAGGCGCGCGACTACTACGCCGCGCATCCGTTCACTCCCGGCGACGGCGACGCGGCCGGCAAGGCGCTGCGAGGCCTGCTCGCGAACGACACTGCCGACTGCGCGGCCGCGGCGCACACCGTGCGCGACTGGCAGGGCAGCACCGGCCCCGGCGCGTTCCGCGACGAGATCCGTGGCGAAGGCGAGGACCTGCTCCTCATGTACGACTGGTGCCACGACCAGCTCACCGCGCAGGACGTCGCCACGCTCGTCGCGCGCTGGAACGGCTACATGGATCGCGAACTCGCCGACACGCTCGGCAACGAAGGCAAGGAAGCGAACAACTACTGGGCCGGCCGCACGCGCAACCTGCTGCTGTGGGGACTGGCGAGCCATGGCGAGAATCCGCGCGCGCAGGAATTCATCGACGAAGCGCTCGATACGCGCATGGGCGTGCAGTTCCAACGCTGGTATGCGGACTTCGGCAAGGGCGGCGTGTTCCCCGAAGGCGACGACTACGGCGTGGTGAGCCTGTCCTATCCATTGCTCGCATTCGCGAGCGCGGCCGACTTCGGCTTCGACCCGTACGCACGCACCCCTTACTACACCGAAGCGATCTACGCCCTGCTCTACGGCAGCACGCCCGGCCCTTCCTCGATCACCGGCGCCGCGTCGAATGCGTATTCGTTCTTCCCGTTCAACGACGACGAGCACTTCCGCGACGGCGGTGCGATCAACCTGCGCTCCTACCTCGGCGACTTCGCGACCTACTTCGGCACGCGCGCGCCGCTCTCGGGCAATGCGCGCCACGCGCGCGCCTGGCGCGCCCGATCCGATGCGGGCCGGCGCTGGATGTTCGACGCGCTCGCGGCCACGGCCGACAGCGGCGACTTCGCCGGCGTGCCGCTCGACTACTACGCCGCGGGCGCGATGGTGCTCGACGCACGCACGAGCCATGCGGACGACGCGACCCAGGTGCACCTCCAGCTCGGCACGCCCGGCGGCATCGCGCACCGGCACATGGACGGCGCGAGTTTCCAGCTCTGGCGCGACGGTCGCTGGATCACGCGCGAGAGCACCGGCTATTTCGATACGCTCACGGGATTCCGGGGCCAGGGCACGACCCTCACCGACGACCCGGTCGCGCACAATGCGCTGTTGTTCGAAGGACGTTCGACCGGCCAATGGATCGGCGACACGGGACCCGTCCCGCATCCGACCGATAGCGACCAGCCGCGCGGGCTGCCTTCCGTGGTTCGCCTGCAGCACGAAGCGGCGTTCGCATACGTCGCGGTCGATCTCGGCGACGCCTACCGCAACGGCCTCGACACGCGCGTGGACTGGCCGTACGCGGACGCGGTGGTGCGCGAGTTCCTATTCGTGCGTCCGCTGCAGGCGCTCGTGATCCTCGACCGCATGCGTGCGTCGTCGGACTCCCTGCGTCCCTACTATGGGACCGATGCGTGGCTCGAGGACGGTCCGCGCGAGGACGCCGCGCACGTGCGACGTACGTTCGTCATGCACTTCGAGACGGCGCCGACCGCGGTCGGCGACGAGCGCATGGTGGCGAGCGTCGGCAACCAGCGCAGCGAACTCCTGACGTTGTTGCCGGCTGCGCCGTTTGGCCACGGCGATACGAACGTGCGCGTCGTCGACGAGGACCAGCCGGGCGACGAGCAGGCCGGGCAGTTCCGCGTCGAACTCGATTCGGTCGGCACGGCGGAAAGCTACTTCCTCAACGTGGTCACGGGCTACGACGCGGGCGAAGCATCGATGACGGCGGACCTCCAGGACCACGGCGACCACTGGTCACTCGTGCTCACGCATCCGCAGCGCGGCTCCGCGACGGTCGTGCTCGCGAAGGGCATGGCGTCGACGGGCGGCAGCGTGCGTATCGGCTCGGGACCGGCGGTGCCGCTGCGCGCCTCGGTCCAAGGCATGCGCGTGACCGACGGCGGCCCGGTCTGGGACGAGGACGACGCGCTGTTCGCGAACGGCTTCGACGCCGCGCCGTGAGCCGCGCCACCGCCCGCGTCGCGGCGTACTCAGGTCGCCCGGCTCGCGAGGAACGCGCGCGCGTAGCGCCAGTCGCGATCGGCCGTGCGCGCGGAGATGCCGAGGATCTCGGCCGCCTGTTTGAGTTCGACACCGGCGAAGTAGTGCAGCTCGACCAGCTTGGCCGCGCGCTCGTCTTCCTTCTCCAGCGCCGTGAGGGCGTCGTCGAGCTGCAGTGCCAACGCCGGGTCGACGTGCACTGCGTCGACCGCCGGATCGTCGAGCGCGAGGCGCGCGAGGTCCCCGCCACGCTTGGTCTGGCGCCGGCGCCGCGCCGCGTCCGCAAGGATGGAACGCATCGCACGCGCGGCGTAGGCGAAGAAGCGCGCCGGGTCCTGGAAGCGGAAGCCGGATTCACCCAGGCGCAGGTACACCTCGTGCACGAGTTCGGTCGTGCACAGCGTGGGACTGGCGCCGCGCGCGCGCTGGCGGCCGGCAAGCGATTTCAGCCGCTCGTACAGCTCGAGGAAAACGGGGTCGACGGATGTCGTCTGATCGTTCACGGCGAATGATTCTGCCCGGGCGTGCGTCATCGCGGCGCCCATCGTGCCACAGCGCCCCGCATGGGTCGCGCTTCAGGATTCGTTCGCGAGCGCACGCAATTCCTCCAGCACCGTCGGGTTGTAGCCGTTCGGCGGCGCCTTGAGCGCGAGCGCCTGGCGCGCGGCCTCGCGCGCATCGGCGGCTCGACCGGACCTGCCGAGCGCCCGAGCGCGCAACGCGAGCATGTCGAAGCGCGATACCCCGTTCGGAAACAGGCGTGCGTACTGCGGCTCGAATTCCTCGAGTTCGCGCAATGCCGGCTCGATGCGGCCGAGTTCGAACAAGGCGCGCGCGTGATGGAAGTGCACGGTCAGCGCCGACTGGATCATGCCGCCTCCGGTGTTCGCATTGATGACGAAGATGCGCTCGGCCGTATCGAGCGCCGACTGCCAGTCCTTGCGCGTCATGTCGATCGCGACCTTGTTCTCGAGCAGGAACGCGTAGGCCGGCGAGGTGTCGCCACTTCGGCGCTTCTGCTGCTCCAGCGCCGCCGCGATGTCGCGTTCGGCGGCGTCGAATTCCTTCCCCTGCGCGAGCGCGCGCGCACGGAACGCGAGTACGCGCGAGCAGACGACGTCCTGGACCTGCGCGAGCGTGCACTGGTCGACCGCCTGCGTATACCAGCGCGCGGCTTCATCGAAATGGCGCCGCGCCGCGTGCATCTTGCCGATCGCCGCTATCGCGTTCAGCGTGCGAGGGTCGGCGGTACCGAACACGGAGCGGCGCAGCTCGAGGCCGCGAACGAGGTATGGTTCGGCTTCGTCGAGGCGCCCCTGCGCGGCCAGGAATGAACCGTACATGCCGACCGTCCATGCCGTCGCCGGGTTGGGCTTGTCGAAGAATCGATTGCCGAGCTGGATCGCCTCCAGGTACGCGTGCTCCGCGCGCGGGATGTCGCCCGTGCCTTCCGCCGCGAGCGCCATCGTCGAGTAAAGCTCGATGATCGACTGGCTCGGCGGCGTTCCCGCCGCGTGCCAATCCGCGACGGCGGCTTCGGCTTCGGCGAGCCCAAGCGCGAATTTCTGCAGGTCGACGAGCGCCGTGGCGCGCTGGATCATCGCGCGCAGCCGCACTTCGGGCGCGAGCACGCCAGCGTCCGCGATCGCCACCGCGCGTTGCAGCAGTGCGAGCCCCGCGTCGCCACGTCCCTGGCGGATGTGCGCGCTGCCGAGCGCGATCAAGCCGTCGACGGCGAACGGTCGGGTGGACGCATCGAGCCTCGTCGCGACCGGATCGAGGATCGCCTGGGCGGCGGCATAGTGGGCCTGGGCGAGCTCCGCGTCCGCACGCAGCACCATCGCTTCGAGCCGCTGGTCCGATTGCGCACCGTAGGTCGCGTCGATCGCGCGATCGGCGAGATCGAGCAATGCGATCGAGCGATCGTAGGATCCGACGCTGCGCGCGACGCGCGCGAGGGTCAACAGCAGGTCGGCGCGCACGGCCTGCGGCAGCGACGTATCGCGCATGAGCCTGCCGGTCGCTTCCGCGACGATGTCCTCGACGCCGGGGCGGTGGTCGCGCGGGAGATCGGCGCCGCCGGCGTTGAACACCGACACGAGCAGGTCCCTCACCGTCTCCGCCCGCCTTGCCTGTTCCTCCGCACGCACGGCCTGCTCGCGCGCACGATCGGCCTGCCAGAGGATGGCGACGAACGCGGCGATCGCACCCACGACAACGAAGCTCACGAGGCCGAGCGCCGCGCGGTGGCGACCGACGAACTTTCCCGCGCGATACCGGCGCGTGAGGGGGCGCGCATGCACGGGCTCGCCGGCGAGATAGCGCTCGACGTCGTCGGCGAACGCAGCGGCCGTCGCATAGCGGCCGCGTGCGTCGTGCGCGGTGGCCATGTCCAGGATCGCGTCGAGATCGCCCTCGAGAAGGCGCCCGAGCGCGTGCGGCGCCGGCATGCCCCGCGGCACTGCGAACCGCCGGTCCGCCGCGGCGACGCTGCTCGCGCGCCGGTGCGGCGGCAGGCGTTCGCCGACGAGCAGTTCGCCGAGCACCATGCCGAGCGCGTATACGTCGGTCGCCGCGGTGATGGGTTTGCGCCCGAACTGCTCGGGTGCGGCGTACTCGGGTGTCAACGCGAGCGTGCGTGTTGCGACCGGCGAGTCCTCGTCGAGCAGCTTGGCGATGCCGAAATCGAGCACCTTGATGCGATCGTCGTGCGTGACGAGGATGTTCGACGGCTTGATGTCGCGATGCACGACGAGCGCCGCGTGCGCGGCCTCGATCGTTCGGCACAGCGACGTGAACCACTGCAGGCGCTGGCGCAAGCCGATCGCGCGCGCGTCCGCGGCGCGCGTGATCGGCGCACCGTCGACGAGTTCCATCGCGATGTACGGTATGCCGGCGTCGCTCACGCCGCCCTCGATCA
>NZ_JBQCFP010000165.1:0-12829 GCF_051958935.1 Dokdonella sp. | reverse complement strand
GTGAAGGTCGACGTCACCGGCGCTGGATTGCCGGGCACGCCCGCGGTGGTAGCGGGCAGCAACGGCAGCGTCGCCTGGGGCTTCACCAACAGCTACGTCGACACGACCGACTGGGTGCGCGTGCTGCGCGATCCGCACGATCCCACGCGCTACCGCGTACCGGACGGCTGGGCGACCACCGAGAAGCATGCCGAACGCATCCGCGTGCACGGCGGCGACGACGAGACGATCGAGATCGAAGACACGCGCTGGGGGCCGATCCTCGCCAAGGACGCCGATGGCACGTCACTCGCGCTCGCCTGGGTCGCGCAGCAGCCTCGTGGCATCGACGTCGAGCTCGTTCGGCTCGAGAACGCGCACTCGGTCGACGAGGCGGTGGCCATTGCGCACGCGAGCGGTATTCCTCCGCAGAATCTCCTCGTCGGCGACAAGGCGGGCAGCATTGCCTGGACGATCGCGGGCCGCGTCCCCAAGCGCATCGGCGGTTACGACCCGAACCTGCCGTCCGACTGGTCGAACGCAGGCACGGGCTGGGACGGCTGGGTCGCCGACGACCTGCATCCGCTCATCTCCAACCCGCCCTGGCAGCGCCTGTGGAGCGCGAACCAGCGCATGGTCGAAGGCCCATCACTCGCGCTCGTCGGCGACGGCGGCTACGACCTCGGCGCACGCGCGGCGCAGATCCGCGACGCGCTGCGCGCGAAGGACCATTTCGCGCCGGCGGACCTCCTCAAGATCCAGCTCGACGATCGCGCACTGTTCCTCGAACACTGGAAGGACCTGCTCGCCTTCGAACTCCATCGCGCGCCGAAGACGCCGCAGCACGAGGCGATCCAGGCGATCCTCGCCGACTGGCACGGGCGCGCGTCGACGGACTCGGTCGCCTACCGCCTCGTGCGCGCATGGCGCGGCGAGGTGATCGACACCGTGATGGACGGCTTCGCAGCCGCCGTGCGCCAACAGTTTCCCGACTTCGCACTGCCCAAGATGCCGCAGTCGGAACAGGCGGTGTGGAAGCTCCTTTCGCGTCGTCCGGCGCATCTGCTGCCGCCGGGCACGGCCGACTGGGACGCCCTGCTGATCGCGGCGATCGACCGGGCCGCCGCGAAGCTCGACGGGCAACGCGGCGGCCTCGCGGAACGCAGTTGGGGCGAACGCAACACCGCGCGCATCGCGCATCCGCTGTCGCGCGGCCTGCCCTCGTTCGTCGCACGCTGGCTCGACATGCCGTACGAGGCGCTGCCCCGTGACAGCCACATGCCGCGCGTGCAGGGCCCGGACTTCGGCGCCTCCGAACGCTTCGCGGTCGCGCCCGGCGACGAAGCCCACGGCTATTTCATGATGCCGGGCGGACAGAGCGGCCACCCGCTGTCGCCGTACTACGGCGCGGGGCATGCCGACTGGGCACACGGCGCAGCGACGCCGTTCCTGCCCGGGCCCGCCCAGCACGTCCTCGAATTCTCGCCGCCGCGTTGAAGCAGGCCGCGGGACGAACGCGACGCGCGTTCGCCCGCCCTGCGATCAAGGCGTTCGCATTTGCGCTCACCGCCCGCGAGGGGGGCGCCCTCCGTGATCGAGCCCGACGCGGGCGATGCGTCGGCCATGTGATGCTCGTTCCCTGCACGAGGCGAGCGATACGCGGTCGGCACGACCCGAGATCGAAACGCGCCGGGCTGATCACGGTTGCCGCGACGAGCCGCGCGCACGGATGCGGGCGCCGCGACGGCGGCGCCCGCCCCTCGGCGTTTACAGCGACTCGAAGCCGTTCGCGTAGATCACGGCGAGAGGATTCACGGTCGCGGTGACCGGCACCTCGATCAGCGCATGCGCGGGATCGTTGCTGTGCACGCAGATCATCGCGGTGTAGGCGCCCGGGTTCAGGCTGCCCGCGTCGACGCTTGCCGTGATCATCGCCGTCGCACCGGCCGCGACCGAACCCTGGTCGGGCGAGCGGCCGAGCCACGCCACCGGCGCCGGGTTCGCGCAGGTGATCGGTGCCGTGTCGATCGTGTACGTGAGCGTGCTGCCGGCGTCGCCGGAATTGGTCAGGCCGAACATGTCGGTCGCGCTGCTGCCCTGCTCGACCGTGACCTCGACATTGCCGGGCGCGACGGTCGCCGCGGGCTGGCCCGGGTTCGTCTCCGCCCACGGTCCGAACGGCACGAAGGTGGGGCCACGCTTCTTGCAGACCATCGAGTCCTGCGGTTGGCAGGCACCGCCCGAACAGCCCGGCGGCCATTCGTCGTGCGAGGTATCGCGCACCGATACGCGGTAGTAGAGGGCGACCGACGTGTTGGCGATGCTCTCGCCGTTGACGAGCGCCGACTGGTTCATCGCGCACGCGCCGTGCGGATTGTCGGAGCGGTCGCCGTACTCGCCGTCGTGCTGCTTCGTTCCCATCACGTCGACGGTGTGGAAGCCGCGGCCCGACTCGTTGGCCGGCACGAGGTAGTCGTCCGCACCCGGCACGAGGCGGTAGCCGTTGCCGGTCGTCGCATTGCGCACTTCCCAGGTGCGCGGCGTGCCGCCGGGCCCGCCGGTCGCATTGCGCAGGTCGCTGAACTCGGCGGTCTGGTCGACGTCGTTGATGCTGATCGTGTTGACCGCATTCGCCGGATCGTCGATCGCGAATTCCATGCGCCAATAGTTGTGGTGCCAGTGCGTGGTTTCGTTGCCGGTACCGTCGTTGTTGCCGAAGCCGAACTCGGGCTCCATGCGGCCATCGGACCAGAAGGTCCAGCGCGAGGTGTACTGGTACCACGCGGCCGAATGCTGTGTCGTCAGCGTCACGTGGTCGCCGCCGTCCTCGAGGGTGACGCCGGAGGCGCATCCCGCGGTCGAGTTCGGATAACCCGGCAGCTGGAACGGGCAATCGCCATAGGCGGTGACCGGCGCGGCGGAGCGGTCACACGATGTCGTCGCCTGCGGCGGATCGACCGAGACCCCGAGGTGGTTCTGCACGGCATGGTCGGCGAGGAAGCTTGCGTCGGCGTCCTTCCAGTCGCGGTAGCAGGTGGAACTGTTGTACTCGGCGAACAGCATGGGCACGTGCGCGCGGCGCATGACGAGGTGGCCCTTGAAGTGGACCTTGCGCACTTCGAGGCTCGAACCATCGGCGCCCACGCTCTGGCTCGGCGGCAGCCAGCACATCTCCCAGATCGGGTTCGCGCTCGGCCAGCTCAGCAGGTGCTCGCTGCCCGAACAGGTCGGCGAGTCGGCCAATGCAGGAGCGGCCCAGCCGCCCAGCAGCAACAACGTCAACAACGACAGAGATCGACGCATACGCATTCTAGTGGCTCCCCAAGGAAGGACTTTCTTTCGCTCGACGCGACTCCGCGTCGAAATCCGGATACACCACGCGATCGCGCTGTAGGTCGACGATCGCGCGCTGGAGCGGCGTGAACCCGCCATCTTCGGCGAGGATGGCATAGATGCAGCGGGTGCCACGGTCGCAGTAACGATCACCGGGCTTGCGCATCACGAAACCGCCGGCCCAGATCACCACGCCCGCACGCTCGGCGAGCTTGCCGAGACCGCCCGGATAGCCGCGCACGAGCGCCTTGACGCGCTCGTCCTCGTCGGGCGTGAGGCGCATTTCGGCGCCGGCGACGTCTTCATTCGCGAGCAGCTTGCCATCGAGGTCGTAGGTCCGACGGATCGCGGTGCCGCGATCGTAGTCCCAGGCGAGCTCGATGCGGCGGCGCGTCTCGACGCCTTCGTGCACGAAGAAGTCCTCGTAGCTGCGATTGATGACGATGCCCTTCATGCGCCCGTCGGCCGGCGCGTCGCTCGCGACGAGTTCGGGCGCGGGGGCCGCGGGGCGCGGACCCGGCGTAGCGGCGCAGCCGGCCAATGCGAATACGAGCAGGACGATGGCGTGGCGAAGTGTCGATTTCACGTGTTCTTACCGGTCTCGCAGATCATGTCGCGGCGCGGTCAGCGTCGGCGCGACGATTTTTTGGCCAGTGCGACGGAAGTCGCGACGGGTTCGGGTGGCGATTTGCCGTGCAGCGGATTGGTCCACAACTCGTACATGTATTCACCGCGCGACAGCGCCTGCGGACCGACCGTGAACGGTCGCCCGGGGCCACCGGCGCACAGGTCGTTTTCCGCCGGGAAGGCGTTGGCGACGGCCTCGTCACGCAGGAACGCGATGTAGTCATTGCTCGCGACCTGGTGGTAGAGGGTCGCCGTCGCACTGAGCGGACCGGTCGTGCCCGCCGGGATGGGGAAGCTGTACGCCACGCGGTCGGCATTGACGAGCACGCCCGAACCCGGCGAGGTCTCCGGGTAGTTCGCTCCGACCGGCCCCACTTCGAGGCCTTCCGGGTCGTCGGCGGCCTTCACGCGGAACCCGAGCGGCGGAATGCGATTGTCCTTAACGATGCAGTTGTTGAGCACGAAATGGAACTGCTTCGCGCCGGCGGACTCGACCGCGCAGGTCTGCGCCTGCGCATCCCAGATGCCCTGCAGCGATTCGTACACGCGCGCCTGCGCGTCCTCGGTCAACGTGGCCGTCGCGGCGTCGTAGGCACCGCTCTCGGCGACGAGGACGTCGGTCGCGCTGCGCACCTGCAGGTTGAGCCACATGCGCCGGCCTTCGGGATATCCCGTCGGCAACTTGTGCCCGCTGAGATTGGTCACGACGACCTCGAGCGAAAGCGAACCTGCGGTCGTGGGCGTCGCCGGCGTGTACCCGGTGACGGTCGTCGCCACGGTCGCGCTCGCCGCGAGCATGTCGCGCGCAGCGGCGATCGTGCGGTCGTAATCCTCTGGCTGCTGCAGCAGGTTGCTGCCGTACTCGGCCTTGATGATGCCGGGCACCCAGGCGTTGGCGCCGGCGAACTCGTGCATGGGCAGGTTGCCGGTGCGCGATCCGGCGGGATTCACTTCGCACGCCTTCGCCAGCGGGTCCTGCGAAGAACGCATGTGACACGCCTGGCAAGGCTGCGCAGTCGCTACCACGGGAATGCCCGACGGCGCGTCGCCGAAGCCGTCGCGCAGGATCGCGTCGGCGAACAGGCTGCGGCTCCACTCGGTGGCGGTGCGCTCGATCGGGAACGGTCGGCCACTGTCGGTGCCGTCGGCACGAATGAGCGTCTTGAGCGGACCCTCGTCGGTGTCGGGCGTCGTCACGTCGTGGCACGTCGCGCAGATCGCCGAACCGGTGTGATGCGAGGAATAAGCCCAGCCGTGCGGCGCCTCGAGCATGCTGCCCGCAGGGTACTGGTAGGGACCGCGCCGGCAGGGCCCGAAGAACCCAGGCGTGTTGTCGCAGGTGAGCGCGTCGTCGACCCAGGCGTTCGCGTTGCCGGTGATGAATGCCTGTCCCTGCGCGCCCGTCGGCATGAGGCGATGACAGTAGTGGCAGTCGACGCCCGAATAGTCGCTGTTCTCGCGGTCTTTCGCGGCGTAGTTTCCGACCAGCTTGCAGCCGCTCTCGCCGCCCGCTCCGGTCGTGCCGCCCGCACCGTCCTTCACGACCCGGCCGCCGAGCCAGCCACGCGGCGTGTGGCAACGCAGGCAGTAGTCGCCGACGCCGGCATGGCCTTCCGACGCGGCGTCATGGTTGGCCACGTCGAGCGCGGCCCAGAACAATGGATCGCGCATCGCATTCGCCTTCATCGATCCGCCCCAGGTCGAGTGAGGCATGAAGGCCGCATTCGCCGGATCGAGGCTGCGATGACAGTCGATGCATACGCTCACGGCGCCGAGCGTGACGGCCAGCCCCGGCTGCGTCCCGTGCGGCGTGTAGTCGAGTGCGAACGCCGCGGTGGCCGCGAACAGCGCCGCGATGCCCGCGAGTGCGCGACGGAGGCGGCGCGCGTCAGGATGCATCGAAGGTATCCGCGCAGACGTCGCCTTCGCCGCATGGAGTGCGGGCGGCAAACGGCGCGACACGGTCCAGGTGCTTCATGGATCATCCCCAGGATGACGGCGGCGCGCGGGTGCCCGCCGATGGATGCGGCGCGAGAGAGCTAGAGAGCGAATGTACACGCGCCGCACCGGCAAGGGCGAGACGATCATCCCACCCCGCCGGCTCGGCATGGTCCCGCCGCGATGCTTCACGGCGGGAGCCCGGCTTCGTTCAGCGTTGGCTTGCCCCGCCGGGCACGAGCGTCGCGAGCTCGTACGAGGCCGGCGTGCCGGCCTGCGCGACGTGCAGCGTCGCGGAGCCTTCCACCGGGGCGGAGGTCGTGATGAACGAGAACGAGTACAGCGTGCCCCAGTCCAGCGTGGGCAACGTTGCCGGCGTCGTCGAAGGACCGCCGAACACCGGAGCACTCGCGCTGGCGCTCCAGGTCAGCTGGCCGTTCGCGACGGTTTGGCTCCAGCGAAGCGACGGGTCGCTTTCGCCGAGATCCGACGTCGTGCCCTGCAGACGCACGTTCGCCGGCACGGGCACGCTGAACGCGTCGAAGCCCTTGTTGCTGAGCACGCGCAGGTTCGGCTCGGCGCCCTGGGTCTCCGCCCGCGCGAAGTCGAAGTTCATCACCGCGTAGTTGTAACGCCAGCGGCCGCCGCCGAGATCGGTGACCTTCACCGCGAGCTTCGCGTGTCCCTCCGGAACCTTGAGTTCGGAGGTGCGCGCATTCGGCCCCGGGTTGGACGGATCGACCCAGCGATCGATCGCACCGCCGAGGCGGTAGTTGGAAGCGCCCGTGAGGGCCCATTGCGAACCGGAGAACTGCGGATTCACCGATTCGGTCGCCATCGAGTTGTAGATGTTGATGTCGTCGCGAACGATGTACCACGACTCGAACAGGAAGCTGACGCCGTCGCCGCTCGAGTGCGCGAGGCGCTTCTCGGGTACCTTCATGCGCTGCGTCCAGCTCGTGTTGCCGCTGTTGTTCTGCGAACCGTCGCAGTTGGTGTCGAAGATCGAGCCGCAACGGCCCCATTGGCCGGTCGCCGGGATGATCTCGCTGCGCGGGCCCATGTCGCTCGGGCTGTCGTTGTTGCCGCTCGAATAGGTGTCGCTGCAGCCGAGGCCGAGCGCATGCCCGCCGAACGTGCCGCAAGTGCTCGTGCAACCGGTGTTGGTGGAGACGAACGCATGTTTCACGCCGGAACGACCGACCTGGGTGATCCCTCCGTTCGCATCCACGCGGTACAGGTTCCAGATCAGGAACGGGTGCTGGTCGTTGTTGTAAGGCGGATTGTTGCCGCTGAACTTGGTGAACCAGGCGACGTCGGCGGTGTAGAGCGCGGCGCTCGTGCCGAGCGGATCGGAGATCGTCTGCTGCGCGGTGCCATCGTTGACGTTGTTGCGCAGGGTCGAGGACGGTGCGAAACCGGCGATGCCGTTGCCGGTTGCGCCGCTGCAGCTCTGGCATCCGACCGACTGGATCGAGATGTTCTGCATGAACAGGTCGGCCTGGTAGGTCGCACCGGGTACGCCCGGCACGGCCGCGCCCGGCCACGGGTAGGTCGAGCAGACGCGATTGGGTTCGGCACCGCTGCCTTCGATCGTCACGTCGGTATTCATCGCGAAATCGCCCAGGCCCCAGCCTTCGGCTTCGGGCGCGTGCAGCCGCTGGGCCAGTTCGCGCGTGATGCGCAAGTCCGCCGTGTGCACGCTCAGCGTGCGATTGCCGTTGGTCAGCTCGAACATGAGGCGGTCGGTGAAGAACCACACCTTGCCGTCGGTGGAGACGAGGTCGAGCACGAGCGGATTGTTCGCATTCACGCGCAGCGTCGCATTGCGCAGGTCGATGCGGCTGCCGTCGGCGAGTGCGAGCACGTAGCCGCCGTTGACCGTCAGCGAGCCGCCATTGAACTTCTGCAGCGACGCATCGTGCACGCTGAAGACGAGGCCACCCGCTTCGCGCAGGCCGAACCATTCATGGCCGCGGAAATCGGTTTCGCGGGTCTGTCCCGAGCGCGACTCGACACGCACGCCGAGGTTCGCCATCAAGTCGTAGTTCCAGCGTACGCCCATCGAACCGCCCCACGCCGACCATGACTGGGCGGCCGGAACGTTGGTATTGGCGACGCGGTCGGCGATGCCCGCGTTGGCCGCGGAGATGCACGCCATGGTGATGCAGACAGAGAGGAAAAGACGCTTCATCGAGCCCCCAAAGCAACGATCGGCCGTCCGCTCGTGCGGACGGGCCAAGCCCAATGCCGTGTCGGCAGCGTCCTGCCGCCGCGCTGCTCCGGCCGGATCACCGGTCGCAACTTCCGCGGCACAAACCTCGAATCTAGCACTGTCGCCGCGGCTTGCGTGCCGCAGCGCAGCATTTATTGGCCTGCCGTTGTCGGCGTACCCCGTTCAGGGCGTGGTCGCGCTCGCCGACTGCATGAGTTCGGGCGGCGATTTGCCATAGAACGAGGGCAGCACGCCGTCGAATCCGTCGGCGAACAGGCGGTCGCCCGCCTCCGCACCGCTCCAGAGGTCGTACATGTACTGGCCACGGGTCCGGTCCTGCGGTCCGACCTCGAACGGCCGTCCGGGCCCGCTCGCGCACATCGTGTTTTCGGCGGCGGTGCCGTTCGCGGCAGCCTGATCTCGCAGGAATTCGATGTAGTCGCGGCTCGACGTCTGGAAGTACAGGCGCGCCGTGACGGTCAGCGGGCCGGCGGTCCCGGCCGGAACGGTGATCGCGTACGGCACGGTGTCGTAGTTGACGAGCACGCCCGAACCCGGTGACGTCTCCGGATAGTTCGCGCCGACCGGACGCAGGGTGTAGCCGTTCGGGTCCCCGCTCGTCGCCGGCCGGAAGCCCAGCGGCGGGATGCGGTTGTCCTTGGCGATGCAGTCGTTCAGCACGAAGTGGAACATCGCCTTGCCGGCGCCATCCGCGACATCGCAGGCATTGGTGCCGTTGTGGTTGTAGATGCCCTGGAGCACTTCGTAGATGCGCGCCTGCGGATCGCGGGTCAGCGTCGCGTGCGTGCCGTCGTAGGCGGCGCTTTCGAACACGAGGGCGTTGGCGGCGTCGCGCACCTGCAGATTGAGCCACATGCGGCGCCCTTCGGAGTAGCCGCTCGGCAGCTTGTGGCCACTCAGATTGGTCACCTTGACCTGCACGGTCATCGCGCCGGGCGTCGAACCGCTCGGCGGCGTGTAGTCCTGGATCGTCGTCGCCAACGTCGCGGCGCCGGCGAGCATCTGCTTCGCCCATGCCGTGGTCTGGTCAAACGACCCCGCGCGGTCGATGCCGCCGTTGGCGACGATGCCGTCGCCGTACTGGCCCTTGATGATGCCGGGCACCCACGTGTTGCCGCCGGCGAACGCATGCACGGGCAGGTTCCCGGTGCGATCGGGGAACCCGGTGAAGATGCAGGCGCTCGCATCCGGATCTTCGCTCATCGGCATGTGGCAGGCCTGGCAGGTCTGTTGCGGGGCCTGCGCGTACTGGCTCTGCTGCCATTCGGAGAACGTGCGTTCGATCGGGAACGGCAGGCCGGTGTCGGTGCCATTGGCGAGCTTGAGCGTCTTCAGCGGACCGTTCGACGTATCGGGCGTGCTCACGTCATGGCAGAGTCCGCAGATCTCGCTCTGTGCATGGTAGGACGATTGCGCCCACGCATGCGGCGGCTGCGATCCGCTGTAGGTGTAGGGCCCGCGCCGGCAGGGTTCGAAGTCGCCGGTGGTCTCGCACTGGTCGTCGTCGACCCACGCGTTCGCATTGCCGATGTAGCCGGGTTCGCCGAGCGGGCCCTGCGGCATGAGGCGATGGCAGAAATGACAGGTCGTACCGCCGAAGTCGGAGTCGAGGTCGTCGGCGGAATCGTACTTGCCCG
The DNA here is from genome assembly GCF_051958935.1 of Dokdonella sp. Classification (GTDB taxonomy): domain Bacteria; phylum Pseudomonadota; class Gammaproteobacteria; order Xanthomonadales; family Rhodanobacteraceae; genus Dokdonella_A. Next base: position 3,079 of record NZ_JBQCFP010000165.1, on the reverse strand, counting down.
CGAGCAGGCAGCCCGCGCTGCCGAGCGTCGGGTCGTTGGCCGCACCGAACGCGCCCTTCACCACGCGCCCGCCGTACCAGCCACGCGAGGTGTGGCAACGCAGGCAGAAATCGCCCGCACCGGGGACGTCGTGGTTGGCGACGTCGAGCGCGGCCCAGAACAGCGGGTCGCGCGTGGCATTGGCCATCATCGAACCGGCCCAGGTCGAATAAGGCCGGTACGTCGTCTGAGTCGGCTCCTGCACCGTGTTGTTGCCGCGATGGCAGCTCGCGCAGTTGTCGGCGTAGATGAGGTCGTTGAACAGGCCGGGCTGGGTGCCGTGCGGCGTGAAATCGACGCCGCCGCCGAGATGGGCGAGCCTCTTGGAAACGTCGAGCCAGTCGTGACCATCCGCGGCCAAGGCGGGACGCGCCACGCTGCAGGCAAGGACGAGCGAGAACACGAGGAATGCCCGTCGTGCGAGCAGTGAGGCGGTTGCAGTCATGTCATGCACACCAATCCGGAGCGATTGCGGAAGTTCCCAGCGGCAGCGCGACGGGGCAGTCCACTCCTGTGCCTGGGCGGCGGTCGGGTCGACCGCGATGATGCGGAGCCAACCCTCGTGCGCGCAGCGTCCATGCCATCCCCATGGCATCGCCAGCCCCGAAGGCTAGCACAGCAGGTGCGGATCGCTGCGCGGTCGCCGAGCGCTCAGCGACCGGGGACGATCGCATCGACCGTGTAGCGCGCGGCTTCGCCGGCCCCGATCGCCACCTTGCCCACGCGCGGGGCGGCGCGCGCGACGAACTCGAACCGGTACAGCGTTCCCCAGGCCAGCGCGTCGCGCGTCGATGCGGCCGTCCATGCGAGGTGGCCTTCGCCCGCGCGCACGGTCCAGTCATTGGCGCTCGCCGAATCGGTGTCGTCGAAGCGCGCCGACTCGATCGCCGCGCCGTTCGCCAGCGGCACGCCGAATGACGAGAAGCCATGGCTGTCGAGCAGTGCGAGTTTCGGCTCCTGCGGGTGGCGCGGATCGATCCGCACGAGCGCGAAGTCGAGGTTCATGACGCCGTACTGGTAGCGCCAGCGCCCGCCTCCGAGGTCCGTTGCCATCGCGGCCACGCGCGCGCGTCCGTGTGGCGTGCGCAGCTCGCGATTCGTGCGCGTCGCGTCCTCGTGCGCGGGATCGACCCAGCGGTTCAGCACGGGCCCGAGGAAGAAACCAGGAGCGTCGGCGCCGGCGCCGACGAGCTCGACCTGCCATGCCGCACCGTTCTTGCGCGGGCGGATCTCGCGGTAACCCATCGTGTCGTAGACGTCGGCGTCGTCGCGCACGACGTACCAGTACTCGAAGAAATAGCGCGCGCCAGTCGCGAGCGGCGGCAGCAGGTCGCTCTCGTCGACGAGCATGCGATAGCGGTAGAGGTCCTGCGCGCCGCTGCCCGGATCCATGCGCCCGTCGCAGTCGCGGTCCCACACCGAGCCGCAGCGCGCCCACTGACCGGTGAACGGGACGATCTCCGAGCGCGGCGCGAGATTCTGCTCGCCGTTGCCGCTGCCGTTGTCGTTGCTGCTCGCCGAATAAATGTCCTCGCAGCCGGGCCAGAACACGCTGCCGCCCGCGCAGCGACAGCGCTCGTTGATCGAGAAGAACGCGTGCTTGGCGGCGGACACGCCGACCTGCCGGATGCGTCCGTCGCCGTTGATGCGATAAAGATTCCACACGAGGAACGGGTGCTGGTCGTTGCCGTACGGCGGATGTTCGCCGCTGAAGTGCGCATACCACGCCACCGCCGTCTCGCCGACGTTGCGCAGGCTCGCGTCGGCGCTGATCACGACCTTGCCGCGGGTGCTGTCGGCCGTGCACGCGCCGCCGTCCGGCAGCGGCGGCAGGCCGCAGCGCGGCACGTAGATCGAATCCCAGAAGCCGCTGAGATTGGAATAGCTGAGCCGGATGTTGGTGAGCCGGCCCGGCGCCGGCCACGGGGCGTCGCAGTGGCCGCCGGCGATCGCCTTGGCATCGGCGGCGTCCAGCACGGCGCGGAACGCGAGCGTGCCGATCACGCGGCCCGCGAGCGGCGATCGCCCGAGCGCGGCGGCGAATGCCGGTGCGATGCGCAGGTCCATCTGTCGCACCGAAAGTTCTGCCGGCACGTGTGTCGTCACGTCGTAGTGCGCGTGGTCGGCCACGAGCCACACGATGCCGCCGGCGTCTGCGATCGCGACGTCCATGGCGCCGCTGCCGGCGGCGCGGATCGCGAAACCGCGAAGGTCCGCCTTCACCTCGCCGGCCTCGAACACGATGCCGCCGGCATAGCGCAGCGCGCCCTCGCCGAGTCCCGCGACGAGGCCGTCCCGCACGCGCAGTTCGAGGCGCCCATCCGGCGCGGCATCGAAACTCGCCGTCTCGTGCGCGCTGCCGGCCTTGCCGGCCTGGTGCGTGCGTGCGCGTTCGATCGCCGCGATGCGCACGCCGATCGCGGCGAGCGCATCGGGGTTCAACGACACATCGGCGCTGCCCGCCGATACGTGCACACGCACCGGGTCCGCCGCACGCACCACGTCGATCGACATCGCGCAGCACGCGCAAGCGAAGGCGAAGACGAGCCACCATCCGGGTCTCATGCAGGTCGACATCCGTGCGCCCGCCACGAGCGCGGGACCATTCGTGCATGGTGCCACGACGCGTCGCCAGCGGCAGCTCGCGCACGATGCGATCATGGCCGACGGTTGCGCCGGCATGCGAGGATGTCGGGCCATGCCCGCCGACGTCACCGCCGAACTCGACCGCATCGCCGAACTCGTCGCGAGCGGTCGTCCCGACCTCGCCGCCGGCGAAGCGCAACGCCTGCGCGCGCGCGTGCCGGACGACGCCGAAGCCGCGCGCCTGCACGGCATCGCATTGTTCCAGCTCGGTCGCGGCGCGGACGCGCTCATCGCGCTGGAAGCCGCGCGCGCGCGCGCGCCGCGCTCGGTCGACGTGCTGTGCAACCTCGTGAGCGTGCGCCTCGCCGGCGGCGACGCCGGCAAGGCGCTCGAAGCGCTGGAGGCGGCGCTGCTGCTCGCCCCGACGCATCCCGCCGTGCTCAATGGCCTCGGC
>NZ_JBQCFP010000164.1:0-5238 GCF_051958935.1 Dokdonella sp. | reverse complement strand
GGCTGAGAAACCCGCCGTGGTGAGCACGGCCGACGAGATTCGCAAGATCCTCGCGAGCGCGAAGGAACCCCTCACCGTCAAGCAGATCTTCGACCGCTGCGAGACGGCCAGCGAGACGACGCAGATTGCGACCGCCCTGCACAAGGAATTCTCGGATGGACGCGTCGAGCGCACAGGATCGCGCGGCAGCTTCGCCTACGCGATCACGGCCGACGGCCGCAGCGCCGCGGAGAACCCCAACCTGCTGCGCAGCCGCACGCACCGGCGCGTGCGTGGCCGCGGCCCGCGCAAGGCAAGCGCGCTCGCCAAGCTGGTCGCATCGCCGAAGCCGCGCGGCAAGAAGGCGAAGAGCCCGCGCAAGCCGCGCGCGGTGGCCGCGCAGGCCACGACGCCGGCCGCCTCGCAGCCGAGTCCGTCGGGCGACGACAGCGCTGTGCGGCTCGCCGGGGCCGTGCTCGCACATTGGCCTGCGCCGCTCGAGGCGATGCCGGCTGACCTGCGCACGCGCGTGCACCAAACCCTCGGGAGCGTGCCGTGAGCCCGCTCGCCGGCTTCCTCTCGATCGCCCTGATCTCGTTCGGCCTGCTCGCCGTGGTGTTGCGCACGCCTCCGCGCCGCGGCCGCGGTTGTGACGCGCCGAGCAACGAGCAGCGCCTCGGCCGCTTCCACGACCGCCTCGACGAGCGCATCGGCCTCCACAGCGAGACCTACCTCGAGCGCCTGGCCATCGGCCTGCGCGCGCACGCGCGCCTCATGGCCGGCATGCGCCCGCATGTGCTCGCTCACCAAGCGCCCGTGCCGGCGGGCCCGGTGCGTATCCGCTACACCGGCCAGAAGCCGCGCGGCCGCGCAGCGCTCAAGCAACGTCCGCTGCCCTTCGCGCAGCGCTGATCCCCATTCGCACCGAGGAAACCATGGATTCCAGCGTCCACGCCGTCCCCATCCCGATCGATCAGCTGCGCCTGTCGCCCCTGAACGCGCGACGCATCGGCAGCAAGCCGCTCGACGATCTTGCCGCGTCGATTCTCGCGGAAGGCCTGCTGCAGAACCTCACCGTCACCGAGAACGAAGCGGGCGAATACGAGATCGTCGCCGGCAAGCGGCGCTTCGGTGCCCTGCAGCTGCTGCGCGAGCGCGGACAGCTGCCGCCTGAGCTGCACTCCGTGCCGTGCCGCATCGTGCACGACGGGCGCGCCGTCAGCGCCAGCCTCGCCGAGAACATCATGCGCGAGGCGATGCATCCGGCGGACGAATTCGTCGCATTCCAGCGCCTCGTCGACAACGGGCGCAGCGTCGAGGAAATCGCCCAGGAGTTCGGCACGTCGCCGACGCAGGTGCTTCGCCGCCTCAAGCTCGCGGCGGTCGCGCCCGACCTGTTCGCCAAGTTCCGCGAGGGAGAGATTCGCCTCGACCAGATGATGGCGCTGGCGACGACGGACGACCACAAGAAGCAGCGCGACGCGTGGAACGTGCCGCAGGCGTACGAGCGAACGGCGGATCGCATTCGCGAACGCCTGATGTCGAAGAAGGAATTCCGCATCAACGCCGATTCGGCAGCGAAGTTTGTCGGTGCCGACGCGCTCGAGGCCGCCGGCGTCATCGTGCGCCGCGACCTCTTCAGCGACCGCGGCGAAGGCTTCGTCACGGATCGCAAGCACGTCGACGAGCTCGCGCTGGCGAAGCTCGAGGACGAAGCCGAACGCATCCGCGCGGAAGGCTGGAAGTGGGTCGAGGCCCGAATCGAGTTCACCTACACCGATCGCCACAAGTTCGGCCAGGTGTATGCCGAGCACGGAAAGGAGGCGTTGAGCGCAGCCGCGAAGAAGGAGCTCCAAGACATCGAGAGCGAGTTGCAGAAGCTCAATGGGCTCGACGATGTCGACAGCCTGACCAGCGAACAGGAAGACATGGTCGATCGCCTCCGGGCGCGAGAACGCTACATTCGCGGGGCAGCCGAAGCGTGGACGGCCAAGCAGAAGTCCGCGTGCGGTGCCATCGTCCACCTCGAGGACGGGAACGTCTTCGTCGTCCGCGGCCTCGTTCGCCCTGGCGAAGCCCCGCCCGCTGGCAGCCGTGTTACGGCGAGCCGCGGCAGCAAGCCGCCGAAGAGGCCCACCGATCTCTCGCGGCCGATCGTCGACCGCCTGCTCGCTCAGCGCACGGCGATGCTGCAGGCGGAAGCGCTGGGCAACACCGATGTGGCGCTCGCCATTCTCGCGCAGCGCCTGCTTCTGGGCGCCCTGTATCGCGAGTACTCCGACGAGCGCACGGCCTCGCGAATCACGTTCAAAGGCCCGGAGCCGCTCGAGGCAAAAGCCAGCGAGCTCCCCATGATGCGGCACTACGCCGCGATGCAGGACTGCATCGAGAAGATCCGTCAGGGACTGCCGCTGGCGACGAAGCTGCTCGACTGGCTGCTCAACCAGCCGCGCGACCAGGTCGTCAATCTCATCGCCGCGGCAACCGCTCTCTCGATCGACACCTCTCACATGGGCGAGTCGATCGGCAGCGCATCGCCGCTGATGCCGCTGATCACGAAGCTCGGCTGCGACTTCGCTGACCACTGGGAACCGACCCCCGAGACGTTCCTGGAGCACGTGCCGCGCGCCGTGATCGAGCAGGCCGTGAAGGAGGCATGCGGCGCGCCCGCGCTCAAGCAGCTCGAAAACCTCAACAAGGCGCAGACCGTGGAGGCCGCCGCGCAGCTGCTCGCCGGCAAGCGCTGGCTGCCGAAACCTCTTCGCCGCGCGAAGCCGCAAGGCTCGCCGGACGATTCCGCGGACAAGGCGACCGCGGCCCCGAAATCGCCTTCATCGCGCGCGGCGCGAAAGCCCGCGACACCGTAACGCCCCCTTCCTCTTCCCAGGAGTTCCATCATGACTCCGATCACCGCCTGCCCGCTCGTCTACGGCTACGACTCGAACAAGTCCAAGGTCCTGCCCGTCACCAGCTTCAACGAAGTGTTCGGGCGCCAGTCGCTCACCGGCCCCGTGCTCCCGTGGCCCGGCGCCCAGGGCGTCCCCGTGCGCTTCCACCTGCGCGACAACGAGCAGCTGTGCCTGCAGATCGACGTGCCGCCCGGCGACGAGTACGACGTGATGGTCACGAACGGCGCCGTCGCAACGCAGAAGCCCGTGCACATGAACGCGCGCCTCGACGGCAGCGACAAGTCCGTCGTCGCCGAGAACGTGCAGCCCGGTGCGATCTGCGCGTCGTTCCGCACGCCGGGCGGTATCAAGCGCGCGGCGCCCGTGATCGAACACGGCTCCCACGGTTTCCTCACGATCGAAACCGCCGACCACAAGGCCTCCGATGTGTGGCTGGTCGTCAACTTCGTGAAGCGCTGAGCCGCCGCCCCCCTACCCACCAGCCCCACGGAGGGGCCAAATGAAGAGCAAGACTTCGACCAAGGCCAAACCTCGTGCCCTCACCGCGCGACGCACGCAGCGTTCCGCATCACCCGCGCGTCTGTTCGTCGCGGCCGATATCACGGACGCCACTCTCCGGGGCTACCGCGAAGGCCGCGCAGCCGCGATCGCCGAGAGGGTGCCCGCGACCCTCGACGCGCTCATCGCGGCGCCGACGTCGATCGCCGATCCGATCAAGGTACTCGCCGACGGAACGCACTGTGCGCCGGGTGACACGCGAACCGATCATGTCGCGGTACTGCTGCCGGCCGCCGGCATCATGGTGCACCCGGTTTCTCTCGGCGCGGGCGGCGACGATCCATTGCAGAACCACGCCGCGTGCGAAGGCGCGTGCCGCGATCTGCGCGTGCTCGGCCACAGCGACTGGCAGCTCGCGAGTCGCGAGGACTGGAATCATATCCTCGACCTCACGCGGCACGATCCGGCCGTCGATCCGAATCTCTACCCCGGCATCAAACCGCGTTGGCATTGGACGAGCACCGCGGCGGCGTGGTCCGCGTCGTCCGCGTGGTTCGTCCTTGCCGGCGGCGGCGGCGTCGACTACGGCCCCCGCGACAGCGACGTCGGGTTCGCGCTCGCCGTGCGGCGGGTCGGTCAGTAATTCGCCCTTTGCCTGACTCCCCAGGAGAACCTCATGCGTTTCATCGAAATGATCAAGATCGGCGAGAGCGGCGAGCAGCTGCCGCCCGACGCGAAGAATCACGTCGCGGTGCTGCTGCCCGCGCAAGGCCTCATGTTCACCGCGCGCGTCATCAACGAGACCGAGAAGAGCCAGCCGGACCTCGAGAAGGCCTGCACGGAAGTGACGTGCGCGGGCTTCAACGACTGGTCGCTGCCCGAGATCGACGAGCTCGAGCTCCTCATCGACCGCAGCCGCTACAGCCCCGCGCTCAATCCCGAGTACTTCCTCGACATTCCCGAGGACTGGCTGTGGAGCAAGACGCCGGCGGCGTGGTCCGCGTCGTCCGCGTGGGTCGTCTATGCCTACGGCGGCTACGTCTACAACTACCACCGCTACATCGACGGGTTCGCGCTCGCCGTGCGGCGGGTCGGTCAGTAATCGGCCCTTTGCCTGAGCCGCACGAATGACTCGTAGCTACCAGCCACCCGCGATCATCAAGGCGATCGAGCGCCTGCTCGTCGACGTCGATCGCGCGGTGCGCACGTTCGCACGACGGTTCCGCTACGACCTGGGCGGCGACCTGCGCAAGCAGGCGATGCAGGTGTTCCACCTCGCCAACAAGGCCGTGCGTGATCAGGTACTCGAGCGGCGCCGCCAGTGGATCGACGATCTCGTCTGGGCGATCGACGACCTCAAGCAGTACCTCCAGACGGCGAAGCTGCTCGGCGCGACGCGCAGCTTCGGCCAGTTCGCGCACCTCGCGCGGCAGATCGAAGACGTCGGTCGCCAGGCCGGCGGATGGAAGCGGCAACTGAACCCCAAGGCCCAGAGTGCGCAGGCTGACGCCCATGCGCAGCGCGGCCAGAAACTGAGTACCCGAGCCGCCTCTGCTGCAGGGGCCAATCCATGACGAAGCCGTGCTACCCCCGCGGATGCGCGGAATGGTCGCAAGTGCTCGGGGAAGCGGCGGCGTGGTCCGCGTCGTCCGCGTGGAACGTCAATGCCAACAACGGCAACGTCAACAACAACCACCGCAACAACGACGGGTTCGCGCTCGCCGTGCGGCGGGTCGGTGAGTTTCAGGGTGAGGCGACGCTGCTCCATGATCTCTACCGCGCGTGGCGCCGCGCGCGACGCCAGCAGGTGCCGCGCGTCAACCCGCGCGCCGTCGACAGCGCCGGGGCCAGC
>NZ_JBQCFP010000163.1:0-57922 GCF_051958935.1 Dokdonella sp. | reverse complement strand
CGGAGGTTCGCGAGTGCGGAAAGTGGTGCGTGCATCGGCTTGGGTCCGGCAAAGCCGGACAGTGTGGGGGTGCATCGCGTGCGCCTCAAGCGCGGCCGTATGATGGCGGCATGCCGAGTACCGCCCGCCCGTCGCGCACGCCCATGAGCCGCAGTGCGCTCGCCGGCGCGAGCATCGTCGTGACGCGACCCGATGGCGCCGCGCTGTTGCGCAGCGCGCGCCGGCTCGGTGCGGCTGCGCTGCCGTTGCCGGGCCTGGCGCTGCGCGCGTTACCGCATGCGCGCCGGCACGGCGCGTTCGACGCTTGGATCTTCACGAGCCCTGCGGCGGTGCGCTTCGCACTGCGCCACGCGCCGGGCGTACCCGTGCCGAGGCGCGCGAGGGTATTCGCGATCGGCGCCGGCACGCGCGCCGCGCTCGCGCGGCATGGCGTCGATGCGCGGGCGCCGGAGCGTGGCGACAGCGAAGGCCTGCTCGCCCTGCCCGGACTTGGCGCCGTACGCGGCTGGCGCGTCGCGCTCGTCGGCGCGCCGGGCGGGCGCGACCTGATCGCGCCCGCGCTCGTTTCGCGCGGCGCGCAGGTCGAGGCGATCCACGTCTACCGGCGCGTGCCGCCGCGCCTGACCCGCCGGCATTTCGACGCGCTCGCGGTCGCGGCCGAGCCGCTCGTGACCCTGCTGTCGAGCGGCGAAGCGCTCGCGAACCTGGTCGCGGCGTTGCCGCCACCGCTGCTCGCGCGGCTGCGCGCGCAGGCACTCGTGGTGAGCAGCCACCGCCTCGCCGATGCGGCGCGCGCGGCGGGTTTCGACGCGATCACGATCGCCGCGTCGGCCGCACCGCGTGACCTGCTCGCCGCTGCCGCCGGCGTGCTCGCGCGGCCGCGCGCGTGACGTCGCGCCGCGCTGCCGCGCGCGGCGCTTTCCGCTAGCATGCGAGCCATGAGCGAAGACATCGGAAGTGCCTCGCCCGCGGGCGGCAGTGAACTCGCGCCGCGCCCGACGCCGCGTGCGCCCACCCAGCGGCGCGGCGCCGCGCTCGCCTGGCTCGTCGCCTCCGCCGCGCTCGTCGTGGCGCTCGTCTCGTTGTGGCGCGTCTACGCGCTCGAGCACGGAAGCGCCGCCGCGCAGGCCGCTGCGATCGACGACCTCGGCGCGCGCCTCAATGCGCTCTCGCGCACCGTCGAGCAGCGCAAGCGCGACCTCGACGGCATGCGTGCGCGCCTGACCGATGCCGACGCGGTCAACAAGAGCGTGCGCGAGGAACTGCTCGCGCTCGGCGAACGCTCGCGCCACCTCGAGGACGCGGTCGCCAACCTGTCCGAACAGCGCCTCAGCGGGCGCGACGCGCTCGCGCTGAACGAGGCCGAGTTCCTGCTGCAGCAGGCGCAGGAGCGGCTCGCGTTGTTCCAGGACGCGCCGGCGGCGATTTCCGCCTATCGCCTCGCCGATTCGGCGCTCGCCGCCGCGGAAGACCCGGTGTTCGCCTCGGTGCGGCAGACGATCGGCGCGGAGCGGCAGGCGCTCGAAGCGAGCCGTCCCGCGGACACGCATGCGACGCTGGCGGCGCTCGCGCGCCTGCGCGAAGCCACCCTGGCGCTGCCCACGCGCCGCGCGGCGACGCGCGAAGACGCGCCTGGTGCGCCGTCGCGCTGGGCCGGCTTCATCGAGCAGTTCGTGAAGATCAGCCACGACGACGGCCACGTGGCGCCGACGCGCGACCCCGGCCTCGCGCGCGCGCTCGTCGTGCTCGACCTGCGGAACGCCGAGGCGGCCCTGCTCGCGCGCGATGGCGATGGTTACAAGGCCGCGCTGGCAAGCGCGCGCGCGGGCATCGCGGCGACGTTCGACGAGGCCGCCACGCCGACGCGCAGCGCGCTCGCGGAGATCGATCGCCTCGCGGCGGTGCCGCTCGCGCCGGCACTGCCCGAACTCGGCAGCGCGCTCGAGGAGCTGCGCAACCTGCGCGCGACGCGCGCGCTTGCGCATCCGCCGCTGGTGCCGATCGCGCCGGCGCCGAAGCCGGATGGAGCGGGCACATGAGGCTCTGGCGTACCGTACTGGTCTTCCTCGTCGTCGCGTTCGTCGCCGCTCTTGCCTGGCACTGGCTCGCGGCCGATCCGGGTTACGTGCAGGTGCGCCTGCGCGGCACGACGGTGGAGTCGAGCCTCGTCGTCGCGATCGCTCTGCTGCTCCTCGCCTGGGTCGGAATCATGTTGGCCTGGAGCCTCCTGCGCTGGCCGTTCCGCGCCTGGGGCCGTTCGGTCAAGCGACGCGGGCGTGAACGCCTTGCCGCCGGCCTCACCGCGTTCGCCGAAGGCGACTACGCGCAAGCCGAGCGCGACCTTGCGCGCGCGGCGCAGAACGCCGCGTTCCGCACGCCGGCGCTGCTCGTCTCGGCGCGCGCCGCCTACGAGCGCGGCGCGCCCGAGCGCGCATCGCAGGCACTCGACGAAGTCGGCCCCGGCGGCGCGCGCGCGGCCGATGCGACGCGTGCGCGCTTCCTCGTCGAGAGCGGTCGCCATGCCGATGCGCTTGCATTGCTGAAGCCGAAAGCCGCGACCGGCGAGCTCTCGTTGCGCGGCTGGCGCCTGCTCGCCGAAGCCGCGCTGGCGCAGGGCGAGGTGCAGACCGCGCTCGACGCCCTGCCCGCACTCGCGCGCAGCCAGTCGTTGACCGCCGATACGCAGGCCGCGCTCGAGACGCGCGTGCTCGCCGCTGCTTTGGCCGCCGCGCCCGACGCGGCGCGACTCAATGCGACATGGAGCGGTGCGACCCGCGCACAGCGCAAGCGCGCCGAACTCGTCGCGGCCTTCGCACGCCGCGCGGCCGCGTTGGGCCAGGTGCTCGCGGCGATGGACGAGATCGAATCGGCGCAGCGGCGCGAGTGGAGCGACCTGCTCGCGACCGTCTACGGCGAACTCGGCGCGGCCGAGGCCGGCGCACGCCTGCGCCAGGCCGAGGCATGGCTCTCGCTCGCGCCGAACAGCGCACCGTTGCTGACCGCGCTCGGCCGCCTGTACGTGCTGCAGGGCCATTACGGCAAGGCCGAAGAATCGCTCGAGCGTGCACTCGCGCTGGTGCCCTCGGCGGCCGCATGGGAAGCGCTCGGCGACTGCCGCAAGGCCGAGAACGACCTCGCCGGCGCGAACACCGCCTACGCGAACGCACTGCGCTGCGCGCGCGGCGAAGCGACCGTCGCGCTCACGCCGCTGCTCGCGCGCGGGCCGCTCGACACGCGGCCGATCGCGTTCGAGGAACGCAGCGAACACGGGGTGCCGCGGCTGCCTGCGGCGTAGGGCGGACCTGCCGACCTGCCCCATCAGCCAAGGCCCAAGGGCAGGAGCGGAGGCTCCCGTCGTTGCCACGGCGAACGCCGGACCCAGCGCCTCACGGCCGACACGAAGAGCTGGATTGCGGCTGCGCCCGAATGGCGCCGTCGTGGACTGCGTGCCGCGCTTCCCGTGCGTTCGGCGAGGTGCGCGAACCCGGCAGGAGCGCCCAGGCGTCAGCGCGCGAGCGATTCGACCGTGTCGACACGGCCGTCGACGAGATGGACCATGCGCACGTAGTGGCGGTCGCCGAAGTCGTAGATCCAGTCCTCGCGTCGCTGGTCGCGCCAGCGCTCCACGCCCGGTAGCGGGCGTCGCACGATCGTGTCGCGTTGGCTGCGCCGTGACGCGGGTTCGCCGCAGCGCGCGACGAGTTCGCCCGCGCTGAGGCCGCCTAATAGCCTGTCCGGGTCGCAGTCCTCGCCGATGCGCTCGACGCCGTAGCCGAGCGTGGCCTCCTGCGCCAGCAGGCCATCGCGGAAAACGAGCCGGCGCATGAGCTGGCGCGGGCCGAAGTTGTAGTACCACACGTCGTACTGCACTTCGCGCTGGCTCTCGAGCGGGCCGTCGCGGCCGATCACGACGACGTCGCTGTAGCGGTCGGTCCAGAACGGATCGCCGCAGCGCTCGCGCACCTGGAAATCCTGTGCGCCGTCGGTGACGAGGCGGTTGCCGCAGCGCATCGCCGCGGCGGGCACGCTGGCGAGCAGGGCGAGCAACGCGAGCGGGAGCAGGATGGAGCGAGGCATGGCGGTCTCACGTGCAGGGTCGCGGCATCGACCGCGAAGAGCCGGGCGAGTTCTCAGAACCCGTCGATGCCGGCGCGCCCGCGCAGGATCTGCGCGATCACGTCGGGTGCGTAGTCGAACGAATCGTAGTACAGGCGGTCCTCCGGCAGGCCCGCGTCGGCGAACGCGCGCCGGCCCGCATCGATCATCGCGGGCGGGCCGCTCATGTAGACGTCGAATGCGGACAGATCCGGCACGTCCTCGAGCAGGACCTCGTGCACGAGACCGCTGCGCGCGATGTCGCCCGCTCCGGCGTCGCCCAGCACCGGGACGAAGCGGAACGCCGCGACGTCGCGCGCCCAGCGCTCGGGAAGTTCGCGCAGGTACAGGTCGGCCGCGTCGCGCGCGCCCCAGTACAGCGCGATCGGCCGGCGCGTACCCAGCGCGAGGAAATGTTCGATCAGCGCCTTGATCGGTGCGAAGCCGGTGCCACCGGCCATGAAGATCATCGGGCGCTCGCTGTCCTCGCGCGGCACGAAGGTGCCGAGCGGCCCCTCGACGTCGAGTCGCGCACCGGGCTGCAGCACGTCGAACACCGTGTTGGTGAAGTCGCCGCCGGCGACGCGGCGCACGTGCAGTTCGATCACGTCGCCATCGCCCGGTGCGGCGGCGACCGGCGCGTTGGCGATCGAGAACGCGCGTCGGCGGCCACCGTCGAGCAGCACGTCGAGGTACTGGCCGGCGAGCCGGCGCAGGCGTTCGCCGGGCGCGGTTGCCAGATGCAGGCGCGCGACGTCATGGCCGAGCAGGTGCTTGCCGGTGACGCATACCTCGAGGCGCTTGCGCGGTATGTCGGCGACCGAGGCGACCTCGCGCGCCGCGATCGTCACGTCGCCCGAGGGCACGGCCTGGCACAGCAGTACCTGGTGGCGCAGTTGCTCGGCCGCGTTGAGCGCGCTCGGAGGGTTGCGCGGATAGGTGCAGGTACCGTCGATGAGGGTCGCCTTGCAGCTGCCGCAGACACCGGCGAGGCATGAGTACGGCAGTGCGAGGCCGGCACGGCGCGCGCCCTCGAGCACGGTCTCGCCGGGCAGGACCTCGAAGCGCTTGCCGCTGGCTTGCAGGGTGACGGTGTGGGACACGCGATCCGGGATCGTGGGATGGTGGCGATTGTCGCCCAATTCGGCGCGCGCCGCGAAAGGCCGTCCGAGCCTGCCTGCGGCACTCGGCCGTCGGCTATAGTCACCGCCCGACTGCGGAGCCTCGCCGTGCCCATCTGGAAGCAGACCACCGACCTCGAGCGCATCAACGCGTGGAATCGCGGTTGCATGGTCGAGCATCTCGGCATGCGCGTGACCGCGATCGGCGACGACTGGGTGCAGGGCACGATGCCGGTCGACGCGCGCACGAAGCAGCCGTTCGGCCTGCTCCATGGCGGCGCCTCGGTCGCGCTCGCCGAATCCCTCGGCAGCCTCGCCGGCAACCTGTGCATCGAATCGAGCGAGATGGCGGTCGGCCTCGACATCAACGCGAACCACGTGCGCGCCGCGACCGACGGCGAGGTGACGGGCACCGCGCGCGCGGTGCACATCGGCCGCACGACGCAGGTGTGGGAGATCCGCATCGTCGACGCGCACATGCGGCTCGTCTGCATCTCGCGCCTCACGCTCGCGGTGGTGCCGCGGCCGACGCCGAAGGCGGTCTGACGATGACGGCGTCCGCGCCGTACGACGCACTCACGCCCGATACAGTGCTCGATGCGATCGAGGCTGCCGGCTACACCACCGACGGCCGCCTGCTCGCGCTGCCGAGTTACGAGAATCGCGTCTACCAGGTCGGCATCGAGGACGGCGTGCCGCTCGTCGCGAAGTTCTACCGGCCCTTGCGCTGGAGCGATGCGGCGATCGCCGAGGAACACGCGTTCGCGCTCGAACTCGCCGCGGGGGAACTGCCGGTGGTCGCGCCGCTGGTCATCGACGGCGTGACCCTGCTCGTCCACGCGGGCTTCCGCTACGCGCTGTATCCGCGCCGAGGCGGTCGCGCGCCCGAACTCGAATCGGCCGACCACCTCGCCTGGATGGGACGCCTGCTCGCGCGCCTGCATGCGGTCGGCGCGCGTTCGCGCTTCCGCGCGCGCGGCGCGATGGACGCCGATACCTTCGTGCGCGAAGCCGCGCGCGCGGTGCTCGCTTCGGACCTGTTACCCGGGCACCTCGAGGAACGCTATCGCGCGCGTACCGCAGCGATCGCCGACCTCGTCGACGCGCGCTTCGCCGGTGTCCAGCCCGCCACGCTGCGCCTGCACGGCGACTGTCACGGCGGCAACGTGCTGTGGACCGACGGCGGCCCGCACTTCGTCGATCTCGACGACGCACGCACGGGGCCGGCCGTGCAGGACCTGTGGATGCTCGCACCGTCGCCGCGCGCGCTCGACACCCTGCTCGAAGGCTACGCGGAGTTCCGCGACTTCGATCCGCGCGAACTCGACCTCGTCGAGCCGCTGCGCCTGATGCGGCAGATCCACTGGGCCGGCTGGGTCGCCGCGCGCTGGCACGACCCGGCGTTTCCGCGCGGGTTTCCGCAGGTCGGCGAACCGCGCTGGTGGGAGCAGCACCTGAACGATCTCGCCGAGGCGATCGAACGCCTGCAGGCCGCCTGAACGACGCGCCTGCCTCGTGCGGCGGCGCACCAGACTCCGCTACTATCGCGCCGACACCCGCACGCCTGCCGATGAACCGACTCGTCGAATCCCCCGTCGCCGCCGTACCGCCGAGCGATCGCCTGCGACCGTGGCGCTATGCCTGGCGCGTTCCGCAGCTGCTGCTGCACGCGATCGTCGCGGTGCCGCTCGCGCTGCTCGCGCTCAACCCGCTCGCCGCGCGCATCCGCGTCGGACGCACGACGTTCGAAAAGACGATGATCCGCTGGTGGTCGCGCCGCCTCCTGCGCATCTTCGGCCTGCGCATCCGGAGCTTCGGTGAGCCGCTGCCGGGCGCGGTGCTGTACGTCGCCAATCACATTTCATGGCTCGACATCGAGCTCATGCACAGCCGGCGGCCGGTCAGCTTCGTCGCCAAGAGCGAAATCGCCGGCTGGCCGTTCGTCGGCTGGCTCGCCTCGCGTGCCGGCACGATCTTCCACCGCCGCGGCAACACCGATTCGCTCAACGCGGTCATGGCGCGCGTGATCGAACGCCTGCGCGCGGGCGAGCCGGTCGGCGTGTTCCCGGAAGGCGGCAGCGGCCACGGCGATCGCGTCGGCACGTTCCACGCACGCATCTTCCAGACCGCCCTCGACGCCGACGTCGCGGTGCAGCCGGTCGCGTTGCGCTACGGCCGCGACGGGCACCAGGACCCGCGCGTGCCGTTCGCCCGCAAGGAGAGTTTCTTCACGAACTTCCTGCGCGTGCTCGGCAACCCGGCGATGGATGCGGAGATCCACTTCCTCGAACCGGTGCCGGCGGCGCCCGAGGCGCGCCGGCGCATGGCCGAACTCAGCCGCGCGCGCATCGTGCAGACGCTCGGCTATGGCAACGACTGAAGCCGCGCTCGCGCCAGAGGCGTCGCCCGGCCGCACATTGCCGCGCGGAGCCGACTTCGCGCCGCCGCGCTGGCTCGCCAATCCGCACCTGCAATCGATCCTCGCCTCGAGCGCGCTGCGCCGCATCGCGCTGCGCCGCGCGCAGCAGGAGATCGAGCGCCGCAGCGAGGAACACGTGCTCGATTGCGGCGATGGCGTGCGCCTGCAGGGCTTCCTCGCGCGCCAGCGCGTGCGCGAGCGCGCGCACGGGCTCGTCGTGCTGCTGCACGGCTGGGAAGGCAGCGCGCGCTCGTCCTACGTGGTGGGCACCGGCGTGCGCCTGCTCGGTGACGGCTTCGACGTGTTCCGCCTCAATTTCCGCGACCACGGCGACACGCATCACCTCAACCGCGAGCTGTTCCACTCCAATCGCATCGACGAGGTCGTCGCCGCCGTGCGCGCCGTGCGCAGCGCGTTCGCGGCCGCGCCGGTCGCCGTCGCGGGGTTCTCGCTCGGCGGCAACTTCGCATTGCGCGTCGCATTGCGCGCGGCGGATGCGGTGCGCTACGCGCTCGCGGTGTGCCCGGTCGTCAGCCCCGCGGCGGGCCTGTTCGGCCTCGAGGAAGGGCCGTGGATCTACCAGCGCTACTTCCTGCACAAATGGCGCGAGTCGCTGCGGCGCAAGCGCGCGTTGTTCCCCGACGTCGACTGGTTCAGCGCGGAGGACTTCGCCTCCGACCTGCGTGGCCTCACGCGCGCACTCGTGCTGCGGCATACCGATTTCGAATCGCTCGAGGCCTATCTGGACGGCTACTCGATCGCCGGTGATCGCCTGCGCAGGCTCGACGTGCCGGCGACGATCCTCACCGCGGCCGACGATCCGGTCATCCCGGTCGCCGATTTCCGCGCCTTGCAGCTGCCGCCCAACGTCGAACTCGACATCGCCGCGCACGGCGGCCACTGCGGTTTCATCCTCGACGCGAGCCTGCGCAGCTTCACCGGCGACTACATCGCGCAGCGCATGCTGCGCCACCTCGCGCACGACGGCAGCGCGCAATAGCCGTCGTCGTCGGCGGCATCGCGACTGAAGTTGCTCCCACGCATCCTCGGTCCTCAATCGCGCAACCACTGCAGCATGTGCGGATACGGCTCGATGCCGCGACGGCGCGCGTCCTCGCCGATCGCGCACAGGCCGAGCGCGGCGAGGCCGGCGACGCCGACGTAGACGCCGAGCGAGAACGACTGCGCGAGGCCGGGCGCGTGGCCGCGATAGCCTCCTTCGTGGAACAACGCCTCCACCGGCATGCTGAGCCGCACGCTCGCCGCATACGACCACGCGATCGATTCGACTTCGCCGCCGTGTTCGAAATGCTGCTCGGCGGTGAGTGCATCGTCGAGCGCGCCCCGATGCGCGGCTGGCGTGAGCGCGATGTGGCCGGCCTCGTGCAGCAGGTCGGACGGCCAGGCGAGGCGCGCAGGATCGTAGACGAGTTCGCCGCGCGTGATGCGGATGCCGGGCAGGAACGTGCCGTCGTCGAGCGTCGCCGCGCGCGGCGGCAGGCCGATGCCGGCCAGGAAGGCGACGATGCGCTCGAGCGGCGCGTGCATCGTGGCGCTCAGTCCGCCGCCACCGTGCGGCCACGTGCCCAGGCCCGCAACGCGGCGACCTTTTCCGCCATCAGCACCGACAGCGGCCGCGTCGCCGCGCACTCGGCGAGCAGTTGTGCCTGGGCCGGCGCGTCCTGCCGAGCGGCCGCGGCGGCATACAGCGCGGCGACGACGATCTGCTCGATCTCCGCGCCGGAATAGCCGTCGCACGCGCCCGCGAGCGCTTCGAGGTCGAACGTCGCCGGATCGAGGCCGCGCTGCGCGAGGTGCAGGGTAAAGATTTCCATGCGCGTCGCCGCGTCGGGCAGGTCGACGAAGAACGTTTCGTCGAAGCGGCCCTTGCGCAACAGCTCGGCCGGCAGCTGCTGCACCTCGTTCGCGGTCGCGACGAGGAACACCGGCGCCTTGCGTTCGGCCATCCAGGTGAGCAGGTAGCCGAGCACGCGGCGCGACACGCCGTCGTCGTCGCCCGAGGTCGACAGCGCCTTCTCGATCTCGTCGATCCACAGCACGCACGGCGCGAGCAGCTCGGCACTCTTCAGTGCCTCGCGCAGGTTGCGCTCGGTCTCGCCGTGGTACTTGTTGTAGAGCGAACCGAAATCCAGGCGCACGAGCGGCACGCCGAAGCCGCCCGCGGTCGCCTTCGCCGCGAGGCTCTTGCCGCAACCCTGCACGCCGAGCAGCAAGACGCCCTTGGGCGGATCGAGCTTGACGCTCTGTTTTTCACCGAGGAACGCGGCGCGCCGCTGCGCGATCCATTGCTTGAGGCGCGTGAGGCCGCCGATGCGGGCGAACTGCGCGGTCTCGTATTCGAAATGCAGCAGGCCGTCGCGATCGAGCAAAGCATGCTTGGCGCGCGCGAGTTCGGGCAGGTCGGCCGGGCTGATCGCGCCATCGTCGTAGATGAGCTTGCGCGCGATGCGGCGCGCGTCCTCGAGCGCGAGGCCGACGAGGTTGCGCACGATCGCGCGTGCCGCCTCGGCATCGACCGTGACGCGACGCCCGTCGTGGTCGCGCGAGTAGCGGAACGCTTCCTCGCGCAGCATCGCCGCGAGGGTCTCCTTGTCGGGCAGGGCGAATTCGAAGCGCGTCGCGACCGCCGCGAGTTCCTCCGGCAACTCGATGCCGGCGCCGACGAGCACGAGCGTGTGCTCGACCGAATCCTGCCGCTGCACGATCTCGCGCAGCAGGCGCAGGGTCATCGGGTAGCGCAGGTAGGGCTGGAAATCCAGCAGCAGGTAGACGCCCGCGACCGGCGTGCGCTTGATCGCCTGCAGGCTGAGGCTCGCGTCGGGCGCCTCGCGCATCGCGGGGTCTTCTTCGTCGTCGAGATCGAGGTCGAGCCGCTCGAGGCCGCCGGTGATGCTCCAGCGCCAGAACGGTCGCAGCGACTGCGCAATCGCGTGGCGGAACCCGGAGATCACGCCGTTTTCGTCGGCGGAATCGACCAGCAGCAGCGGGGTGCGGGCCCTGAGCAGGGTGGTGAGGTCCTGGTTGCGGCTCACGGTCATCGCGCTACGGGGATCGAAAGCGCGAAAGCCTAGCATGGCCGGATGCGGCATAATCGGCGGTCCGGCGCGCGCCCACGCGCGCCTTCCGCATCCGCAAGACGACGCTCGCATGCTCAAAGACGCCATCGACCATCATCGCCAGGGCCGCTTCGCCGAAGCCGAACAGGGCTATCGGGCGAGGCTTGCCGAGCAACCCGACGACGTCGAGGCGCTGCACTTGCTCGGCATGCTGCGTTACCAGCTCGGCGACACGCCCGAAGGCAGCACCCTGCTCGAGCGCGCGCATGCGCTCGCGCCCGCAGATGCCGGCGTCGAGCTGACGCTAGCCTCGCTCAACTTCCGCGAAGGCGACCACGAGGCGGCGCGGCGCGGCTTCCACGCGGCACTCGCGCTCGATCCGAACCTGGCCGGCGCGCACGCGGGCCTCGGCCAGCTCGCCCTCATGCGTGGCGAGCAGGCCGTCGCCGAACAGCATTTCCGCACCCCGCTGCGCACCGGCGAGGAGCCGCATGCGCTCGCCGGCCTCGGCGGCTTGTTGCTCGAACGTGGCGACATCGAGGCGGCGCTGCGCCATCTCGGTCGTGCCGCCGACCTCGCGCCGAACGACGCGATGATCCAGTTCATGCTCGGCCAGGCTTTCGCGCGCCGTGACACCCCCGCGTTCGCCGAGCAGGCATTGCGCAACGCGCTGCGCATCAAGCCGGACCTGCACCAGGCGCGGCCGTGGCTCGGCTCGCTGCTGCTCAAGGCGGGCCGCCGCGAGGAAGCCGACGCGCAGTACCGTGAGCTGCTCGGCGTGCCCGGCTTCGAGATCGCCGCGCAGGTCGGCATGGCCGATGTCGCGCGCGCGGACGGTCGCTACGACGATGCCGTCGCTTCGTACCGCGCCGCCCTCGCCGCCGATCCGGCGCAGCCGATGCCTGCGCGTGCGCTCGCCTGGTCGCTCGCGCGGCTCGGCCGCGTCGACGAGGCGATCGAGGCATACGACGCGTGCCTCGCGATCTCGCCCGACGACGACGTGCGCGCGGCGCGCGCCGACCTGCTCAACCTCGCCGGCCGCCTGCCGGAGGCCGCGGCAGTGTGGAAGGAGATGCTCGGGCGCAATCCGGCCGACCTGCTCGCGCGCAACCGGCTCGCGCTGCTCGCCGAGTACCTCGGCGAACTCGAGGCGGCCGAAGCGCACGCGGGCATCGTGCTCGCCGCGCGCGAAGACGCCGAGATGCGCCTCGTGCGCGCCCGTGCGCGCCTG
The DNA here is from genome assembly GCF_051958935.1 of Dokdonella sp. Lineage (GTDB taxonomy): Bacteria > Pseudomonadota > Gammaproteobacteria > Xanthomonadales > Rhodanobacteraceae > Dokdonella_A. The sequence continues at coordinate 45,979 of NZ_JBQCFP010000163.1, read as the reverse complement.
CGCGAAGGCGATCTCGACGGCGCACGCGCGATGCTCGACGCGCTCGGGCGCGACGACCTCAACATGGGCCAGACGCGCCTGCGCTGGAACTATCTCGGCCGCCTGCACGATCGTGCCGGCGACGTGGCCAAAGCGGTGCGTTGCTTCGCCGAAGCGCAGCGCGGCGCGCCGCTCGCGGTGCCTGCGCTGGCCGAGCCCAATCCGCAGCTCGACGTCGCGCTCGCCGAGGCGCAAGACGCGCCATGGGCGCATGCGCCCGTACTGCTGCTCGGCGCTCCCGGCAGCGGCGTCGAACGTATCGCCGCGCTGCTCGCCGACCAGTCCGGATTGACCGTGCTGCGCGACCGCATCGGCCCATCGGCGCGTGCGGACGACTTCAGCCAGCCGCGCTTCCAGCATTATTGCGGTGACCTCGACGCGGCCGCGCGCGAAGCACTGCGCGAGCGCTGGCTCGCGCCGCTGCGCGCCGCCGGCATCGCGCTCGACCGGCCGATCGTCGACTGGCTTCCGCGCTGGGATGCGCACCTGCTCGCGCTCGTGCACCGGGCGATGCCCGGGGCGCGCATCGTCGTCGTCGAACGCGATCCGCGCGACACCTTGCTCAACTGGCTCGCGTTCGGTTGGGCGCGCGGATTCCCGTGCAGCGACGTCGACGGTGCCGCCGACTGGCTCGTGCGTGCACGCCGCCACCTGCGGCACGGCGCCGACGTCGCCGCGCCCCGCCGCCTCGTCGTCGCGGCGGATGCCCTGCTCGACGATCCGGCCGGCGCCGGTGACGCGCTCGCGCGCTTCCTCGGCCTCGATGCGCTCGAGCCGGGGCCGCAGTTCGCCGCCATGACACGCAGCCTCGGCGGCCTGCCCGTGCGTTTCCCGGCGGGGCACTGGCAGCGTTATCGCGACGCGCTGGCGGGGCCGTTCGCCAAGCTCGTCGGCTAAACGCGTCGCGCGTCGCGCCTGTCGCGCGGCGCCGGTGTGCGCGATACTGCCGGCGGAGGTGCCGACCGTGCGTATCCGCAGCGACGATTTCCGCGACATGCAACCGATTCCGGACGAGTGCGCGTTCGGGCGCCCCGGTCCGGACGACGAGCCCTGCATCCTGTCGGCGAACCGCAGTCCGCACCTCGCCTGGGACCAGGTGCCCGAAGGCACGCGCTCGTTCGTCATCACCTGCATCGACAGCGACGTGCCGACGCGCGGCGACGACGTCAACCAGGCTGGCCGGCGCGTGCCGGCGTCGCTGCCGCGGACCGACTTCGTGCACTGGCTCATCGCCGACATCGGTGCCGACTGCCGCGAACTCGCGCATGCGAGCTGCGGCGACGGCGTCGTCGCACGCGGCAAGCGCACGCCGCCCGGCCCCGCCGGCTCGTGCCAGGGCATCAACGATTACACCGGCTGGTTCGCCGGCGATGCCGCGATGGCGGGTGACTATCTCGGTTACGACGGGCCGTGCCCGCCGTGGAACGACGAGCGCGTGCATCACTATCATTTCCGCATCCATGCGCTCGATGTCGCCCGTCTCGGCCTGCGGGCCGGGTATTCGCTCGCGCAACTGCGCGAAGCCATGGCGGGCCACGTGCTCGCCGAGGCGGAGCTGACCGGCACCTACACACTCGCGATCGCGCTGCGCCGCTGAGTCCGCGCGCGTCGCGAGGCAGGCGAAGCCCGCCGTCATCGGTCGCCGCGCATGCGCCCTCTCCACGGCACTCGGTGGGACTCGCGGCCCAACCATCTTGCAGTGGCCTGCGTGGCACGCGGTGGGACTCGCGACCCGACCATCTCGCAGTGACCTGCGTGGTCGCGTCGCTGCGTCCCACGCTCCGGCGCCGATCGCAGCACGCCCCTGCGCGCTGCTAGCATGTGCGGTTTCCGCGCAGGGCACGACGACATCAACACGACTCCGGCATCCACGGGCGCCGACGAACGCCGCGCCGCCGCGCTCGCGCTGGTGGGGCAGGGGCGCATCGCCGAAGCCGAGCGTTCGTTCGGCGAGCTGCTGCGCGACCAGCCCGATGACGCCGATGCGCTCAACTTCCTCGCGATCTGCGCGCACGGGCGTGGCCAGGCCGATGCCGCGCTCGAGCTGCTCGGCCGCGCGCACGCCGCGCATCCCGAGGACACGACCACCCTCACCAACCTCGGCGTGCTGCAGCGCGAACGCGGTCGCCTCGAGGAAGCGCAGGCCGCGCTCGCGGAGGCCGTGCGCATCGCGCCGCGTTCGTACATCGCACGATTGCGACTGGGCGAAGTGCTCGAGGCGCGCGGCCGCCTCGGCCAGGCGCTGCCGGCCTACTTCGGCGCGATCAACCATGCGCAGGAGGTCGGCCTCTGGCTCAGCGACGCGACCACCGATGCACCGCTGCGACCGCTCGTGAAGCATGCGATGCGCGCGCTCGCGGGAGGGCGGCGCATGCTGTTCGCGGCGCTGCTCGCCCCGCTGCGCGAACGCCACGGCGACGCTGCGCTCGCGCGCGTCGGTCGTGGCCTCGCGATGTACCTCGGCGAGCTCGAGCCGGACTATCCCGATCCGCGCCAGCGCCCGAAATTCTTCTACGTGCCCGGGTTGCCGCCGACGCCGGTGTTCGCGCGCGAACTGTTCCCTTGGTACGACGCGCTCGAGGCGCAGACCGAGGTGATCCGCGAGGAGATGCGTGCGGTGTCCAGCGGCGACGCCGGCTTCGAGCCGTTCCTCGGCCATTTCGACGACGAGTCGCCGCTCGCCGTGCATCTGCGCAACGAGCAGGGCAAGCCCGTCTGGGACGCCTTCTTCTTCTTCCGCCACGGCGTGCGCAACGACGCCAACGCCGCGCGCTGTCCGCGCACCGCCGCGATACTCGAAACGCTGCCGTTGTGCCGCATCCGCGAGCACTCGCCGGAGGTCTGCTTCTCCGTACTCACCGCCGGCTCGCACATCCTGCCGCACCGCGGCGTCACCAACACGCGCGTCGTCACGCACCTGCCACTGGTCGTGCCCGACGGCGATCTCGCGCTCGCCGTGGCCGGGCAGTTGCTGCGGTGGGAGGAGGGTCGCTGCTTCAGCTTCGACGACTCGTTCGAGCACGAGGCGTGGAATCGCAGCGACGCGACGCGGGTCGTGATGCTGCTCGACGCATGGAACCCGCATCTGGACGAGATCGAACGCGAGGCGATCACCGCGCTGATCAGCGGCATCGGCGACTTCAACCGCGCGGCCGGACTCTAGCGGCCGGGCGCCCGCCGCCCGCGCATCGACGCGTGGCGCCGATGCGTACGCGAGCAGCGCCGCTCAGGTCGCGAACACGAGCAGTGCGAGCCCGAGCGCGATGCGGTAGATCGCGAACGGCGTGAAGCGGTGCATGCGGATGTAGCCGAGCAGCCAGCGAACGGCGATGAACGCGGTGATCGCGGAAACGACGAAGGCCAGCGCGAGCGCGCCCCAGTCCTCGTGCACTTCGGCGCCCTTGAGCGTCTTCAGGAGCTCGTAGCCGGTCGCGGCGAACATCGTCGGGATGCCGACGAGGAACGCGAACTCGGTCGCCGCGGCCCGGTTGCTCGTGCCGGCGAGCATCGCCACGAAGATCGTCGCGGCCGAGCGCGACGTGCCCGGAAACACGCCCGCGACGACCTGGGCGAGGCCGACGAGGATCGCCACCGTCCAGGTGAGCGTGCTGCGCTCCGGCCGACGCGCCGCCAGCCATTCCGCAGCGAGCATCCAGACGCCGCCGAGCACGAGTGCCCAGGCGACCGGCGCGATGGTCTCGGGCAGCCTGAAGCCGAACCGTGTCGCGGCGAAGCCGAGCACCGCGGTGATGAGGAACGCCGCGGCGAGCTTGAGCGCGTAGTCGCGTTGCACGGGGTCGCCGATGCCGCAGGCAAGGCGCCAGAGGCGCTCGCGGTAGATGAGCACGACCGCGAGGATGGCGCCGGCCTGGATCGCCACGTTGAACAGGTCCGAGCGCGCGCCCAGCCAGTGTTCGGCGACGAGCAGATGGCCGGTGCTCGAGACCGGCAGGAATTCGGTGATGCCTTCGATGAGGCCGAGCAGGAAGGTACTCGCGAGATCGCTCACGGGGCGGCGGACCGGAAGGAGGGATTCGTCGATTGTACGTGGCGGACAGCCGCACCACGTCGGTGCTAGCTAGTCGGAACCAAGCACCATGTTGGTGCGAACGAGCTCCCTGAAAGCGGTGAGCTATGGGGAAAAGCACGACACGACGCGGTTTTCATGCTTTGGCATGCGGGTTGCTGTAACAGGCCGTCCTTCCCTTAGCCGAGGCTCCGCATGCCCGCCCAGAACGTACTCAAGATGATCAAGGATCACGAGGTCGAATTCGTCGACCTGCGCTTCGCCGACATGCTCGGCAAGCAGCACCACGTGACCTTCCCAGCGCATTCGGTCGACGAGTCGCTGTTCGAGGACGGCAAGATGTTCGATGGCTCCTCGATCGCCGGCTGGAAGGGCATCAACGAGTCGGACATGGTGTTGCTGCCCGACGCCGATGCCGCGTTCATCGACCCGTTCATGGCCGACAAGACACTGGTGCTGCAGTGCGACGTGCTCGAGCCGAGCACGATGCAGGCGTATTCGCGCGACCCGCGCTCGGTCGCCAAGCGCGCCGAGGCGTTCCTCAAGTCGACCGGCATCGCCGATACCGCGTTCTTCGGCCCCGAACCCGAGTTCTTCATCTTCGATGGCGTGCGCTGGCAGAACGACATGCACAAGACCTTCTTCGAGATCGAGTCGGAGGAAGGCCACTGGTCGTCGTCGGCGAAGCTCGAAGGCGCCAATAGCGGCTACCGCCCGGGCATCAAGGGCGGCTACTTCCCGGTGCCGCCGGCCGACTCGTTCCAGGACCTGCGCAGCGAGATGTGCAAGGTGCTCGAGCAGGTCGGCATGACCGTCGAGGTGCACCACCACGAGGTGGCCACTGCCGGCCAGTGCGAGATCGGCACGCGCTTCAATACGCTCGTGCGCAAGGCCGACGAACTCATGGCGATGAAGTACGTCATCAAGAACGTCGCGCACCAGAACGGCAAGACCGTCACGTTCATGCCCAAGCCGATCGTCGGCGACAACGGTTCGGGCATGCACGTGCACCAGTCGCTGGCGAAGGGCGGCCAGAACCTGTTCGCGGGCGACCTCTACGGCGGCCTGTCGCAGACCGCGCTGTACTACATCGGTGGCATCTTCAAGCACGCGCGCGCGATCAACGCGTTCGCCAATGCGACCACCAACAGCTACAAGCGCCTCGTGCCCCATTTCGAGGCACCCGTGATGCTCGCGTACTCGGCGCGCAACCGCTCGGCGAGCTGTCGCATCCCGTTCGTGCACAGCCCGAAGGCGCGTCGCATCGAGGTACGCTTCCCCGACCCGATGCAGTCGGGATATCTCACGTTCACCGCGCTGATGATGGCCGGCCTCGACGGCATCCTCAACAAGATCGACCCGGGCGCGCCGGCCGACAAGGACCTGTACGACCTGCCGCCGGAAGAGGAAAAGAACATCCCGACCGTGTGCCATTCGCTCGACATGGCACTCGAGGCGCTCGACAAGGATCGCGGCTTCCTCAAGGCGGGCGGCGTGTTCAGCGACGACCTCATCGACGCGTACATCGAGCTCAAGATGCAGGAGGTCACGCGGTTCCGCGCGGCGACGCATCCGCTCGAGTACCAGATGTACTACGCGATCTGAACTCCGCGCCACCGGGCGCACGGTACGCGGTCTCTCGCGCGCCACTTCGGGCCCTTTCGGGCGCAGGCGCCGAGGGGGATCGGTGGGCAGGGAGCAGAGGAGCAGCAGCGGCAGGCACCTCACTGTCGGCCCGGCGAACGCCGGGCCGAGCGTCCACGCACCGCAACAGGAGCTGCATACCGGCTTTCGGCGGAATGCCGGCACTGTGCACTTTCACGTGATCCTCGAGTCGAGGATCAGCCGCTCCGCACGCAAAAAAAGAGGGCGGCGCAAGCGCCGCCCTCCATCGATGCTTCCCTGCTGCGTCGATTCCTTACAGCGTGCGATCGAACTCGCTGATCTGGCGCTGCGCCTCGTCCTTGGCGATGCCGTAGCGCTCCTGGATGCGGCCGGCGAGGTACTCGCTGTTGCCTTCGGCGACCTGCAGGTCGTCGTCGGTCAGCTTGCCCCACTTCGCCTTGAGCTTGCCGGCGAGCTGCTTCCACTGGCCCTTGATCTTGTCCTCGTTCATTGCGTTCTCCTCGTGGATCGCGTCGATCAGTTGTGCGACTTCAGGCCGCTCGAGTCGACGTTCTTGACGCCCTTCACGCTCTTCGCCGCGGCGACCGCCTTCTGCACGGCGACGTCATTGGCGAGCACACCGGTCAGGGTGACGGTGCCGTCGACCGTCTTGACGTCGATGTCCATGCTCTTCACGCCGTCGGTCGTCGCCAGTTCCGACTTCACCTTGGTGGTGATCCAGGTGTCGGTGATCGGCTGGTCGGACTTGGTGGCCGTTTCGTTGTTCGGCGTCGCTGCCGGTTCGGCCGCGGCGGCGATGCTGGCGCCGCCGAAGGTCAGCAGCGTGGCGAGCGCAAGGGTCGACATACGGAAAGTCTGGGTATTCATGGGTACCTCCTTTCGGTAACACGCCGCATGGCGCGACGATCCCGGCGGGTCGTGCGCCCAACGTAGGTCGGGTGGCCTAACCCACGAGTGAATAACGAAATTTTCAGTGTGGCGACGATTCAGGCTGGCGCCGTGGATGCATTGCACTACAATGGTGCAATGAGCCCTGTCGACCTCGTGACGGCGCCGACTGCTGTACCCGGCTGGACCTTGTCCGAACAGTCGGCGACGCCGATGGCGATCGTCGCCCGCAGCCATGCACTGCTGGCGGCCAATCCCGCGCTGCGCGATTGGTTCGGTGGTGTCGCCGCGCGTGGTTGGCGGGGCGAGGCGCTCGCGCTTCTCGATGCACGTCCGCCGCTGCTGAGCGAGGCGGTCGAACGGGCATTCGCAGAACAGCGCCGCGTGTGGTTGCGCGAGGCGCGGGTGCGAACCGCCATCGGCGACCGCGGTGCCGATCTCGCGCTGACACCGCTCGATGCGGCCACGCTGCTTTTCGAGGTGCTGCCGGTCGCGGTCGAACCCGCCGCGGCGACCCGCCTGTCCGGATCGCTGCGCGGCTTCGCCCATGAAGTGCGCGGACCGCTGGCCGGAATGCGCGGCGCGGCGCAGCTGCTGCAGCGCCGGGTCGCCGGAGACGACGAGCGCGAACTCGCCGGACTCATCGTCGCCGAGGTCGATCGCCTCGCCAACCTTTCCGAGCGCCTGCTGCACGCAGGTGCGAAGCCGCGTCTCGCGCGCGTGAACGTGCACGAGGTGGTCGAGCGCGCCGCTGCGTTGGCGGTGGCGTCCGCGGCGGCGCCGCTGCGCCTGCGCCGCGACTACGACCCGAGCCTGCCAGTGGCGCAGCTCGATGCCGATCGCCTGGTGCAGGCGCTGCTCAATCTCGTGCGCAACGCGCTCGAAGCCGGCGCGAACGAACTCGTGTTCCGTACGCGCGTCGAGCACGCCGCACGCATCGGCGATCGTGTCGTGCGCCTCGCTGCGCGCATCGATGTCGGCGACGATGGCCGCGGCGTGCCCGCCGAACTCGCCGACACCTTGTACGAGCCGCTGGTGTCGGGCCGGGCCGGTGGCAGCGGGCTCGGCCTGGCGCTGGCGCGCGAGATCGCGCGGGAACACGGTGGCGACCTCGCGCACACGAGCCGGCCCGGCGCCACCGTATTCAGCCTGTGGCTGCCGGTGAACGAATGAAACGGAACGACGCATGAGCGCCGCGCCCCTCGCCTGGATCGTCGACGACGACCGCGCGGTACGGCTCGTGCTCGCGGCCGCGCTGCGCGAGGCCGGCTTCGACGCGCGCGAGTTCGACGGCGCCGAGACCGCACTCGCCGCACTGGCCGAGGTGAGCCCGGACCTCCTGTTCACCGACGTGCGCATGGCTGGCGCGAGCGGCCTCAAGCTGCTCGAGCGCGTCGTCGCGCAGTGGCCACGCCTGCCGGTGATCGTGATGAGCGCATTCACCGATGTCGCGACGACGGCGTCGGCCTATCGCCTCGGCGCGTTCGACTACCTGCCCAAGCCGTTCGATCTCGACCAGGCCGTCGCGTCCGCGCGGCGCGCGCTCGCGCAGCACCCCGTGGGCGCGCCGCTGCCGCCCGTCGCCGCCTACGCCGAGCACGAACTCATCGGCCGCAGCGCGGCGATGCGCGAGTTGTTCCGCGCGATCGGGCGCGTCGCCGCGAGCGGGCTCGGCGCACTCGTCACGGGCGAGACCGGCACCGGCAAGGAGCTCGTCGCACGCGCCCTGCATCGCGAGAGTGCGCGCGCAGGCCAGCCGTTCGTCGCGCTCAATACCGCCGCGATACCGAGCGAACTGCTCGAATCGGAACTCTTCGGCCACGAAGCGGGTGCGTTCACGGGCGCCGCGCGGCGCCATGCCGGCCGCTTCGAGCAGGCCGAGCGCGGCACCCTGTTCCTCGACGAGATCGGCGACATGCCGCTCGCGTTGCAGACGCGCCTGCTGCGCGTGCTCGCGGCCGGCGAGTTCTATCGTGTCGGCGGCCGCGAGCTGATCCGTGCCGACGTGCGCGTGATCGCCGCGACCCACCAGGATCTCGACGCCAAGGTCGCGCGCGGCGAGTTCCGCGCCGACCTGTTGCACCGGCTCGACGTGGTGCGCCTCGAGGTGCCGGCGCTGCGGGCGCGGGCCGACGACGTGCCGCTGCTCGCCGAGCACTTCCTCGCACGCGCCGCGGCGCTCGCGGGCGGCGAACCCAAGCACTTCACGCCGGCCGCCCTCGGCGCCCTGCGCGGCTACGCCTGGCCGGGCAACGTGCGCCAGCTCGAGAACCTCTGCCGCCGGCTCGCCGTGCTCGCCCCGGGGCGCGAGGTCGGCGTCGGCGACCTGCCGCCGTCGATCGTGCATGCGGCCGCGCAAGCCGAGCCGGCGGGCTGGGAGGCTGCGCTGCGGCGCTGGGCCGAGCAGCGCCTCGGCGCGGGCGCGACCGACCTCTATCGCGAAGCGGACGAGGTACTCGAGCGCGTCCTGCTCGATGCGGCACTCGCCGCGCATGGCGGCCACCGCCAGAACGCCGCGCGTGCGCTCGGGCTCGGCCGCAACACGGTGACCCGCAAACTCGGCAGCTCGCGCCGCCGTCGCTCCTGACCTGGGAATACGCATGTCCGACATCCTGCACGTCCGTTCCGCCATCGCCTCCGACCTTCGTTTCATCGCCGACAGCAATGCGGCGATGGCGCTCGAAACCGAGCACAAGCAGCTCGACCGCGCCGTACTCGAGCGCGGCATCGCCACCGTGCTCGGCGAGCCGCGGCGTGGCTTCTACCTCGTGTGCGAACGGGCCGGCGAGGCCCTCGGCTGCCTGCTCGTGACCTACGAATGGAGCGACTGGCGCAACGGCGAATGGTGGTGGCTGCAGAGCGTCTACGTCGTGCCCGGGGCGCGCCGCTGCGGGGTATTCCGGGCGCTTCACGACGCGGTGCGCGCGCGCCTCGCCCAAGCCCCCGAAGCGATCGGCCTGCGCCTGTACGTCGAACGTGACAATGCCCGCGCCCAGGCCACCTACGTCGCGCTCGGCATGCAAGAAACCGCCTATCGACTGTACGAGGCCGCCGGCGGCGCCCTGCGGTAGCCGGGCGGGATGCATTACCATCGTCGCCTCCAAGGCGCCGCAGCGATCGACCACGCGATGGAAGCGAAGAACTACAAGTCATTCTGGGACAACAAGGCCAGCACCCGCACCGGCGCGTTCATCGCGGTGGACGGCAGCGCGAACGAGGACGTCGCGCGCCTGACGGGTGCCTATACCGCGCGCCAGGTCGCCGCTGCGCTTGCACTGGAGCCCGGCGATCGCGTGCTCGAACTCGGCTGCGGCGTCGGCCGCATCGGCCGCGAACTCGCGCCGAAGGTCGCGCACTGGGAAGGCGCGGACATCTCCGCGAACATGCTCGGCGTCGCGCGCGAACGGCTTGCGGGCCTGGCCAATGTCGGCTTCACCGAACTGCGCCGCAGCAGCCTCGAGTCGCTCGCCACGGACAGCTTCGACAAGGCCTATTGCGTGGCGGTCTTCATCCACATGGACAAGGAAGACTTCCTGCTCTACCTCGAGGAGCTCGCGCGCGTGCTGAAGCCGGGCGGCCTGCTGTTCTTCGACACTTGGAACCTCGCCCATCCGGTCGGCTGGCGCCGCTTCGCGCTGGAAGTGGGCCAGTACCGGAACGCCGACCCGGGGCAGCGCAAGGACGTCGCGCGCAACCAGTTTTCGACGCCGGAAGAGGTGCGCATCTGCCTCGAGCACTGCGGCTTCGAGGTACTGCAGACGTACACCGATTCGCCGTGGGTGCAGAGCGTGGCGATGAAGCGCGGCGGCAGTCGCGACGCCGCGGCCGAACGCGCCCGCCTCGCCCGTGACGCCGTGAACATCGCGTACACGCCACTGTGGACGGAGCTGTTCGACGCGATGATCCGCGTCACCGGCGAGGGCCTGCATCCGCAGGCGATGATCGACGCGCTCGGCGACGACTCGCGCGGCGAGGAGATCGCGATGTTCCGGGTCTGGTACCGCGAGCTGTGGCGCCACAACGAAGCCCACTGGGGGCCGTTGCCGGCGGCGCTCGCCTGAGGCGCGCGCGGCGCCGCCGCGTCATACAATCGGGCGCGGGAGCCGCGACGGGGCTTCGCCGACGGACGAAGGAGACAACTTGAAGCGGGCAGGCATCATCGGCGGCGTGCGTATCCCGTTCTGCCGCAACAATACGGCCTATGCGGAGGTCGGCAACTTCGGCATGGCGGTGAAGACGCTCGGTGCGCTGGTCGAGCGATTCGGCCTGCACGGCGTCGAACTCGGCGAAGTCGCGTACGGCTCGGTCATCAAGCATGCCTCCGACTGGAACCTCGCGCGCGAGGCCACGCTGTCCTCCGGCCTCGCGCCGACCACGCCCGGCCTCACCACCGCGCGTGCCTGCGGCACGTCGCTCGACAATGCGATCCTGATCGCGCAGAAGATCGCGTCCGGTCAGATCGAGGCGGGCATCGCCGGCGGCGCCGACACCACCAGCGACGTGCCGATCGTCTACTCGCGTGCGCTCCAGCAGCGCCTGCTCGCGGTGAATCGCGCGAAAACCCCGGCGGACAAGGCAAAGGTCGCCTTCAGGGGGTTCTCGTTCGGTGACCTCAAGCCGTCGTTCCCCGGCGTCGCCGAGCCGCGCACGGGCAAGTCGATGGGCGAGCACTGCGAGCTCATGGCGCGCGAATGGAACATCGGGCGCGAGGAACAGGATCGCCTCACGCTCGCGAGCCACCGGAAGCTCGCGGCCGCCTACGAGCGCGGGTTCTTCAAGGATCTCGTCGTGCCGTTCCGCGGCGTCGAGCGCGACAACATCCTGCGTCCGGATACATCGCTCGAGAAACTCGCCGCACTCAAGCCCGCGTTCGACAAGACCTCCGGCCGCGGCACGCTGACCGCGGGCAATTCGACGGCACTGTCCGACGGCAGCGCCGCGGTGCTGATCGCGAGCGACGAATGGGCCGCGGCGCGTGGCCTGTCGGTACAGGCCTATCTCACCCATGCGCAGGTCGCCGCGGTCGATTTCGTGCACGGCGAAGGCCTGCTCATGGCGCCGACGGTCGCCGTACCTCGCATGCTCGCGGCCGCCGGCCTCGGATTGCAGGACTTCGACTTCTACGAAATCCACGAGGCGTTCGCGGCGCAGGTGCTGTGCACGTTGCGCGCCTGGGAATCGGCCGACTACTGCCGCAACCGCCTCGGTCTCGACCAGCCGCTCGGTTCGATCGATCCGGCCAGGCTCAATGTGAACGGCTCGAGCCTCGCCGCGGGCCATCCGTTCGCCGCAACCGGTGCGCGCATCGTCGCGACGCTTGCGAAGCTGCTCGAGGAGAAGGGGCGCGGCCGTGGCCTCATCTCGATCTGCACGGCCGGCGGCATGGGCGTCACGGCGATCCTGGAACGGCCTTAGACTGGCGGGCGGCCAGGCGTCCGCGGACGCCGGGCCCCTCACCGCAAGCGAGGTACTCGATGGAAAACAGCACCTACGCGCTGGTCCTCACCGGTGACGTCCTGCCCGGGCATGCGGAGGAAACCGTATGGCCCGCGCTCGCCACCTATTTCCGCATGGACCTCGACAAGCTGCGCACGCAGCTCGTCGCGCGCGCGCCGCTGGCGATCAAGCAGGGCGACGACCTCGGCAAGCTGCAGACCCTGCAGGCCGGCATCGCCGCACTTGGCGCCGAAGCCGAGGTGTGTGCGCCGGACGAGCGCGCGAACCTGTTCGTCGTGCTTGCCAATACCCCGCGTGGCCCGATGCCGCGCGTGTTCGTCGACGACCGCATCGAGCGCGGCCTGTGGCCGATGCGGCTGTCGGTCGCCGAAGTCGGCTCCTCGGCCTGGCGTCCGTATTCGGACTTCAGCACGCCGCCGCCCGCGGCGCCCGCCGAACCGCCGGCGCAGGCGTTCGATGAGAATGCCTTCACGTCGCGCGACACCACGCGTGCCTACAAGCCGACCTCCAAGGCCGACTACGGGCACAACCTCGCCGCGGTCGCGACCCCGACCGCGGTGACGCCGCAGCCGTTGCCCGCCGGCGATACCGTCCATGCCGGCTTCTGGCGGCGCGTCGCGGCCGCCCTCATCGATGGCCTCCTGATCGGCATCGTCCTCGGCGCGGTGCAGGTCGGTGTCGGAGTCGGTGCGGTCGGCAGCCTCGCCACGATGAACGATGCCGGCGCGGGCATGGCGGCCGCGATCGGTTCGATGCTGCTGTTCTTCGTCATCGCTTTCGTCGGCCAGTGGCTGTACTTCGCGCTGTTCGAGGCCGGTGCGATGCAGGCGACGCCGGGCAAGCGCGCACTCGGGCTCAAGGTCGTCGACGACGTCGGCGCACGCATCGGCTTCGGACGGGCGACGGGGCGCTACTTCGGCAAGATCGTGTCAGGCGCGATCTTCTACGTCGGTTTCCTCATGGCGGGCTTCACCGAGCGCAAGCAGGGCCTGCACGATCTCATGGCTTCCACCTACGTCGTCTTTCGCGAGGTGCAGCCGGGTGAGCCGATGCCGGCGGCGCGCCCGCCGATGCCGTGGTGGGGCTGGCTCGTCAACATCGTCATGCTCGGCTTGCCGATCGCGGCGATCGCCTTCGCGCTGGCGATGTTCCCGGGCGTGCTCGCATCGCTGCACGGCTGACCGGTTCCTCGCCGCCGCAAATGCGAAGGGCCGCGTGAGCGGCCCTTCGGGAATACACGCGGTCGCGGCGTTCAGCCGCGGAACGAGAACAGCACCGGCCTCCAGCCGCCCGAGCTCTGGTAGCTCTGGCCGCGGCGCTTGCGCATGCGGTCGATGAGTTCGAGGCGGCGGGCCTCGGCCCATTCGACGCGCTGGGTCTTGAGCGAAGACGGGTCGACGCCGTGCGCGGCCGCTTCCTGCTTGCGGTAGGCGACGAAGTCCTCGTAGGCCTCGACTTCGTGCTGCAGTTCCTTCACGCACAACTCGATCATGATCGCGTCGTCGAGGAAGCCGAGCACCGGCACGCTGTCGGGGATGATGTCCTGCGGATTGGCGAAGTAGGTCAGGCACGCGAGCACGTGCTGCCTGTCCTCTTCAGGCAGGGCGAAGCCTTCGTCGTTGACCATCGCGATCATGCTGTCGAGCTTCTGCAGGCGATCGGCGATGAAGTGGGGCAGCTTGATCGCATGGCCGTCGGCGAGCAGGCGGGAAGCCGCTTCGGTGATCTGCTGCGCGGACAGGTTCTTCGACTCCTGTTGCGAGCGCTGCATGGCGTCGATGAAGTGCTGGAGGTCGGCATCGCCGAGCTCGATGGTGATGGCCAGCGACATGGATCAACTCCGACGAAAAAGCGGACGGGAAGACTAGCTACCCCGGCCGGGGGCGTCAATCGCCGTGCTTGCGGGATCGCGGCGGGCGCGCTGCCCGCGCTGCCTCAAAGGATGCCGACCAGGCCCGCGCCGAACGCGGTCACGATGCGCGTGTAGATCGTCTTCAGCGGCAGGTCGACCTCGGGGAAGTCGCCGACGTCGACGTGGCAGGCGTAGAACCCGGGCGTGCCGGGTCGCGACGGGGCGCAACCGGGCGCGAGTTCGAAGCTGCTCGCATAGCGGAACGGCCACAGGTCGAACAGCGGCAGCGAGGTCGAGAGGTCACCGATCGCGTTGTTGATGCGCCCGAGCAGGCCGCCGCGGCGACGCTTGGCGATCGTCCACGCGTTGCCTGGCGCCGCATTGCGTTCGATCGCGGCGCCGACGCGCGCGGCGACCTGGGTGTCGTAGATGATGAAACCCGACTCGGTGTTGTAGTCGTCCGAACGCGGATCGAAGTTGTGCGAGCCGATCAGGCTGATGCGGTCGTCGATGACGATCGATTTCGCGTGCAGGCCCAGGCGCACGCCGCCGCGCACGAGCGGCGTGCGCCCGTAGCGATGGTAACGCCCGGTGTTGCCGCCACCGGCGAGCCGGTCGTAGTCCGCGATGAACTCGGGTGCGTCCTCGGGGAATGGCTTGAACTCGTGGATCTCGAAGCCGTAGCGCTTGAGGTAGCGCTTCTTGTACTTGTAGGAGAGCGCGTAGACGTAGAAGGCGTCGGTCGCTGCGAGCGAGTTGGTCGACACGAACACCTGGACGGGCGGCTTGCGCCGCTGCAGTTGCTGGAACACCTCGCGCGCGCGGCGGCTCAGCACCAGATATGGCGTCTCGAACACGATGCGCCGCTCGGCGCCGGCGAGCAGGCTGCTGATGCGCGTGGTGAGCTCGAGCAGCGCCGCGTCGTTCGGCCGTGCCGCCTTGTCGGGCGCGTCCGAGAAGTAGTCGACCCGGCCGACGCGCAGCGCCTGGGCGGCGAATCCGGCGCGCACGTAGCCCTCGTCGCCTGCGCGTGCGCGCAACGATTCGATGCGTTCGCGGTCGACGCTGCCGAGCGGCTGCAGCGGCGTACGCGTGGCACCGTCGGCGACGATGCGGCGGTTGACGTCGTTGAGGCGGGTCAGCGGCACCGCGCGCGGGTGCGCCCAGAAGCGGTCGAACGACGCCTGCATCTCGGCGCCCGCGGCGGGCCCGAGCACGAGCACGTCTCGGTCGCGGTAGTCGAACTCCTGGTCCCAGTCGAAGTAGCGGTTTTCGTAGTTCCGTCCGCCGGCGATGCCGATCTCGCCGTCGACGAGCAGCAGCTTGTTGTGCATGCGCTGGTTGAAGCGCGAGAAGCAGCAGAGCAGGCCTGCGGCGAACTCGAGCGGCTGCGTGACCGCTTCGGAGAAGGTCGGGTTGTACAGGCGGAACTCGAGGTTCGCGTGCGTGCGGGCGATGCGCGCGAGCCATTCGACGTCGTCGAGCGAGAACAACTGGTCGGCCAGCACGCGCACGCGCACGCCGCGTCGCGCGGCGGCGGCGAGTTCGTCGAGCACGAGCCAGCCGGCGTCGTCGTCGGCCCAGATGAAAGTCTGGATGTCGATGCTGCGCCGCGCGGCGCGGATCAGGTGGATGCGCAGCAGCAGCGAGTCCTCGCCGCGTTCGATCACGTTGACATAGTGCACCGGCTCGCCGGTCGCGCTGTCGGCACGCGCCCGTGCGGCGAGTTCGTGGTACGGCGAGGCGATCGCACAATAGTCCTCGCGCGTGCAGTCGGTCGCCTGCGGACGCGTCGCCGCGACGAGCGCGTCGGCCCGGCGCGCGAGCGGGCGGTTGAGGCCGCAACCGCCGAGCAGCAACAGGATCGCCAGCACCGCCCACGTGGCGGGGCGGGCGCGGCGACGCGACCGCCCGTTCATCCGGGTGCGGGTGCCGGCGCAGCGTCGCGCGGGGGCGGTAGCGCGTACACGGTGAAATCGAGTTCGACCTTGTCGGCGAGGGTGCCGCGATGCGAGCCCATGCCGAACATCGAGCGGCGGATGGCGCCGGCGACGCGGATCGGGCAATCGTAGGCGGGCCGATCGCATGCGGCCGGCTTTAGGTCGAACTGGACCGGCTGGCGCACGCCGCGCACCGTCAGCTGCCCGGGCAGCTCGCCGCCGGCGCGCAGGCGTGCGCGCGGGAACGCGTCGGAGGTGAATTCGATCTGCGGGTGGGCGGCCGCGTCGAAGAACTCGGGCGACTTCACCCATTCCTCGTAGGAAGCGCTGGCCATGCGCACGCTCGCGGCGTCGATGCGCGCGTCGACGCGCAACTCGTTGCGGAACGGATCGAGGCGAACGGTACCGTCGACCTTGCCGAAGTGTCCGCGAATGCCGAGCAGCCACATCACCTTGACGCGGAAACCCACGTCCGAGCGGCTCGCATCGAGCCGGATGATGTCGCCGGTCGGCGGGGACTCGCCCGCGAATGCCGCATGGCCGCCGATGAGGCCGCAGGCGAACAGCAAGGCGCGCACGCGAAAGCCCATGGCGGGCTCGTCAGGGCCACCAGAAGTGCCGCACGCGCGCGCTGCCGGGTTCGATCGTGCCCGCGGGCAGCGTGAGCCAGGCGACTGCGCCCGGCGGCATGCCGCGACCGGAATCCGAAGCGCCTTCGGTGAGCAGTGCGACGAGCGTCTCCAGGCCCGGGTTGTGGCCGACCAGCAGCACCGTGTCGGCGTCCGCATGATCGTCGAGCACGCGGATCAAGGTAGCCGGTGTCGCCTCGTGGATGCGCGGCTCGACGCGCAGGTCCGCGTAGCCGAGGGCGGCGAGCACGCGTTCGCAGGTCGCGCGCGTGCGCACCGTGGGCGAGCACAGCACGCGCACGGGTGTGGCGGCGTGCTGCTTGAGCCAGGCCCCGGCCGCATCGGCCTCGGCTTCGCCGCGCAGGCTGAGCGGGCGGCTCACGTCATCCTGGCCCGCAGCTGCGGCCTCGGCGTGCGCATGTCGCAACAGGATGATTTCGCGCATCGTCATCGACGAGTCCCTCGCTGGTCCGATGCGCGATCATGCCGCATTCGAGCCCGCGGCGGTCAAGCAGGAAAAGGACGGACGCCGGCTTTGGGGCGATTCCGGTCGTCCGTCCGACCCCGTCAGCCTTCGTCGTCCGGCGTGACGTTGGAGTCGCGGCGCCCGATACCGCGGCGCGGCAGCAATCGGGCCGCATCGACCGTATCGGCGCCGCCGCTGGCACGATCGAAGCGCGCCATCGCCTTCGCTTCGAAATCGGCCTTGCCGACGCTGCCGGTGCCCGTCGTGTCGTAGCGCGCGATGAAGCGCTCGGAGCGCTTGTGCGCGCGTCGCGCGGCCTGTGGCGAAGCGGCGATCTCGTCCGCATCGACGCGGCCATCGCCATTGGCGTCGAGCCGGTCGAAGCGGGCATCGATCCAGGCCCGGTACTCGGCGCGGCTGACCACGCCGTCGTGATCGGCATCGACCTGGTCGAGGAAGCGTTGCTGGAACTGCGCGCGCCGCGCGGCGCGCGAAGCGGCGCCGTCGGCCGGCACGTCGGCGGCGCAGGCGCTGCCGGCTGCCAGCGCGAGAACGAGCAGCAAGGGGGTGGAGGTTCGCATGGGAGGGTGCTCTTCACTGCGGCCACGGCGGCCGCACCCACCCACAACGCATGGCGCAGCATCTCGCCGACCGGCGCGTTGCAAAGAAAGCGCAAAGCCGCGTCAAGGCATGGCGCAGACGCAGCCTCCCGCCATGGCAGACGTCAGGTGTGCTTCTTCAGCCAGCGCAGCAGCTTCGCCCAGTCTTCCTGGTGGGAGCGCACGTTCTCGGAGTGGTAGTCGAAGATGCTCTTGCCGAGCGCATTGGCGAGTACGTAGCCCTGCGTGTCGCGCAGCTCGGCGACCAGCGGGAACGGGAAGCCCCTGATTTCCTCGACCGCGAGCTGCGAGGCGTTGGTCCACGGCTTGAGCCGGTTCGCGACGAGCCCGACCGCGACCTTGCCCTTCTTCACGCGCGGCAGCGCGGCGACTTCGGCGAGGAACGGCTGGGTTGCCTCGAGGTCGATCGCCGACGGCAGCACCGGCACGAGCAGCACGTCGGCGTTCTCGAGCCAGTCGCCGACCTCGCCGGGACGGATACCGGCCGCACTGTCGATGACGACGCGCTGCGCATCCTCGGGAACCTGCCGTTCCCAGTCGCGGCGCAGGCCGGAGATGCCGAGCACCGCGTTCGGATGCACCGAGCGCTTCTCGCTCCAGCGCAGCGACGAGCCCTGGCGGTCGGCGTCGACCAGGACGGTGTTCTTGCCGTCCACCGCGTAGTACGCGGCCAAGTTGGTCGCCAGCGTGCTCTTGCCCGCGCCACCCTTCGAACTCGCCACCAGGACCTTCAGCATGAACGCCTCCGCCGGTACGCAAAGTGCGGGGAAGGGTACACCGCGGTCCGGCATGGGCCAAACATCGCCCCGCCGCGTCGGGCGCGGGCTGCTGGCACCGTGCCCGACGTTCGCCTGCCTAGTAGCCGGCGGCCTGGCCGTCCTTGCGACCCTCGGAGGCGCCGACGTAGACGTGGTTCTTCGCGTCCCGGCCGATCGCCTGATAGCCGCCGTACGGCCCGTTCGCGAAGCGAACGCTGTGCCCCTTCTGCATGAGGCCGCGCACGGTTTCGTACGGGAAACCGGATTCCAGGTCGACGAAGCCGCCGTCCTGCATCGGCGCGGCCTGGCCCTCCGGCGAGGTCGAACCCTCGTGCTGGATGCGCGGCGCGTCGCCGGCCTCCTGCAGGTTCATGTGGAAATCGACGAGGTTCTGCACGATCTCGACGTGCCCCTGCGGCTGCATGTCGCCGCCCATCACGCCGAAGCTGAGCCAAGGCGCGCCATCCTTGGTGATGAACGCGGGAATGATCGTGTGGAACGGGCGCTTGCCGGGCGCATACGTGTTCGCGTGGCCTTCCTCGAGCACGAACAGCTCGCCGCGATCCTGCAGGATGAACCCGAGCCCCGGCGGCGACATGCCCGAGCCCATGCCGCGGTAGTTCGACTGGATCAGCGAGACCATGTTGCCCCAGCGGTCCGCCGTGGTCATGTAGATCGTGTCGCCGTCGAGCTTGTGCGTGCCGGGCTCCGCCGCCTTCATCGCGCGGTCGGGCGAAATCAGCTTGCGCCGCTCCGCCGCGTATTCCTTCGACACGAGCCAGTCGATCGGTGCCTTGGCGAAATCGGGGTCGGCGTAGAACTTCGCGCGGTCCTCGAACGCGAGCTTCTTAGCCTCGACGAACAGGTGCACGTGCTCGGTGCTGCCGAACGGAATCTTCGAGAAGTCGTAGCCCTCGAGGATGTTGAGCATCTGCAGCGCGGCGAGGCCCTGGCCGTTCGGCGGCAGCTCCCACACGTCGTAGCCGCGGTAATTGGTCGAGATGGGTTCGACCCACTCGCCCTTGTGCGCGGCGAGGTCGTCGTAAGCCAGGAAGCCGCCCTGCGCCTTCATGTAGTCGGCGATCGCGTGCGCGATCGCGCCTTTGTAGAACGCGTCGCGACCGCCCTTGGCGATCGCTTCGAGCGTGTGGGCGAGGTTCGGGTTCTTCCAGATCTCCCCTTTCGCGGGTGCCTTGCCGCCCAGCGTGAACTGTTCGGTGAACCCCGGGAATTTCGCCAGGCGCGGCACCGATAGGTTCCAGTAGTAGGCGATGAGCTCCGTCACCGGGAATCCCTCGCGCGCGTAGGCGATCGCCGGGGCGAGCACATCCTTCATTGGCAGCTTGCCGAAGCGGTCGTGCAGCGCGAACCAGGCATCGACGCAGCCGGGCACGTTGACGGGAAGCGGGCCGAGCGGCGGGATCGCCTTGTAGTCGTGATCCTGGAACCACTTCAGCGTGAGCCCCTTCGGCGAGCGCCCCGAGCCGTTGTAGCCGTACAGTTTCCTCGTCTTCGCATCCCAGACGATCGCGAACAGGTCGCCGCCGACGCCGTTCGACACCGGCTCCATGAGCCCGAGTGCCGCGTTCGCGGCGATCGCCGCGTCGATCGCGGTACCGCCCTGCTTGAGCACGTCCAGGCCGACCTGCGTCGCGAGCGGATGCGAGGTCGCGACCATGCCGTGCACGGCAATGACTTCCGAACGCGTCGCGAACGGCGCGCCGGTGATGCGGTCGCCGGCATGGGCGACGCCGGTCGCGACGAACAGGGTCGCCAGGAAGATCGCGCGCATGGGTCGCCTCCGATGAAAGCCACGAGCATACGCCACGACCGCGCAGCGAAGAACAGAGTGTGAAGCGGTGCTCCCTGCGCATTTGGAAAATGTGGCGTAAGGGCCGGGGGCGTTATGATGTCCCGCATCCCAGGCCAGGATTTGGACATGAATATCCGGCTGTTTTGCGTCCTTCTCGCAGCGACCGCCGGTTCGGCGCAAGCCGCATCGATGTCGTGGCGCGTTCCCGTGCATGCGGAACTCGAGGTCGCACCGGGCGTGGTGCAGACGGTGCCGTTGCTGCCCATGGGGACGACGCTCGAGTATTCGGATGGCGTGATGGGCCAGGCGAGCGGCTTCATTGTCGCGGGAGGCGCGCAGATGGACCCTGCGGCGTCACCCTGGCCTGGGCCCCTGAGTCCGTTCGTGACGAAACGCGCGGAGTCGGACGGCCGCGTGGTGTGGCGCTGGCAGCCGACCGACGATGCCGCTGTGGAAGGCACGATACGGCAGGTGCGATTGCTCGGAGCGCAGAGGGACATCGTCGTGATCGGCCACACGCGATCCGGCGGGGTCGACCGCATGCTGCTCGCTGCGATCGACCATGCCACCGGAGAGACCCTCTGGCGCGTCGACGGCGAACCGGGGACGGTCGGCTACGGCGTCGCACCCGAGACGGACGAGTTCGGCGACATCGTCGTCACCTGGTACGGCGCGCATCGCCAGTACATCGCCAAGTACACCGTGGCGGGGACGTTGTCCTGGAGCGCTTCGCTCCCGGATGCGGACGCGACCTGGGACGACTTCAGGATCGCGACATCCGACGGGTTCACCTACGTCGCCGGACGCTACTCGCAGGCTGCTCCCCTCGTGGAATACGGGGTGCAGATCGGGCTGTCCGCGCAGGGCAGCGGCTTCGCGTTCGTCGACCGCTTCCCTTCCACAGACAATGTCGCGGTCGCCGGCCTGGATGCCGTCGACGAGTTTACGGGGAGCGTCCTGTTCGATGCGGGCGGCATCTTGCGCTGGCTCGATCCGTCGGGCCAGACGCGCTGGTCGCAACAGTCCGGGGTCGCGATGCCCCGGATCGTGCAGGTGCTCGACAACCTCGGCGCGGCGGATGAACTTTATGTCGCCGGCAACGTCGATACCGGCCAGGCGCAAGTGGCGCAGATCGACAGCCTTTCGACGGTGACCGGCGACAGCGAGTGGCACATGGCGTTCGAAGCCGTCGCGCCGCGCACGGCTGCGTACGCGCAAGTGCTGCGCTCCGGTTATCCCAACCCCGGAGTGCTCTTCGGCTGGGTCTCGGAAGGGGGCGCGGCGCCGCGTCAGATGCACGTGACGGCGCTCAGGGACTACACGCACGAGGTGCTGTGGCAGGCCGATTTCGGCAGCGCTGACCTCGAGAACGAGAACAATCCGATCGACCTGCGGATGGCGCCGCGCAAGAACGTGTTCGTCCTGGCGCTGACCAACGATGCGTCGGAGGACTCCACCGCGACGTTGTACAAACTCGATAGCCCGTCCGCCGACGACATTTTCGCCAACGGCCTCGAGTGAGCGCTGCAGGCGCAAGGCCCGCGGTCGCAGGGGCTAGCCCGCGGCCGCGAGGACGAGGTGCCAGAGCGGCAACGTCGCCATCGACAGCACGATGCCGAAGCCGACGAGTGCGGCCGCGAGTTCGGGCGCAAGTCCCGCGAGCGAGAGCAGCGCGCCCGCGGTGATCATCGGCGGCATCGCGGTCTCGTAGACGGCCGCGGCCCGCATCTCGCCGTCGAGGCCGAGCACTGCGCAGAGGCCGAACGCGAGCAGCGGCATCAGCACCAGTTTCGCGACGAGGCCGTACCCGAACGCACCGAGATGATGGCGCGGCACGCGCAGGCGCAATTGCATGCCGCTCGCGAGCGCGACGAGCGGCAGCAGGCTGTCGGCGAGCAGCCGCAGCGGCTTCGCGGCGACGTCCGGATATTCCGCGGGCATCAGCACGAGCGCGACGACGAGCGCGATGAACGGCGGGAACAGGACGATGCGGCGCGCGATCGCCCCCCATGTCGGTCGCTCGCCGCCGTACAGGCCGAGCACGACGAGGCCGAACGTCGAGAGGATCAGGAAGCTGCCGAACTGGTCGTAGACGACCGCGTAACGCAGTGCGCCGCTGCCGGCTAGCGCGGGGATCAGCGCGAAGCCGAGGAACGAGGTGTTGCCGAGCGCGACGAGCAGCAGCAGCGCGGCCGTCGCGGCGCGGTCGAAATGCAGCATGCGTGCGATCAGCAGCGTCAGCGCCGCGCTCGCGCCGAGGATCAGCCAAGGCAGCGCGATCAGGCCGAGCAGTTCGCGCTCGAATGCGAGCCGCGGCGCATACAGCAGCACCGCCGCGGGCAGGCACACGTAGAGGACGACGAGGTTGAGCGCGGCCGGCGCGTCAGCCGGCACGATGCGTCTCCAGGCGAGCAGGCGCCCGACCGCGAGCATCGCGAGGATGAACGCGAACGCGGGCAGGATCGACACGTCGCCCGCCCGCGTCGCCGCGTCGCCGCTACTCGCCGAATGCCTCGCGCATGAACTCCGGCAGCGCCAGCGCGGCCTTGTGCATGTCTACGTTGTAGTAGCGCGTGGCGAACTGCTTGGTCGCGGCGCCGCGCTCGCGGAAGCCGCTGAGGTCGGCGCCCTTGCGCGCCATCGTGCAGCTCCACCAGCCGGTCGGGTAGAGCGGCTGCGGGAACAGCAGCGTCTTCACTGCCTGGAAGTCGGCGACGCGCATCGCCGAACGCATCGACTTGATGAGGTCGAGGTGCACGAGCGGCGATTCGCTCTGCTGCACGAGGATGCCGCTCGGGCGCAGCGCGCGATGGCAGCTCGCGTAGAAATCGGCATTGAACAGGCCCTCGGCCGGACCGACCGGATCGGTCGAGTCGACGATGACGACATCGATCGATTCCGGCTCCTGTTCGGCCATGTACTTGATTCCGTCGATGAACAGCAGCTCGGCGCGCGGGTCCGCATTCGACTCGCACAGCTCGGGGAAGTACTGTTCGGCGAGGCGCGTCACGCGCTCGTCGATTTCGACCTGCACGGCATGCTCGACTTCCTCGTGGCGCAGCACTTCGCGCAGCGTGCCGCAGTCGCCGCCGCCGATGATGACGACGCGCTTGGCGCGCGCGTGGGTGAACAGCGCCGGGTGCGACATCATCTCGTGGTAGAGGAAGTTGTCGCGCGTGGACACCATCGTGCAGCCGTCGATGACCATGAGCTTGCCCCAGTCGGTCGTGTCGTAGATCTCGATCGACTGGTACGGCGTCTGCTCCGCGTGCAGGCGTTCCTTGATGCGCAGGCCGAACGACGAACCGGAGCGCGCGTGCTGCTCGGTGAACCAGTTCTGGGCGGTGGCGTTCTGCTGGGGCGCGGACATGGTGCTTCCTGCGGATTGGGAAAGGACGGGACCCGGCGGCGCCGGGGGCGCGATTGTAGCCGGTCCCGCCGGCGCCGACATACGCCGATTGCGACGGCTCGTTACACTATGCCGCTGGCGTGAGCGGATGGAGCACCGAGGTGAGCAAGCAGCATTGGACCGTCGAGGAGGCACGCCACACCTGGGCGGTGCCACACTGGAGCGAAGGCTACTTCGACGTCGGCGACGGCGGCGACCTGCTGGTGCGCCCGCGCCGCGGCGACGGCCCGGCCCTGTCGCTGCCCGCAATCGTCGACGACGCCTGCGCGCAGGGCGCGCGCCTGCCGCTGCTCGTGCGCTTCGCCGACATCCTGCAGGACCGCCGCGCGCGCCTGCAGCGCGCATTCGCCAAGGCGTTGGCCGACTGGGACTACGCCGGCGGTAACACGCTGATCTACCCGATCAAGGTGAACCAGCATAACAACGTAGCCGGCGAGCTCGCCGGCAACGCGGCTCCCGGCTTCGGCCTGGAGGCGGGCTCCAAACCCGAGCTCATGGCCGTGCTCGCCCTCGCCAAGCGCGGCAGCACGGTCATCTGCAACGGTTACAAGGACCGCGAGTACATCCGCCTCGCGCTGATCGGGCGCAAGCTCGGCCTCGACATCTTCATCGTGATCGAGAAGCCGTCGGAGCTGCGCTACGTGGTCGAGGAGGCGCGCGAACTCGGCGTCGAGCCGCTGCTCGGCGTGCGCATGCGCCTCAAGAGCCTGGGCGCCGGCAAATGGCAGAACTCCGGCGGCGACAAGGCGAAGTTCGGCCTGACGCCGCGCCAGCTCCTGACCCTGCTCGAGGAACTCGCCGCAGCGAAGCTGTCGCACACGCTCAAGCTGCTGCACTTCCACATGGGTTCGCAGATGTCGAACGTGCGCGACATCGCCAACGGCATGCGCGAGGCGGTGCGCTACTTCGTCGAACTCTCGCGCATGGGCCTGCCGATCACCCACATGGACGTCGGCGGCGGCCTCGGTGTCGACTACGAGGGCACGCGTTCGCGCTCGGACTGCTCGATCAACTACGGCCTCGACGAATACGCCTCGGCAATCGTCGGCGCGCTGGCCGAGGCGTGCCAGGCGAACGCGCTCGCGCCGCCGCACGTGCTGACCGAGTCCGGCCGCGCGCTGACCGCGCATCACGCGGTGCTCGTCGTCAATGTCAGCGAGATCGAGGAAGCGCCGCGGGGCGCGATCCCGCCGCCGCGCGCGGACGAGCCGAGCGTGCTGCGCCGCCTGCGCGAGGTGGCCAGCGAGATCGACCAGACGCCGCCGACCGAGCTCTACCACGAGGCGCAATACCAGCTCGGCGAAGGCTATTCGCTGTACGGCCTCGGCCAGCTTTCGCTCGAGCAGCGTGCACAGCTCGACGACCTCTACTACGCGATCGTCAACGCGGTGCGCGAGCGCCTCAAGCCCGACGAGCGCGCGCACCGGCAGGTGCTCGACGAGCTCAACGGCATGCTCGTCGACAAGTATTTCGTGAATTTCTCGGTGTTCGAATCGGCGCCGGACGTGTGGGCGATCGACCAGGTGTTCCCGATCGTGCCGATCGCGCGCCTCGACGAAGCCCCCGACCGGCGCGGCGTGATCGCCGACCTCACCTGCGACTCCGACGGTCGCATCGACCACTACGTCGAAGCGGACGGCGTCGACGTGAGCCTGCCGCTGCACGCGCCGCGCGCGGACGAGTCATACCGGCTCGGCCTTTTCATGGTCGGCGCGTACCAGGAAACGCTTGGCGACATCCACAACCTGTTCGGCGACACCGATGCGGTCAACGTGAAGCTCGACGGAGACGGCTACGCCTTCAGCCACCGCCGCCGCGGTGACACCACCGACCTCATGCTCGACTACGTCGGCTACGACCTCGCCGCGCTGCGTGCCGCGTATCGCGACAAGATCGCCGCGTCCGGCGTCGGCACGGACGAAGCGGCGCGCCTCGAGGCCGCGCTCGAACATGGCCTCACGGGTTACACGTACCTCGCGGAGTGACCGGTCTGCGAGGCTGCGCAAGGCCGAGGGTCGAAGCCTGAAACGCGATGGACACGAAGAAGAGACGGAGTCAAGGAGATGAGAGAAGAGACAAGAGAAGATTGAAACAGGAGCACACGGAGCACATGGAGGAAAAATGCTCTCGGGTTGAAGCCGCGCGGAGCCCAACCATTCGTTGCCGACCCCGGCGCCGCTCTTTCTCTCGCCTGCTTTGCTTCGTGTCGTCCGTGTCCCTCGTGGTTCAATCTTTCAGCTCCTGATTCGCTTGCTTCCTCCGTGTGCTCCGTGTGCTCGGTGTTTGGTTTTTCCTGTGCCGGCGTGCTCAGTTCCAGTCTTCCTGCTTTGCTTCTTTCACGCTTCGATGGAGTCGCATTCCATGAACGAAATCAGGGCCGGGTTCGTCGGCCTCGGTGCAATGGGCCTGCCGATGGCGGGGCATCTCGCGCGTGCGGGGTTGCTCGCTGCGGTGTGGAACCGGTCGCACGACAAGGCGCGCGTGGCGGCGCAGGGGTACGGCGCGGCGGCGCCGCAGGAGATCGCCGAGCTCGCACGCGCGTGCAACGTGATCGCGCTGTGCGTGCCGGCCGACGCCGACGTGCTCGAGCTCGCGCGTACGATCGCCGCGCATGCGCGGGCCGGCACGGTCGTGGTCGATCACTCGACCGTGTCGTCGGTGACCGCGAAGGAAGCGCACGCGATCCTCGCCGCGCGCGATTGCGCGTTCCTCGACGCGCCGGTGTCCGGCGGCGTCGAAGGCGCGAAGAACGGCAAGCTGTCGGTGATGGTCGGCGGCGATGCGGCCGCGCTCGAGCGCGTGCAGCCCGTGCTCGCCTGCTATGCGGCGAAGATCAGCCACATGGGTGGGGTCGGCGCGGGACAGAACACGAAGGCGGTGAACCAGGTGCTCGTGGCCGGCATCGCACAGGCGGTATGCGAAGGCCTCGCGCTGTCCGAGCGTCTCGGCCTCGATCCGGAACGGTTGCTGCCGACGCTCGGCGCGGGCGCGGCCGGCAACTGGTTCCTCGACAAGCGCGGCGCGACGATGCTGAAGGACGAGTTCAAGGTCGGCTTCAAGCTCGCGCTGTTGCACAAGGATCTCAAGATCGTGCGCCAGCTCGCGCTGGATGCGGGCACCGACCGCTCGGTCATCGAGAAGTCGCTCGCCGACTACGCGGTATTGCTCGCGCAGGGGCACGGCGACGAGGACATCTCGGCGCTGATCCGCCTCAAGCGACCGCGTTGAGCGTGGCGGCGCGTGCTGCGCCGCCGGCCGGGCGCGTCAGCCGTCGAAGCCGTTCGCGAAAATGATGTCGGTCGGAGCGGGGAGCGCGAACTTGTACAGCTTGGCGGTGCTCGCGTAATTGATCATGTAGAGCGCGCCGTCGACGAAGATTGGGCTGCCCCATTTGAGCGAGCCGATCGCCGGTGACGTCCAAAGCACCGCACCGGTCTTCGGATTGCGCGCGAGCACGCAAGTGCCGCCCGAGCACGAGCCCGCGTGATACAGGACGTCGTTGGCGATGATGGCCGAGGTCGAATTCGAATTCTGCTGCCAGGTGGGTTGCAGGTGCGGCACGTTCGACGCGGTGAGCGTGAGCTTGAGGCCCGAGATGCCGCTGCCGTTGCCGACATAGACCCAGGCCGCGCCGTCACCGTGCGTGTCGACCCAGACGACCGATTGCGTCTTCATCCAGAACTCGCTGATCGGCACGTCGATGAGCTCGATCTCGCCACCGACGCCGCCTGGTGCGCCCGTGCCGCTCATGTCGTCGAGATCGATCAGGTGCAGCTTGGAATCCTTGCCGGTCTGCACGCCGATGTGCGCGACGGTGCTGCCCGCGGGCGCCGGCAGGATCGACAGCGACGCCGAGCCGAGGTCGATGTCCTGGCTGTCGAGCTGCGCATAGTTCGTCGGCGTATGGCTGTCGAGCGGCATGCCGCCGCCGGCGCCGGTGCCGTCCGGGTTGAGCGCCAGCACCGTGTCGCCCCAGTTGGTGCCGCCCGTGCTCGCGTTGAACTCGCCATTCGACGTCGTGATGTAGACGCGTCCGGTGCCGGCGTCGTACACCGCGCCGGGGCGGCCCCAGATGCCGCTCTGCGGGCTGTCGCATCCGCCTGACGGGATCAGCGTCGTCGTCATGCTGCACATCGAGTTGAACACGCGTGACGCCCCGGTCGCGAGATCGATCGTGACGAGATGGCCCTGATAGTCACCGCCGTCACCGACATAACCATTGGTAACCGCGTAGAGGCGCGCGACGCCGTCCACCACGGCGGTCGCGAGAGCGGAAGCCCCTTTTTCGACACCGGGCTTCAGCGTCACCGTCACGGGCCAACCCCCCGTCGTGCTCTCGCTACCGTCGCCGATCGCGTACTTGTGCACCTTGCCGTCGGCGCCGTAGCTGTAGACGTACTGGCGATCCGGATCGATTGCCGGCGAACTCTCGATCGGCGTGTGTCCGCCCGGTGTCGTCATCGTCCAGACCACGCTGCCGTCGGCAGTGTCGATCGCGCTGATGCGGCCGCTCTGTGCGGTCACGAACAGCAGGTTGCGGATACCGCCGGGGGTAGCGATGCCCTGCGCGTACACGGGCGCCGCATTCACGCGCCCAGTCAGCGAGACGGCGTATTTCTGCTCGAGGTCAGCGACATTCGCGGCCGATACCGTCGTTTCGGCCGTGTTGTTCGCGCTGTGCGCGGGTTCGAAGCCCCACTGCGGCCAGTCGGTCGCGGCCGCGGCGGCTGCGAAGAATCCGCCGGACGCGAAGAGGGTTGTGCGGAGCAGGGCGTGCGAGCGCGTCATGGCGTACTCCGTTGCGAATGGCGCGGCTGCGCGCCGGGGGAACCCGCATCCTACGCCAGATGCGCGCACGAGACGACGCGCGGCGCGCCGAACCTGTGCGGGCCATCACGTCGACGCCTCAGAGCACCGCGCCGTCGAAACCGTTGCGGAAGATCACGTCGCCGGCCGGCAGCGCGAACTTCCACAGCTTGGCGCTGTTGTCGGTGACGTAGATCGCGCCGTCGACGACGATCGGGCTTTGCCAGTGCACGTTGCCGATGTGTGGCGAGCTCCACAGGACGTCGCCGCTGTGCGGGTCGTGCGCGGTGACGCAGATGCCGCCGTCGGCACACGGGCCGGCGTGGTAGAGCACGCCGTTGGCGACGACCGGCGAAGTCGATGCGTTGGACGAACCCGCGCGGTTCCAACGCACCGTCAAGGCAGGATGGTTGCTGCCATCGAGGCCGAGCTGCAGCCCCGACAGGCCGCTGCCATTGCCGGCGAACACCCACGTCGAGTGGTCGGCCGGATCGACCCACACGGCCGGTTGCTCGCGCATGCGGTCGCCGGGGAAGCCATTGCCGCCCTGTGGCACGTCGATGAGCTGGATCTCGCCGCCGACATGCGCGGGGCCACCCTGGCCGCTCATGTCGTCGAGATCGATGAGGCGCAGCTTGCCGTCCTTGCCGGCCTGCATGCCGAGGTGCGCCACCGTGCTGCCGGCGGGAACGGGCAGGATCGCCATCGATACCGAACCGAGATCGGTGTCGCCGTTCTGCAGGCTCTGGAAGTTCGACGGCGTGTAACTGTCGAGCGGCATGCCGTTGCCTGCGCCGGTGCCGTCGACCGCGAGCGCGAGCACGCTGTCGCCCCAGTCGAAGCCACCCGTATTCGCGTTGAACGTGCCGTTGCCGGTCGCGATGTAGACGCGGTTGGTCGCGGCGGACCAGGTCGCGCCGCCGCGACCCCAGATGCCGCTCTGGCGCCCCGCGCAGTCGTCGGTGCCCGGCGTGCCGTTCAGCACGAAGTGGATCGTCTTGTCGCTGCACATCACGTTGAACACGTGCTGCGTGCCGCTCGCGAGGTCGATCGAGACCAGATGGCCCTGGTAGTCGCCACCGTCGCCGATGTAACCGTCGGTGACGACGATGAGGTGCGGCGCGTCGCCGGAGCCGGCGATCGTGAGGCCGGACGCTCCTTTCTCGACGCTCGTCTTCAGCGTGATCGTCTGCGGCCACCCGCCGCTCGTCACTTCGCTGCCGCTGCCGATCGCGTACTTGTGCACCTTGCCGTCGACGCCGTAGCTGTAGACGTACTGCAGGTTCGGGTCGATCGCGGGCGATGCCGTCGTCGGCTGCGGGCCGCTCGTCGACTGGTGCCACACTTCGCTGCCGTCGGCCGCGTCGATCGCCATCAGGCGACCGCTCTTGCTGAGCAGGAACAGGAGGTTCTTCACGCCGTTCGCGGTCGCGACACCGGGCTGGTACACGGGGGCGCTGTCGACCGACGAGGCGAGTGTCGCGCCGCCGGGATATACCGAGGCGAGCTGGGCGAGATTGGCGGCACCTAGCGCGGTTTCGGCGGTGTTGAAACCGCTGTGTGCGGCGTCATGGCCGAACTGCGGCCAGCTCGCGGCGTGCGCATCGCCGAGGCCGATGACGACGGCCGCAGCGAGGACCGAACGAAGCAGGGAAGCACGGGACATCGGCAGGACTCGCCATCGGCGCGGCGGACCGCCGCATCGCGGCATCGTACGCGGGCGCGCTCCGCGGGAAGATGACGCAGGCCACGGATATGGCTTCACGTTCGCGAACGCGGCGGCGTGGTACAAGGCGTTTCCGGTCAAACGCGGAGCTCGCCTCATGCTGCATCGGATCACCCCTTGCCTCATCGCCGTCGTTGCGAGCACGTCGTTGCATGCGGCGATCAGTCCTGCCGACCTCGAACTCGTGCGCTGGCCGGATGCGTCGACGACGTTCTCCGAACCGGTCGCCGTCCGCGCGCCGAACGACGGCAGCGGACGTACCTTCGTGGTCGAGCGTTGCGACACCCCCGACAGTTCGAACACGACCGGCCACGTGCGGATCGTGCGCAATGGCAGCGTGCTGCCGACGGCTTTCCTCTCCGTCCCGGTCAGCTGCGTCAGCGAACAGGGCCTGCTCGGCCTCGCGTTCGACCCCGCGTTCGCGAACAACGGCACGTTCTACGTAACCTACACCGCGACCGGCAGCAGCATCGGCGACAGCAAGGACCAGGTGCTCGCGCGCTACACCGTGTCGTCGAACCCGGACGTCGCCAACCCGACCGGCACGGTGATCCTGCGCGTGCCCGACATCGCAGGCAATCACAACGGCGGCGATCTGCACTTCGACCACCAGGGCTACCTCAACTGGTCGATGGGCGATGGCGGCGTGCAGAACGACCCGAACGGCTTCGCGCAATGCACGGGGCGCAAGAAGGCCGACAACAATCCGGCGAGCTGCCATTCGACGTCGGGCCAAGGGCCGACCTACTACCTGCTCGGCAAGATCATCCGTCTCGACGTGCACGCGACGACTGCGTCGGCGCCGGCGAATTTCTGCGGAGCGACCGCGGGACAGCCGGCGCCGTATGCGATACCGCCGGGCAATCCTTTCCGCGACGTCGCGCAGTTTCCGCAGGAGTGCGCCGAGATCTTCAACTGGGGTTTCCGCAACCCGTACCGCTTCAGCTTCGACCGACAGACGGGCGACCTCTTGATCGGCGACGTCGGACAAGGTTCGTGGGAAGAGGTCGATTTCCAGCCCGCGGGCAGCGCGGGGCAGAATTTCCAGTGGAATGCCTGCGAGGGGCGGCACATCTTCAATCCCAACGGCACGGCGGGCGGCTCTCCATGCACGGGGCCAGCCGGCAGCGTACCGCCCAAGCTCGACTACGGCCACGGCACGGCGCCGTTCGGCTGTGCCGTCTCGGGCGGCTACATCTATCGCGGACCGATCGCGCCGCTGCGCGGCCAATACGTGTTCAGCGACTACTGCACGGGCGACGTCTACATCGTCGCCGATACCGCCGCGCCCGTCTGGACCTGGGAGACGCTGGGCGGCACGCCTGGGATGAATACCTACGGCTTCGGCGAGGATGCGCAGGGCAACCTCTACGTCACGGCTTCCGGCGGCCAGGTGTACCGTTTCCACTCGCCGAGCAACGACGACGCCATCTTCGCCGACGGGTTCGACTGATGCGTACGCCGCCAATGCATTGGCCACTTCGCGCGGGCCTCGGCCTGCTCGCCCTGTTCGGCACATATGCTGCATTCGCGCAGAGCGTGCCGCCCGATCTCGCCCTCGAAGTCGTGACCGACGAGGTCGATGCGCCGATCGGCGTGCGCGCGCCGAACGACGGCAGCGGGCGCCTGTTCGTGATGAGCCAGGCGGGCACGATCCGCATCGTCAAGGACGGGGTACTCCTGCCGACGCCGTTCCTCAGCGTGCCCGTCACGTACCCGGGGTCTGGCGGTACGAGCGGCCTGCTCGGCCTCGCGTTCCATCCGAACTATGGCCGCGACGGGCTGCCCCACAATGACGAATTCTATGTCGTCTCGATGCGTCCGCCGGGCTGCACGCCGGTGGGGACGTGCCTCGGCAGCGGCCCGGACGAAGTGCTCGAGCGCTACACGGTGTCGGCGAACGCCGATGTCGCAAACCCCAGCGGCACCGTCGTCATGCGGCTAGCCGACAATTCGCCGCCGTCGTTCCACAACGGCGGCGACATCCATTTCGGCCCGGACGGCTACCTCTACATGTCCTCTGGCGACGGCGGACAGGAAAGCGGCACGCACTGGCTGGCCGAATGCCTGTGGAAGAAACCGAACGACACGACCTCGGCGAGCTGTGGCACGAGCGCGGCCACGCCGCAGTACTTCCTGCGCGGCAAGATGCTGCGCATCGACGTCGACACGCGCGGTGCGATCGCCGGTCCCGAAATGTGCGGCACCGCGACCGGCGTTGCCGCCGAGTACGCGATCCCGCCGGACAATCCGTACGTGGGCAGCAGCCAGACCTGCGACGAGACCTGGCTCTACGGTTTCCGCAATCCGTGGCGCTGGAGCTTCGATCGCGCCACCGGCGACGCGTGGATCGGCGACGTCGGCCAGAACCAGTACGAGGAAATCGACTTGCGCGCCGCGGGCTCGGCCGATCCGCCGTACTACGGCTGGCACTGCATGGAAGGCACGGCCGTGTTCAACTCGAGCCAGGCGTGCACGGCGCCGCTCGCGCCGAACGTGCTGCCGCTGCTCGAGTACACGCATGCGGGCGGCCGCTGTGCGGTCACGGGCGGATACCGCTATCGCGGGCCGATCGTGCCGCTGCGCGGCATGTACGTGTACGCCGACTCGTGCTCGAGCGAGATCTTCTTCGCCAAGCCCGACGCGCTCGGCCAATGGGGCTCGACGATCTGGCGCGACGATGCGAACGGGTACGGCACCTATTCGGGCTTCGGCGAGGACGAGGCCGGCAACCTCTACGTCGCGAACACCGCGGCCGACGTCGTCTACCGCTTCGTATCGTCGCAGACCACGGTTACCCACACGGTGACGCCGGAGGCGGGAGCGGGTGGCGCGTTGTCGCCGGCGACGCCGCAGGTCGTCGAAGACGGCGCCACCGTCGCGTTCGACGTGCAGGCGGACCCCGGCTATTCGATCGATGCCGTCACCGGTTGCGGCGGCTCGCTCGCGGGTACGCTCTACGCGACCGCGCCGATCGTCGCCGACTGCGCGGTCGAGGCGACGTTCGCGGTGAGCGCATCGGACATCGTGTTCCGCGACGGCTTCGATGCGGCGCCGGCGGCGCCGCACCCGATCACTGCGCGGGCTGTTCCTTCAGCGCGATCGCGTTGACTCCGTTCTCGGCGAGCGAGCGCTTGGCGGCCTCGAGTTCGCTCGCGCTCGGATACGGGCCGAGGCGCACGCGATGCCAGGTCTTGCCGTTGATCGTGACCGGCTGCACCTGCGCGACGAAGCCCGCGAGCGCGAGCTTCGCCTTCGCTTCGTCGGCGGCTTTCGGGTCCGGGTACGAACCGGTCTGCAGCACGTAGCGACCCGCGGCGACCGCGGGCGCCGACGTGCCGGTCGCCGGCGGCGTCGCATTCGCGTTCGTACGCGCCTGCTGTTCGGCCTTCGCCTTCGCCGACAGCTCGGCATCGGGAATCACCACCTCGGCTTCCGGCAGCACCTGGTAGAAGTCGTAGTTCTTCTTCGGCTTCGCCTCCGCGACCGGTGGCTCGCTTTCCTTCGGCGCGGTCGCCTGGGGATTGGGTTGCGGCAGGTCCTTGCGGCGCAGCAGGGGCGCCCAGTCCTTGACGAGGACCAGCGCCATCAAGCCGATGCCGAGCAGCATGCCGACCATTACCCACAACCAGGCCGGTTTCTGCGCGCCGTTGCCGCCGCGCGTCGCCTGGCGTCCCTTCTTCGCTGCCATCACATGCTCTCCGGGGCGGAAACGCCCAGCAATTCCAAGCCGTTCGCGAGGACCTGGCGCACGGCGTTCGCGAGTGCGAGGCGTGCATCGCGCACGTCCGCATCGTCGACGATGAACTGGCTGGTGTTGTACCAGCCGTGGAACGCGGCGGCGAGCTCGCGCAGGTAGGTCGCGACGAGGTGCGGTTCGAGGTTGGCACCCGCGTTCTCGACGACCTCCGCGTAGCGCGACAGTTCGACCAGCACGAGCTGCTCGGCTTCGCCGTCGAGGCGCGGGAGATGGGCGAGGCCGTTCGCACGGTTCCATTCGAGACCTCGCTCGGCCAGCTGGCGCATCACGCTGGCGACGCGCGCATGCGCGTACTGTACGTAGTACACCGGGTTGTCATTGGTCTGCGCGCGCGCGAGGTCGATGTCGAACACGAGCTGCGAATCGGACTTGCGCGCGATCAGGAACCAGCGCGTCGCGTCGCGGCCGACCTCGTCGATGAGGTCGCGCAAGGTCACGTAGCTGCCGGCGCGCTTGGAGAGCTTCACTTCCTCGCCGCCGCGCATGACCGTCACCATCTGGTGCAGCACGTATTCGGGCCAGCCCTGCGGAATGCCGCAGTCGAGCGCCTGCAGACCGGCCTTCACGCGCGCGAGCGAGCCGTGGTGGTCCGAGCCGAGTTCGGTGATCGCGCGCTCGTAGCCGCGCGTCCACTTGCTGTAGTGGTAAGCGACGTCGGGCACGAAATACGTGTACGTGCCATCGGACTTGCGCATGACGCGGTCCTTGTCGTCGCCGAAATCGGTCGTGCGCAGCCACAGCGCGCCGCCTTCCTCGTAGGTATGGCCGTGCGCGACGAGTTCTCGCACCGTCTCCTCGACCTTGCCGTCGCGGTACAGCGAACTCTCGAGGAAGTACACGTCGAACCCGACCCCGAACGCGGCGAGGTCGGCATTCTGCTCGCGGCGCAGGTAGGCGACGGCGAACTGGCGGATCGCGTCGAGGTCGTTCGGGTCCTTCGCGCCGACGACCGTGTGGCCCTCGACCTCGACCTTGTCGCCACGCAGGTAGGCCGCGGCGACGTCCTTGATGTAGTCGCCGCGATAGCCGTCCTCGGGCCAGCCGGCGTCGTCCGGGCCCTTGCCCCGGGCACGCGCCTGCACCGAGATGGCGAGGTTGCTGATCTGAGCGCCGGCGTCGTTGTAGTAGAACTCGCGCACGACCTTCCAGCCGTTCGAATCGAGCACGCGCGCGATGCAGTCGCCGATCGCTGCGGCGCGGCCGTGGCCGACGTGCAGCGGGCCGGTCGGGTTGGCCGAAACGAATTCGACGCCGGCCGTGCGACCGTTGCCAGCGCGGCCGCGGCCGTAACCGTCGCCCTGCGCGAGCACCGCGCGCACCTCGGCCTGGTAGGCGGCTGGGCTCAGGAAGAAGTTGATGAAGCCGGGGCCGGCGATCTCGACCTTCGCGATCGCCTCGTGTGCGGGCAGCGCGGCGACGAGCGCAGTGGCGAGATCGCGGGGCTTCCTGCCGGCGGCCTTCGCCAGCAACAGGGCGATATTGGTCGCGAAGTCACCGTGGTCGCGGTTCTTCGTGCGTTCGACGACGAACGCGGGCGGATCGCCCGCTGGCAGTCCGGCGCCGGCCTCGAGGGCGGCGATCGCGGCAAGGACGAGATCGCGGAGCTGTTGTTTCACGGGTCTGGCCGACATGGAAAAGCCGCGTATTGTAGCGGTCCGGCCCGCATCCGGCGCATGGCGCGGCGCGGGTCGTGGTTGCGCGCCGGCGCAGGCTGCAGTCCGTCCTGATGGCCGGTCGCAGGTCGCGCTCGGGATGCGTACGGGTGCCGTCGGGGCGGGGGCGGCAGCGACCTGGCCGGTTCAGACCGTGAGGTCGGCGAGCGTGGCGCGGTACGCGTCGATGACCTGGTTGCCGGTCTGCGGTAGGCCCTGCACGGCGATGCGCGCGCGCACCCCCATGCACAGCGCCTTGAGCTTGGGTGCATTCGCTTCCTTGCCGGGACCGAACGCGGCCATGCCGGCGTCGGACTGGAACCGATGCAGTTCGAAGAAAAAACGGTCCTGGCCGTCCGTCAGGAAGCCGAGCACGGGCAGCGCGCTTTCACCCGCGGCGAGCGATCGCCCGCTCAGCATCTCGCGTTCGCGGCAGAGGTTCTCGG
Source organism: Dokdonella sp. (assembly GCF_051958935.1). Classification (GTDB taxonomy): domain Bacteria; phylum Pseudomonadota; class Gammaproteobacteria; order Xanthomonadales; family Rhodanobacteraceae; genus Dokdonella_A. The sequence goes on along the minus strand of NZ_JBQCFP010000163.1, from coordinate 10,065 downwards.
CGGTGCTCGCGAAACGCGTGAACGGTTCGGCGACATTGGCGGTGTCGAGGTCGGCGGCGACGAGCGCGAGGCGAAGTGCGGCGACGATCAATGGATCGGCGCGCCAACCCGGGTGGCGCCGATCGAGCACCTGGTCCAGGCGCGAGGCGAGCGCGCCGCCGCTCTGCACGAGATCGGCGGCGTTGTACTGGTAGCCGCCCGGGGCGGGGCGGGCGTCGAATGTGCTGCCGGCGATCATGAGTTCGAGCGCGGCGTACAGGTCCGCGTCGAGTTCGCGCGAGAAACCACAGGCGTCGAGGATGCGCTGCGTCTCGTCGATGCTGGCGCGCTCGTTCGCGCCGACGCCGTCGACGAGTTGTGGCGCTTCGCGCTGGCGCAGGTCGTGGCAGGCGCCGAACAGCATCAGCGCGCACCAGTCGCGCAGCGCGAGCGCCTGCAGGCCGAGCGTGTCGCGCAGCCGGTCGATGCGGCTGCCGCAAATCTCCAGCACGTGCCCTTCGTTGTGGTAGGCATGGAAATCGCTGCCGAGGTTGCCGTGACGCAAGGCGAGGCGCGCATGACCGAGGCGGACCGCGTCCTCGGTACGGTCGAGCAGCGCGGTGTCGCGGGGCGCCGCCAATGCCGCCCATTCGGCCCGTCGGCGCGCCAGCAAGGCCTCGATCGGCGCCATCGCCGCGCCGGCATGGGCACGCGCCGCGGCGGCGTCCGCAATGCGACGTTCCGTGTCATCGGCTGGATAGCGATTCGGGAACGCGAGAATCACGGCGGGCGATCGGGTGCGGTGACGTTGGCGCGAGTATAAAGGGGGAAATCGGCGGCGTTCACAGCCAACCGCGCTGGGCCAGCGAGGTCGGTGTGCCATGGCCGACGACGAAATGGTCGAGCAGCCGCACGTCGACGAGCTCGAGCGCCTCGCGCAGCCGCTGCGTGATCGCACGATCCGCTGCACTCGGTTCGGCCACGCCCGAAGGGTGGTTGTGGGCAAGGATCACGGCGGCGGCATTGTGCACAAGACAGCGCCGCACCACTTCGCGCGGATGCACGCTGGCGCCGTCGATCGAGCCGCGGAACAGCTCCTCGAACACGATCACGCGATGGCGGTTGTCGAGAAACAGACAGGCGAATACCTCGTACGGGTAGCCGGCCAGGCGTGCCTTGAGGTAACGCGCGCTCGCGGAAGGGTCCGTCAGCGTTTCGCCGCGGCGCAGTTCGGCGTCCAGATAGCGCCGGCCTGTCTCCAGGGCCGCCGCGAGCCGGCACCAGGCGACCGTGCCGATACCCGCTTGCGGCCGCGGCGCGTCGAGCAAGGCTTTGAGGCCGCCCGCGTCGGCGAGCACGCGGCGGGCGAGGTCGACCGCGCTCTGCCCGCGCCGCCCCGAGCCGAGGAATACGGCGAGCAGTTCCGCATCGGACAACACCCCGGCGCCGTGCGCGAGCAGTTTTTCGCGCGGGCGCTCGCCGTCCGCCCAGTCGCGGATGCTCATGCGCGCTCCCCGCTTGCTGGCGGGCGGCGGGCGCATGCGGCCGCTCGCGGCTGCGCGGTGGCGATGGACGGGCCTCGATCCATGCCGTGATGTTCGTCGCGCAAGGCGGCGCCGTGCAGCGGCGCGGAGCCGGATTTTCAGTAAGCTAGCGGTCCCCTGTCCTGTCGGTGGTTTCCTACATGACGTCCCGGTACGACGACGGCGGGCGAATGCCCGCGCCGGCAGTCTGCACTCCCTGCGCAGGCGCAGGCCGATGACGCGGCGCGATACCCACGTCCCCGAACGCTTCGCACCATCGCGCGCGGATCTCGCCGGCGTGCACGTGCTGCTGGGCGTGTCCGGCGGCATCGCCGCCTACAAGGGCGCCGAGATCGTGCGGCGCTTCGGTGATGCGGGCGCCGAGGTGCGCGTCGTGCTGACCGAGAACGCGGCGCGTTTCGTCACGCCGCTCACGTTCCAGGCGCTGTCCGGAAATCCGGTGAGGACGAGCTTGTGGGACGAATCGGCCGAGGCCGCGATGGGGCACATCGAACTCGCGCGCTGGGCCGACGAGGTCGTCGTCGCGCCGGCATCGGCCGACTTCCTGGCGCGCCTCGCGCATGGCTTGGCCGACGACCTGCTGGCGACGCTGTGCCTCGCCACCGCCGCACCCCTGTCCGTGGCGCCGGCGATGAACCAGCAGATGTGGGCGAACGCTGCGACGCAGGCGAATCTCGCCGTGTTGCGCGAGCGCGGCGTGCGCGTCCTCGGGCCCGGCTCGGGCAGCCAGGCGTGCGGTGAATTCGGTGCCGGGCGCCTGCTGGAAGCGAACGAGATCGTGGCGCGGCTGATCGAGCGACGCCAGCCACGCGAACTCGCCGGCGTGCGCTTCCTCGTCAGCGCCGGCCCGACCTACGAGGACATCGACCCGGTACGCTTCATCGGCAACCGCAGGGCCGGCCGCATGGGATGCGCGGGCGCCGCGGCGGCCGCCGAGGCGGGGGCGGAGGTCACGCTCGTGGCGGGGCCGGTCCACCTGCCGACGCCGCGCGGAGTGCGCCGCATCGACGTGCGCAGCGCGCGCCAGATGCGCGAGGCCGTGCTGGCGCAAGCCGCGGCGAGCGACGTGTTCGTCTCCGCCGCAGCGGTCGGTGATTTCCGGCCGCGCGACGTCGCGCCGCACAAGCTCAAGAAGGCATCGGGCGACAGCGGGCTCGAACTCAGCCTCGTCCAGAATCCCGACATCCTCGCCGAAGTGGCCGCGCTCGAGCCGCGCCCGTTCGTGGTCGGCTTCGCCGCCGAAACCGAACGCGTCGAGGAATACGCGCGCGCGAAACTCGAGCGCACGCGCCTGGACCTCATTGCCGCCAACGAAGTCGGCGCCGAACTCGGCTTCGAGCGTGCGGACAATGCGCTGCTGCTGCTGTGGCCCGGCGGGAGCGAGGCGCTCGAACGTAGTGACAAGGCCGACCTCGCGCGCGCGCTCGTCGCGCGCATCGCCCGCCTCCGCGCGCCGGTCGGCGCGGGGCACGCATGAGTGCGGCGGACGCAGGCGGCCTGCGTGCGATCGAGCTCAAGGTGCTCGATGTGCGCCTCGGTCGCGAGTTCCCGTTGCCGTCGCCCGCGACGGCGGCATCGGCCGGCGTCGACCTGCGCGCGATGGTGGACGCGCCGCTCGTGCTGGAGCCGGGCGCGAGCGCGCTGATCCCGAGCGGCATCGCGATCCACATCGGCGACCCGGGCCTGTGCGCGCTGGTCCTGCCGCGCTCCGGCCTCGGCCATAAGCACGGCATCGTGCTCGGCAACCTCGTCGGGCTCATCGATGCCGACTACCAGGGCCCGTTGCTGATCTCCTGCTGGAACCGTTCCGACGCGACCTTTACCATCGCGCCGGGGGAACGCATCGCGCAACTGGTAATCGTGCCGATCGTGCGTGCGGCATTCCAGATCGTCGAGGAGTTCGCGCCGAGCGCGCGCGGCGAGGGCGGGTTCGGCAGTTCGGGCAGGCATTGACCGCGCACGCAGCGCGACGTCGATCGACCACGAGGAAAGCATGGCCGCACGAGGCAAGACATCCCCGAAGGAACAGCTCGCGCACCTGGCGCGGCGCCTGGCGCCGTCGCTGCGCACGCTCGGTCCGTTCGCGCTCGGAACGTTCCTGCTCGTCTTCGGCGCCTTCATGGGCTGGCAGACGTGGCTGCTCTGGCTCGCCCAGCGCGGTGCCGAAGCGGCCGACAGCGCGCGCGCGGGCGCGGTAACCGCGATCGCCACCGTCGTGCGCGAGAGCCAGCGCAAAGTGCAGCAGGCGATAGACGATGCGAGCGTGCAGCAGCCGCTCCAGCTCGGACCCGAGGGACGCGCGGCGGCGGCGGCAGCGTTGCGCGCGCTCCTGCCGGAAGCGACCGACGCCGAGTTCTTCAGCCCCGATCTCGATGAAGTGCTGTCGGGCGACCTCAAGGCGATCGGCTACGCCAAGGCCGCTGCGCTCATGCAGGCGAAGATCAATCCGAAGCAGCCGCTCGCGGAAATGCGGACGGAGAAGGAAACCGGTCAGCAATTGATGATCGCGACACCGGCGCGCGTCGCCGGGACGGTCGTCTCGTTCGCGGTGGTCGAGCTGCCCTTCAGGCCGATACTCGGCGTGTTCCAGCGGACCTCGATCAGCGGTGCCCGCCTGGACTTGCGCCAGGGCGACGGCCAGGGCGACCTCGTCATCGCGAGCGTCGGTGAGCGCAGCGGCACGTCGATCGGCGACGTCGGCGAGCCGATACCTGGAACGCGCCTGCGCATCGGCAAGGCGGAACCGGCATATTTCATCATGTTCACCAGCAACCTTGCGGTTTCGCTGCTGCTCAGCCTCGCCTGTCTCGGCGGCGGCCTGATCGCGTTGTGGATCCGCAGCGTCGGGCGCGAGCGTGCGGTCGCGGTGCTGCAACGCAAGCCGAAGGACATCGAACCGGAAATGACCCTCGCCCAGGCGCTCAAGGTCAAGCCGGAGCCCGTCCCCGCGGCGGCGAAACCGGCCGCCGCCGCGGTCGCGCCGGCCCGCAGCGACAAGAAGGAGGACGTGGTCGCGGTCGATCCGAGCATCTTCCGGGCCTACGACATCCGCGGCGTCGTCGGGGACACGCTGACGACCGGCGTAGCACGCATGATCGGCCGGGCGATCGGCAGCGAAGCGCGCGATCGCGGCCTCACCGAGATCGTCGTCGGCCGTGACGGGCGCCTGTCCGGGCCCGATCTCGTGTTCGCGCTGATCAACGGCCTGCGCTCGACCGGCATCGACGTCATCGACATCGGCGCCGCGCCAACGCCGACGACCTACTTCGCCTGCTACCACCTGCGCACGGGTTCGGGCATTTCCGTGACCGGCAGCCACAACCCGCCCGATTACAACGGCTTCAAGATCGTGCTCGGCGGCGAAACCCTGTCGGAAGACGCGATCCAGGAGCTGTACCGGCGCATCGAGGCGGAGCGCTTCGTCGACGGCATGGGTGGCCTGCAGACCATCGACATCGCCGACGACTACATCCGGCGCATCACCGACGACATCCAGGTCGAGCGCAAGCTCAAGATCGTGGTCGATTGCGGCAACGGCATCCCGGGTGCGATCGCGCCCGCCGTGCTCGAGGGCATCGGCTGCGAGGTGATTCCGCTGTACTGCGATGTCGATGGCACCTTCCCGAACCATCATCCCGACCCGTCGGACCTGCACAACCTGCAGGACCTCATCGTGTCGGTGAAGAACGTCGGCGCGGACCTCGGTCTCGCCTTCGACGGCGACGGCGATCGCCTCGGCGTGGTCACCGCCAGCGGCGAGGTGATCTTCCCCGACCGCCTGCTGATGCTGTACGCGAGCGACATCCTGCTGCGCAACCCGGGCGCGACGATCATCTACGACGTCAAGTGCACCGGGCACCTGCAGCCGCTGATCCTGCAGCAGGGCGGCAGTCCGCTGATGTGGCGTACCGGCCATTCGCTGATCAAGGCGAAGATGCGCGAAACGAACGCGGCACTCGCCGGCGAGATGAGCGGCCACTTCTTCTTCGGCGAACGCTGGTACGGCTTCGACGATGGCATTTACGCCGCGGCGCGGCTGATGGAGATCCTCGCCGCCGACGTCGAAGGCCGCACGCCCGAAGAGGTCTTCGCGACATTGCCCAAGGGCGTGTCGACGCCGGAGTTGAAGATCCCGATGCGCGAAGGCGAGCACTACCGTTTCATCGAGGCGTTCCGCGCGCGCGCGAAGTTCGATGGCGCGCGTCTCACCACCATCGACGGCATGCGCGCGGACTGGCCGGACGGCTGGGGCCTGGTGCGGGCGTCCAATACGACCCCGGTGCTCGTGCTGCGCTTCGACGCGGACAGCGCGCCCGCACTGCGGCGCATCCAGGACGTGTTCCGCAGCCAGCTGCTCGCGCTCGATTCGTCGTTGCCGCTGCCGTTCTAACGAGGACGACCGGTCGGGTCCGCTTTCAGCGGAACCACTCTTCGACGCCGTCGGCGTCGTCCGACGGATCGACGTCGCGGTCGGCATCACCGTCGCCGTCGCGCAATTCGATCGATTCGATTTCGCCCTCGTCCGCGGGGACCGTGGACATGGCGGGCACCATCCATTGCTCGCCGCAGGCACTGCATTCGCGTCGATCCGCGAGCTGGCCGTCGTCGAAGCACATGCGTTCGATCATCGCGCTTTCGCTGGAATCGCAGGACGGGCAGCGGTTCATGCGCAGTCCCCGGCTGAAGGAAGGGTCGACTACTGCCTGGCTTCGGCGATGCGCGCCTTCAGCTCGCGGTAGTGGGCTATTTCTTCGTCGAAATGGCTGCTGGCCTCGTCCCGGTCGGCTTCCTGTTTGGCCACGGCGGCTTTCTGCAGATCGACCTTCTTGCGCATCGCGCTCAATCGCCGCGCCTGTTCGGCGGGCAGTTCCTTGCCGGTGCGCTCGGCCTCGGCGGCACGATCGAGCAGTTCGGCGAGCGATTGTTCCTGGTTGCGCAGGCTCACTTGCGACGACTTGATCTGCTGGTTGAGCATGTCCAGCTGCTGCTGCTGCGCATGCTTGAGGTCTTCTTCCCGCGGATAACTGCTGAGCAGCTGCTCGTCGTCGCGCGCGCGTTGCTCGGCGAGCTTGCGCTCGGCCGACGCCTTGCTGGCGGCCGCCTTCGCCGCGACGAGCTCGTCGCTGGTCTTGGCGCGCTCCACGTGCTTGATGACGATGCCCTGCGGGTTGACGATGTCGTACCCGAATCTGGTCGCCTCCGCGGGGACGGAATCACCGTAGTGCAGGTTGCCCTGCTCGTCTCGCCACTTGTAGCGATTGTGATCTTTCGTTTTGGTCGCAGCAGCCGATGCGATGCCGGTCGCGCCGACGCAGGCGGCGAGCGCGAAGACGAGCAGGCGGGACGAGGGGACGTGCATGAGGGATCCTCCGGGCGCGAGTATAGCCAGCTGCGTGGAGCGGCGCGGCGTTCAGCCCGAGACGCCGTAGCGCTCCCGATATGCGGTCAGGCGGGACCGATGATCGGCGAGGTCCGGCCGGTCCGCCGCGTAGGCAAGCAGGTCGCCCAGCCGCGCGATCGCGACGGTCGCGATGCCGTGCTCGGCGGCCAGTTCCTGCGTCGCCGAGAGGTCGCCCTGTCCGCGTTCCTCGCGGTCGAGCGCGATCAGCACACCCGCGGGCTCGGCGCCGGCCGACCGGATGAGGGCGAGCGATTCGCGGATCGCCGTGCCGGCAGTGATCACGTCGTCGACGATGAGCACGCGCCCGCGCAGCGGCGCTCCGACGAGCAGGCCACCTTCGCCGTGATCCTTCGCCTCCTTGCGGTTGTAGGCGAATGGCACGTCGCGCCCGTGGTGCTCGGCGAGTGCGGCGGCCGTGAGCGCGGCGAGCACGATGCCCTTGTACGCCGGCCCGAACAGCATGTCGAACGCAAGGCCCGACGCCACCGCACTCTCGGCGTAGGCGCGCCCGAGCGTGGCGAGCGCGGCGCCGGAATCGAACAGCCCTGCATTGAAGAAATACGGGCTGATCCGGCCCGATTTGAGCGTGAACTCGCCGAAGCGCAGTGCATGGCGCGCGAGGGCGAGGTCGAGGAATTCGCGTTGGGTGGGGTGCATGAGGGCTGATTGCTGAGGGCCGAGGGACGAGGGCTGCGAGTGTACGGCGTCGCCGGCCGTCATCGGCCCCGCGTGCGATTGGTATTGCCACTCGCGGCACGCTCGCGGCACGCTAGGCCCTCAGCCCTCAGCCCTCAGCCCTCATGCGCATCATCTCCTTCAATGCGAACGGCATCCGTTCGGCCGCGAACAAGGGCTTCTTCGAATGGCTGCGTGCGCAGCAGGCCGACGTCGTCTGCGTGCAGGAAACCAAGGCGCAGGAGAACCAGCTCGCCGACGCGATGTTCCGCCCCGACGGCCACCACTGCTTCTACCGCGATGCGACGACGAAGAAGGGCTACAGTGGGGTCGCGATCTATTCCAGGCGCGAGCCGGACGAGGTCCGCACGTCGCTCGGCTGGGCCCCGTTCGACGACGAGGGCCGCTACATCGAGGCGCGCTACGGCAATCTCAGCGTCGTTTCGTTCTACATCCCGTCCGGGTCGTCGGGGGAGGAACGCCAGGCGGTGAAGTTCGAGGTGATGAAGTGGCTCAAGCCCGTGCTCGACCAGTGGCTCGCGAGCGGGCGCGACTACGTGCTGTGCGGCGACTGGAACATCGTGCGGGCGAAGAATGACATCCGCAACTGGACATCCAACCAGAAGAATTCCGGCTGCCTGCCGAGCGAGCGCGCCTGGCTCAACGGCATGATCGCCGACGCTTGCGGCGACGGTACGCCCGCGCCCGCGCACGGTTGGCTCGACAGCTTCCGAGTGCTGAAACCCGATGCGGTCGAATACACGTGGTGGAGCAACCGCGGCGCCGCGCGCGCGAACGACGTCGGTTGGCGCATCGACTACCAGATCGTGACGCCCTCATTGCGCGAGCGCCTCGCGGCGTGCTCGATCGCGCGCGAGCCGCGTTTCTCGGACCACGCGCCGTACGTGGTCGACTACCGTGACTGAGGCGGCGGCGCCTCCAGGACGCCCGTCCGTATGGCGATCGTTCGCGCAGCCGGCGGCGTGGACGATGTTCCTGTTCGGCTTCTCCTCCGGCCTGCCGTTCCTGCTCGTCGGCGGCACGCTGGCGTACTGGTTGAAGGAACACGGCGTCGTGCTGAGCGAGATCACCGTGATCGCGAGCGCGGGCATGCTGTACGTGTTCAAGTTCACCTGGGCGCCGCTGCTCGACCACTGGCGCGCGCCGCTCGGCCTCGTCCGCCTCGGGCGCCGGCGCGGCTGGCTGCTGCTGGCCCAGCTCGGCGTGATCGCAGGACTGGTCGCAATGGCCCTGCTGACCCCGGCGGAGCTGCCGTGGTTCGTGGCGGCGACGCTCGCGGTCGCGTTCTTCGGTGCGACCCAGGACATCGCAGTCGACGCCTGGCGCATCGAGATCGCGCCGCCGAGCCAGCAGGGCGCGCTCGTCGCGACCTACTCGCTCGGCTACCGCATCGCCTTGATGGCGGCCGGCGCGTTCGCGTTGTTCCTCGCCGACCACGTGCGCTGGGATCTCGTCTATCTCGCCCTGGCAGGGATCATGCTGGTGCCGATCGCCGCCAACCTCGCCGCAAGCGAACCGGAGGTGGCGCAGCGGCACGCGGCCGGCTGGAAGGACGCGATGCGCCTCGCCGTGGCCGATCCGTTCGCCGACTTCTTCCGCCGCTACGGCGCCGTGCTCGCGCTGGCGACGCTCGCGTTCCTGCTGCTGTTCAAGATCCCGGAGCAGGCAACGATCGGCGGCATCATGGGGCCGTTCTACCTCGACATGGGCTTCAGCAAGACGCAGATCGCGGCCATCACCAAGGTCTACGGCATCTGGATCGGCATCGCCGGCGCATTCGCCGGCGGCGCGATGGTCGTGCGCTGGGGTCCGTGGCGACCACTCTGCGCGATGGTCGTGCTGTGCGGCAGTTGCAACCTGCTCTACCTGTTGCTGATCGCGTTCCGGGGCAACCCGTGGATGCTCACGCTGGTGATCTCGGCCGAGAATTTCACGCTCGGCATGCTCGGTCCGCCGACGGTCGCATTCCTCTCGGCGCTGGTCAATCGCGAGCACACCGCGACGCAGTACGCGCTGCTCAGTTCATTGGTGAACCTGCCGGGCAAGGTGCTCGGCGTGTTCGCCGGCGGCATCGCGATGCAGGTCGGCTACGGCGCCTACTTCGTGATCACGGTGCTGGCGCTCGTGCCGGCGACGCTGCTGCTCGCCTACCTCTGGCCGCACTACCGCGACGTCGGCCGCGAGGACGCGGCCTAACAGGCTGTTGAAAAACAGCCTGCGGACGCGATCCAGGGATGGATCGCTCGCGAGTCGACGACGCACGTCGTTGAATCGCGGAAGCGAGTTCGGACATGCGCAGGACTCGCTGAGTTGAAAAAGCGCTGGATAGCGCCTTTTTCAACATCCTGCTAGCGCGTGCCGGCTCCCGCCGTCGGCGGTCCGCCGAAAACCGCACCGAGCAGGCGTGGCCCGCGCGCGCCGGTCACGCTCGGCAGGTTGCCGGGT
>NZ_JBQCFP010000162.1:0-3542 GCF_051958935.1 Dokdonella sp. | reverse complement strand
GCTGCGCGAGCGCCACCTCGCGGCCACACGCGATCTGCTCGGCGAGGACGCCGGTGCGACGCTCGCCTGGCTCGAGCAGGGTTTCGGCGACCTCGCCCATCTGCTCGCCGCACTCGCCGTGCTCGGCACGCCGAGCCGCGAGGCGTCCGAAGCGATCCAGGGCCTCGGCGAAGTCTGGTCGGCGCGCATGCTCGCGGACCTCCTCGCACGAGAAGGCCGTGCCTGCACCTGCCTCGACGCGCGCGACGTGCTCGTCGTCGGCCATGGCGAACTCGGCGCGATCGTCGACTGGGAGGCGAGCGGCGCGCGCTATGCGGACTGGCGCGCACGACACCCGCAGCCGTGGCTCGTCGTCACCGGCTTCGTCGCGCGCACGCGCGAAGGGCGCGCGACCGTGCTCGGCCGCAACGGCAGCGACTACTCCGCCGCGATCTTCGCCGCGCTCGCCGGCGCGGGCGAACTCACCCTCTGGGGCGATACCGACGGGGTGCTTTCGGCCGACCCGCGCCTCGTGCCGGACGCGGTGCCGCTTGCGGCGCTCAGCTACGACGAGGCCTGCGAACTCGCCTACTTCGGCGCCAAGGTGATCCATCCGCAGACATTGACGCCCGCGATCGCGCGCGGCTTGCCGGTACGCATCCGCAATACCTTCCGCCCGGAGCACGCGGGCACGGCGATCGGCGGGCGCATCGACGCACAGGCGCAGCAATCGCCCGTGAAAGGCCTCAGCGCGGTGCGCGACCTCGCCGTGCTCACGCTCGAGGGCGCCGGCATGATCGGCGTGCCGGGCACCGCCGAGCGCGCGTTCGGCGCACTGCACGCGGCGAGCGTGTCGGTCGTGATGATCTCACAGGGCTCGTCCGAGCACTCGATCTGCTGCGTCGTGCGCGAAGCGGATGCGGCGCGCGCCGAAGCGGCGCTGCGACGCGCGTTCGTCGCCGAACTCGCGCGCGGCGAGATCGCGAGCGTCGGCGTCGCGGCCGGCATCAGCGTGCTTGCCGCGGTCGGCGACGGCATGGCCGGACAACCCGGCGTCGCGGCGCGCCTGTTCGGCGCGCTCGCACGCTGCGGCGTCAACATCCGTGCGATCGCGCAGGGCGCGTCCGAACGCAACATTTCGATCGCGGTGGACGCGGCCGACACCGCGCGCGCGTTGCGCGCCGCGCACGCGGCGTTCTGGCTCTCGCCGCAGACCGTGTCGATCGGCCTGGTCGGGCCCGGCAAGGTCGGCGCCGCGCTGCTCGCGCAGATCGAGGCCGCACGTGAGCGCCTGTTGCGCGAGCACCAGCTCGACCTGCGCGTGCGCGCGGTCGCGACGCGCGATCGCCAGTGGCTCGGCGAAGCCGGCGACGCAGCGACCTGGCAGCAGAACGCCGGCAACGGCGGCGACCTCGACGCGTTCACCCGCCACGTGCAGGCCGAGCACCTGCCGCATGCGCTCGTCATCGACTGCAGCGCGAGCGACACGGTCGCCGCACGCTATGCCGACTGGCTCGCCACGGGCATCCATGTCGTCACGCCGAACAAGCATGCGGGTGCCGGGCCGCGCGAGCGCTGGCAGGCGATCCGCGCGGCCGCCGCGCGCGGTGCGCGCTTCCGCTACGAGGCGACCGTCGGCGCCGGCCTGCCCGTGATTTCGACCCTGCGCGACCTGCTCGATACCGGCGACGAACTCATCGCCGCGGACGGCATCTTCTCGGGTACGCTGGCGTGGCTGTTCAACCGCTTCGACGGTTCGGTGCCGTTTTCCGCGCTCGTGCACGAAGCGCACGCGCTCGGCTACACCGAACCCGACCCGCGCGACGACCTCTCCGGCACCGACGTCGCGCGCAAGCTCGTGATCCTCGCACGCGAGGCCGGCGTCGATATCGACCTTGCCGACGTCGCGGTCGAGAGCCTGGTGCCGGAATCGCTGCGCGCTGCATCCGTGGAGGAATTCATGCGTCGCCTCTCCGATTTCGATGCCGTGATCGCTGCTCGCCATGCGCGGGCGCGCGAAGCAGGCTGCGTACTGCGCTACGTCGCGCGGCTCGATCGCACGGGGCACGCGAGCGTCGGCCTCGCCGAACTCCCGGCCGAGCACGCGTTCGCACACCTGCGCCTCACCGACAACATCGTGCAGTTCACCACGCGCCGCTACCGCGACAACCCGCTGGTCGTGCAGGGCCCCGGCGCGGGACCCGAAGTGACCGCGGCCGGCGTGTTCGCCGACGTGCTGCGCGTCGCCGCGAGCCTGGGAGCACGCCTGTGACGCATCATGCGATCGCCTTCGCGCCCGCGAGCGTCGGCAATGTCGGCGTCGGCTTCGACATCCTCGGCCACTCCGTCGCCGGCCCCGGCGACCGCGTGCTCGTGCGCCATATCCCCGAGTCGACCGTGCGTATCGCGGCGATCCGCGGCAGCACGCAGCCGCTGCCGATGGATGCGCCGAAGAACACCGCGGGCGCGGCGCTGATCGCGCTGCGCAACGCGCTGAAGATCCCGGCCGGCTTCGAGATCGAGATCGACAAGGGCATCCCGTTCGGTTCCGGCATGGGCGGCTCGGCCGCCTCCGCGGTCGCCGCGCTGGTCGCCGCCAACGCGCTGCTCGGCGAACCGCTCACGCGCAGCGAGCTCTACCCGTTCGCGCTGGAAGGCGAAGCGGTCGCGAGCGGTGGGCGCCATGGCGACAATGTCGGGCCGATGCTGCTTGGCGGCCTCGTGCTGGCGACGGAGGACCGGCTCGTGCCGGTCCCGGTACCACGCGGTCTCCACTGCGCACTCGTGCATCCGGCGGCCGTGCTCGAAACGCGCGCCGCACGCGCGGCGCTCGCGGGTCCTTTCGCGCTGTCCGAGTTCGTCGCGCAGAGCGCGAACCTCGCGCTTCTGCTCGCGGGCTGCTACGAGCGCGACATCGACCTCATTCGGGCGGGCCTGAACGACGTGCTGGTCGAACCACGCCGCGCATCGCTCATCTTCGGCTTCGACCGCGTGAAGCAGGCCGCGCTGACGGCCGGCGCGCTCGGCGCGAGCATCTCCGGCGCGGGGCCGAGCGTGTTCGCGTGGTGCTACGACGAAGGCACCGCACATTCGGTCGCAGGCTGGATGCGCGCCGCGTTCTCCGACGTCGGCTACGCGAGCGAGGCGTGGATCTCGCCGGTCGCGGGCCCGGCCGCGCGAGTCATCGCGTGAGCAACGATCCGATGATGTACGTGAGCACGCGCGGGCACGCACCCGCGATCGGCCTCGGCGCCGCGCTCGTCGCCGGCCTCGCGCCGGACGGCGGCCTCTACGTGCCCGCATCGCTGCCGAGGTTCGATGTCGCCGACTTCGACGGCTGCGACATGCTGCCGGACGTCGCCGCGCGGCTGCTGCGTCCGTTCTTCGCCGGCGACGCGCTCGCCGGCGAGCTCGACGCGATCTGCACCGAAGCGCTCGATCTGCCATCGCCGCTGCGCGCGATCGCGCCGGACACGTGGCTGCTCGAGCTGTTCCACGGCCCGACCGCCGCGTTCAAGGATTTCGCGGCGCGGTTCCTTGCGGCGTGCCTGGCGCGTTTGCGC
>NZ_JBQCFP010000161.1:0-20747 GCF_051958935.1 Dokdonella sp. | reverse complement strand
GGCGATCGCGTTGCCGGGGCATGTGCCCGGCAACGCGATCACGTGGAACTCAGGAGAGTCGCTCGCGCAGGGTCTGCAGAAGCGCGCGTGCGGCGTCGCGCGAGGCATCGTCGTCCGCGCCTTCGACGCTGACGCGGCTGCCCGAGCCTTCCGCCGCCACCCGCACGGTCAACTGCACGCGCGCCGTGGTCTTGGTACCTGCCCGACCGAGGGTGATCGCACGCTTGAACCAGCCTGCCTTGGCGGTCGTCGTGCCGGTCGTTTCGACCGCATAGGTGTAGCCCGATTCGTCGCGGCCGACGATCGTCGCCGCGCCCGAGCGCTCCAGCGCAAGCCCGACGCGCGACCAGGTGCTGGCGACGGCATCGGCGACCGTGAGGCCGTTGCCGCTGAGCAAGGCGCCCGGCGTCGCTGCGACGACCGGCGGCGGGGCGGCGGCGCCGCCGTCGCTCACCGCATTCGTGCCCACCGGTGCCGCGCCCGGGGATGGCGTGGCCGCGCGAGCCGCCACCGGCGGCACCGTCAGCGCACCCGAGCTGTTGGGCGTGTCGAGGTCGGGCGGAACTTCCAGCGGCCGCGCTTCGACCGCCGTCTTGTATTCGTCGTTCTTGCGCTCGAAATGGCGGTGCATGAAACCGCAGCCGCCGAGCAGCGACGCCGACACCAGCGCCGCCAGCAACGCAGAGATGTTCCGTCTCACAGATACCGTCCCGTCGTTCAGTGATCTGCCTAGTCTACCCGACTGCGGGAGCCGCCTCGACCAGTCCCAGTTCAGCCAGCACGCGATCGGCTGCGGCGCGCAATGCCGGCGAAAGTTCGGTCAGCGGCAGCCGCGGCGTGGCCGAGCCGAGGCCGAGCCGCGACAGGCACCACTTGAGCGGAATCGGGTTCGGCTCGAGGCCGAGCGCGCCGTAGAGCGGCTGCAGGCGGCGGTCCAGCTCGCTCGCGACCGCCTCGTCGCCGCGCGCACAGGCCTGGCACATCGCCGCGAAGAGGGCCGGCGCGACATTCGCGGCCACCGAGATCACGCCGTCCGCGCCGGCAAGCAGTGCGCGCGCGCAGGTCGGATCGTCACCCGACAGGACGCTGAACGACGGAGTGCCCAGCGCGATGAGTTCGCGCATGCGCGCCTCGTCGCCGATCGCCTCCTTGATGCCGGCGATGTTGCCGTGTCCGGCCAGGCGCGCGACGGTGTCCGGGCGCAGGTCGCAGGCGGTGCGGCTCGGCACGTTGTAGAGCACGATCGGCACGCCCGCGTGTTCGGCCACTTCGCTGAAGTGGCGGAACATGCCTTCCTGCGTCGGTCGAACGTAGGCGGGCGCGACGACGAGCGCGTAGTCGATGCCCGCGTCGACCGCGCGTCGGGTCTGCGCGACGGTCTTGCGCGTCGAGGACAGGCCGCTGCCGGCGAGGATGGGCCCGCGCCGCGCGACGCGCGCGACTGCGAATGCGATCAGCGTCGAATATTCGTCGTCGTCGAGCGCAGCCGCTTCGCCGGTCGAACCGGCGACGACGAGTGCTCGCGTGCCACCGGCGAGTTGCTGGTCGATGAGTCTGCCGAAGGCGTCGAGGTCGAGCGCGCCGTCGCCCGCTCGGAACGGCGTCGCGAGTGCACAGATGCTGCCTGAAAGAGCCACGCCTGGACCTGCCCTGCGGATCGGAAGCAAGCCATGGTACGAGGGAAGCTTCGCGCAAGTCCATGCGCGGACACGGGCGGATTGCGGCATCCGCGAGGCGCGTGTCGCCACGGCGCCGGTCCGCTTGCGACCCCGGGGGTGCACCAGTATTCTGCGGATGAGCGCATCGCCGGGCGGTGCGACGGCCAGGACATGGAAACGTGAAGCAGGCAGGAAGGCAGGCCCCGGGCGACGCCACGCGACCCGCTTCGAACGAGAACTACCTCCTCATCAGCGCCTTCGGCACTCCCGCGCATTCGCCGCTCGTCGCCCTCAGCAAGCGCATTTCCGAATGCGGCTGCAACCTCGCCGAAGCGCGCGTGTCCACGCTCGGCAACGAACTGAGCGTACTCGCCCTCGCGCAGGGCGCATGGGACGCGATCGCCAAACTGGAGAACGCGCTCGCGCGGCTCGATCGCGACGGCGAGCTTCGGCTCACGCATTTCCGCACGAGCGCGCGGCAGCCGCAGGCGAACCTGCTGCCGTACGTCGTCGAGGTCGTGGCGGCGGACAAGACCGGCGTGCTGTTCCAGCTCGCCGAGTTCTTCGAACGCCAGAACATCACGATCGAGCAACTGCACTCCACCCGTTATCGCGCGATGCAGACCGGCGCAGACATGTTCTCCGCGCAGATCACCATCGGCATTCCGAACACGATGCACATCGCCGCGTTGCGCGACGACTTCCTCGAGTTCTGCGATGGCCTCAACCTCGACGCGATCATGGATCCGATGAAGTTCTGACATGCCCGACATCGGCAAAAAGGTTCCCAAGCTCAAGGGCGTCCTGCACGACGGCAGCACACTCGCCCTCGCGGACCTCCGCGGCCAGGCCGTGGTGGTGTACTTCTACCCGAAGGACAACACGCCCGGCTGCACCAACGAGGCGCACGGTTTCCGCGACCTCTACGGGCAGTTCCGCAAGGCCGGCTGCGAGATCGTCGGCGTCTCGCGCGATTCGTCCGCCTCGCACGCGAAATTCCGCGACAAGCACGCATTGCCGTTCCCGCTCGTCGCCGATACCGACGAAACCTGGTGCAACGCCTTCGGCGTGCTCGGCGAGAAGACCCTGTATGGGCGCACGTTCGTCGGGGTCATCCGCAGCACGTTCCTCATCGACGCCGAAGGCACGCTCGTCGCGCAATGGCGCAACGTGCGCGTCCCGGGCCATGCCGCCGCCGTACTGGAGCGCGCCATCCAGCTGTGACCGTCATCTCGCCCTGCCGCATCCAGATCGGCAACTTCGACGGCCCGCCCTGCCGGCGGACGCCGGAATCGGCGAGCCGACGTCGGTACCGACGACATCCCCGCGATGATGCGCACGGACCATGCCGCGCATCGCCCACGACATTCGCGCACGACCCGCGCGCGCAGCCGCGCGTGCGCGATCCTTCCTTCCCGTACGAGGCTCCCGCATGACTCGAGGCAAGCGCATCTACGTACTCGACACCAACGTGCTCATGCATGACCCGACGTCGCTGTTCCGCTTCGAGGAACACGACGTGTTCATCCCGATGACGGTGCTCGAGGAACTGGATGCCGCGAAGAAGGGCACGTCGGAAACATCGCGCAACGCGCGCCAGGTCAGCCGCTTCCTCAACGAACTGATGGTGGCCGGCAACGGCCACCCGATCGAGGACGGCGTCGAGCTGCGCCTGCCGCAAGGCCTGCAGCTCGATCGCAAGTCGAAGGCCGGTCGCCTGTATTTCCAGACCAATGCGCACGTCGCGGTCGACAAGCGCTCGACCCGCACGATGCCGGACAACCTCATCCTCGCGGCGGTGGCCGGCCTGCGCGAAGCGCGTCCGCGCGAACCGGTCGTGCTGGTGTCCAAGGACATCAACCTGCGCATCAAGGCGAAGATCTACGGCATCACCGCGGAGGACTACGAGAACGACCGCGCGCTCGACGACTTCAGCCTGCTCTACAACGGCGTCGCCGAACTGCCGGAGAATTTCTGGGATCGCCACGGCGAGTTGCGTTCGTGGTCGGAACGCGGCCGCACGTTCTACGAGGTGAAGCGGCGCAAGGACGAAGACTGGCACCCGAACCAGAACCTGTTCCTGCCCGGCGAGGACGAGGTGGAACTGCGCGTGTTGCGCCTGGAAGGCCAGAAGGCGGTGCTGCAGATCGTCGACGACTACCGCATCGGCGCGTCGCACTCGGTGTGGGGCATCCAGGCGCGCAATCGCGAACAGAATTTCGCGCTCAACGCGCTGATGGATCCGGAGATCGATTTCGTCACCCTGCTCGGTACCGCCGGCACCGGCAAGACCCTGCTCGCACTCGCCGCGGGCCTCGCGCAGGTGATGGACCAGCAGCGCTACCGCGAGATCATCATGACGCGCGCAACCGTGTCGGTCGGCGAGGACATCGGCTTCCTGCCCGGCACCGAGGAGGAAAAGATGACGCCATGGATGGGAGCGCTCACCGATAACCTCGAGGTACTCACCAACCCGCAGGAAGGCGGCGCCTGGGGCCGCGCGGCGACCAACGACCTGCTCGCCTCGCGCATCAAGATCCGTTCGATGAACTTCATGCGCGGACGTACCTTCCTCAGCCGGTACGTGATCCTCGACGAAGCGCAGAACCTCACGCCCAAGCAGATGAAAACGCTGGTCACCCGCGCCGGTCCGGGCAGCAAGATCGTGTGCCTGGGCAATGTCGAACAGATCGACACACCCTACCTGACCGAGACGACGTCAGGCCTCACCTACGCCGTCGATCGCTTCAAGGACTGGGAGCACAGCGCGCACATCACGTTGCGTCGCGGCGAACGTTAGCGCCTCGCCGACAACGCGTCGGAAGTGCTCTGATTCCGCCCGCGCGACCGAAAGCACGACGCCCGCCATTCGCGGGCGTCGGCGGAGGCGGATGAACGTGGCTCGCTCAGAAACGGGTCGTCCACAGCGCTTCGAATTCGAAGCGGCTCGCGGTCGAATTTTCGCGCGGAACGTAAGTCGGCATGAGCAGGTAGTACGGCGACGTCGCGTAGCTCGCCGAGAAGCTCACGTTCGCAGCACCGATCGGACGTCCCCATGCGAGCGAGAACATGCCCTTCGCGGTGGCGGACGAGAGCGCGTTCTCGAGCAGGCGCGAGGTCGGCACCGGCTGCTGGCGCGTGGTGTAGCGCATCTGCAGGCTGCCGATGTCCTCGGCGCGCAGGGTCCAGCCGAGGCTGTACACGTCGAGATCGCGCCACGCGAACACCGGGCTCGAACTGTCGCCGAGCAAGGCGAGGAAACGCGTCGGCAGGTTCGAACTCGTGAACGGCCTGATCGCGCTGTACTGCACGCGCTGCACGCCTGCGTCGATCGACAGCTCCGGCGAGAGCGCATAGCTCAAGGTCGCGGTCGCGCTGGCCGGGATGTCGAAGTCGCCGGCATCGGCGAACACGCCGCGATAGTTCGAGAACGCGTCCATGCCCACGCGGGATTGATAGCCGAACGTCCAGCGCAGGCGTTCGCCGATGTCGTTGCCGACGTCGATGCGCGCGCCGGCGCCGTAGGCGCTGTCGCGTTGCCAGTTAGGCAGCGGATGCCAGGCGTCCGTCGTGGTGCCGAGACCGAAGCTCGCGAAGCGCTGATAGGCCAGCACGCCGGTCAGTCGCAGGCTGCCGCTCTCGCCCCAGCCCGTCGCGAGCGACGGGGCGACGACGGTACGCTGCAGGCCCGGCGAAGGCACGGCCAGATGCTGCGGCTGCATGGCCGGCAACACGACCGGGGTGTCGGACACGGCGCCGGTAGCGACCGAAATGGAAAGGCGGCCCTGCGCCGTCGCGCGCGCCTCGAACAGCGGTGCACGTGCGACTTCGCCGGAGTAGTTGTCGAGTACGTTGGGCGCGACGAGTTCCTGCGGCTGCAAAGCCCAGGAAAACTGCGGCGTGATGCTCGCGAGCGCATAGTCGTGCCAGCGCGCGAGCCCGGAACCGCCGGCCGACGGCGCGGCGAGTTCGCTCGCGACCGCGACTCCGCCGTCGAGCGGAGCGGCTTGCGCCATCATCGAAAAAAATGGGAGCGCCAGCCCTGTGCCCAGCGCTCCCATCCATCTCCCTGTAGCCGTTGCCCGCTGCATCGCCCTGTTGCGACCGTGGAAAAGGTTTGTGGTGTAATCCCCGCGCTATCGTTTGCGAAAACGCAACAGTTGTCAAGCGCGAAAGGCCTGCCGACCCACCGTAACCCGTTATGGAACGGGCGTTTTCGTCCGATCATTGTGACGCAGTCGATTGTTTCGGCAGTGTCGCGAAAACACGACACCGACCGAACATGCCGACCCCTGCCATCCCGATTGCCCTGACCATCGCCGGATCCGACTCGGGCGGCGGTGCCGGAATCCAGGCCGACCTGCGCACGTTCAGTGCGTTCGGCGTGCATGGCACCAGCGCGATCACTGCGCTGACGGCGCAGCCCACGCGCGGCGTGACAGCGATCCACACGGCGCCGACCGCATTCCTGCGCGCGCAGATCGAGGCGGTGCTCGGCGATTTCCGCGTCGGCGCGGCCAAACTCGGCATGCTCGCGACACCGGCGATCGCACGCGAGGTCGCATCGGCACTGGCGCGGCGGCCGCGCCTGCCGGTCGTGCTCGATCCGGTGCTCGTCGCGACCACGGGCGCCCGGCTCGGCACGCAGGCACTCGTCGCGAGCCTGCGCCGCCTGCTGGCCTCGTCGACGCTGGTGACGCCGTACATCCCGGAAGCCGAGGCCCTGCTGGGCCGGCGCATCGCATCGCTTGCGGCGATGCCGGACGCGGCCCACGCGCTGCGCGATGCGGGCGCGCGCGCAGTCCTGCTGAAGGGCGGCCACCTCGCCGGAACCGAAGTCTCCGACCTGCTGCTCACGCGCGACGGCGAACACTGGTTCCACCAGCGCCGCCGGCGCGGCGAGTTCCATGGCACCGGCTGTTCGCTGTCGGCGGCCGTGGCCGCCGGGCTCGCGCTCGGACGACCGCTCGAAGACGCGGTCGAAACCGCGATCCATTTCGTTCAGGAAGCGATCGCCGCCGGCTATCGCCCCGGCATGGGCGTGCTGAAGGTGCTCGATCATCGCGCCGCCGCGCCCTGAGGGCGCGCCGACGGTCAGGCGAGGCGTTCGATGATCGCGTCGGCGAATGTGGATGTCGTGCCGCTGCCGCCGAGATCCGGCGTGACGCGATCGCGTGCCTCGAGCGTCGCGCGGATCGCCGCGCGCAGGCGGGTCGCTTCATCGGTGCGCGCGAGATGGTCGAGCATCTGCGCGGCGCCAAGCAGCAGCGCGCACGGGTTGGCGATGCCCTTGCCGGCGATGTCGGGCGCCGAACCGTGTACGGCCTCGAAGATCGCGGCATCGGCACCGATGTTCGCGCCCGGCGCGAGGCCGAGGCCGCCGACGAGGCCGGCGCAGAGGTCGGAGATGATGTCGCCGAACAGGTTGGTGGTGACGATCACGTCGAACTGCTCGGGCTTCATGACGAGCTGCATGCAGCAGTTGTCGACGATGAGCTCGTTGCAGGCGATGTCCGCATACTGCGCGGCCACTTCGCGCGCGACCTTGAGGAACAGGCCCGACGTCGACTTGAGGATGTTCGCCTTGTGCACGACCGTGACCTTCTTGCGGCCGTTGCGGCGCGCGAGTTCGAACGCGTAGCGCACGATGCGCTCGGATCCCTTGCGCGTGATCTTCTGTACGAGGGTCGCGGTGGCCCCGTCTTCCGACACCTGCTGGCCCTCGCCGGCGTACGCACCTTCGGTGTTCTCGCGCACGGTGATGAGGTCGACGTTCTCGGGGAAGCGCGAACGCGTATTCGGGAACGAGATCGCCGGGCGCACGTTCGCGTAGAGATCGAACGTGCGACGCAGCAGCACGTTGATCGAACTGAAGCCCTCGCCGACCGGCGTCGTCAGCGGGCTCTTGAGCGCGATGCGGTGCTTCGCGATCGCATCGAGCGTCGCCTGCGGCAGCAGTTCGCCGCATTGTTCGTAGGCGGCGAGGCCAGCTTCGACGAAGTCGTACTGCAGGCCAAGCTTCATCGCCTCGAGCACGCGCAGGGTGGCGTCCATGATCTCCGGGCCGATACCGTCGCCGCGGATCACCGCAATCGTGTTGTTCATTTCGAATCAGACTCCGTGCAGCGTGCGTCCGCACGCCGGTGGTGGCCCGTCGCCGCGCCGGCGACGCCGACCGGCGTCCGCCGCTGCGCGAAATGGGAATTTGCGGCAGGGGCCGCGCGAAAATCCCTTCTGCGACAAGGATATCGGCCGACCCGGGCTTGCCGGAGCCGATGTGGACGCGCATTATCCGCGAATGTCCCTGCCCCGTACAACAAAACGCGCTGCACTGGCCCGGCGCCTGGCGGGGTGCGCGCTCGTGTTCGGCATGCTCGCCATGCCGGCGTACGCGCTGAACGTCCGCCTCGAGTCGACCGACCCGATCGACGCACCCCTGCCGCACTACCAGATCGGCATCATCGGCCAAGCGCCGTCCACATGCCGCCCGTCGATCCAGCGAACGAGTTTCAACGGGCCGGACATCGGTATCGAGCTCCACGTGCCCAAGACCGGCTGTCCCGATCGGCGCGCAAGCAATTACGCGCTGCGCGTGGACCCGGTCGAAGCGGGAGCACCGCTCGCGCCCGGCCAGGTGTACCGGGTCAGCGTGTTCTCGGATGCGGGCGACAGCCCCGGGATGATCGCGTTCCGGCTGCTGGATACGAGCGCGCCGGGCAGCGGCACGCCGCAGCCCGAAAACGGCTTCTGGTGGTCGGAAGCGTCGATCGAAGCGGGCCCCGCCTCGCGCAGCACGGGCATGAGCCTGGAAGCGCAGGGCGACCAGCTTGCGGTCAACCTGTTCGGCTTCTCCGACGACGGCAATCCGGTCTGGTATTTCGGCAGCGCGCGCCAGAAGGGTCGCACCACGGTCGTCCCACTGCTCGAACTGCGCAACGGTGACCCCTTGTTTTCGCCGACCGGCAGCCGGCCGCGCGCGATCGACGGGCTGCGGCTGGAGCTGGAATTCCTCTCGCCATCGCGTGCGCGTGCATGGCTGGTGCGCAGCGACGACCGCCGCGACATCGCGGTGCGGGCGTTCGCGTTGTCACGGTCGAGCTTCGCGAACGGCGAAGCCGGCGCCGACTGGAGCGGCCGCTGGGTACTGGTCGGCGAGGATGAAACGACCTTGCGTCAGTTCGAGTTCGCGAGACCGACGCGCCAGGACGCCAACACGTTCCATTTCCTCGACGCCGACGGCGCCAGCCTCGACTGCCGGCGCAGCCCGCTCGCGACGATTCCCGACCTGTGCACACTCTCGCTCGGCGCCTCGACGATCGCCGATTTCAACCAGGTCGGACTGGACCGTTTGGACGGCCGTGATGCCCATGGTGCACGCGTGCGCCTGCTGCGCGTGACCCGTCCCTGAGGACGCTCAGCTCGCGTCGTCGGATGTGCCGGCGGTCATCTGGTCGAGGAAGTCGACCGCGCGGCGCAGATGCGGAATCACGATCGATCCGCCGACGACGAGCCCGACGCTGAACACCTCGAAGAACTCGTCCTCGTCGACGCCGGCTTCGAGGCATTGGGCGACGTGGTAACTGATGCAGTCGTCGCAACGCAATACCAGCGAGGCGACGAGGCCGAGCATCTCCTTCGTCTTCACGTCGAGCGCGCCGCCCTTGTAGGTCTGCGTGTCGAGCGCGAAGAAGCGCCGGATCACCTGGTTGTCCTGGCCGAGGATGCGCTCGTTCAGGCGCTGGCGGAACTGGGTGAACTCGCCGATGCGATCGCTCATGCGCCCGCCTCCGTCAGTTCACGCAGGCGCCCGGACCGTTCCGCGGCGACCAGATCGTCGAAACCGCCGACATGTGCGCCATTGACGAAGATCTGCGGCACGGTACGCCGTCCGGCGCTGCGTTCGAGCATCTCCGTGCGCCGCGCGGGCACGGTGTCCACGCGGATCTCCTCGAAGGCGAGCCCGCGTTGCTTCAGGAACTGCTTGGCCGCCACGCAGTAAGGGCAAATGGCGGTGGTGTAGATCTCGACTCGATTCATGCCGCGCGTCCGTGGACCCGATGCAAGATTGGGGCGGGCCGGGCCGGCTTGCAAGAGCCCCGGCCGGCCGGGCATGAATGCCGCCTGAGCCGCGTGGCCGGTGCTGGCGTGCCCTCCGCGCGCAGCCGGTGGCGACGGGAACACGCGCGCGCTAATGTGGTCCGAGCAACGATCCCATCGCGGTTCCGCCATGCGTCTCGCCCCCACCCTCACCGCCCTCGCCACCGCGTGCCTGTGCACGC
Source organism: Dokdonella sp. (assembly GCF_051958935.1). Taxonomy (GTDB): domain Bacteria; phylum Pseudomonadota; class Gammaproteobacteria; order Xanthomonadales; family Rhodanobacteraceae; genus Dokdonella_A. The sequence continues at coordinate 10,810 of NZ_JBQCFP010000161.1, read as the reverse complement.
TCGCCGACGCGCGCGACCTCGACGTCAAACTGCCGGACATCGGCAGTTCCGCCGCCGGCCTCGCCACTCCGCAGGAACTGCGCGAGTACGGCGCGGGCATGCTGCAGGAGATGCGCGCCTACGACCTCGTCGTCGACGATCCGCTGCTGGTGGACTACATCAATGCGCTCGGCTATCGCCTCGTCGCGGCGAGCGACCATCCCGACCCCGGCTTCACGTTCTTCATCGTGCGCGACGACCAGATCAACGCGTTCGCCGCGCCCGGCGGCTACGTCGCCGCCAACGCGGGCCTGATCACCGCGATGGACAACGAGGACGAACTGGCCGGCGTGCTCGCGCACGAGATCTCGCACGTCGAGCAGCAGCACATCCTGCGCGCGTTCGAAGACCAGAAGAAGATGTCGATCCCGATCATGCTCGGCATGCTCGGCGTGATGATCGCGAGCGCGCATCGCACCGACGACGCGGCCGCCGCCGCGATGATGACGGGCACCTCGCTGATCCAGCAGCGCCAGATCAACTTCACCCGCGGCGACGAGGCGGAAGCCGACCGCGTCGGCATCCAGACGCTTGCACGCGCGGGCTTCGACCCGATGGCCATGGCCGGCGCCTTCCAGGCGCTGCAGAAGGTCATGCGCGTCAACGGCGTCGACATCCCGGAGTTCCTGCTCGACCACCCGCTCGACACCCGGCGCATCGCCGACGCGAAGGCGCGCGCGGAACAGCTCGGCTGCCCGAAAACGACGCACGTGCGGGCGCCTGCAGGCGATGCGGGCGATACGGGTGGCGGCCTCGATCTCAGCCTGTCGCCGCGCCACGGCGACGAAGGCCCCGCCGATGAGGCGAGCGCGATCGCCGCGAGCGACGCCGCGACCGTGAGCGTGGCCGAGCACGGCGAAGGCAAGGCCCTGCCGCGCGTGACCGTGGCCGCCTGCGCGCCGCGTGGCAAGGCGATGCAGGCCTATTTCGAGCTCATGCGCGAACGCGTGCGCGTGCAGATCGCGAAATCGCCGACCGCGATCCGCTCGTACTACGCCGACAACCTGCGCGACGATCCCGCGTTCGACAGCCCGGCGAACCGCTACGGCTATGCGCTGGCATTGACGGCGAGCCGCGAGCCGGTGGCGGCGATCGACCAGTTGCGCCCGCTCGTCGCCCGCCAGCCCGACTCGCCGGTGCTGCGCCTTGCCCTCGCCACCGCGCAGGACCAGGCCGGCCGCAGGGAGGAGGCGCTCGCGACCTTCGCACAACTGCATCGCGATTTTCCCGGCAACCGCGCGATCACGCTCGTCTACAGCGACGTGCTCGTCGCGCATGCCGACGCGAAGAGCGCACGCCTCGCGCTCGACCTGCTGCGCCCGCTCATCGAGCGCAGCGCAGGCGATGCCGAGCTGCAGCGCGCATTCGCGCGCGCCAGCGAGCTCGCCGGCGACAAGGTGCGCGCGAGCGAAGCGTATGCCGAAGCCGCCTGGCTCAGCGGGCATGCCGAAGACGCGCTGAACCAGCTCAAGGCGCTGTCCAAACAGGCCGACCTCAGCTACTACCAGCGCAGTCGCATCGACGCGCGCATCGCCGAGCTGACGCCCGCGGTCCTCGCGCTGCGCAAGCACTCGTCGCCGAGCGAGCCGGGCTCGTTCACCGCGGCGAGCTTCAGCTGCTGCCGCCCGCGCGTCGACGGCGTCGCCCTTCCGTGACATCGGCAGCGCGCGGTTCCCTATCTGCCTGATGTACAATGCCTTTCGCCGGCCGGAGCGCATGCAACCGCGGTCGGTTCCGGTGAACCCGCGGCACGCCCCGAGACCGGTACCCGCGGTGTCATCCCGGCGTAACACAATGCGGTTGCAATGATGGCGTCATGAAGCGCCCTTCCACGGCGCGACGCGGTGAGTCGTGCAGAAACACATCCTGATCGTCGAAGACGAAGCCGCGATCCGCGACATGGTCGCTTTCGCGTTGCGCAAGGCCGGCATGGAAGCGATGCACGCACCCGATGCGCGCGCCGCGCAGACGGCGATCGGCGAGCGCGTGCCCGACCTCATCCTGCTCGACTGGATGTTGCCCGGCATGAGCGGCATCGACCTCGCGCGCCGGTTGCGCAGGGACGAGCTCACGCGCGAAGTGCCGATCATCATGCTGACCGCGCGCGGCGAGGAAACCGATCGCGTCGGCGGCCTCGACGCCGGCGTCGACGACGACGTGGTCAAGCCGTTCTCGACGCGCGAGCTTCTCGCGCGCATCCGCGCAGTGATGCGCCGTGCGCACGGCGAGGACACCGAGGGCGTGGTCGAACTCGGCGGACTGCGCATCGACAGTGCCGCGCACCGGGTGTTCTGCGGCGACCAGCCCGTGCACATCGGCCCGACCGAGTACCGCCTGCTGCATTTCTTCATCACGCACGCCGAACGCGTCTATACGCGCAGCCAGCTGCTCGACCACGTCTGGGGCGGCGGCGTCTACGTCGAGGAGCGCACCGTCGACGTGCATATCCGCCGCCTTCGCAAGACGCTAGAACCGTTCGGCAAGGACGATCTCGTGCAGACCGTGCGCGGTGCCGGCTACCGCTTCTCGACCAGCGTCTGACCGGCCAATCCGTGAGGACACTGCCGACGCAATCGCCCTGCCGCATGCAATGGACATCGCCATGAAGCGCCGCCTCGGCCGCGCCTGGCGTTCCAGCGGAGGGCGGCTCGCGGCGCTGTTCGCGATCGCGTTCCTGGCCGGCCTGTGGCTGCGCGCGCTGCCCATCTCCCTGCTCGCCGCGTGCGCGCTCGTCCTGGGGTACGGCCTGCTGCGGCTCGCGCGTTTCGCGGCCCGCCTCGCCGGCCCGCGCCGCATGCCCGCCGCCGATGGCGGCGGCATCTGGGACGAGATCGAGAATCTCACGCGGCGGCAGCAGCGAGCCGCCATCGCCGACAAGCGGCGCATGGTGCAACGCCTGCGCGCGTTCCGCGACGCCGCCTCGGCGCTGCCGGACGCGGTGATCGCACTGGACCCCGGGCTTCGCATCGAATGGTTCAACGCCGCCGCCGCGAACCTGCTCGGCCTGCAATACCCGGCCGACCTCGGTGCGCACCTCCCCAACCTCGTGCGCGCGCCGCGCTTCGGCGAATGGCTCCGGCGCGGAGCCGACGAGCCCTTGCCCGACCTGCCCTCGCCGGCCGATGAGGAGCGCCGCCTCGACCTGCGCCTGATCCGCCACGCCGACGACCGCTCGCTGCTCGTCGTGCGCGACGTGAGCCAGCTCGTGCGCCTGGAACAGGTGCGGCGCGACTTCGTCGCGAACGTCTCGCACGAGTTGCGCACGCCACTCACCGTGGTGCACGGCTACCTCGACATGATCGAGCCGGAGCAGGTGCCCGAGTACGAATCGATCCTGCACGAACTCAGGAGCCAGTCGCGGCGGATGACGCAGATCGTCGAGGACCTGCTCACGTTGTCGCGCCTCGAGGCGCGCAACGACCTGCCGCAGGAGCGCATCGGGATGCGCCCGCTGCTGGAGGCGCTGCGCCGCGAAGCGGATGCGCTGAGCCAGGGGCAGCACACGGTCACGACCGAGCTTTCGGAGGGTCGCGACCTGCTCGGCTCGGCCAAGGAGCTGCACAGCGCGTTCTCCAATCTCGTGAGCAATGCGGTGCGCTACATGCCCGCGGGCGGGCGCATCACGTTGCGCTGGGAACGCGATGCCGACGGTGGCGCACGCCTCGCGGTGACGGATACGGGCCAGGGAATCCCCGCCCAGCATCTTCCGCGCCTGACCGAGCGCTTCTACCGCGTGTCGACGAGTCGCTCGCGCGAGACCGGTGGTACCGGCCTCGGCCTTTCGATCGTCAAGCACGTGCTGCACCTGCATCAGGCGCGGTTGGATATCCGCAGCGAGCCCGGCGTGGGCAGTACGTTCGCCTGCGTGTTCGGCAGCGAGCGCCTGCTCGAACCGCTGGCATTGGCACACGCGCCATGAAACGGCTGGTGCGGCTCGCTACGTTCGCGCTCGCCGCGTGTGCCGCGCCGGCCTTGGCGGCCGATGGCGTGGCCGGCACCCTGACGTGCGCCGGCTCCGATACCGCGAGCTCGCTGCTCACGCATTGGGCCGCGGCGTTCCAGGCGCGGCATCGTGGCGTGCGCATCCAGGCGCAGGCCAGCGGTTCGGCCAGCGCGCCGATCGCCCTCACCGAGGGCGCGGCCGATCTCGGCCTCATGAGTCGTCCGATGGACAGCGCCGAGGAGGCGGCATTCCGCGCACGCTTCGGCTACGCGCCGACGCGCCTCGTCGTCGCCCACGACGCCATCGCTGTGTTCGTCCATCCCGACAATCCACGCGTCGCCGCGACACTCGCCGAACTCGACGCGATCTACTCGTCGACGCTCGCGTGCGGCGCGCGCGCACCGATCCGCCATTGGAGCGACCTTCCCGGCGACGGCTGGCCGCAGGCGCTGCTCGCCGTGGGCCGGGACAGCGGGTCCGGCACGCATGAACTGTTCCGCGAACTCGCGTTGTGCGGGGGCCGCTATCGCGCCGAGGTCGTCGCCTGGCCCGGCAACGGCGCCGTGATCGCGACGGTCGCCGGTCACCGCGAGGCGATCGGCTATGCCGGCTTCGGCTACGTCAACGCAACCGTCAAGCCGCTCGCGATCGCGCCCGCTGCGGGCGCGCCGGCCGTCGCACCCGACGAGCGCGGCATCGCTTCGGGTCGCTATCCCCTCGCCCGCGCGATCCATGTCTACTTGAATCGCCGCCCGCAACACGCGCCCGCGGCCTTGCCCCGCGCATTCCTCGAATACATTCTCTCCGATGACGGACAGGAGGTCGTGCGGCGCGAAGGTTTCATCCCGCTGGACGCCGACGAAGCGCGCGGACAGCGCGCGCTGATCGAATGAGGCCCGCAAGTCACGCCATGAACCGCGAAGTCGCCACCAACCTGAAAGACCCGAGCCTCTACTTCAACCGCGAACTCGCGCAGCTCGAGTTCAACTTCCGCGTGCTCGCGCAGGCGGAGGATCCGCGCGTGCCGCTGCTCGAGCGCATGCGCTACCTGTGCATTTCCTGCACCAACCTCGACGAGTTCTTCGAGGTGCGCGTGGCCGTGCTGCGCGAGCAGGTGAATCTCAGCGATTCGCGCCCCGGCCCCGACGCGCTGCCGCCCGCCGACGTCCTCGCACGCATCCGCGAGCGCGCGCTGACCCTCGTGCAGGCGCAGTACGACTTCTGGAACACCACGCTGCAGCCCGCGCTCGCCGCCGAGGGCATCCGCTTCTCCAAGCGCGACGGCTGGACGGTCAAACAGCGCCGCTGGCTGCAGGGTTACTTCCGCAACGAGATCCTGCCGGTGCTCTCGCCGCTCGGCCTCGATCCGGCGCACCCGTTCCCGCGCATCCTCAACAAGAGCCTCAACCTCGCCGTCGTGCTCAAGGGGCGGGACGCGTTCGGCCGCGAGGGCCACATGGCGCTAGTGCGCGCACCGCGTTCGCTGCCACGCCTGATCCGCATGCCGGCCGAGGTCGCCGAATGCGCGTACGACTTCGTGTTCCTGTCGAGCGTGCTGCACGAGTTCATGGACGAGCTTTTCCCGGGCATGCAGGTGAAGGGTTCGTACCAGTTCCGCGTCACGCGCAACAGCGAGCTCGTCGTCGACGAGGACGACGTGCAGAACATCGCGCTCGCATTGCGCGATGAACTCAAGGGCCGGGGTTTCGCACGCCCCGTCCGCCTCGAGGTCGCCGACAACTGCCCGAAGGCGATCGCCGACATGCTCATGCAGAACTTCGAGTTGACCGAGCCGGAGGTATACCGCTGCGAGGGCCCGGTCAACGTGAGCCGCGTCAACGCGGTGTACGACCAGATCGACCGACCCGACCTGAAGTTCCCCGCGTTCACGCCGCGCGCGCTGCCGGTGGTCGTGGACGAAGGCAACCTGTTCGACGCGATCCGCGAACGCGACATCCTGCTGCACCATCCGTTCGAGTCGTTCGGCGCGGTGATCGAACTCGTGCGCCAGGCGAGCGTCGACCCCGACGTGCTCGCGATCAAGCAGACGCTGTACCGGGTCGGCAACAATTCGCCGCTGGTCGACCATCTGATCGAGGCGGCGCGCCAGGGCAAGGACGTGACCGTCGTGGTCGAACTGCGCGCGCGCTTCGACGAGGAGGCGAACCTGCGCCTCGCCAACCGCCTGCAGGAAGCGGGCGTGCAGGTCGTGTACGGGGTGGTCGGATACAAGACGCACGCCAAGATGCTGCTCATCGTGCGCCGCGAACAGGGTGCGCTGCGCCGCTATGCGCACCTGTCGACCGGCAACTACCACCAGATCACCTCGCGCATCTACACCGACTTCGGCCTGATGACGGCCAATCCCGACATCGGCGAGGATGCGCACCTCTTGTTCCTGCAACTGTCGGGCCTCGGGCCCATCATCAAGCTCAAGTGCCTGCTGCACTCGCCGTTCACCCTGCACAAGGGCCTGATGGAGAAGATCGAGCGCGAGATCACGCATGCGCTGGCGGGCAAGCGCGCGCGCATCATCGCCAAGATGAATGCGCTCAACGAGGAGCACGTCGTCGAAGTGCTGTACCGCGCCTCGCAGGCCGGCGTGCAGATCGACCTCATCGTGCGCGGTTCCTGCGCGCTGCGGCCGGGCATCCCGGGCGTGTCGGATAACATCCGCGTGCGTTCGATCGTCGGCCGCTTCCTCGAACACAGCCGCGTGTACTGGTTCCAGAACGACGAGTCGCCGGAGATCTATTGCTCGAGCGCGGACTGGATGGAGCGCAACCTGCTGCGTCGGATCGAAACCTGCTTCCCGATCCGCGACCGCGAGCTCGCGCGCCGCGTGTACGACGAGGCGCTCGCGAACTACCTCGCCGACAATACCCAGGCCTGGCAGCTCGAGCCCGACGGCAGTTATCGCCGCATCGGAGCGGGCGACGCGCCGGCGCATTCGGCGCAGCAGACGCTGCTGCACCAGCTGACGCAGTGAGGCGGGTCCGGGGTCGTGCGGCGGTCGCCGGGGCCATGCGACAATCCCGTCGTCGCCCCTCGGAGCGGACCCCTTGAAGGACGCGCCTGCCACCCGACTGCGTGACGGCGAGCTGCTCGCGGCGGTCGACCTCGGTTCCAACAGTTTCCATCTCGTCGTCGCGCGCTACGAGCACGGCGGCCTGCGCATCATCGATCGCCTGCGCGACAGCGTGCGCATGGCGATGGGTCTGCGCGCGAACGGCACCCTCGACCCGGAATACCGCGAACGCGCCCTCGCCTGCCTCGCGCGATTCGGCCAGCGCCTGCGCGCGCTGCCGTACGATCGCGTGCGCGCCGTCGCCACCCATACGGTGCGCCGCCTCGCCAACCCTCAGGCATTTCTCCTGCCGGCTGAAACCGCGCTGGGGCATCCGATCGAAATCGTCAGCGGCCGTGAAGAGGCACGCCTGATCTATCTTGGCGTCGCGCACGATCTCGCGCGGTCGAGCCAGCGCCGGCTCGTCGTCGACATCGGCGGCGGCAGCACCGAGTTCATCATCGGCCAGGGCTTCGACGCGCTCGAGACCGAAAGCATCCAGGTCGGCTGCGTCGCAAGCACGTTGCGCTTCTTCGGTGACGGCAAGTTCACGCCCAAGCGCTGGCGCCAGGCGCAGACCGAGATCGCGGTCGAGCTGCAGCAGTTCGCCGAGGCCTACCGCGCGCGCGGTTGGGGCGAGGCGATCGGTTCGTCCGGCACCGCCAAGGCGATCGGCAGCATCGTGCAGGCGAACGGCTGGAGCGACCAGGGCATCACCGCGCCCTCGCTGACGATGCTGCGCGAAGCGATCCTCGCTGCCGGCAGCGTCGAGAACCTGCGCCTGGCCGGACTCGCCGAAGACCGCACGCCGATCATCGCCGGCGGGGCCGCGGTGCTCGAGGCGATCTTCACGACCTTCGCACTCGAGCAGATGGCCGTGTGCGAGACGGCGATGCGCGAGGGCCTGCTGTACGACATGGTCGGGCGTGCGCTGCACGGCGACCCCCGTGCAGGCAGCGTCGCCGCGCTCGCCTCGCGCTACGCGGTCGACCGCGCGCAGGCCGCGCGCGTGCACCACGCCGCGCTCGAACTGTTCGAGCAGGTCGCCGACGACTGGCAACTGGGCAGCAGCGAGCGCGACCTGCTCGGCTGGGCCGCGGACATCCACGAGATCGGCCTCGCGATCGCGCACAGCCTGCACCACATCCACGGCGCGTACATCGTCGCCCATTCGGACCTCGCCGGCTTCAGCCGCCAGGGCCAGCAGGCGCTCGCCGCGATGATCCGTTCGCACCGGCGCAAACCCGATCGCGAAACGATCGACGCGCTGCCCGAACGCCTGCGCCAGCCGGTGCGACGGTTGACGGCACTGCTGCGCCTCGCCGCCCTGCTCGAGCGCGCGCGCACCACCGAACCCCTGCCGCCCCTGCGCCTCACGGCGGATGACCGCCTGCTGCGCCTGGAACTGCCGCAGCGGTGGCTCGAGCAGCATCCGCTCACGCGCGCCGACCTCGACCAGGAACGCGACCACGTCAAGCTGCTCGACCTCAAGCTGCAGGTGCGGCCGCTGGAAACGAAGGCCACCGAAGGCGCCCCCGCGGCCGGCTGACGCGCTGCACGCGAGCCCCTATGATTGCGGTTTTCCCGCACCACTCCGGAGACCACCGATGATCAAGCGACTGTTGCTCGCGCTCGTCCTCATGCTGCCCGGGCTCGCGCTGGCCCAGGCCACCGGCACCACGGACAAGCCCGCCGCGGCGCCCAAGGCCGCCGCCAAGCCGGCCGCCGCCAAGCCCGCACCGAAGGCACCCGCCAAGCCGGCCGCGAAGGCCGACGTGGCGACCGCCAACGACGCGCAGGCGCCGTCGAAGGTGCAGATCAAGACCAGCCTCGGCGACATCACGGTCGAACTCTACGCCGACAAGGCGCCCAAGTCGGTCGAGAACTTCCTTGCCTACGCCAAGAGCGGCTTCTACGACGGCACGATCTTCCACCGCGTGATCGCCGAATTCATGATCCAGGGTGGCGGCTTCACGCCGGACCTGCGCCAGAAGAAGACGCGCGCGCCGGTCGTCAACGAGTCGAAGAACGGGCTCAGCAACCTGCGCGGCACGATCGCGATGGCGCGTACCGCCGATCCGAACTCGGCCACCGCGCAGTTCTTCATCAACACCGTCGACAACCCCCGCCTCGACTACGCCGGCGATGCGAACCCGGGCTACTGCGTGTTCGGCAAAGTCACCGCAGGCCTCGACGTCGTCGACAAGATCCGCGCGCTTCCGACCGGCGCGCAGGGGCCGTTCCGCAGCGACGTGCCGACCACGCCGGTGATCATCGAAAAGGTCACGGTCCTCCCATAAGCCTGGCGTCGTGAAGCGTTGCGTGCCGGCGTCGACCGCTGCCCGGGACACGACCGACGGTCCCCCATGGCTGTCCTCGTCGCCGGCACGGCAGCCGAGTTCCAGAGTCGCAGCCGCCGGCCGCTGGCGCGCTCGTCGCAGCGCGGGGAGCTGACGCAATGACCACGCTGTTCATCTCCGACCTGCACCTGGATGCGAGCCGCCCGCAGATCACGCGGACCTTCGTCGACTTCGTCCACGACGAAGCCGCGCGCGCGAAGGCGCTGTACATCCTCGGCGACCTGTTCGAGGCGTGGATCGGCGACGATGCGGGCGACGAAACCTCCGACGCGGTCGCCGACGCGCTCGCCGGCCTGCACGCACGCGGCGTGCCGGTCTTCTTCATCCATGGCAATCGCGATTTCCTGCTCGGCGACGCGTATGCGCGGCGCGCGCGCATGACCTTGCTACCCGACGGCAGCATCGTCGACGTCGACGGCGAGCGAACCCTGCTCATGCACGGCGACACGCTCTGCACCGACGATGCACCCTACCAGGCGTTCCGCACGCAATCGCATGCGCCAGAATGGCAGCGTGCGTTCCTCGCGCGGCCGCTCGAGCAGCGCCGCGCGTTCGCGGCGCAGGCACGCGCGGAAAGTGTGCGCTACACGCGCTCGGTCGCCGACGCGATCACCGACGTCAACGACGCGGCCGTGGTCGCGGCGCTACGCGCGCATCGCGTACGGCGGTTGATCCATGGGCACACGCACCGTCCGGCGCAGCACAGCGTCGACCTCGATGGCGTGCCCGCCGAGCGCGTCGTGCTCGGCGACTGGTACGAACAAGGCAGCGTGTTGCGCTGTTGCGGACGCGAATTCGCGATGAGGCGCCTGGCCTGAGGAACAGGACCGCGGAGCGCGGCCGCTGCCGCGCTCGCTCCATCTCGCGGGGCGCGAACGTGCCGCGCCACGCGATCAGTCGATCGTGAAGGCCTGCAGCGTGACGGGCAGCCAGCCCGCGACCGACGCGGTGAACGTGCCACAGGTCGCGGCGGGAGACCCCGGATCCGCGGTCACGATCACGTAGTACGGCTGGCCGTTGGCGAGGCCATTGAAAACCATCGGACTGCCGGGGAAGCCGAGCGCGATCGGATCCGTGCTCGACGAGCAAGGCGAGGGCATCAGGAAGATCGCGGCCGACTGGCCGCTCCACGAGGCTTCCGCGCCCTGTGTCAGCGAGATCGACGCATTCGCGTCCTCCGCCGTGAACGAATAGACGATCTCGTTCTGTGGGCTGGCCGTGCCGCCGTATGTCGGCAGCGAATTGGTGGCGGTGCAAAGATCGCCCGTGACATTGTTATATGGGCCTCCCTCGGTGCTGATCCGCAGCGGGGCCGCGCAATCCTGCGCGTGCGGCGCCGATCAAGCACCGAGGAATATCAGTGTCGCCAGAAAGCGGTTCCATGTCTCTGGTTTCCGATCG
>NZ_JBQCFP010000160.1:0-5456 GCF_051958935.1 Dokdonella sp. | reverse complement strand
GTCAAGCTCGACGACAAGACGCAGTCGAAGGTCGCGATGGTGTACGGCCAGATGAACGAGCCGCCCGGCAACCGCCTGCGCGTCGCGCTGACGGGCCTCACCATGGCCGAGTACTTCCGCGACGAGAAGGACGCGAACGGCAAGGGCCGCGACGTGCTGTTCTTCGTCGACAACATCTACCGCTACACGCTCGCGGGAACGGAAGTGTCGGCGCTGCTCGGCCGCATGCCGTCGGCGGTGGGTTACCAGCCGACGCTCGCCGAGGAAATGGGCGTGCTGCAGGAACGCATCACCTCCACCAAGACCGGCTCGATCACCTCGATCCAGGCCGTCTACGTCCCGGCCGACGACTACACCGACCCTTCGCCGGCGACGACGTTCGCCCACCTCGACTCGACCGTCGCACTGTCGCGCGACATCGCTTCGCTCGGCATCTACCCGGCCGTGGACCCGCTCGCCTCGACGAGCCGCCAGCTCGATCCGCTGGTGATCGGCCAGGAGCATTACGACGTTGCGCGCCGCGTGCAGGGCACGCTGCAGCGCTACAAGGAACTCAAGGACATCATCGCGATCCTCGGCATGGACGAGCTCAGCGAAGACGACCGCAACACGGTCTACCGTGCGCGCAAGATCGAACGCTTCTTCTCGCAGCCGTTCACGGTCGCGCAGGTGTTCACCGGTGCCCCGGGCAAGTACGTCACGCTCAAGGAAACGATCCGCGGCTTCAAGATGATCTGCGACGGCGAGTGCGACCACCTGCCGGAACAGGCGTTCTACATGATCGGCGGCATCGACGAGGCCTTCGAGAAGGCCAAGGCGATGGAGAAGAAGGCGGCGTGAAAGCCGTGATTCGGGATTGGTGATTGGTGATTCAGGAAAGCCGTCCGGCCCCGATTCACCGCTTTTCCGAATCACGAATCACCAATCCCCTTCGAACCAGCGAAGCGAGAGAGACAATGAGCACAATCCGTTGCGACATCGTCAGCGCCGAGGAAGAAATCTTCCACGGCCAGGCGCAGATGGTCATCGCGACCGGCGAGATGGGCGAGCTCGGCATCGCGCCGCGCCACGCGCCGCTGATCACGCGCCTCAAGCCCGGCCAGGTGCGGGTGCAGCTCGAGAACGGCGAAGAGCAGTTCTTCTACGTCTCCGGCGGCATCCTCGAGGTGCAGCCGCAGGTCGTCACCGTGCTCGCCGACACCGCGATCCGCGCCAAGGATCTCGACGAGGCGGCCGCGCGTTCCGCCAAGGACGAGGCCGAGCGCGCGCTCGCCAATCGTGCCGACGCGCTCGAAGTCGCCCAGGCGCAAGCGCAGCTCGCGCAGGCAATGGCGCAGCTGCAGGCGCTGGAGCGCCTGCGTCGCTCCCACAAGCATTGAGGGGCGCGTCCATCCTGGATCGCGGGGGATCAGCGGGTTTGGGACCTAGTCTCAGGAAGAGCCCCGCCCCGCGCGGCGCCGGCGTGATCATCCAATGGCCACGCTTTTCACGTGATGCAAAGAACGACGCCGGCGTTAGCCGGCCTTTTTCTTTTGCCGCCCCAGGCGCGCCCCAAGGACGTGTCCGGCCCGGCGCTGCACGTGCTGCGAACCCGTCGGCACCGCCAGCCGTCATTCCCGCGAAAGCGGAATCCATTGTGCTCTTGTGCCCCTGAAGCCCCGAGAAAGCGAAAAGGAAATTCCCGCTTTCACGGGAATGACGCCGCCGGTCGAAGACGCCGGGCCCCTGCTGCGCCGTGGAAGCCGTGCTTGTCAGGCGAAGCCTTGCATCGGCGTGCGGACAATGCCCGAGCAGCGGTTGGCAGGCATGTCGGGGACCCGCGCAACTGCCCATGCCAGCAGCGACGCGGTGGGGCGGTCGCCGCGTCAGGGTGAATCCATCACATCGACCCGCACGCGACCGTGGCAGTATCGGCACGCCCGTAGGAGCCACAGTCATGCGCCGCGCGCGTTTCGCCTTGCCTTTCCTGCTGTCGCCCTGCCTCGCTCAGGCGCAGAACGCCTCGACGTTCAGCGCGCTCGAGGGCTACGGCACGCTCGCCGCCGGTGGCGTGGTGGCGACCGTCGCCGGTGACGCGAACCGCAACGCGACCGCGCAGCTGGAATGGCGCGCGCAGGGGACGCCGGCATGGCGTGCCGGTCATCCGCTCTTGCGCGTCGATGCGACGCATTTCCTCGGCAGCCTCTTCTGGCTCGATGCCGGGCATGCCTATGACGTGCGCGTCACGCTCGCCGATCCCGACGGCGCCGGCGCGACGCCGACGCGCATGGCGAGCGTGGTGACGCGCGCCGAGGCGCCTGCATTCGTGCCCGCGCGCACGCTTTACGTCGCGACGACCGGTTCGGACGCACATGACGGCAGCAGCCCCGCCCAGGCCGTGAAGACGATCCAGCGCGCCGCCGACCTGTCGCGCCCGGGCGATCTCGTCTCGGTCGCCGCAGGCATCTACCGCGAGAGCGTCGACGTGCCGCTATCGGGCAGCGCGAGCCAGCCAATCGTCTTCCGCGGCGCGCCGGGTGCGGTCCTCGACGGCGCCGACGCGGCGATCGCCGCGGGCGCGGCCTGGACGAATGCGGGCAACGGCGTGTGGTCGCGCGCGACCGGTTTCGCGACCGCGCTCGTCGTCAGCGACCAGGGGCGGCTGTTTCCGTACACGAGCCTTGCCGCGTTGCGGGCGTTGCCCTCGGGTGCGCCGGGCGGCTTCCATTTCGACGGCACGACGCTGTCGGTCAAGTTCAGCGACGGTTCGACACCGGCGCAGCGCCATCTCGACGTCGCGCGCCTGCCGGCCGGGTTCGTCGTCGACGGGCTGCACCAGGTGCGCATCGAGAATTTCGAGATCCGCAACTACGGCAGCGACGAGTACGGCAAGGGCGTTTATCTCCGCTACGCGAGCGACACGATCGTCGCCGGCAACGCGCTGCACGAGAACGCCGCGGCCGGCGTCTGGCTCAAGGGCGGCGACCGCAACCTGATCGAGCGCAACGCGATTGGCGACACTTCGATCTTCGACTGGCCATGGGAAGCGACCCACGACAGCACCGCGCAGAACAGTGCGATCGCGTTCACCGACAACGTCGGCCGCGGCAACGTGATCCGCCGCAATACCGTGCACGACACCTACGACGGCCTGCATCCGTGCGGCGACTCGGCGCCCGTGGCCGGGTTCAGCAACGAGACCGACGTCTACGAGAATACGATTCATCGCCACAACGACGATGCGATCGAGGCCGAAGGCTACTGCGCGAACCTGCGCATCTGGGGCAACCGCATCCAGGACAGCCTGATGGGGTTCGCCGTCGCGCCGGCGGGCACCGGGCCGGTATGGATCGTGCGCAACATCGCCTGGAACCTCGGCAACACGCATTCGGCGCTCGTCGACGGCTACACTTCGAGCGGCATCAAGATCAACAGCGACTACCCGACCCCGGTCGGCCCGCTGCTGCTCTACCACAACAGCTTCGTCACCACGGTGCCCGACACGGCCGCTCTCGTCTTCCTCGACCCCGGAGTGACGACCTCGCTGCGCAGCCGCAACAATCTCTACGACGGCGCGCACTACGCATTGCGCAAGATCAACCCGATCGCGCTCGACCTCGACTACGACGACCTGCATGCGGCGAGCGCTCCGCTCGTGCGCTGGCATTCGACCGACTACGCCGACCTCGCCGCGTTCCGTTCCGGCACCGGCCAGGAGCAGCACGGCGTATCCGCGCCGCCGCTGCTCGGCGCGCCCGCGGCGGGCGACTTCATGCCGCTCGGCGCGAGCCTGCTGGTCGATGGCGGGGTGCCGCTGCCCGGCATCGACGACGGCTATGCCGATGCCGCGCCCGACATCGGCGCGGTCGAGCGCATCGACGTCATCTTCGCCGACGGCTTCGACTGAGCTGGCGGGCCGGCGCCGCCGACAGCCGGCGCGACGGCAGCCCCGGTCCGCCTCTAGAATGTGAGCCACGTCTCACCGACGGGCCCTGCGGGACGGCCACCCGGCCGCCCGTGGGGCCGCCTGTGGCATCGGGGTCCGGTGGATGGGTGGCGCGGCGCGACCGCGACCTTGCGAGCCGGGCGCGCCCTGGGCGTCCGGCGTCCTATTTTGAGGATGTTCCGTGACGAGCACGCCCCTGCATGTGATCGTCCTCGCCGCCGGCGAGGGCAAGCGGATGAAATCGGCCAAGCCGAAGGTGCTGATGCCGCTCGCCGGGCGGCCGATGCTCGCCCATGTGCTCGACGCCGCACGCGCACTGCAGCCGGCGCGCATCCACCTCGTCTACGGCCACCTCGGCGACCAGGTGAAGGCGGCCGTCACCGACCTCGGCGACCTCGCCTGGGTGCACCAGGCCGAGCAGCGCGGCACCGGCCACGCGGTCAAGCTCGCCATGCCCGACGTACCGGAAGGCGCGCGCGTGCTCGTGCTCTACGGCGACGTGCCATTGATCCGTACCGACACGCTGCGCAAGCTGCTCGCGGTCGAAGTGCCGCTCGGCGCGCTGGTGACGCAGCTCGAAAATCCCTACGGCTACGGCCGCGTCGTGCGCGACGGCATCGGCCGCATCCGCGCGATAGTCGAGGAGAAGGACGCCACGCTCGAACAGCGCGCGATCACCTGGGTCAACAGCGGCATCCTCGCCGCCGACGCGCGCCGCCTGCGCGTGTGGATCAACAACCTCACCGATGCGAATGCGCAGCGCGAGTACTACCTCACCGACGTGTTCGAGCAGGCGAACGACGAAGGTGAACCGGCCGAAGCGGTGCCGTGCATCAATCCGCAGGAGGTGTTCGGTGCGAACGACCCATGGCAGCTCGCCGGGCTCGAGCGCATGCACCAGCGCCTGCGCGCGACCCAGCTCGCCGCCGCCGGCGTGCGCTTCGCCGACCCCGTGCGCTTCGACGTGCGTGGCGACGTGCGCGTCGGCCGCGACGTCGAGATCGACGTCGACGTGATCCTCGAAGGGCTGGTCGAACTCGGCGACGAGGTGCGCAACGGGCCGTTCTGCCGCGTGCGCAACTCGACCCTCGCCGCCGGAACGATCGTGCATTCCCACTGCAACCTCGACGGCGTCGTCACGCACGGCCCGTGCGACATCGGCCCGTTCGCGCGCCTGCGCCCGGGCACGGAACTCGCCGCACACGCGCGCATCGGCAACTTCGTCGAGACGAAGAAGTCGCGCTTCGGCGAGCACTCGAAGGCGAACCACCTCGCCTATATCGGCGACGCCGAGGTCGGTCGCGACGTCAACATCGGCGCCGGCACGATCACCTGCAACTATGACGGCGTGAACAAGCACGCGACGACGATCGAGGACGGCGCCTTCATCGGCTCCAACACCGCGCTCGTCGCGCCCCTGCGCGTCGGCAAGGACGCGACGATCGGCGCCGGCTCGGTGAACGGCAAGGCAGCGCCCGCGGGCGAACTCCCCGTCGCGCGCGCGCGCCAGGCGACGGTGCCCGGCTGGCAG
>NZ_JBQCFP010000159.1:0-25291 GCF_051958935.1 Dokdonella sp. | reverse complement strand
GGGCGGCCGCCGGCCGCCGCGCGGATCCGCGCCGCGCGGGGTTCACTTGGGCCGTCGTTTCGCATGGGGGCGCTTGTGCGCATCGTGGCGCTTGGGCGGCGCGAAGCCGCCGCGATCGAACGACGGCGGCTTGCGCGGCTTGGGCCTGTGCGCGTGGTCCGCCTCGCCTTCGCCACCGCGCGTGATGCGCAGCTGCTGGCCGGACACCCACACCTTCTTGAGGTGCTTGAAGATCTCCGCCGGCATGCCGGAGGGCAGGTCGACGAAGCTGTGGTCGTCGCGGATGTCGACGCGGCCGATGTGCTTGCTGTCGAGGCCGGCTTCGTTGGCGATCGCGCCGACGATGTTGCCCGGCTTCACGCCGTGGTCGTGGCCGACCTCGATGCGGAACGTCTCGAAGCCTTCCTCGGGCGCGTGCGTGTCCCCTTCGCGCGGCGCGCGGCGTGGTGCCGGCTCGCGTTCCGCATGCGGCGCCGGGCGCCCGGCGCTCGCTTCACGCGGCGCGTGCGCGTCGCCATGGTCGCGCGCCGGCCGGTGGTCGTGCCGGCGATGGTCGCGCGCTTCGCGCGGGGCGGCACGCTCCTCGTCCGGGCGGAAGGCACCCGCGCGTGGCTTGGCGGACCCGCCATCGCGGCGGTACTCGCGTTCCGCGCCCGCTTCGCGCGGCGCGCGTTCGCGGCTGGTGCGTTCGAACGGGCGCTCGATGCGCGGCGGCGGCGTCAGCAGCAGCGGCTGGTCGCCCTGCACGAGCCGTGCGAGCGCGGCGGCGACTTCGACCGCCGGCACGTTGTGTTCCTGCTCGAACGCCTCGACCAGCTGGCGGAACACGCCGAGGTCGTCGCTGCCGAGCGCGTCGGCGATGCGTTGCTTGAACTTGGTGATGCGCTGGTCGTTGACCGCCTCGACGCTCGGCAGCTGCATCTCGGCGATCGGCTGGCGCGTGGCGCGCTCGATCGCCATCAGCATGCGCTTCTCGCGCGGCGCGACGAACAGGATCGCCTCGCCGCTGCGCCCGGCGCGGCCGGTGCGGCCGATGCGGTGCACGTAGGCTTCGGTGTCGGTCGGGATGTCGTAATTGAGCACGTGGCTGATGCGCTCGACGTCGAGGCCGCGCGCGGCGACGTCGGTCGCGACGAGGATGTCGAGCTTGCCGTCCTTGAGCTGCTGGATCAGCCGCTCGCGCTGCGCTTGCACGATGTCGCCGTTGATCGCCGCAGCGTCGAAGCCGCGTGCCTTGAGCTTGCCGGCGAGTTCCTCGGTGGCCGACTTGGTGCGCGCGAAGATGATCATCGCCTCGAACGGCTCGGCCTCGAGGATGCGCGTGAGCGCATCGAGCTTCTGCACTCCGCTCACGTACCAGTAGCGCTGGCGGATGTTCGCCGCGGTGGTCGTCTTCGCGGCGATGCGCACCTCGACGGGCTCGCGCAGGTAGGTCTGCGCGATGCGCCGGATCGGCGCCGGCATCGTCGCCGAGAACAGCGCGACCTGGCGCGTCGCGGGCGTCTTCTGCAGTACTTTCTCGACGTCGTCGATGAAGCCCATACGCAGCATCTCGTCGGCTTCGTCGAGCACGAGCGTGGTCAGCTGCGAGAGGTCGAGCGAACCGCGCTCGAGATGGTCGATCACGCGGCCCGGCGTGCCGACGACGACGTGCACGCCGCGCTTGAGGCCGCCGAGCTGCGGGCCGTAGCTTTGCCCGCCGTAGATCGGCAGCACGTGGAAGCCGGGCAGCTGCGCCGCGTAGCGCTGGAACGCCTCGGCCACCTGGATCGCGAGCTCGCGCGTCGGCGCGAGCACGAGCGCCTGCGGCTTGGTCTTCGCGAGGTCGATGCGCGACAGCACCGGCAGCGCGAACGCGGCGGTCTTGCCGGTGCCGGTCTGGGCCTGTCCGAGCACGTCGCGGCCTTCGAGCAGCGGCGGGATCGTCGCCGCCTGGATCGGCGACGGCGTTTCGTAACCGACCTCGTCGAGCGCCGCGAGGAGCGGCGTGGCGAGGCCGAGGTCGCGGAACGGGGGAGGCGTACCGGTGGTTTCGCGGTCGGCGTTCGACATGCGCTTGAAGCGGCCGCGCCGCGGGGAGGGGGCGGCTTAGTGTACCGCACCGGCACGTACGAGCTGGCGCGCGTACCTGTGCGCCGGATGAACGAGCCTCGGATTCATGCGTGCAGGCACCGGCTCGAGCTCCTCACATGCGGCGCCCGCCGCCCACCGGTCGCGCAGGCACCTGCGACCGATTGCGCCTATACTGCATTCGCGCCGCTGGTGGCGCCCGGATCACGAAGAGGTCACGTCCACTTGGCTACGTCGGAAACGCGCGCCCGGCCGCGCAAGGCCGCAACCCCGAAGGCCGCCAAGGCCGCCGCATCGCGCAGCAAGTCCGCCGCCGCGACGAAGTCGCCGGCGAAGAAGGCGCCCGCCACCAAGGGCCCGGCAAAGAAGGCTCCCGCGAAGAAGTCGCCGCCGATGAAGGGCGCCGCGACGAAGCGTGCTGCGCCGGCCACGCCGCCGAGCGCGAAGGCCGCTGCGAAGGCAGGTCCCGGCAAGGCGGCGAAGCCGAAAGTCGCCAAGGTACTCGACGCCGCGGCGCGCCTGCGCAAGGTCGTGCTCGATGCGCTCGACGACCTCAAGGCCAAGGACATCGCCGAGATCGACGTGCGCGGCAAGAGCGGCGTCACCGACCTGCTCGTGATCGCGAGCGGCACGTCGTCTCGCCACGTGAAGTCGATCGCCGACGAAGTCGTGAAGAAGGCCAAGCAGGCGGGCAATCCGCCGATCGGCGTCGAAGGCCAGCGCGAAGCCGAATGGGTGCTGGTCGACCTCGGTGACGTGATCGTGCACGTGATGCTGCCGCGCACGCGCGAGTTCTATGGCCTCGAGCGCCTGTGGACCGTCGGCGACAGCCAACCGGCGATGCTCGCCGGCTGATCTTCGGGGCTCCTTGCCGGCTGGTCCACGTGGGAGCGGTTTCAGCCGCGATGCTTTTCGCCGATCGGGAAAGAGCATCGCGCCTTGCGGCGGTCCCATCCTGCCGACGGTGAGCCCGCGGCGGATTCGAGGACGCGGTCGCACACGGGGTGCGCTCGGGCAGGGCAAGCGGCTACGCTGTGGGAGCGGCTTCAGCCGCGATGCTTTTCCGCCGCCTCCCATACTCCCGTCGTCCAGCGATGAAAGCCCGCCTCATCTCCGTCGGCGAACGCATGCCCGCCTGGGTCGCCGACGGCGTCGCCGAATACCGCAAGCGCCTCTCGCGCGACCTGCCGCTCGAACTCGTCGAGATCGAACTCGGCACCCGCGGCAAGGGCCGCGACCCCGCGCGTGCGATCGCCGACGAAGGCGCCGCCGTGCTCGCTGCGCTGCCTAAGGACGCGCACGTCGTCGCGCTCGACGGTCGCGGCAAACCCTGGACGAGCGAGCAGCTCTCGCAGCAACTCGATGCCTGGCGCATGAACGGCCGCGACCTCGCCCTGCTCATCGGCGGCCCGGACGGCCACGCCGCCGACGTGCTCGCGCGCGCGAACCAGACCTGGTCGCTCGGCCCGCTCACCCTGCCGCACATGCTCGTGCGCCTCGTCGTGGTCGAGCAGCTCTATCGCGCGGTATCGATCAGCGCGGGGCATCCCTATCATCGCGCCTAATACGCGGACTGCGAGCCTCGTTGTCCTCGCGTCGCCCGTCGCGCAGGCCCCGCCTACTTCCTGAGCGTGACCCTGGCGCCTCGTGCAGCATCCAACAGCTCTTCGCGAACGGACACCTCATGCCTGCATTCCCACGCCCTGCCGCGCGCCCACTCGCGCGCCCGCTGATCGCCGCGACCATCCTCGTCGTGACCGCATGCAGCGCGAGTGCCAGCCGACGCGCAACCCCGGAGCGGGCTCCGGCCACGTTCGAAGGGGCGATCGCGCTCGATGTCGATCTCACCGACAGGCGCCGGCGCATCGTCGCGGTGCGCGAGCGGATTCCCGTGCAGCACGCGGGCAAGACCGTGCTCTTCTATCCGCAATGGGACGCCGCGAGCCATGCGCCTTCGATCTCCGCGCATCGCCTCGCCGGGCTCGCGATCAGCGCCGATGGCGTGCCGCTGGCGTGGCGGCGCGATCCCGCGCGCGTGCATGCGTTCGCGATCGAGGTTCCGGCCGGCGCGAAGGAGCTGCAGGCGCAATTCCAGTATCTGGCGCCGCTCGGGCACGAAGCCTCGGCGACCGTGTTCGACGGTTTCATCGGATTGTCGTGGAACCGCGTGCTGGTCTATCCCGACGGCTGGCCCGCGCGGCAGATTCCGCTGCAGGCGACGATCACCTTGCCCGAAGGCATGACGCCCGCGACCTCGCTGCACGGCGAGCGCGACGGCGCCACCGTGCGATTCGCACCAGTGCCGCTCGATCGCCTCATCGACGCGCCGGTATTCGCGTCGCGCCACGTGCAGGCACGGTCGATCGCAGGCGGCGCCGCGCCCGTGCGTGCGCAGTGGATCGCCGCCGACGAAGCAGCGATCGGTCGCACGGCCGAATTCGATCGTCCGCTGCGCACGGTCGTCGAAGAAGTCCAGGCACTGTTCGGTCCGCCGCCGTTCGACCCTTACGACTTCCTGTTCGGCCTCGACGACCGCCTGCCGGGTCCCGGCGGCATCGAGCATGCGGACTCCGGCGAAGTGTTCCTGCCGACGGATTTCCTCGCGCAGCGCGACGCCGCGGCGCCGTGGATCGACGTGATTCCGCACGAGTTCATCCACGCGTGGAACGGGCTCTGGCGCGTCCCCGCCGACATGGCCACGGCGACGCCGAACGAGTCGGCCACGGGCACGCTGCTCTGGATCTACGAGGGACAGACCGAGTTCTGGTCGCGCATCATCGCCGCACGTGCGGGCCTGCGCAGCGCGCAGCAGACGCTCGATGCACTCGCACTCGACGCCGCAGTCGTGCAGTCGCGCGCAGGCCGCCGCTGGAAATCGCTCGCCGACAGCAGCAACGACCCGTTGATCCAGAGCGGCCGCGCCGACTGGCGCGACTGGCAGAGACGCGAGGACTATTACGTCGAAGGCGTGCTGTTCTGGCTCGACATCGACGCACGCCTGCGCCGCTGCAGTGACGGCGCGAAAGGCATCGACGATTTCGCCGCTGCGTTCTTCAGCGCCGCGAACCGCGAACACGGCGAGCGATACCGCGGCTACACCGAAGGCGACGTCGTCGCGGCGCTCGGCGACGTCTGCGTGGCCGACTGGTCGGCGATCCTGCACCGCAAGCTCGACGCCCACGATGACGAGGGCGTGCTCGACGGCCTCGCCGCGCACGGCTGGCGCCTCGTGTTTGGCGATACGCCGAGCGCTTATTTCCGCCTCGCCGAAGCGGCCGACGGCGTGCTCGACCTCAACTGGTCGATCGGGCTCACGATCACGCCCTCCGGCCAGGTGAAATCGGTCGCCTGGGAAGGCCCCGCATTCGCCGCAGGTATCGTCCCCGGCGCACGCGTGACGACCCTCGACGGCGCGCCGTTCACACCGGAAGCGCTCGGCCAGGCGATTGCGTCGCGTATGCGGTTGCGCTTGGGCATCACCTTCGACGGCGGCAAGTTCGCTGCCGACATCGACGCGAGGATGGGGCACCGGTATCCGCGTCTGGACCGCATCCCCGGTGCGTCGGATACTTTGTCGACACTGCTGGCGAAGCGGCGTCGCGATGCCGACTAGGATGCGCCCGCCGGTCCACGCTTGACCGCCGTGCAGGCAGTACGCATTCTTTGCCGGCCGCGTCATTCGCACGACGGCGGGGTGCGCATTTTTCCATTGCTGTGGAAAAGCAAGAATGGATTCCCCTTTCGCCGGAATGACGGCGTGGAGGCTCGAAGTTCATCGAGCCGCGGCCATATCGAGGAGCGGACGTGATCGAACTTCCGGTGCGCAATCCCTGCGACCTGTGCGAAGGCATGGCAGGTCGCGAAGAACGGTGGGCGATCATCGACGAGGGCGAGCACACGCTCACCGTGCTCAATCCATGGCAGTTCGAAACCGGCCAGTGCTGCGTCATCACGCGCCGGCACGTCGCGACCCTGCTCGATCTTTCGCGCGAGGAATGCGTGGCCGTCATGCTCCATGCCCAGCGTGTCGCGCAGGCGCTCGCGCATGCGTACCAGCCGCTCGGGATCCTCACGTTCCAGAACAACGGCGTCTACAGCGGGCAGGAGACGCCGCACTTCCATTTCCACGTCGTACCGCGCCAGAAGGGCAGCGACTGGGGCGTCGGCCCGCCGCAACTCGCCACCTTCGACGGCGCCGGACGCGAGCGTGGCACCGCGCATGATCCGAGCGGCGACGCGCATCGCCGCGAGCGGGTCCGCGTTTCCGCGCGTCGGATGGCGCAAACCGCAGAGCTGATCCGCTCGCACCTGCCCGCGTAACGCTCGGGCAGCAGTCGCCAAGGCCTCGCGCCGAGGCGCGAACGCGCACGAGTGGGCTCTTACACGTGTGTGTGCCGCGCCTGTGTGGGAGCCGCGGAAGCCGCGTGGCTCCTCAGCCAGCAGCATCGCGACTCCCGTCGCCCCACGCGAATCAGTCGAACCCATCCGCGAAGATCACGTCCGACGTCACCAGCAGCCGCGTCGCGGCGAAATCGACGAGCGGCGACGCACTCGCGCGTTGCGCGCGGCCGCCGGCGACGATGTTGCCATCGGTCTGCAGCAACAGCGTGCCGATTTCGCTGTACGGGCCGTCGGGCGCGAGGTCGGCTTCGTAGATGCCGGTCGCGGCGAAACCGGTATCGAGCGCACCGTCGGCGGTGCTGCGTACGGCGAAGAAGTTCTCCTTTCCGCTCGTGTAGTAGGCGACCGACGCGACGAGCTTGCCATCGGACTGCATGACCAGTCCGGTCACGTTCGCGGTCTCCGCGGCGGGCAGGATCGACGGCTTGAAGTAGCCGGGGTTGGCGATGTCGCCGAAGGTGGCATCGGTGGAACCATCGGCGGCGAGGCGGCCGAATACGAGGCCCGTGATGTTCTCGCCGGAGTTGTGGTAGCCCGCGAACGCGATGCGGCCGTCGGCGAGTGGCGCGACGCGCTCGACCGCGTTGACGATCGACGTCTCGGACGGGTCGTGGAACACGCGCCAGCCGACCGATGCGAAAGACGTGTCGAAACTGCCATCCGCATCGAGGCGGGCGAGCGCGTAGTCGGTGCCGAGACCCGATCCGTTCGCCTCGAAACCGCCACCGACGACAATCGCGTCGCCCGCGACGACCGCGAGGTCGTGCACGTAGCCGGACGACGCGGCATCGCTCCAGGCAATCGAGGCGACGCCCGCATCGCCGAACGTCGCGTCGTACGCGCCGGTGCTGTCGAAGCGCACGATCGTGCTCGTCGAGACGAACGCGCCGCTGTCGAAATGCTCGCCGCCGACGACGATGCGCTGCTGGCTGTCGAGCCTGACCACATGCAGGTAATGCGACGGCAGCAGCACGACGCCGCCGCCGCCGAAGCTGCCGTCGAGATCGCCGCTCGCGGTAAGCTTGACGACGTAACCCGTCAGCGGGCCATTGACCATCGCGGTTCCGACCGCGACGTAGGAGCCGTCGGCGAAGCGCGCGATCGATTCGATCCCCTGCATGCGCTGGCCTGCCGCGAGATCGGGGAGCTCGACGAGCCCGGTGATGGCGGTGTTGCCGAAACCGGCGTCGGGGCTGCCGTCCGCATTCAGGCGCAGCAGCATGCCGCGGATCTGCGGTTCGAAGAACGGCGCGGGCGGGATGATCTTGTTGCGAGCACCGGCGAACAGCAGCTTGCCGTCGGGTAATGCGATCGATTCGCGCGGGTAGATCTCGCGCGCGGCGACGTCGTCGACGGCGACGTAGGCGACGCCGCCGCTGCCGAAGGCGGGGTCGGGGTCGCCATCGGCGGCGAAGCAGGGGAGGGTGAAGCTCGTCGCCAGTACGGCGGCGTAGGGAAGCAAGGGTCGCAGCACGTTCGCATCTCCGTTCAGGCATCGGATCGACGAGCGTCGAGCGTGCGCCTGCGACCACGCGTGCGCATGCGCATTCGATCACGATCCGATGCGTTCTGCATGAGGGACGCGCGCGCGTGCCGCGGCGTCGCTGCGCGCGGCGGAGTCGCGTGCTGGCGGATCAGCGTGGCCCGGGCCGGCGCACCGCCCGCACCTTGCCGCTGTCGCCTCCGCCGCAATAGAAGCGATCGTTGCCGTCGTACTCGAGCCCGGAGACGAGCACGCCAGGTGGCAGCGCGAGGCTTTCCACGACTTCTCCGGTCGCGGCGTCCAGATGGCGCAGCTCGCTTTCATCGCCTTCCCAAGTCGCGTGCCAGAGGTCGCCGTCGACCCAGGTGACGCCGGTGACGAAGCGGTTCGACTCGATCGTGCGCAGCACCGCGCCGGTGTCCGGGTCGACCTGGTGGATGCGCCGGCCGCGGTAGTCACCGACCCAGAGCGAGCCTTCGGCCCAGGCGAGCCCGGAGTCGCCGCCGCCCGCGGGCGCCGGAAGGGTGGCGAGCACGTCGCCGCTGTGCGGGTCGATCTTGCGGATCACGGCTTCGGCGATCTGGTAGAGGTGGCGCCCATCGAACGCGGTGCCCGCGTGCGCGGCGACGTCGATCGAGCGCACGGTGTCGCCGCTCGCAGGGTCGAATGCCTTGAGTTGCCCGCCCCCGGCGAGCCAGACGCGCTCGCCGTCGTAGCTGACGCCGCCGACGTTCTTGACGCCGGCGAAGGGGCCGTATTCGCGGATGACTTCGGCTTGCACTCGCTTCATGGTTGCTCCGTTGGGTCGGTCGCCCGATTGACCGGCGTCATCGGCGCGAAAGCGGGAATCCATTTTGCGTTCGGCTTCGTCGGCCGTCGTCGCGACACGCAATGGCCACTTCGGGCGTACTGCGCCGTGCCGTCCCGCTGCCGCAGCCGATCGCCGGGTCGATCCTAGTCGCCACCCGGCGCAAGCGTGAGCAACAACAGTGTCGGGAAACCCGGCACCGGCGGCGTCATCCAGCGGCGCGCGCGCCCATGGCCGACCGGTTGCACGTGGGCCTCGGCGGCGAGCACGTCGAGCGCGCGCTGCACGGTGCGAGCGCTCACGCCGAGCGCGAGTGCGAGCGCCGAACTCGACCAGGCTTCGCCGTCGGCGAGCAGCGCGAGCACATCCCCATGCGCGGCATCGAGCGGAGGCAGCAGCACGACGACGTCGCGCGCACGCACGGGTGCGAGCGCGAAACCGTCCTTCGTCGCCATGATGTCCGCCAGGCCGCGCAGTGCAGCGCGCAACCGCCCGATCTCCACGCGCAACCTCGCGCGGTGCGACTCGTCGCCATGGCGCGTGCGGAACACGCGTTCGATCAGCACGCTGCGCGCGACGTCGCCAGGCCAAGCCCGTGCGAGCTCGCGCGCGAGCGCGAACAGCACCGGACGCGTCGCGAGCGGCACGCTGGTCGGAGCCGCGCGCACGAGATGGCGGCAGGCGTCGACGACGAAGGCATCCGACCCCTGCAGCGCCTCAACCTCGCCGAGGCGCAGTACGCGCTCGCTGCCGCCGGCGACGAGGCGCGCCGCGGGTTCGTCGAGCAGGCGCGCGGTCGTGCCGATCTCGGTGGCGAGTGAGGCGATGCCGGCCTCGCGCGCCGCGGCGGCCGCGCGCGAAAGCGCATCGCGCGCGACCTGCCCGCGCACGCGCCGCAACGCGATGCCGGCAACGACGTGCTCGTGCGCCGCGCGCAACGCCGGCGTGAACGCGTGCGGATCGACGGCGTCGAGGCGACGCTCCGCCTCGTCGATGCGGCCGAGCAGCACGAGGCGGCGGATCGCAAGGTGATGCGCGTGCGCGGCATTGGCGCGATCGCCATGGCGCTCGAGCAGCGCGCGCGCGGCGTCGAGCAGCTTCGTATCGCCGCCGAGTTCGCGTGAGACCAGTGCGATTTCCGCCTCGGCGACGAGGCAGCGCGCCCGCGCGACCGCTTCGCGCGGACCGAACGCGCGGTGCGCCATGCGCAGCAGCGCCTTCGCACGCGCGAAATCGCCGAGCTGGGCGAGCGCGAGGCCGCGCAGGGCGAGCGCGGGCGCATCCTCGCGCAGCGCGACGCGCTTGAGTGCGCCGAGCGGATCGCCGGTCGCCAGCGCGCGCGCGGCGGCCGTGATCAGCGAGTCCATCCGAATCCCGCCACCATTGTCACTCCCTGCCTCGCCCGTGCGGCGCCCAATCTACCGCACGAACGGCCGCCGTCGTGGCGCCGAAGCAGAGGAGATGCAGCATGACCCCCACGCATACGATCGGCACGCGCGAACAGTGGCTCGCCGCGCGGCTCGATCTTCTCGCCGCGGAAAAGGAGCACACGCGTCGCAGCGACGAACTCGCGCGGCGGCGCCAGGCACTGCCGTGGGTGCGCCTCGACAAGGCGTACACGCTCGAAACGGACGACGGCAGGCTGCCGCTCGCGTCGCTGTTCCAGGGGCGCTCGCAACTTCTCGTCTACCACTTCATGTTCGGTCCCGACTACGACGCGGGTTGTCCGTCGTGCTCGATGATCGCCGATGGTTTCGACGGCTTCGCGGTGCATCTCGCCCATCACGACACGATGCTGTGGGCGGTGTCGCGCGCGCCGCTCGCGAAGCTGCAGGCGTTCAAGCGCCGCATGGGCTGGCGGTTCCCGTGGGCATCCTCGTCCGGCAGTGATTTCAACGCCGACTTCGGCGTGCTGTTCACCGAGCAGCAGCAACGCGACGGCGCCATCGAATACAACTGGCGTCGCGAAGCGCCGATGCTGCCGTCGGCGCGGGGAGAGCCCGGCGCGATCGACCAGGTGGCCGCGTCAACCGGCACGGACGCTGCGACCTTCACGCGCGAACGCCCGGGCATGAGCGCGTTCGTTCTCGTGGACGGCGTCGTCCACCACACGTACTCGACCTATGCCCGTGGACTCGACGGCCTCTGGGGTGCCTACCAATGGCTCGACCGTGCGCCGAAGGGTCGCAACGAGTCGGGCATCTGGTGGCGTCATCGCGACGCGTATGGCGCGCCGGCGCCGGCGAAGGCGCCGACGTGCTGCGGTTGATGGCGGGCGTGCACGGCGACGGCGCGGGCGCGGCGTTGTTGCCGCGCCCGCGTCGCGGCACGAGCTGGCGACCCGCATTCCTCGTCGTCGTTGCGCTGTTGTTCGCGACGGGCGTGACGACGACGGTGCTGGGTTGCCTCGCGACGGCGCCGCAGGCGCGACCGATGCCGGGCGGCTGGATGCCGTCGGCCGCGGCGATGGCGATGTGCGGGCAGGACGTCGGCGGCTCCCTGTTCGCATTCACGGCGATGTGGCTCGCAATGACGGTCGCGATGATGCTGCCCGCGCTCGCGCCGGCGTTGTGGCGATACGCCATGCTGCTCGATCGAGCGCGCGTCCGGCACGTGGGGCGCGGGGTCGCGCTCGCGGGAGCAGGTTACTTCACGGTATGGGCGGTCGCCGGAGTCGTGCTGCATGCGCTCGGCGGCTTCGCGGGCGGCTCGCTGCTGCAGCGTCCCGCGTGGTCGCGCGCAGTGCCTGCGCTTTGCGGCGCGGCCGTCATGCTCGCGGGCGTGCTGCAGTTCAGCGCATGGAAGCGGCATCACCTCGCGTGTTGCCGAGCGGCGTTCACGGGCGATGTGCTCGAGCGCGCATCCTTCGCGTTTCGCGACGGAGCGCGCCTCGGCCTTCACTGCAACGCCGCGTGCGCGAACCTCACGATCGCCTCGCTCGCGCTGGGCATGATGGACCTGCGCGTGATGGCGCTCGCGGCCGCGGCGGTCACCGCCGAACGCGTCGCGCCGCGCGTCGCCGATGTCACGGCGGTCATCGGCATCGCGCTCGTCGGCGCCGGCGCATGCTTCGTGGGCCGGGCAGTCGCGTAGCCTCGGCCGCCCTCCTTCCCGGCATGCGCCGCGGCGAAGGGGACTGCAGCGGCAGGCGGTGCGCGCGCACCGCTCGGCACACACCGAGGCGCCCGATCGCGGGGGCAGGGCGGGCCGAGCGCGCAGCGCGACTCCCGCCGGGGATGCGGCGCCTGGCGTGACGCAACGCTCGAAACGCGGAGCACACGCCGAGGCCAGCCCCTGTATCTACGGCTCGAGCAGGAGCAGCGGGTCGACGCGCACGTCGAACCAGTTCATGCCCCAATGGACGTGCGGCCCGGTCGCGCGCCCGGTCATGCCGGCCGCGCCGATGACCTCGCCTTGCGCGATGCGCTGGCCGACCTTCACGTCGATGCGCGAGAGGTGGAGGAAGTTCGAGCTGACGCCATGGCCGTGGTCGATCAGAACGGTGCCGCCGGTGAGATAGAGGTCGCGATCGGCGAAGGTGACGACACCCGCCGCGGGCGCCTTCACCGGCGTACCTTGCGGCACCGCGATGTCCATGCCCGAGTGCGGCGATTTCGGCACGTCCTTGCCGTCGACGACGTAGACCCGCTGGTTGCCGAAACGGCCACTGATGCGACCTTCGACCGGCCAGGCGAACGCCTGCGTGTAATCCTCGCGCGCGTCGTCACGCTCACGCGCGGCGACCACGCGCGCCTGTTCGCGCTTGATGCGCGCGGCGATTTCCGGCGGCGGTTCGACCGTCTTCGGCGGCACGCCTGCGATGCGTTCGACCGGCCAGTCGCGCGGCGTCACCGGGATCGCGATGCGTTCGCGCTGGCCGTCGCGCTCGGTGATCGCGATCGTGACCGGCCCCTGTTCGTCGCGGCCGACGCCGAACACGATCTCGCCGCGCGGGCCGACGCGCAGCACATGGCCGGCGACGCGCACCTTCGCATGCGGGTTGACGGTCGCGCGCACGAGTGCGCCTTGCGAGACGCGGTCGGGGAAGGTCCCGGCGTGCGCAAGGCCCGCATCCAGCAGCATCGCCAACGACACGAGCAGGGCGGGGAACCTGCCCGCTTTCCCGTGGGAGCGGCGGAAGCCGCGCTGTCCTTCCGCCTCGGCCCCCGGCCTTCGGCCCTCAGCCCCGGACCACGAGGCATCGCGGCTTCCGCTGCCCCCACGAAGAGCGGGCACGGTGCGGGTCACCGCGTGAACTCCAGGCGCATGCCGCGCACGTCGTCGTCGAGACGCCCGTCGTTCCACGCGAGGTGGCCGTTGACCCAGGTCGCGGCGATGCTCGAGCGGAAGGTATGGCCTTCGAATGGCGTCCAGCAGCATTTCGAAAGGACCTCGGCCGCGGTCACGGTGTGCGGTCTGGCGGGATCGACGAGCACGAGGTCGGCATGGAACCCTTCGCGCAGGTAGCCGCGTTCCTTCACGTCGAACAAGGTCGCCGGGGCATGCATCGCCGCCTCGACCACGCGCTCGAGCGTGAGCACGCCGTCGAACACGCGCTCGATTGCGCACTGCAGCGCGTACTGCACGAGCGGCAGCCCGGACGGCGCGCGCGGGTACTGGTTCGATTTTTCGGTCGCGAGGTGCGGTGCGTGGTCGGTGGCGAGCACGTCGATGCGGCCTTCGGCGAGCGCGCGCGTGATCGCCTCGCGGTCATGCGCGGTCTTCACCGCCGGGTTGCACTTGATCAGCGTGCCGAGGCGCGCGTAGTCGGCATCGCAAAAATGCAGGAAGTGCACGCAAGTTTCCGCGGTGATGCGCTTGCCGGCGACCGGGCCTGGCTCGAACAGCGCGCATTCGTCGGCGGTGGAGATGTGCAGCACGTGCAGGCGCGTGCCGTGCTTCCTCGCGAGCGAGAGCGCGAGCCGGGTGGACTTGATGCACGCCTCGCGCGAGCGGATCAGCGGGTGCTGCGCGATCGGGATGTCATCGCCCCAGCGCGCCTTCGCCGCCTCCTCGTTGGCGGTGATCGTCGGCGTGTCCTCGCAGTGCGTGATGATCGGCACGGGGCAGTCGCGGAAGATCGCATCGAGCGTGGCCGGGTCGTCGACGAGCATGTTGCCGGTCGATGCGCCCATGAACACCTTGAGGCCGGGCGCGGCCTTCGGGTCGAGCGCGCGGATCTCGGCGAGGTTGTCGTTGGTCGCGCCGAGATAGAAGCCGTAGTTGGCGCGCGACACCTCGGCCGCGCGCGCGTACTTCGCCTCGAGCGCGGCGCGGTCGGTCGCCGGAGGCTTGGTGTTCGGCATCTCCATGAAGCTCGTGATGCCGCCCGCGACGCAGGCGCGCGATTCGGAGCCGATGTCGGCCTTGTGCGTGAGACCGGGTTCGCGGAAGTGCACCTGGTCGTCGATCATGCCGGGCAGCAGCCAGCGGCCGTTCGCGTCGAACACGCGCTCGCCGGCGCGCGCCGCAAGGCTGCCGCCGATCTGTTCGATGCGGCCGCGGGCGACGCGCAGGTCGGCGTGGAAGCGGCGGCCCTCGTTGACGAGTTCGGCGTTGGTGATCAGCCAGTCAGTCATGCTCATGATCCTTTTCGTGCGCGCACCGTGCCGGCCAGGCGCGGAATTCCATCGGCACCGGGTCGAAACCGCCACGGCACAGGGGCTGGCAGCGGATGATGCGGCAAAACGCGAGCCAGCCGCCACGCCGCGTGCCGAAGCGCGCGATGGCCACGCGGGCGTAGTCCGAGCAGCTCGGATGGAAGCGGCAGCGTGCGCCGAGCAGCGGACTCAACCAACGCTTGTAATACCGCAGCAGGATGATCGTCGGGCGGGACATCGGCGCGCACCGTAACGCGCGCGCAATCACACGTCACGGCACGGATTTTCCGCGGTTGCCGGGGGGTAGGACTTAGGCTATAACACGCGACCGCCGAGTCACAAGGTAGGCCGAGGAATGGCGAAGAGCAAAGCAGATCCGCGCAAGAGCACCACGGCGGCGAAACCTGCCGCGCGCAAGGGTGCGGCGGCGTCACGCAAGGTTCCCGCCAAGCCGGCGGCCAAGGCGAAAGCGGCAGCGCCGAAAAAGGCGGCCAGGCCCGCGGCGAAATCCGCGCCGGCGCGCAAGCCGGCGGCGAAGCCGGCGGGCAAGGCCGCAGCGAAGAAGGCCGTGCCGGCAAAAAAGGCCGCGCCAGCGGCGAAAGCGAGACCGGCCGCCAAGCCAGCCAAGCCGGTGGCGAAACCGGCTCCCGGGCCCGTCGCCAAGCCGGCCGCCGCCCCCTCCAGGCCGACCGTCGTCGCCAAACCGTCCAAACCCGCGCCGGCAGTGGCCGCATCGAAACCGAAGACCGCGAGCAGCAATGCCGCCGAAACCTCCAGGAATTTCGTGACTACCAGCAAGCCGCAAAACGCAGTCGCCAAGAGCAGCAAGAAGGCCGACATCGCCGCCGAAAACGGCGTGACCATGCAGGACGGCCGTTACGCACTGCCCACCACGGTGACCATCGACCTCCCGAACGGCTACAAGCCGTCGTCGAAGGAGGAATACATGGGCCCGCGCCATCTGCAGTACTTCCGCAACAAGCTGTCGAAGTGGCGCGAGGAACTGGTCGAGGAGAGCCGCCAGACCATCGAAAGCCTGCGCGACGAAGTGCGCGACGTCGGCGACGAAGCCGAGCGGGCGACGCGCGAGACCGAGAACTCGCTCGAACTGCGCACCCGCGACCGCTATCGCAAACTCATCGCGAAGATCGACAAGGCGCTCAAGCGCATCGAAGAAGGCCGCTACGGCTACTGCGAAGAGACCGACGAGGAGATCGGCATCGAGCGCCTCGAGGCGCGTCCGATCGCCACGCTCAGCCTCGACGCGCAGGAGCGCTGGGAGCACCGCCAGAAGCAGATGGGTGACTGAGAGCACGGAATAGGGACAGGGAATCGAGAATGCACGTTGTCCGGCGCGCGCCGCCTGTTACCCGCCGGAGTTCGGGCATGCTGGTCCGCTCGCCTCTGCCATTCCCCATTCCCCATTCCCCATTCCCGTGAGTACCCGCCGCTACTTCGGTACCGACGGCATCCGCGGCCGCGTCGGCGAGTGGCCGATCACCGCCGAGTTCATGCTCAAGCTCGGCCGCGCGGTCGGCAGCGTGCTCGCGGCGCGCGGGCAGGCGGTCAACGTCGTCATCGGCAAGGACACGCGCGTGTCCGGCTACATGTTCGAATCCGCGCTCGAGGCGGGCCTCGTCTCTGCCGGCGCCGGCGTGAGCCTGCTCGGCCCGATGCCGACGCCCGCGGTCGCCTACCTCACGCGCTCGCTGCGCGCGAGTGCGGGCATCGTGATCAGCGCCTCGCACAACCCGCACCACGACAACGGCATCAAGTTCTTCTCGGCCGAGGGCGAGAAGCTCGACGATGACGTCGAGGCCGCGATCGAAGCGGAACTCGACGCGCCGTTCACGACCGTTGCCTCCGAATCGATCGGCAAGGTCGTGCGCGTGCGCGATGCGGTCGTGCGCTACGCGGAATTCTGCAAGGGCACGGGGCCGGCGACGCTGAACCTTCGCGGCCTCGCCATCGTGCTCGACTGCGCGCACGGCGCGACCTACCAGATCGCGCCGACCGTGTTCAGCGAGCTCGGCGCGAAGGTCACCGCGATCGGCGCGCAGCCGGATGGCCTCAACATCAATCGCGACGTCGGCTCGACCCATCCGGAAGCGCTGCAGCGCGCGGTCGTCGCGGGCGGTGCCGACCTCGGCATCGCTTTCGATGGCGACGGCGATCGCGTGCAGATGGTCGACCGCCACGGCGCACTCGTCGACGGCGACCAGCTCCTGTACGTGCTCGCGAGCGACTGGCACGCGAGCGGGCGACTGCGCGGGCCACTGGTCGGCACGCTCATGAGCAATTACGGGCTCGAACGAGCGATGAGCGAACTCGGCGTGCCGTTCATCCGCGCCAATGTCGGCGACCGCTACGTGCTGCAGCAGCTCAAGCAGCACAACGGCGTCCTCGGCGGTGAGACCTCGGGCCATATCCTCACGCTCGACCGTGCGAGCAGTGGCGACGCGATCGTGAGCGCCCTGCAGGTGCTCGACGTGCTGCGCCGTAGCGGGCGTGGCCTCGACGAGGCGGTCGCGGGCATGCGCAAGGTCGCGCAGACGACGGTGAACGTGCGCGTGTCCGGTGGCGCCGCGGCGCTCGTCGCCGATGCGGGCGTGCAGGCCGTCTACGAGCGCGTGCGCGCCGAGCTCGAAGGGCAGGGGCGCGTCGTGCTGCGTCCTTCCGGCACCGAGCCGCTCGTGCGCGTGACGATCGAGGCGGGCGATGCTGCGCTGGTCGAACGGCTCGCCGCCGAACTCGCCGACGCCGTAAAATTGGCGGCATCCACGACGACGGCCTGACGCCATGACCTCGCGCATCCCGACCCTCGACATCCGCCGCTACAGCGAGCCGTCCAGCAGCAGCGATCGCGACGCGTTCGTCGCCGAACTCGGCGCGGCCTACCGCGAGTGGGGCTTCGCGGGCATCCGCAACCACGGCATCCCGCAGTCGCTCATCGACGGCGCGTACGACGTATTCAAGGCGTTCTTCGCGCTGCCCGCGGACGTGAAGATGCAGTACCACGTCAAGGGCGCCGGCGGCGCGCGCGGCTACACGCCGTTCGGCATCGAGACCGCGAAGGATTCGAAATACCCGGACCTCAAGGAGTTCTGGCACATCGGCCGCGAGATCCCGCGCGACTCGAAGTACGCCGACGTGATGGCGCCGAACCTGTGGCCGACCGAAGTGTCGGGTTTCCGCGAATACGGCTACGGCCTGTTCGAGGCGCTCGATGCGCTCGGCTCGCGCGTGCTGCGCGCGCTCGCGCTGCACATCGATCTGCCGGAGACGTACTTCGACGACAAGACGAACTTCGGCAACTCGATCCTGCGCCCGATCCACTATCCACCGATCACGACCCCCGACGTGCCGAACGTGCGCGCCGGTGCGCACGAGGACATCAACCTCATCACCCTGCTGGTCGGCGCGAGCGCGCAGGGTCTCGAGGTGAAGTCGCGCAAGGGCGAGTGGGTGCCGTTCACCGCGGATGCCGACACGATCGTCGTCAACATCGGCGACATGCTGCAGCGCCTGACCAACCACGTCTATCCCTCGACGACGCACCGCGTGGTCAACCCGCCCGGCGACGAGGCGCGCAAGCCGCGCTATTCCGTGCCGTTCTTCCTGCACCCGAACCCGGACTTCATCATCGACGCGTTGCCCTCGTGCATCAGCGCCGACAATCCGAACCGTTACCCCGCGCCGATCAGCGCGCACGAGTACCTGCAGGAGCGATTGCGCGAGATCAAGCTGATCTGACTTCGAAAAGGGGCCGGCGATGGTCGAATGGATCGCGCGCAACGAGTGGATCGCCCGGTCGATAGTCGTCGTGCTTGCGATCGTGATGTTTCGTACGCGGGCCCGCGCCGGCAACGGGTTCCGGCGGCGCCCACGCTGGCGCGCGCGCTTCGGACAAGCCTCTGCCGCCGCCGTGTGCGAGCGGGCCGGGGATCGGTCATGACGGCCGCGGCGAGCCTGCGCGTAGTGCCCGGGCGAACGGATCGCATCGTCGTAGCCGTCTTCGTCGCGCTCGCGGCGTTGCTGCTCATCCTCGCGCTGCTCTGGCGCGTACCCATGATGCTGTGGGATCACCTCGATCTTGTCCCGATCTATGAGCGCTACCTGCAGGGGGCGCTCCCCATCGCGGACCTGGTCCGCATCCATGGCGGCCACCTGCACGCGGGCGCGTACGCGGTGCTGCTGGTGACGACCGACCTCTCGCATGGAGCGACCTGGCTCGACGTGGTCGCAAGCATGGTCTTCCTGCTCGCATATGCCACGGTGATCACGATGCTTGCGCTGCGGCTCGCGCGCGATCGCGATCACGGCCTCGCGTACGTGCTGATTCTCATCGCATTCGCGCTGTATCCGGGGCACCTCGCGAACCTGCAATGGGGCTGGCAGGTCGCGGTATTCGTATGTCTGGCCGGCGCCGTGGCGGCGATCGCGCTGCTCTCGGCGCCGGTGTTCACGGCGATGCGCGGCGTCGCGGCGCTTGCATGCGCGGCGTGCGCGTTCGCGAGTTTCGCGATCGGGTTCGCCGTGCTCCCGGTCGGCGCGCTCGTGCTCGCGCTGCGGCGAGACCTCACGCGGCCGGCGCGCTGGGCATGGGTGGCCATCTGGGGCGCAGCGACGCTCGCGGCGGCGTGGCTGTTGCATCGGGGTGCCCCGACGGGGCGCGACTTCGTCGTGGTCGCGCGGTACGCGCTCAATTTCCTCGGTGCGGGCGTCGCCCGCTACGCGACCGATCCCGCACCCTGGCTCGGCGCCGCCGCCCTTGCGAGCGGACTCGCGTTCGGGTGGCGGCATCGCGCCCGCACGTCGACGCTGCCGTGGCTGGGCCTGTTCCTGTTCGGCGTCGCGAGTGCATTCCTCACCGCCTACGGCCGCGCCGGCGACTACGGCGCGGAGCAGGCGTTCGCGACGCGTTACGTGAGCTTTTCGAGCGTGTTCTGGCTCGGCTGGCTCGGCCTGCTGGCGCAATGCCCGCGCGATACGCGACGGCAGGTGCGGGGCGTGCGTTGCGCGACCGCCGCCGTCGCAGTGCTCGCCACGTTCAATGCCGTGCACCTCATGAAGAAGGCCGCCGTGGTCGCGGCGCGCTCGCAGGCGGTCGCCGACACGATCCGCCGCACGTACCCCGACGTGCCCGAGCACGTGCTCGCGGACATCTACTTCGACCAGCCGGCGATCGCGCGCGAGCGGCTCGCGCGGTTGCGTGCATGGGAGTTCGCGCCGTTCGATCGCCGACCGGATCAGTGAGCGTCGCGGAAATCCTTGCCCTGCCGCGCGATCAGCGCCGCGCCCACGCGGTCCGGCAACAACTTGAACAGCGCCTTGATCACGCGGTTGGCGCGGCCGCTGACCCGGATCGAATCGCCGTGCTCGACCGCGGCGAGCGCATCGCGCACGACCGCATCGGCCTCCATCCACATCCAGGCCGGCAGGCCCTTCATCTGCTCGCGCGTGCCGGTCACGTCGTGGAATTCCGAATAGGTGAAGCCCGGGCAGCAGGCGAGCACATGCACGCCGTAGGCGCGGTTCTCGAGCGACAGGGCCTGCGAGAACTTGATCAGGTACGCCTTCGATGCGGCATACAGCGTGTGCCCGGCCGGGGCGGGGATGAGCCCCGCGAGCGAGGCGACATTGACGATGCGACCGTGACCGCGCTCGCGCATCGCCGGCAGGAATCGATGGCACAACTCCGCCGGCGCGGTCATCAGTACCTGGATGAAGTCGGCGTGCGTCGTCCACGGTCGCGACAGGAACGAGCCGGTGACGCCGTAGCCCGCGTTGTTGACGAGCACGTCGATCGCGAGGCCGCGGCGCGTGCACTCCTCGAACAGGCGCGCCGGCGTGCGCGGGTCGGCGAGGTCGGCCGGCAGGCAGACGACATCGACGCCGTGGCGCTCGCGCAATTGCCCGGCGAGCGCGTCGAGTCGATCGGTGCGGCGCGCGGTCAGCACGAGGCCGCAGCCGCGCGCGGCGAGCTGGCGCGCGAATTCGGCGCCGATGCCGGCGGACGCGCCGGTGACGAGGGCATGCAAGGACGACATCGGTGATCCTCGATCGGGTATGGGCAGCCTAGTCGCAAATCGCGGGTTTTGCGCGGGTCTGGGCGCAATGCCGCAGGCGCGGAGTCTAAGGGGCCGGCGCGGGCGTTTTGGACGGCGCCCGCTGCGCGGGCTTCGCACGGAGCGAACGGCATGGATATGCATGCGATGGTCGGTTGCGATCGCCGCGCTCGGGCGCGATCGTCATGAGCGCGGCGCAGTTGTCGGTACGAAAACCGGCCGCTATCCTTGCGCGCCTTCGCAACCCCGGAATGCCCATGCGTCGCCCGCTCGTCGCCGGAAACTGGAAGATGCACGGTTCGCGCGCGATGGCGGCCGAGCTCGTCGGTCGCATCGTGTTCGCGCTGCCGGCGCGGGCCGAAGTCGCCGTATTGCCGCCGTTTCCGTATCTCGAGGGCCTGATCGGCGCGCAGCGCGACGGCTCCATCGCCTTCGGCGCGCAGGATCTCAGCGAGCACGCGCAGGGCGCCTACACGGGCGAAGTCTCCGGCGCGATGCTGCGCGACATCGGCTGCACCTACGTGCTGGTCGGCCACTCCGAGCGCCGCCAGTACCATGCGGAAAGCGATGCGCTCGTCGCGGCCAAGTTCGTCGCGGCGCAGAACGCCGGCCTCGTGCCGATCCTCTGCGTCGGTGAGACCCTGGCCGAACGCGAAGGCGGTGTCACCGAGGCCGTGATCGGGCGCCAGCTCGAGGCGGTCATCCGGGCCGCCGGCATCGCCGCGTTCGCCCAGGCGGTGGTCGCGTATGAGCCGGTCTGGGCGATCGGCACGGGCCGGACGGCCACGCCGGAGCAGGCCCAGGCGGTGCATGCATTCATACGTGGCACATTTCGCGAACAGGATGCTACAATCGCCAACTCGCTGCGGCTCCTGTATGGCGGCAGCGTCAAACCCGCCAATGCGGCCGAGTTGTTCGGCCAGCCCGATGTGGATGGCGGATTGATCGGCGGTGCATCGCTGGTGGCGGAGGATTTCCTCGCCATCTGCGCGGCCGCCGCAACGTGAAGAGCGACTGATGCTGTCGATTGTTGCCAACGTTTTCTATGTGCTGATCGCGATCGCCATGATCGTCCTGATCCTTTTGCAGCGCGGCGCTGGCGCCGCGGCGGGGTCGGGCTTCGGTGGCGGCGCGTCGGCAACCGTCTTCGGTGCGCGCGGTTCGGCGAATTTCCTTTCGCGCAGCACGGCGGTACTCGCGGGTTTGTTCTTCCTGCTCAGCCTCGGCATGGGCATTTATCTGGGTCGTACCGGCACGGTTGTGGGTGCCGCCGACGATCTCGGCGTCATGTCCGGCGTCGCCGCCCCGGCGAAACCGGACGCCACCCCGGCTCCTGCCGCGGGTAGCGACGTGCCTGCTCCGACCGCTCCGGCGGCCTCGGCCGACACGCCGGCGCCGACCGCCGCGACTCCGGACAAGCCTGCGCCGGCTGCCGACACACCGGCTGCACCGGCGACCAAGCAAGAGGGGAAGGACGGAAAGTAAGCAGTGCCCAGGTGGCGGAATTGGTAGACGCACTACCTTGAGGTGGTAGCGGGGAAACCCGTGGAGGTTCGAGTCCTCTCTTGGGCACCACTCGATTCGACCGGCGGCTGTGGATGCAATGTCCACAGCCGCCGCGCCGGATCTTCTTTACCGTCGTCGCGCCGGCAGCGCCGTCGCGATCGCTGATGCGCCTTCGGCGCGGAGGTGTCGTGTGCTGACCGAGTATTTCCCGGTCCTGTTGTTCCTCGCGGTCTCCGCCGTGATCGGCATCGCGCTGATCGTCATCGGCAACCTGCTCGGCCCGCGCAAGCCCACTGCGGAAAAGGCCTCGCCATACGAATGCGGTTTCGAGGCGTTCGAGGATGCGAGAATGCGTTTCGACGTGCGCTACTACCTCATCGCGATCCTGTTCATCATCTTCGACCTGGAAATCGCCTTCGTGTTTCCGTGGGCGACCGTGTTCGGCAAGCTCGGCCTGGTCGGCCTCGTCGAGATGGGCATGTTCCTGCTGTTGCTCGTGATCGGTTTCGTCTACGTCTGGAAGAAGGGAGCGCTGGAATGGGAGTGATCGATCGCATCGGCGAGTCGATGCACAACCCGGCGCCGGTCAACGTCGTCGACGACATCCTGCGCCCCGGTGACGACAATCCGCTGATCCAGCGCGGCTTCGCCACCGCGCGCCTCGACGAGCTCGTCAACTGGGCGCGCACCGGCTCGATGTGGCCTATGACGTTCGGCCTCGCCTGCTGCGCGGTCGAGATGATGCACGCGGGTGCCGCGCGCCTCGACCTCGACCGCTACGGCGTGATCTTCCGCCCGAGCCCCCGCCAGTCCGACGTGATGATCGTCGCCGGCACGCTCGTCAACAAGATGGCGCCTGCACTGCGCAAGGTCTACGACCAGATGCCCGACCCGAAGTGGGTCATCTCGATGGGCAGCTGCGCGAACGGCGGCGGCTACTACCACTACTCGTACGCGGTCGTGCGCGGCTGCGATCGGATCGTGCCCGTCGACGTCTACGTGCCGGGCTGCCCGCCGACGGCCGAAGCGCTGATCCACGGCATCCTGCAGTTGCAGAAGAAGATCCGCCGCACCAACACGATCGCGCGCTAGCGGAAAATCCGGACATGAGCGAAACAACGGCAGTCAGTGGCCGCTCCGCCCTCGTGCAGCAGCTCGAGGCGAAACTCGGCCAGAAACTCGTGCGCGTCGACGAAGTGCGCGGCGAAACCACGATCGAAGTGCTGCCGGAGAACTGGCTCGCGGTCGCGGCGATGCTGCGCGACGACGCGGAGCTGCACTTCGAGCAGCTCGTCGACCTCTGCGGCATCGATTACCTGTCCTACGGCCAGACCGAGTGGGACACGGACGATGCGTCCTGGACCGGCTTCTCGCGCGGCGTGGAAGGCGAGGGGCCGGGGCGCTTCGCCTGGGCCAACCGCCCGCATCCGGCGCGCATCCCGCACCGTTTCGGCGTGGTCGTGCATCTCCTCTCGCTACGCTACAACCGCCGCCTGCGCCTGCGCGCGCATTGCAGCGACGACGACCTGCCGGGCCTGCCCTCGCTGATCGGCATCTGGCCCAGCACGGACTGGTTCGAGCGCGAGGCGTTCGATCTTTACGGCATCGTGTTCGAGGGCCACCCGGACCTGCGCCGCATCCTCACCGACTACGGCTTCGTCGGCCACCCGTTCCGCAAGGACTTCCCGCTGATCGGCAACGTCGAAGTGCGCTACGACCCGGAGAAGAAGCGCGTCGTGTACGAACCGGTGACCTCGGTGGAACCGCGCGTGCTCGTGCCGCGCACGATCCGCGACGACTCGCGCTACGAACAGGCGCGCGCCGAAGCCGTCGCGGAGCGCAAGAAGTGAACGCAACCGTGCGCAAAGCAGAAGCCTTCGCGTCCTTCGTGTATCAATCCTTGATGTAGTTCGGGTCATTTCGACATGCAGGAAATCAAGAACTACACGATGAACTTCGGCCCGCAGCATCCGGCTGCGCACGGCGTGCTGCGCCTGGTGCTGGAGATGGACGGCGAGACGATCGTGCGCGCGGATCCGCACATCGGCCTGCTGCATCGTGCGACCGAAAAGCTGGCCGAATCCAAGCCGTTCAACCAGTCGATCGGCTACATGGACCGGCTCGACTACGTCTCGATGATGTGCAACGAGCACGCCTACGTGCGCGCGATCGAGAACCTGCTCGGCGTCGACGCGCCGGAGCGCGCGCAGTGGATCCGCACGATGTTCGACGAGATCACGCGCATCCTGAACCACCTCATGTGGATCGGTTCGAACGCGCTGGACCTCGGTGCGATGGCGGTATTCCTGTACGCGTTCCGCGAGCGCGAGGAACTCATGGATTGCTACGAGGCGGTCAGCGGCGCGCGCATGCACGCGACCTACTACCGCCCGGGCGGCGTCTACCGCGACCTGCCGGAAGTGATGCCGAAGTACGGCGAATCGAAGTGGCACAAGGGCAAGGATCTCGAGCGCCTGAACGAGTGGCGCGGCGGCTCGATGCTCGATTTCCTCGATGCGTTCTGCGCGGATTTCCCGCGCCGCGTCGACGAATACGAAGAATTGCTCACGAACAACCGCATCTGGAAGCAGCGCACCGTCGACATCGGCATCGTCTCGCCGGAGCAGGCGCTCGCCTGGGGCATGAGCGGGCCGATGCTGCGCGGCTCCGGCATCGAGTGGGACCTGCGCAAGAAACAGCCGTACGCGAAGTACGCGGAAGTCGATTTCGACATCCCGGTCGGCGTCAAGGGCGACTGCTACGACCGTTACCTCGTGCGCGTCGAGGAGATGCGCCAGTCCAACCGCATCATCCAGCAGTGCGTGAAGTGGCTGCGCGCCAACCCGGGCCCGGTGATGGTGCGCAACTACAAGGTCGCGCCGCCTTCGCGTGTCGAGATGAAGGACGACATGGAAGCGCTGATCCACCACTTCAAGCTGTTCACCGAGGGCTACGCGGTTCCGGCCGGCGAAACCTACGCCGCGGTCGAGGCGCCCAAGGGCGAGTTCGGCATTTATCTCGTGTCCGACGGCGCCAACAAGCCGTTCCGCCTGAAGTGCCGCGCCCCGAGTTTCGTGCACCTGTCGTCGATGGACGCGATCGTGCGCGGCCACATGCTGCCGGACGTCGTTGCGATGATCGGCACCTACGACGTCGTTTTTGGAGAAGTGGACCGATGAAGGCGACCGGCACCTACGAGCAGGTCAAAGACGTCGACCCGCTGGTCGCGCTGAATGCACACACGCGCGAACACATCGACCACTGGGTCGCCAAGTTCCCGCCCGACCGCAAGCGCTCGGCGCTGATCCAGGGCCTGTGGGCCGCGCAGGAGCAGAACGGTGGACACCTCACCGAC
>NZ_JBQCFP010000158.1:0-7070 GCF_051958935.1 Dokdonella sp. | reverse complement strand
CGCGATCGTGATCGGCGCGAACGACGTGGTGAACCCTGCGGCGAAGACCGACAAGTCCTCGCCGATCTACGGCATGCCGATCCTCGACGTGGTCGATTCGAAGCAGACGATCGTGATCAAGCGCGGCAAGGGCACCGGCTTCGCCGGCATCGAGAACGCGCTGTTCTATGCCGACAACACACGCATGCTCTACGCCGATGGCAAGGAAGCGGCGAACCAGCTGATCGCCGAACTCAAGGCGGTCGAGGGCGGCAGTGGGAGTCACTAGTGCGAAACGTCCTGTTTCGCCGCCCGAACCAGCTTGCCTAGACTCGAAATGGTACGAGCCCGTGAAGGTGCAGAAGCGGCCTTCCCTTGGCAGCACTACTCGAATGAAGCACGGCTTCGCCAAGCGTATAGGTGTGAACGTTGAACCCGCCTGCGCTCCGGTCCACCGACGCTTCTGCTAGGCTCCGGCGATGGCGAATCGCATGATGAAAACGCCGCGCCTGTCCGCGCGGCCGGAATGGAAAGCATTGCAGCGCCACGCGGCGACGATGCGCCGGCGCCATTTGCGCGAGCTGTTTGCCGCCGACGCTGGCCGGGGGGAGCGCTTCGCGCTCGAGGCGGCAGGTCTCTACTTCGACTACGCCAAGCAACGCGTCGACGCGCCGGCGCTGAAGCTGCTGTTGCGCCTCGCGCAGGCCTGCGGCGTGCGCGAGCGCACCGACGCGATGTTCCGCGGCGAGCGGATCAACACGACCGAGGATCGCGCGGTGTTGCACGTCGCGCTGCGCGCGCCCGAGCGCGAGCGCATCGTTGTCGACGGCCGCAATGTCGTCGCCGACGTGCACGACGTGCTCGGGTGCATGGCCGCGTTCTGCGAACGCGTGCGCAGCGGCGAATGGAAAGGGCATCGCGGGGGCCGCATCCGCCACGTCGTCAATATCGGCATCGGCGGTTCCGACCTCGGCCCGGTGATGGCGTACGAAGCGCTGCGCGCCTACGCGGATCGTGCGCTGGACCTGCGCTTCGTTTCCAATGTCGATGGCACCGACTTCGCCGAGGCGACGCGCGACCTCGATCCCGCGCAGACGCTGTTCGTCGTCTGTTCCAAGACATTCACGACACAGGAGACGCTCGCCAATGCGCACGCCGCGCGACGCTGGTGCCTCGACGCACTCGGCGACGAGGCGGCGGTCGCCAGGCACTTCGTCGCGGTGTCGACCAATGCGTCCGAGGTCGCGCAGTTCGGCATCGACACGGCCAACATGTTCGGTTTCTGGGACTGGGTCGGCGGGCGCTATTCGATGGACTCGGCGATCGGCCTGTCGACGATGCTGGCGATCGGACCGGAGCATTTCGGCGAGCTGCTCGCCGGCTTCCGCGCGATGGACGAGCATTTCCGCAAGGCGCCGTTCGAGCGCAACCTGCCCGTGCTGCACGCGCTGCTCGGCATCTGGAACACGAATTTCCTGGGCGTCGAGAGCATCGCGGTGCTGCCGTACGAGCAGTACCTGAAGCGCTTTCCGGCCTACCTGCAGCAGCTCGCGATGGAGAGCAACGGCAAGCACGTGACGCGCGCCGGCGCGCGCGTGGGCGTCGATACCTGCCCGGTCGTCTGGGGCGAGCCCGGCACCAACGGGCAGCATTCGTTCTACCAGCTCATTCACCAGGGCACCCGCCGGATCGCCTGCGACTTCATCGGCTTCTGCGAGACCGCCCATCCGCTCGGCGACCAGCATGATCTCCTCATGGCGAACCTGTTCGCGCAGGGAGAAGCGCTCGCGTTCGGCAAGACGGCGGCGGAACTGCGCGCGGACGGCGTGCCTGCCTCGCTCGTCCCGCACAAGACGTTCGACGGCAACCGGCCGAGCAGCACGATCCTCGCGCGCCGCCTCGATCCGCGCACGCTGGGCGCGCTCGTCGCGCTGTACGAGCACAGCGTGTTCGTGCAGGGCGTGGTCTGGGACATCGACTCGTTCGACCAGTGGGGCGTCGAACTGGGCAAGGTGCTCGCCAGGCGGATCGCCGCGGAACTCGCCGCGCCGAAGGCACCGCGGCTCGCGCACGACGGCTCGACCAACGCATTGATCAGGCGTTACCGCAAGATGCGCGGGAGCACGCCGTGAGCGCGGCGAAAAGTCCGCTCGCGGGCATGCCCGCGGCATCGGTGCCGCTCGTCGACGTCGAGCGCCTCGTCGCCGCGTACTACGACGAACGCCCGGATCCCGCGATCGCGGCACAGCGCGTCGCGTTCGGCACCTCCGGCCATCGCGGTTCGTCGTTCTCGGCGAGCTTCAACGAGGCGCACGTGCTCGCGATCAGCCAGGCGATCGCGGACCACCGCGCCGCGGCCGGTATCGACGGGCCGCTGTTCCTCGGCATCGACACGCACGCGTTGTCCAGGCCGGCGATGGACAGCGCGCTCGAGGTGCTCGCCGCGAACGGCGTCGAGGTGCGCATCGCCGCGGGCGGCGAGTACACGCCGACGCCTGCGCTGTCGCACGCGATCCTCGCCTGGAACCGCGGACGCGCGGGCGGACTCGCCGATGGCATCGTCGTCACGCCGTCGCACAACCCGCCCGAGGACGGCGGCTTCAAGTACAACCCGCCGAACGGCGGCCCTGCCGATACCGGCGTCACCGGCGCGATCCAGCAGCGCGCGAATGCGCTGATCGGCGATGGCCTGCGTGGCGTGAAGCGCGTGCCGATCGAGCGCGCGCGCGCCGCGTCGACGACGCGCGAAC
The DNA here is from genome assembly GCF_051958935.1 of Dokdonella sp. Taxonomy (GTDB): domain Bacteria; phylum Pseudomonadota; class Gammaproteobacteria; order Xanthomonadales; family Rhodanobacteraceae; genus Dokdonella_A. The sequence continues at coordinate 4,341 of NZ_JBQCFP010000158.1, read as the reverse complement.
ACGATTTTCTCGGCGCTTACGTCGACGACCTCGGCGCGCTCATCGACTTCGACGCGATCCGCTCCGCCGGCCTGCGCCTCGCGGTCGATCCGCTCGGCGGCGCCGGCGTGCACTACTGGCCGCGCATCGCGGAGCGCTGGCGCATCGCGCTCGACGTCGTCAGCGAGCTGGTCGACCCGACGTTCGCCTTCATGAGCCTCGACTGGGATGGTCGGGTGCGCATGGACCCGTCGTCGCCGCCGGCAATGCAGCGCCTGCTGGGTTTGCGCGAGCGCTACGACGTCGCGTTCGCCTGCGACACCGACCATGACCGCCACGGCATCGTCGCGCGCAGCGTCGGCCTCATGCCCGCCAATCACTACCTCGCGGTCATGATCGACTACCTGTTCCGCACGCGCGAGGGCTGGCGCGCGGATGCAGCGGTCGGCAAGACGATCGTCTGCAGCGCGATGATCGATCGCGTTTCCGCACGCCTCGGCCGGCGCGTGCACGAGGTGCCGGTCGGCTTCAAATGGTTCGTCGAAGGCCTCTGCGACGGTTCGCTCGGCTTCGGCGGCGAGGAGAGCGCGGGCGCATCGTTCCTGCGCCGCGACGGCGGTGCCTGGAGCACGGACAAGGACGGCATCGCGCCGGCGTTGCTGTCGGCCGAGATCACCGCGCGCAGCGGGCGCGACCCCGGCCAATGCTACGCACGTCTCGAGCAGGAACTCGGTGCCGTGTACACCGACCGCGTCGATGCGCCGGCGACGAAGGAGCAGAAGGCGCGCCTGGCCAAGCTCGCGCCGGGCGAGGTCACCGCGAAGACGCTGGCCGGCTCGCCCATCGTGAGGGTGCTCGATCGCGCTCCGGCCAATGATGCGTCGATCGGCGGCATCAAGGTCGTCGCCGGGGATGGCTGGTTCGCCGCGCGCCCATCGGGCACCGAGGACATCTACAAGATCTACGCCGAGAGTTTCCGCGACGCGGCCCATATCGGCCAAATCCTTGCCGAAGCGCAGCAGTTGGTCGACCGGACCATCGCCGGCTGACGGCGATGCGCCGGGGCCGTCGCGGCTTGATCGCGGGTGCCGGAGCCCGCATCTGCAGGTGATCGCCGAGCACAGGAATTTCCGCCGATGGCAAAGCCAACGATCCGCATCGATTTCGTTTCCGATGTCGCGTGTCCGTGGTGCGCCGTCGGCCTCGCCTCGCTGGAACGCGCGCTCGAGCGCATCGGCGGCGGGATCGACGTCGACCTGCACTTCCAGCCGTTCGAACTCAACCCGAACATGCCCGCCGAGGGCGAGGACGCGACCGCGCACCTCGTCGCGAAGTACGGCCTCACGCGCGAGCAGCTCGAGAAGAACCGGGCGACGATCCGCGCGCGCGGTGCCGACGTCGGTTTCGTCTTCGGGGAGCGCGGGCGCATCGTCAACACGTTCGACGCGCACCGCCTGCTTCACTGGGCCGGGACGCTCGGCGCGCGTGAGCAGCGCGCACTCAAGCATGCATTGCTGCAGGCCTACCATGGGGATGCACGCGACGTGTCGGATCATGCCGTGCTCGTCGCGATCGCGGAATCGGTGGGCCTCGACGGCGCTCGCACTCGCGCGATCCTCGCCTCCGACGAATTCGCCGGCGTCGTGCGTTCGCAGGAGCGGTATTTCACCGACCGCGGCATCCATGGCGTGCCGGCGGTGATCCTCGACGAGCGGCACCTCATCTCCGGCGGACAACCGGTCGAGGTGTTCGAGCAGGCGCTGCGCCGCGTCGCCGCTGGCGACGTGCGCTAGAACGGGGATTGTCGCTCCACGGCGCCCAGGCCGGCGTCGTCGCGTAGGGCGGTACGCGCAACGCGCGTGCCGCCGCATCGTGTCAGGCGCGGCGCTTTACGAGCGCGGCGGCGACCACGATCGCGGCCACGACGATCACGGTACTGGTCGTGCCGACGTTCGCGCGTGCAATGTCGATCGCCATGGAGGGGCTCATCCGCAGCAGCGCGTCGCGCATCGGCAAGCCGAGCATGCCGGCGACCTGCGCGACCGCCTGCAGGTAGAACGAATAGAACGCCGCGAGCGCTACGCACGTGCCTGCGGCGAGCGCACCCGACCAGTGGCCGCAATAGCCGTGCCTGCGCAGGGTCCACGCGACCGGCAATGCGACGAGGAAGGCGAGGCCGGCGAGATCGCCGCGGCTGTAGAGCGAGAGCAGGCACCACAGCGCGCCGCCCGCGAGCGCGCACATGATCGCGGTCGCGATGCCGATCGCGCGCGGGCGGGAAGGGGACGGCTCGGGCATGCGGATCCGATGCGAGGGCGAAACCGCCGATGATAGCCGCTCGGGCTGCCGTGCGGTGCGCGTGACCCGAGGCGGTATCAAGGGCCGCGGTGCCGTGCGTTCCCCGGCCCCGCGCGTCAATCCGGAGTAGATCGTAAGGCGGTACGCGCGCGGCGCGCGCCGCCATTCGCGCACGACGACGTGGGATCGCAACGTGCGGCGGGACTCGCGCTGCGCGCTCGGCCCGACCTACGGAATCGACTCGTTCTCGCGCAGCATCCATGCCTGCGGGAAATGGGTGAAGCCGACGTGCGGGTAGTAGCGCTCGGCGGCGGGCGCCGCGAGCAGGAGCAGCTTCGCCTGCGGCGCCGCCGCCTGCGTGCGCCGCATGAGTTCCTTGCCGATGCCGCTGCGCTGGTGCGATACGCGCACGGCGAGGTCGGCGAGGTACGTCGTCCAGACGAAATCGGTCACGCAGCGCGAGATGCCGACGAGCAGGTCGCCGTCCCACGCGGTGATCGTGAGGTTCGCATGGGCGAGCATCGCCGCGAAGCGCTCGTCGTCGTCGATCGGGCGGCGCTCGCCGAGCGTCGAGGCGCGATACAGTTCGCGCGCCTGTTCGAGCGCGGGACGCACGTCGTCGCGATAAGCGATCATGCGACGGCCTCGTTCGCGGCGAGCAGCCTGCGCACTGAGGCGGGCAGGGCCGGGTCGGCAAGGCCGGACTCCGCTTGCGGAGCCGTGTACTGCGTGCGCATCGGCACGACGCCCGCCCAGTGCGGCAGTGCCAGGTCGGACGGGTTGTCCTTGACGCCGCCACTGCGGATCTTTGCGCTCGCATCCTCGATCGCCAGGCGCAGCACCTGCGTCGCGGCGAGCTCCGTATGGTCGGCCGCGCGCGATTCCGCGGCGCGCCCGGGAATCAGCGCGTCGACGAAGCGCGCGAGCGCGGCGGCTTTTTCGCCCGCATCGACCACCGCACGAGCCCGGCCGAACACGACCACCGAACGGTAATTGACCGAATGGTCGAAGTGCGAGCGCGCCAGCACGAGCCCGTCGAGGTGGGTGACGCCGATGCACGCGGGAACGCCGTCGGCGAGTTCGCCCATCAACCGGCTCGCGATCGATCCGTGCAGCACGATCGTTTCGCCGTCGCGCGCGTAGAGCATCGGGATCACGAACGGCTGGCCGCCGACGCTGAACGCGACGTGCGCGATCATGCCGGCGTCGAGGATCGCGTGCACCGTATCGCGGTCGTAGCGCGCCCGCGCCTTGGTTCGCTCGACGCGGTGGCGCGCGTCGCGCGGCACGGTTTCGGTTTGGACGTCCATCGACCCTCCGGAGTGAGTGCGTGCGCATGACCCGTGCGCGGTGCGGTCCGGCGACTGCGTGAACCCAAGGACAGTCGCCCGGGCCCCGCCGCATCGCGGCACTCAACATTAGGCGCGGATATTGGTACCCTCCAGTACCGGAATCGCGAATATCCACGGAGCCAATCGTGTATCTGGACCTCGACGGCCAAGGCGCGCGTTACGCGCAGCTCATCCGCGCGCTCAAGAATGCGATCCTCGACGGCCGAGTCGCCGCCGGCGCGCGCCTGCCGGCGAGCCGTTCGCTCGCGCGCGAGCTCGATATTTCGCGCAACACCGTGCTCGCCGCCTACGAGCAGCTGCAGGCGGAAGGCTTCCTGCTCGGCCGCGTCGGCTCCGGCAGCTTCGTCGCCAACGTCGGCAACGCGACGCCGCACAAGCGCAGCGCGAACACGCTCGTCGCGCCGCTGTCGAGCTTCGCACGGCGCGCGCTCGCCAACACCGACGGCCGGCGCATCCCCGGCCACCAGCACAGCGACCTGCGCTACGACCTGCAGTACGGCCTGCCGCTCGCCAATCCGCTGCTCGGCAGCGTCTGGCGCCGCGAGGTGAGCCGCGCCGCCGAGCACGTCGAGTTCGACTATCCCGACGCGCAGGGACTGCTCGCGCTGCGCGAGCAGATCTGCGACTACCTCGCGCGCCGCCGCGGCGTGCCTGCCGCTCCGGAAGACGTCGTCCACGTCTCCGGCACGCACCAGGCGGGCGCGCGCCCCCC
>NZ_JBQCFP010000157.1:0-12281 GCF_051958935.1 Dokdonella sp. | reverse complement strand
GCTCGCAGCGGCCGGCGCCATGCCTCACGCGATCGACATCGTCGACGCGAGCGGCACCGACTTCGACGGCCATTACGTCCCGGCCGGCAACGGCCCCGGCAATCATGCCGTGTTCTTCGTTGCCGGCACGACGTTCTCGCTTACCGTCGCGCCGGGCGCCGCGTCCGGCTCGTCGCGCGCCGCGCTGAACGGGCTGCAGATCGTCCACGGTGACCGCATCTTCGGCGACGGATTCGGCGACGCATCCCTCCGATGACCGATCACGCCACGCGATCGACGGCGGCCGTGCCGCCAGGTCGAGCGGCGCTTCACTAAAGATTCCGACAGCGGCGCCACTGCGATGCGGTGTCTAGTGCGGACCTCCTTCCAGCGAGGTCCGCACGATGCATCCCGCCCGCCTTTCCTGCCGCGCGATCGGCGTCCTGCTCCTCCTCGGGGCGGCTGTCGTGCAGGCATCCGACCACCTCGACACACCGACCGTGATCACCGATCCGCGCGCGGACATCGGTGACCTCTACGCGTGGACGTCGCCCGACGGCCGCCAGCTCGAGCTGGTCATGACGATCGTCGGCCACGCGTTCTCGGATCGTTTGACCTATGAGTTCCACGTCGACAGCGGCCCGCGATTCGGAGGGACGACCGCGACGACGACGATCGCATGCCGGCTCGCGACGCCGGGCGAGATGGAATGCCGCGCCGGCCACGGCGACTGGGCACGCGGCGGCAACACGATGCCGGACGGCCTCGAAGATCGGCATGCGCGCTTTCGCGTGTTCGCGGGCCTGCGTGATGATCCGTTCTTCAACAACGTGAAAGGCACGCGCGCCGCCTACCAGGCGGCCATCGCCGCGATCGGCCGCGGCGCGGCGAACGACGAGGCGGGCTGCCCTTCGTTCGACGCGACGACGGTACGCGAGATCCACGACCAATGGCGCCATACCGAGGGAGGTCCTGCGAAGAACCTGCTCGCCGGATGGACGCCCGCGTCGCTCGTCGTCTCGATCGACATCGCGACCGTCGCCAAGGGTGGGCGCATGCTCGCGATCTGGAGCAGCACGTCAGATGGCAAGCGCCGCATCGATCGCGCCGGGCGTCCGCTCACCGGCAATGCACTGCTCGGCACGACCGCGAGCGACGAGGTCGCCGATCGCCTCAAGGAAGCGTACAACGCGGCCTCGCCGTCGACGGCACGGCGCTTCGTCGCGGAGATCGAGAAGAACCTCGCGCTGTACGACGCGTTCGACGGCCGCTGCGGCAACGCCTTCCTCGCCGATCCTCGCGCCGGTGCGCACCGCTATCGCAAGCTCGCCCGACTGCTCGCCGACGATCGACTGTGGGTCGATACGACATCGGCGAGCTGCACGCAACCGTTCGCGGTGGAACTCGCCGCACTCGGCGGCCACGCGGAATCGGCCGGGGACTGCGGTGGCCGCACGCCGGCGTACGACGCGATCGATGTCTATCGGTCCCTGCTCGCGAACGGCACGACGCGCGGCATCGACGATGGCGTCGATCGTGACGAGCACGAGCATTCATCCAGCGTGTTCCCATTCCTCGCCGCGCCGGAAAACGCGGGATACCCGCGATGAAACGCACGCGCGCATCCCACGCGTTGGCGCTCCCAGCCGGCATCCTGGTCGCTACACCCGTCTGGGCGCACTCCGGGACGGGACTGCAGGGCGGGTTCGTCGCCGGCGTACTCCATCCGCTCGGCGGCGTGGACCACCTGCTCGCGATGGTCGCCGTCGGACTCTGGGGGGCGTTCCTCGGTGCGCGGCTCGTCGTCGCGCTGCCGATCGTGTTTCCGCTGCTGATGGTCGTTGGCGCCGTACTCGGCATGCGCGCAATGCCACTGCCACCGGTGGAACTCGGCATCGCCGCCTCGGTGCTCGTGCTCGGCCTGTGCATCGCCGGCGCATGGCGCGCACCTGCCTGGCTCGCACTCGCGATCGTCGCCGTGTTCGCATTGTTCCATGGCTACGCGCACGGACGCGAGTTGCCGTCGGCGGCCGACCCGGTCGGCTACAGCACGGGCTTCGTGCTCGCAACCGGATTGCTGCATGCCTGTGGCATCGCGTTCGCGATACTCGCCGGTTACGTACGACGTTTCCCGCTGACGCGCGTCGCAGGTGCCGCGATCGCGGTCGCGGGCATGGCCTTCCTCCATGGAGTATTCGCATGACTGCCGCCGTCCTGCCCCTCATGCTGCTCGGCCTTGCGAGCGGCATCGCGATCGCCCAGGCGTCGCCGCACACGCGCGCGATCGCATTCATCGCGTTCGCCTTGCTCGGCAGCACCGTCGCGACGATGCCGGCGCTGATCCCGCTCGATCGGGCCTCGTTCGCGTGCTGGATCGCCATCGCCTGCTGTGCGGCCGCGATTCATTGGACCGGCGCGCCGGGCCGCCTGGTGCTTGCGCTTGCAAGTGCGAGTGGGGCCTGCGCAGGCGTGCTCGCCGCAACGGCCGGCATGCGGCCCGAGGCCCTCGTGCTGCCACCGATGCTGGCAGCACTCCTGCTCGCTTCGTGGTGCCCTCGTCATGGCGCGCGCGTCGCCGTGAAAGTGCTGGCGAGCTGGCTCATCGCGGTCGCGCTGCTCGTGGCGAGCCTGAACACCTTGCCGGTCACGCCGGGTGACCAGCCGGATCATCTCGAATAGGCGCCCTGTCATGCGATCGCATTCCCGCATTGCCGATGCACTCATGCTCGTACTGGCGACGGCGGGCACGCAGGCCGTTGCGCACGACTTCTGGCTGCAGCCGCGCGACTTCCACGCCGAGAGCGGCGGCGAATGGCCGCTGACCTTGCAGGTGGGACACGGCGCCGCACGCCAGCGTTCGCCGATACCGCTGCAACGCATCGAACGATTCGACGCGATCGCGCCCGACGGACGCTCGTACGGGTTGCACGGTCGCCTGCATCCCGGACGCGTGGATGCCGACGCCGATCTGCGCCTCGATGCGGAAGGCACCTGGCTGCTCGTGCTCGAAACCGACGATCGCGCCCACAGCCGCCTGCCCGCGCTGCGCTTCAACGATTACCTCGACAGCGAAGGCCTCGCTCCGGCACTCGAACAGCGCCGCCGCACGCAGCGCATGGACCTCGACGGCTCCGAAATCTATCGCCGCGTCGCCAAGTCACTCGTGCAGGTCGGTTCCGTTGCGAGAGGTGACGCCGCGATGATCCCCGTGGGCCTCGAACTCGAGATCGTGCCGGAACGCGACCCTTACGCGCAGCCCCGCTCGCCGACGTTGCCGGTACGCGTGCTCTACCACGGCACCGCACTCGCCGGCGCACGCATCAAGCAGACCCTGCTCGAGGACGATGCCGAACCCGTCGCGGTGCGAACCACCGACAGCGCAGGTCGCGCAACGTTCGACCTGCCGCCGAGCGGGAGCTGGTTGCTCAATGTCGTCTGGACACGTGCCCTGCCCGCGGGCGCCGAGGCCGATTTCGCGACGACGTTCTCGAGCCTCAGCTTCGGCCACGCACCGCCGCATCCGTAGCCGCGGCGCTTTCCCGCGGGAAGAACGCATCCCGGCGCGAATGGCATCGTCCCACGTCCACCCGAGTGGTCCTTGCGATACCCGACGCGGCGTCGCCTACTGCGGGCTGCCCGATCGGAGGAATCCTGACATGCATGCTCCCGCTGGCCTGCACCGCCTCCTGCTTGCATCGGCCATCTCGATTCCAGCGGCGGCGCAGGCCGCAGCGGCGACGCCGCTGGATGCCTCGCACGACTTCGATTTCGAGTTCGGCACGTGGAAGACGCACGTCACGCGACGCCTTCGTCCGCTGACCGGATCGGACCAATGGGTCGACCTCGACGGCACGAGCGTCGTGCGCAAGCTCCTCGACGGGCGCGCGAACACGGTCGAACTCGACATCAGCGGCCCCTCCGGCCGCATCGCCGGCGTCGCCATGCGCCTCTACGATGCATCCGCGCGGCAGTGGAGCATCCACTACGCGAGCCGCGATGCCGGGCAACTCACGCCACCGTTATTCGGCCGCTTCAAGGACGGTCGCGGCGAGTTCCACGGCCAGGACACGCTTGCCGGCCGCAGCATTCTCGTGCGCTTCATGATCACCTGTGCGACGCCCGACACCTGCCGCTTCGAACAGTCCTACTCCGACGACGACGGGCAGCACTGGGAGACGAACTGGATCGCGACGGATACGCGGATGAGGGAAGGCTGAGGGCGGGGTGCGGGATGCGCCGGCGCGGCAGCCTGTCCGGCCGCACCACGATCGGCGTCGGCGTGATTGCATCTGCGGGGCGTCCCTTCCCGACTCCATTTCGCCGTGCATGGCCCCGATTCACGTCCTGCCGCGCGTATTCTCTTTGCAGGGCGGCCATGCGGAGTAACGTCCGTCGGCGATGCCGCGGCGGTCACTGCATCATGATGACCGCGGCCAATGCGCAATGAGCGTGAGGTGCGCGATGAACGAAGCGAAGTCCGGATATCCTAAGGACCGTTTGATCGGGCACGTGCTTGCGGGCGTGCTGATCGCCGCCGCCGGAGGCACGACGCGCGCTGTTCGCGCGGAGCTCGCGATCGACAGTCCGCCTGCCACGATCGGCATCAGCGCGAATGGCCACGTCACCGTCGGTGCCGACGCGGCGGGCGCGATCCTCTGGGATGGCACCGAGCACGCGATCCCCGGCGGCCGGATCGCGACCGCGGCCAACCAGGACGGTTCGGTCGTCGTCGGATCGCTGACCTCGCCGCCCCACGCGTTTCGCTGGACCCAAGCCGGCGGGCCGCAGGATCTCGGCGCGCTGCCCGGCTTCACGCAGACCGACGCACTCGGCGTCAGCGCCGACGGCAGCATCGTCGTCGGTGTCGCGACGGACCCGAGTGGCTCGACGCCGTGGATCTGGGATGCCATCGATGGCATGCGCAGCCTCGGCGCAATCGACGGCGCCACGCAAGGCAGCGCCAACGCGATCAGCCGCGATGGAACCGTCGTCGTCGGAAGGTCCGGCCACTATGCATTTCGCTGGACCGCGCAGGACGGCATGCAGAACATCTCCCCGGGGCTGGCCGACGACGCGTGGGCAGAAGCGAATGCGACCAGCGCCGACGGCTCGGTGATCGTCGGTCGGCGCGGCAGCCTAGGGGTCGGCATCCGCCCGCGGCAGTTCCGCTGGTCGGCATCGACGGGCTTGGCGGAGCTGCCGTCAGCCGACTGGGGCGCGACCAGTCCCGGCAATGCACGCGCGATCGACGCCGACGCAACGCACATCTACGGCTCGCTCTTCATGTCCCTCCAGGATGCGAGCATCGGCTCCGCATCGACGGGCACGATAAAGCTCGCCGGATACCTGCAGGCGGAGGGCCTCGACCTTGCCGACTGGCACCTCTGGGAGGTTCTCGCGGCGAGCGATGACGGTGACGTCCTCGTCGGCTTCGGCGAGCATCGCGTCGGTGCGGATTTCGAGCTGGCGGGTTGGCGCATCACCGGACTCAACAGCGTCGGACCGATCTTCGTCGACGGTTTCGACAACGGCGAGTAACCGACACCGGCCGTTTCGACGAAGCCCGCTCACGGCAGTTCGAATCCATCGGCGAACACGACATCGGGCCGTCGCTCGATCGCACCCATGTCGTACGCGCCGGCCGCATCCGCCTTGGGCAGGTCCTGGGGACGCGTGGTGCCGATGAGGTCGGCGATGTTGCCGGGGCCGGCGCCGCAGGCATCGACGACGGGCGAGTCCGCGCCGGGTACGTACATTCCGGCGGGCCACGCACCGCTCATATCCCACGCGGGATCGGCCACGACGAGGTCCGTCACGCCCGGCTGGCCGCCCAATGCACTGTCCTCGTGCACGAGCACGCAGTCCACGTTGAAGGTCGATCCGGCGGGGGCCGCGAGCACGACGCCGCTCGCCGCGCCATTGTCGTCCCACAGGATGCTGTTGGCCGCAGCGAATACTCCCGCGGCATCGAAGCGGATCAGCGCGTCGTCATCGCCGCCTTCGTCGGCGATCGTCACGTAGCGCAGGTCGACCTGGGCGCCGGAGGACCGCAGCAACTCGGGCGCACCATGGTTGCCGGCGACGTGCGTGTCGATGAGCGTCACCGCCGCCGGCGCCGCGCCGATCTGCAGCACGCTTGCATGCGCGGCATCGTTGTTCGCGAACACGAGGTTCCAGGCGAGCAGGCTCGCATCGCCGTAGAGCGCGAGCGCGCCACCGGAACCGCCCGCATGGTTGCCGCTGAAACGCGGGCAGCCGTCGAACGCGCCACCGCAGCCGGCGACGATCGGCGCGTCCACCATGATGAGGCTTGTGTCCGCGTACAGCGCGCCGCCGTCGCCATCGGCGCTGTTGTCGTCGAAATGCACGCCACGCAGCGACAGCGACGACCCCGCGCCGACGCCGGTGAGATAGAGCCCGCCGCCACTGCCACCCGCGCTGTTGCCGGACACGGGCACCGGCTTCAGCGGCGTGTGCGCGCCGATGTTGAAGTAGCCACCCGACGCCCACACGCCGCCACCATCGCCGACCGCGACGTTCGAGCGGATGCCGACTTCCGGATCGATCACCATCGATGGCGACGGATAGAGCGCGGTGGCGCACGCCTGCTGCGCGATGCCGCCACCGCGGCCGCCGGCCTGGTTGCCAGCCAGGCCGCAGTAGCGGTCGCAGTACACCGACGCGTCCATGCAGTAGATCCCGCCACCGTCCTGCGTCGCCGTGTTGTCGCGCATCGCAGCCGGCGCCTGGTTGCCGACGAGGATGAGTTGCGGTGCACCCGCGGCCGTCGCCTCGACGCTGACGCCGCCACCATTGGTCGCGGTGTTGTCGTGCACGTCGGCCTCGAACAGCGTGACCACGACATTGCCGCGCACGCGCACGCCGCCGCCGTTGCCGGCATGGTTGCCGCCGGTGATCTCCAGCGGGCCGATCGTCACTTCGAAACGATGCCCGTCACCCGCGACCGCGCCGTCCACGTCGATCACGGGCACGCCACCGTTGCCGGCGCCGTCGAGTACGACGTGCCCGCTCGCACCCTGCAAGTGGCACGACGGCATGCCACCGCTGAGCGCGACACCCGCGCTCGCCACCGGCGTGGGTATCGTGATCGCGGTCGCCGTGTAGGCCTGCGCACTGGTGACGTAGATGCTGAGGAAGTCGGTACTCGGCGATGCCGCCCACGCATCGAGCGCGGCCTGGATCGTCGGGTAGTCGCAGTCGGGATCACTCGCCGGACCTACGAACACGTATTGCGCCGATGCGCTGGACGCGCCGAGCAGGACGACGAAGACGGACAGCAAGGACAGAGGACGCGCGGCGTGCGGCATGTGTGGATCTCCCCGGTGTGCCCGCGAAGAACGACCAAGCGCGCCCGAATGAGACATGCAGGGAAGAAATCGGCGCCGTTCCTCGATCGCTTGCCGCCGAGGTGAACCCGTGATCCCGCCTGAACGGACGCCGCGCGCCTCCTTCGGCATTCCGCGTTCATATAGGTGAAGGGCGGCACGCTGCGCGTCGCCCAACCCACAGAGGAACGCCCATGCTGCGCACGATCCTGCTGGTCCTGTTGCTCCTCCTCATCCTCGGCGCGCTGCCGGTTTGGCCGTACAGCTCCGGCTGGGGTTATTACCCGAGCGGAGGCGGCCTGCTGCTGCTCATCATCCTGCTGGTACTGCTGTTCCGGTAGCGCTCTCGCGCGCTTTCACGGTTTGGCCGCGCCGGCCCCGTCGCACGGAATGCTCTTCGCCGTGACGAGGTAGCCGGCGCCGCTGTGGCCGGTATCGTCGACCCAGTTCGACGGCCCGACGAATGCGTCGTCGGCGGCCTTGAGTTCCGCCGACCAGCCAGTGCGGCCGTTGCTCATGCCGATGCGGATCGACGACGCACCCGTCGGGCGCCAGCTGCTCGCGAGATCGGCGTCCGGGCTCGGCAGCGATTCGACCGCATAGCTGCCCGGGCGCGCGGGTACTTCCACGTCGGTAAGGCGCACGTCGCGCGTCTTCGACGCGTCGCCCTCGAAATTGAGCCGGTAACAGCCGACCCAGAAGGTGGTGCCTGCGGAAGCGGATTCCGCAGCGCGCGCGCGGTCGATGGACGCGCCTGCGGCCAAGCCGAGCAGCGCGGATGCAAGGACGCCGTGGCGAACGAGCGGGATGATGTGCATGGGGCCGCACTATATCGCCCGAATCGCGGGCATGCTGAAGGCAGGGGTCATCCCATTCAGCGCCGAGCAGGTCATGGCGAGTACGGTGGTCGCATGCAGCTCTCACGCGCCCAACTCGACGGCAACCTCGACCAGCTCGCGGCCGACCTGCCCGGCCTCGTCGATTCCTGCGGTGGCTCGCAAGCGCTCGCCGAATTCCGCACGCGCGCGGCCGACATCCTCGGCTCGACCCGGTCCAGCGAGGACCGCAGGCACGCGCAGCAACGCATCGACGCGATGCTGCGCGAACATGGCCTTGCCGATCGCGCGGATCGACTCCGCTGAGGTCAGGCTATCGGCCGCGGCGTCCCCGCGACTACCTGGCAGGCTGTTGAAAACAGCCTGCGGACGCGATCCGGGATGGAATCGCTCGCGAGTCGACGACGCACGTCGTTGAATCGCGGAAGCGAGTCTGGACATGTGCCGGACGCACTGGGTTGAAAAAGCGCTGCATAGCGCCTTTCTCAACATCCTGCTAGTTGAGATCGCGCGCCCCGGAGACGCGATCCAGGCGCCAATCGGGCCGCGGTCGCGTGCCGTCCGCCGTGAGCCACTCGTGGCCGCTGACGAGGCGAAAACCGGGCATCAACCCCGCCGTCGCCCACCGCTGCACCGCCTGCACCTGCGCCTGGGCGAGCCGGATCGCCAGCACCTCGCCGATGCCGAAGTCGACGTAGATCTCGTACCAGCGCAGGCCCGGCGGCGACTCGCGCGCCGGGATGACGAGATGGCGCGAGTCCGGCGCATTGCCGCGCAGGTCGTCGACGATCGGCGCGTCCGCGTCGATCTCGAAAACGGCGATGCGCTGCCACGCGCCGGACGTGTTGCTTGTGCTCATGATGAACCTCCTCGATGCCGCGACTGCGCGTCGCGGCATGACGAGGTTCGCCTTTGCCACCGAGTACAAATGTGATGAACCCCGCAGCGACGCGCGCTGAGGGAAACTCCCCTCAGCGATCGCCAAGTACCCTGCCGACGTCGACGACATCGATGCCCTGCATGCGCGCGAGCAGGTCGTCGAACCACGGCTTGTGCGAGCTGCCGACGACCGACAGCACGCGCGCGCCGGGACGTTCGCGGAACGCGGCGCGGATGTTGGAAACCATGCGCAGGTTGCGCGTTTCCCAGCCGGCGACGTAGAGCTGGCCGTAGTGCTGCGGCGACGGATCGCGCATCGCGGCGCCGAAGTCCGCATCGATCGCGATGCGCAGCACCTCGGGTCTATTGATGTAGCGATACAATGCGAGCATGTCGCCGCTCTTCTGGAGCGCTTGCTCGCGCTCGCGGATCGCCTTCGCCTTCGGCCTTCCCGCCTCCCATGCCTTCTGAATCGCAGCGCCATAGGCCTCCTCGTCGGCGACGGTCACGTTGTCGCCGGTATGGTCGTCGATCGGGTACACGCGTTGCAGGCCGAGGCGTGCGGCAAGCCGAGCGGCGACCCGGTCGCTCGCGGTGTTGCGCGCCCCGCGCTTGACGAGGATGGCGACGAGCGCGTCGTCGAGCCCGTCGCCCGCATGCTGCTCCGCCTGCGGCAGCTGCAGCCACTGCACCACGGCCGAAGACGGGTCGCCCGCGGCGATGAACAGCGCGGCGAGGTGGCGCCGCTGCGCCGGCGTCGGCTGCGCCGGCCATTGCGCGAGCGCCTTGTTCGCGGCCGCGGTCGCCGCCGGCACGTCGAGCCCGGTCGCCTGCCTGGCCGCACTGTTGTCCGTGCAGTAGGGCGCGATGTTGTCGGGCGGATACACGTCCGGATAGCGCGCGAGCAGGTCGCATCCCTCGCCCGCGATGTTCTCGATCGTGATGACGTCCGGCTTGAATGCGGCGAGCCGCTCGAGCAGCGGTTCCATCGCGCCGGCATCCTTCTCCATGCCCGAAAGGTGCACGCTGCCGAGCACGAGCACCTGCGCGCGCGGCCCCGCCATCGATGCATCGAGCACGGAGAGATCCACTCCCGCCCACGCGCTGCCGCAGGTCGCGGCCGCCATCGCCGCGCCGAACATCGTCCACGTCTTCTTCATGCCCATCGCTCCGATCGGGGTTACGGGCGCACTGCGCGCAGCCGTAGGGAGCGATGATCGCGTCGCAAGCGCGCCCGCGCGTGCGCACGGTCACGGCGTGTCGCGCGCCGGACCTCGATCCGCTCGCTTCCGTCGCGCTTGGATGCGCGACGGATGGCGAGGGTTTAGATGCGCCCGTCTATCGCTTCGCGCCAGGCGGCTGGTCGCCGAGCTTGCGCATCACTTCGGCGTCGCGTGCGTCGCCGCTGCGAGCGTGCGATCGTGCTTCCCGCTCCGCGGGCGTCAGTTCGTCGGTCGCCTCATCGGCATCACCGCGGATCGTTTCTCCATCCTTCGTATGTTCCTTGACGAAGCGTTCGGTCTCCTCCTGGTACCGGCGCGCCGACGCGTAATCGCCCTCGCCCTGGATCTTGTCGTCGCCCATGTCGTGCTCCCAGTTCGATTCCACAGGCTGCGCCACCGCAGCGACTCGCCAGATAGCAGGCCGCGCATGAACGCCATCTGCAGTCCCTCGCGCCGGTTCGTTTCCGATTCAGCGCGCCGCATGCGGGCTGCTTCATGCGTGCGCGATGTGTTACCTCGGTCACATGCACATGGGCGCATGCCCGGTATAGCGTCTGCACTCCCGTGCAGATACCGCCGCCATGAACCTGCGTCCTTGCGCGATAATCCTCGCACTCGCCGTCACGGCATCGCTGCCCGCCTCGGCGAGCAATACGCAACACGCCGTGGTCCGCACCGACGATGTCGCGCTCTTCTACCGCGTGTATGACGCCGCCGGCGGGCATCCGAGCGCGGATCAGTTGCAGCACGAATATCTCGACGTGGGGTCAGTAGGGCTGCACGAGCTCGCCAGGCAGCGCGACGTGACGGGCGCACGCATTGCCGGGACGCTCGCGAAGCGCCCGGCGATCTACGCGGATGCGAAGCGCTGCATGGCCGTGCTGCCGCGCGTGCGCGAGCGGCTCGAAAGCGCGATCGCGAAGCTCGCCGAACTCCATCCGGCCTCGCGCCTGCCGCCGGTTACGATCGCGATCGGTCGCGGCAAGCCAGTCGGCATCGGCAGCCCGGCCACGGGCGTGCAGATCGGCCTCGAAGCGCTGTGCGCGACCGACTGGCTCAATCCCGACGTCGAAGAACGTTTCGTCACCGTCATCGCGCACGAATACGCGCACACCCAGCAGGCTCCCGCGCTGGCCGAGAAGGAGCATCCGACGGTGCTCGAGGGCTCGCTCGCGGAAGGCGCAGCGGAATTCGTCGCCGAGCTCATCGCCGGCCACGTGTCGTACGACTATCTCGCGGCAATAACGGCCGGACGCGAGAAGGCGGTCGAAACCGCCTTCGCCGCCGACGTCGACAAGACCGATCTCACCGATTGGCTCTACAACAGCAAGGCCGATCGACCCGCCGACCTCGGTTACTGGGTCGGCTACCGTATCGTCAAGGCGTATTACCAGCATGCGCGCGACAAGCGCGAAGCGCTGCACGCGACCTTCGCGATGACGGACGCCCACGCATTCCTTGCGGCGAGCGGCTGGTATCCCGGCATCGAACTCCGCTGAGGCTGCTACCGGTCATGCGCTGAACACCGCGACGCGCCCCGCGTCGATGGCGTGCGCCGCGGTCAGCCAGGTCTCGCGCGCGAGCTCCAGCGTGCACGGCCCATAGCTGCAGATGCGGATCGGGCGCCGCAGCGATTGGACACGCAAGGCATCGAGTACCTCGCGCAGGATCGAGCCGCTGAACGGCGTGTAGAGGTAGAACACCGTTCCAACCGAGAAGTCCGCCGCGCGTGCGTCCTGTTCGATGAAGGCAACCCGTGCGAGCCGCAGCGACGCGGCCGCCGCGCGCGCTCTCTCGACGTACGCTGCCTGCAGCTCGATGCCGATCGCGCGGGCGTCGCTGCACAGGCCCGCCAGCAGCGGCACGTGGCCGAGACCCGAGCCGAGGTCGACCAGCACGTCGTCCGTGCCGAGCGTCGTGCGTGAAAGAAGATCGAACACATGGCGCGCCGGCGTCGGCTGGTAGGACACCATCTCTGCCTCGGGCCCGGGCACGGCACCCGGCGCTTCCAGTTGCAG
>NZ_JBQCFP010000156.1:0-14785 GCF_051958935.1 Dokdonella sp. | reverse complement strand
GGGCACGCGCGATGCGCGAGCGCTACGGCGCCAACGAGCGCAGCCAGATGATGAAGTACCACATCCAGACCAGCGGCCGCTCCCTGCACGCGCAGGAAATCCAGTTCAACGACATCCGCACGACCCTGCAGGCGTTGTACGCGCTGTTCGACAACTGCAACTCGCTGCACACCAACGCCTACGACGAAGCGATCACCACGCCGACCGAGGAAAGCGTGCGTCGCGCGGTCGCGATCCAGATGATCATCAACAAGGAACTCGGCCTCAACTTCTGCGAGAACCCCTGGCAGGGCAGCTTCATCGTCGACAAGCTCACCGATCTCGTCGAAGAAGCCGTCTACAAGGAGTTCGAGGCGATCAGCGAGCGCGGCGGCGTGCTCGGCGCGATGGACACGATGTACCAGCGCGGCAAGATCCAGGAAGAAAGCCTCTACTACGAACACAAGAAGCACGACGGCAGCCTGCCGCTCGTCGGCGTCAACACCTTCCTGCCGAAGGAACACGCCGGCGACATCGTCACCGAGATCGAACTGATCCGCTCGACGGAAGAAGAGAAGGGCCAGCAGATCGCCAACGTGCGCACGTACCAGCAGAACCGAAATGTGCTCGCGCCGAAGGGCGAAACCTCGCACGCCCACACCGCCGGCAGCGACGAGGAGGAAGGGTTCGTCCACGACGGCCACGGCCTCGCCTACCTGCAGGATACCGCGCGCAACCGCAAGAACGTGTTCGCGGCGTTGATCGAAGCGGTGAAGACGCACAGCCTCGGCCAGATCAGCCACGCGTTGTACGACGTCGGCGGCGAGTACCGTCGCAACATGTAGCGTCGCGTGAAGTCGAGTCCATGGAGCGTATGACGCATTGCGTTATATGACGGACAGCGTTATAGTCGGCCATGATCCGTGACTTTGCCGACAAGGAAGCGGAAGAGGTATGGGCGGGCAGCCCGTCGCGACGATTGCCGGCCGATATCCAAGCCGTTGCTCGCCGCAAGCTGCGCATGCTCAACAATGCCGCCGTGCTCGACGACCTTCGCGTCCCGCCGGCAAATCGGCTGGAGGCGCTGAAGGGCGGTCGCAAAGGCCAGCACAGCATCCGGATCAATGACCAATGGCGCGTCTGCTTCCGCTGGAAGGAAGGTGACGCGTATGACGTTGAGATCGTCGATTACCACTGAGGCGACGGGTGCTCCATGAAGAAGCTGCCCAATATCCATCCCGGCGAAGTGTTGCTCGAAGAATTCCTGATCCCCCTGGGCATCAGTCAGAACGCGCTTGCGCGCGCGGCCGGGGTTGCGCCGAGACGGATCAATGAGATCGTGCTCGGCAAGCGCGGTGTGACTGCCGATACGGCCGTGCGTCTTGCGGCGGCTTTGGGCACCAGCGAACGGTTCTGGCTGGGCTTGCAGGCCGACTACGACCTCGAGGAAGCTCATCGCGCGATCGGTGGCGCGATCAGCAGGATCGAAAGGATTGCCGCGTAAGATCGCGGTCGCCCTTCGTGGATCGCCTCGTTCGCGCGGTGCTGGGTGATTGGGCGAGCGAGTACGGGGCGGTAGGTGTCGCGGTGCGTGCCATTACCGCGGAAGGCCTGATCGGCTGCAAGCTGCAGGCACTCGTCAACAATCCCGACCGCGCGCGCGACCTCCACGACATCCGCGCGCTCTTGCTGGCACAGCGCGGCCGCCTCGATATGGATGAAGTGCGCGAGTACTTCGCGTTGTTCGATCGCGAGGCCCTGCTCGATAAGCTGCTTGCCCAAGCCGATGTCGACGGAAGCTGATCGCCGCGTGCAACCCTTTGCAGGCACCATCGCGCCGTCGACGCCCGCGCGAGGCAGGGGCGACTTGGCCGACTGGGTCGAGCTGATGGAGGCCGTCGAGGCGCTCTGTCCGGTGTGGCCGGAGCGCTCGGTCCCGCGGTCGCACGCGGTCTACCTGATCGAGCCGGCCGCGACGCGCCACCCTGACCGGGGCCACTTCCGGTATCTTCGCGCCTTCTCCAGAATGGCAAGGATTCCCATGCGCCACGTCGTGCCCATTGCGTTCGCCACGGCCCTCGCGAGCGGCCTCTCCAGCGCCCTCGCCGCTGCGACGGTGCCGCCGACGATCCAGGAGCTCGGGCGCCTCTCGCTGAGCTTCGATCCCCTGATGCGCGGGCCGTTCGCGGTGGCGGACTTCGACCATGACGGCGCCGACGACGTCGTGCTCGGCGGCCAGGCGGGCGCAGACCTCCTGGTACAGGTCTACGGCCGGCGCGCCGGCAACTACGTTTCCAAACAACTGCTCGTGCTGCCGGGGGGCGGCGGCCCACCGCGCATTTTCACGCATGCGCAAGGCGGCCAAACGCATCTGTACGTGTTCAACCCCGATGGCAAGGCGTACGAACTCGCCGGCTGGCCGCTGCAACGGGTGCGTTCATTCGACCTCGGCTTCCCGATCCATGCGGCCGCGATCGGTGACGTCGACCAAGACGGCAACGAGGAAATCGTCGCCCTCTCGGCATGGTCGGGCGGTTTGCAGGTGCTCGACCTTGCCACGCTCGCCGTCCGCTGGATGGACCCGAGCGTCAGCGCAGGCGACCTGCTGTTGGCGCAGCTCGATGCAGACCCCGCGCTCGAAATCATCGTCGGCGGCGAGCCCGGTGTCATCATCGACGGCGCCACGCACGCGACCGAGTGGACATACAAGGACGGCTTCGGCGATTACCTATCCCCCTACCACGGTGGCGCAACGCCCCAGTTCCTCGGCGCGCACGCGTGGAATGCGATGGGCGTGTTCCAGAGCCAGCCCTACTCGCCGCTCTGGGACGTCTCCGTGTTCAACGTCGGCGCGGTCGCCGCGTACGACTTCAACGGCGACGGCAAGGACGACATCATCGAAGGCGACGCCCAATTCGGCGGAGTGAACATCGTCGACGGCCAGACGCACACGGTCACGTTGAGCATTCCGCATTCGTCCTACTCGAGCGCCGCCGTCGGCGCCGTCGACCTCGACCACAACGGTGTCCGCGAGATCGCCCATGCGGCGATGCAGGCAGACTTCCGCGGCGACGAGATCTTCGCGCTCTACAACCCCGTGGACGGCTCGACCGTGTGGGAGCTCGACCGCGGTCCGTCGGCGCCGTATGTCGGCCCGAGCGCAGCGTCGAGCGGGTCGCCGGGCGTCCTGCGATTCCTGTTCGGCGCGACGGCGCCGTTCTCCGATGGCCCGGCGTGGACCCAACTCGATGGCGCGAACGGTGCCGTGCTGTGGCAGTCCGCCATGGACGACAGTGCGCTTCCGCAAGAACCCGTCGCGTCGATTTCGCTCCCCGACACGGGAGCGGGCTCCGGCTTCATCGTCGCAGGCGAGCGCGCGTACCGGCCGGTCATCGTCGCGATCGACGATGCGACGCATGCTATGCGCTGGCAGATCGACGGGGACCCGGGGCACCCGCTCGAAGGCCGCACGGCCGCCACGCTGTCGACGGTGCCCCGTACCGGCGGCGCGCCGGATACGGGCATCGCCTGCCTGCGCGAATCGGGCGGATCGCGCCTGCTCACGTTCGCCCTCGCCGACGGACAGTCGTCGTGGATGTCGGTGCTCATGAGCAGCCCGTGCGTCGGTACGATGGCGGGCGATTTCGGCGGCGGTTCGCGCCTGCTGGTCGCCGTGCTCGGCACCACGCTGCGCGCCTACGACGCGACCACGCACCTCCTGGCCTGGTCGCTGCCGATGCAGGGAACGGTCGACGGCGCCACGTTGCTCGACGGCGTGAACGGCCGCGAGTTCGTCGTCTTCAGCGGCACGCAACTCGTCTTCCACGATGCGATCACGCGCGACGTGCTCCGCGAGTTCGACCTCGGCGAGCCGATCGAAGCGGTGCAGGAACTCGGCACCATCCACGCGCTCGCCGTCTCCGTCGGCGGCCACCTCGTGCTGCTCGACGGCGCCGATGGCCAGGTGCGTGCGAGCAGCGATTTCCTCGGCCGCGACTTCGGCGCCCACAACCAGCTCGCGACGCTGCCCGTCAGCGGCCAGTGGTTCGTCGGCGGCGTGAGCTCAGCCGGCGCCTTCCGCTTCCTCATCGCCGTCGACGAGTTGTTCGCCAACGGCTTCGACGGCTGACGCGCCCGCCGACGCATCGCGCCGCCTTGTCGTCCCCTCTCCCGCTTGCGGGAGAGGGCCAAGGTGAGGGCATTCCCGCGACACTGCCCAGCATATTCCCCTCTCCCGCTCGCGGGAGAGGGCCAGGGTGAGGGAAGCCTCGCCTCACCGCTCCGACGCGCTTTCTTTGAGCGCCCCGATCCGAATCCTGTAGGAAATTTCCTACAACCGGCAGGGTTGATTGCAGACTCCCTTTGTTGCTTACTCCACCTATCGACGCCACAGGGGGCGAAGATGGGGAAGGAAGGGGCGCCACGGCCATCCATGGCCGCCGCGATCGTGCGTTCGTGCATCCAGCGGATGCAGGCCGCTGCATGAAATACAACC
Organism: Dokdonella sp.; assembly: GCF_051958935.1. Taxonomy (GTDB): domain Bacteria; phylum Pseudomonadota; class Gammaproteobacteria; order Xanthomonadales; family Rhodanobacteraceae; genus Dokdonella_A. The sequence continues at coordinate 10,311 of NZ_JBQCFP010000156.1, read as the reverse complement.
GCACGCGCTGGAACGACGCACTCTCGCGCGTCGACGCCACGCGCTTCGAAGCGCTCGTTGCCGACCATTACCGCACCGAAGGCTGGTCCGTCGACCACGTCGGCACCGGCGCAACCGGGCAGGAATTTGACGGCGGCATCGACCTCAAGCTTCGTCGCGGCGACGCCTACATCGTCGTGCAATGCAAGCGCTGGGACGCGCTCAAGGTCACGCACAACGTCGTCCACGAACTCATCGGCGTGATGATGACCCAGCGCGCAACCGGTGCCGTCGTTGTCACGAGCGGCGAGTTCACCCGAGCGGCATTGGAAGCCGCGTGCCGCGAGCCTCGAATACAGCTCGTCGACGGCGTAATGGTTCGAGAGTGGATCGACCTCGCTGCGCTCGAAGCGGAAGAGCGGCGACAGCCATCCGATGGTTCCGTAGGCGCGGATGACTGGACGCACGTCTTTACCGAACGGGAAACCCATAGGCGCCCCACATCGCGTCCGCGCAGCGACAACGGTGCACCTCTCATTGCGATTGTCGCCACGATCGCATTCGCTGCGTTCCTCGCGTTCGTATTCCTTCCGCTGCGGCAGGGAACGCCGAGCACGACAGTTTCCGCCACGGCAACGACGCGAGCTCAGCCGCTCTCGGTGCCGCAAGCATCTGCGAATACGCCGCCGCCAGCGACGTTCGCACCCACATCCACACCTGCGCCAACACCAGCCCGCGCCGGGTACCTCACTCAAGTCGCGCAACCCGTGAACCGCGCGGTCACCGAATACCTGCGACAGGCAGGCGTCCCCGACGTCTCCCGCCCCGTCGACCACGAAGCCGCACGCATGGCCGCCAAGGCCGTCGCCGGCGTGCGCAGCGCGCTCTGGCTCGACCACGACAACTTCGTCGTGATGGTCGACGGCGCTCAATACCGATCGATGGCGATGATCGACGAAGTCTGCGACGCGCTGGAGCCGCTCGGCGACACGCTGGGCGTCGTCGTGAATGTCCAGGACATCACCGCGCAGCATGCGGATGGTGCGACGACGCTGTCGCGCAATTGCCAGTTGCCGGAGGGGCAGAGGGCGTTATTGCAGAGGAAGCGGCAGGTGGATGTGGTGGCGCCGGAGACGAGGGCGCTATTCAAGGGACAGCAGCCCAAGAAATGAATGCGGGCTGCCCCCGCTTCCCGCCAAAGTGTCGCTTCGCAAATTCCATCGCACGAACAACCAAAACAAACTGCTGAGTAGTACAACTTTTTGAGCCAATGAACGGCTGAGGCAGGCAGCGTCATGACCAATACCCCCAAGGTTCCACCAGCCGATGTGCTGCCGGCTAACGTCGTCAAGGTAAGAGACGACCATCGCCCGTTAAGCTTCTCCCCGGTTGGCGACAATTTCGAGCTCCGCGAGGGTAGTGAGGCGTCGTGGATCAATGCCGGCGAAACGTTCGGGCATAAGGAACTGCGTGAACGCATCGAGCCATGGCTGACATCGCTTTTCCAATCGGAACATCTTTCGCTATTGGCAGGATCGGGGCTGACCCATGCTGTCCATTACTTGGCTGTTGGAAAGCCTGCGACCGGCATGGGTGAAGTGAGCCTCGCTACCCACAAGGACAAAGTCAAGGCGGCAGCAGAGAAAGCAGCAAAGGAAGCGGGCCGACAACAGGGAAATTTTGAAGACCAACTGCGCGTAGCAAATGAACTCATGCGTGGGCTGGAAATCCTGGAAGACAGCAAAGCCGACATCCTGCGTAAAGAACTGGGAAAAGTGATGCAGGGGTTTGCCGAGTCCATCTTGAAGAGCGAGGCCGGGATTGCGGCTGCTCAGGAGAATGAACGAGAGCAAGCGTTCAACACACTGGTCACGTTCCTGATGAGCTTCGCCAGCCGAACAGGGACAAGGGACCGCCTGAGTATCTTCACGACCAACTACGACCGCCTCATCGAAGCTGGAGCTGGGTTGGCTGGGCTGCACCTACTGGATCGCTTTCTTGGCAACTTGACGCCGATCTTCCGATCCTCACGGCTCGATCTGGACATGCACTACAACCCCCCGGGCATTCGTGGTGAGCCTCGCTATTTGGAGGGCGTGGCCCGCTTCATCAAGTTGCATGGGTCGGTCGATTGGGTGCAGACCGGCAAAGATATTCGACGAATCGGCCTCCCGTTCGGAGCTGAGAAGATCGACCCCTACCTGGCAGCCCCGGGTTTGACTGGAGCGACCGCCCACGAGTTGATGATCTACCCGAATGCCGCGAAGGACAGGGAGACCGCCGACTACCCTTACGTGGAACTCTTTCGCGACCTCGCTGCAGCTGTGTGCCGGCCAAACAGCACGCTCGTGACCTATGGCTACAGCTTCGGCGACGAGCACATCAACCGCGTGATCCGGGACATGCTCACCATTCCGTCTACGCATTTGGTGGTGATTTCACGTGATGACCCACTGGGAAGGGTGATGCACACGTATGAACAGATTGGGAGGCCATCACAGATCAGTCTGTTGATCGGCCCCGCGCTAGCAGACCTGACCACGTTGACCGAGAACTATCTACCTAAGGCAGCGATTGACAAGACAACCTTCCGTATGAGCGAGCTGCTGAAGCAGCGGTTCCTCACGAAGCAAGGTGCGCTCCAGCCCAATAGCGTGGCCCCGGATGGAGGCGACTAACCGTGAGCCTGTCGCCCCTGGCGTACGCCGACTCGTTGCGCATCGGCACGATCGACTTCGTCTCGCCCGATGAGATCAAGGTTCTGCTAGACATCGAAGCTCCCGACGGGGTTTCGCTGAATACCGGCACGCCACGCCCGTTCCCGCGTATCAACGGCTACGTCCTGGCTCCTGGCGATCAAGGCTATCTAGTCGCGCAGGTCGAGTGGATCACTGTCGAGCGTTCGCAATACCCCAAACGCAAGGGAATGCAGGACTTCGGCTTGGTGGACTTGCCGTACCCGCTGCGCAAGATGAGCCTAAATCCCTTAGGCCTATTGTTCTACACCGGGGGAGTCAACGGGACGGACCGCTACCAGTTCAAGCGCGGGGTACAGACCTACCCCTCCGTGGGCGATCCGGTCCTGCTGCCCACGCAAGACCAGCTCCGCGCCATCGTCGAGTCGGGCGAGAAACGCCGCGTGAAGATCGGCGTGAGTCCACTCGCCGCAAACGCCGAGGTACGAATCGACCCTGATCGCCTCTTCGGCCGGCACTTGGCAGTCTTGGGCAACACGGGCAGCGGCAAGTCGTGTTCGGTCGCCGGATTGATCCGATGGTCGATGGACGCAGCGAAGAAGGAGCGCGGAGGCAATGACCCCAACGCCCGATTTATCCTGCTCGATCCGAACGGCGAGTACGCCAGCACCTTCAAGGGGATGGGCAAGGTACGGGTATTCGCGGTTGATCCGGCTGAGGGCGTCGATCAGCTTCAGGTTCCTCTTTGGTTCTGGAATAGTGCCGAATGGGCAGCATTCACGCAGGCAAGCGCGCGAGCGCAGCGACCGACATTGATCCAGGCACTTCGCTCTGTGCGAGACGGTTCTATTGATGCTGCGATTACGCCAAGTCATGACGCTCGCCGCTACTTGAGAACCTTGGTCAGCGCCGTGCAAGTAGAGCGAAATGCGGGAGGACCTTGGAAAGGGCCGGGACCTGCAAGGGGCTTCCGGGATCGACTTCGCGCGTGGGATGAGGGACTTGTTGCTGATGCATCGTTTACCCAGAAAGAGGGAGCGGCGCTCACACAGCTTACGCAGCAGATCACGCAGCTGCTTAGCACTCGCCAAGGTGATTGGCCAGCGGTCTTCACTAGGCAGGAGGTGGATGCGCTGTTGCAAGAACTGAGTCAAGCTCATTCCGCATTCGGGGGCAGTGCCACCGATGTTCTACCCATTGATGCCGACATCCCTCGCCCGTTTACCGGCGACAATCTCCTCCGCAGCGTCGAAGCAAACGCCGAGTTGATGGGTACGTCAGAGTACGTCGAGACAATGCTGATGCGGATCAGGACAATTCTGTCCGACAGCCGCATGAAGACAATCACTGGTGGCGTCGAGAACACAGGGCTGGCGGAATGGTTGACCAGCTACATCGGCGACAGCGAAGCCTCGAACGGCTCGGTCACGGTGATCGACCTCTCTCTGGTTCCTGTCGAAGTAGTTCACATCATTACGGCAGTGATCGCGCGCATGACGCTGGAGGCCCTGCAACGGTACCGCAAGCTACACAGCGGCAAGGTCTTACCAACCGTGCTCGTCATGGAAGAAGCACACACCTTCATACGCCGCTACCCAGACGACGCCGAAAATCAAAGTTCCGCCGCGATCTGCTGTCAGGTCTTCGAAAAAATCGCCCGCGAGGGACGCAAGTTCGGCTTGGGGTTGGTACTGTCGTCGCAACGCCCGAGCGAGCTGTCTCAGACTGTACTGTCGCAGTGCAATAGCTACCTGCTTCACCGCATCAGCAACGACCGCGACCAAGAACTGGTCCACAAGCTGGTGCCCGACAACCTGCGTGGCTTGCTGCGTGATCTGCCTTCCTTGCCATCACGCAATGCCATCCTGCTGGGATGGGCTTCAGAACTGCCCGTGCTTGTGCAGATGAACAGTTTACCTAAGGAGCAACGTCCAAAGTCTGACGATCCCGACTTCTGGGCGGTATGGTCCGGAGACGGACTCGACCAAACTGCCGACGGTCAACCTCTCGAACGAGCCGTTGATTGGGAATCTATTGCTGCAGACTGGCAGCAGCTATCAACTCAAGAGGAGGCTGAAGGCGATCCGAAAGATGGTGACGGCTAGTGGAAAGGACGCTACTCTCGGAACTGTCGATTTGAAGCCCCCGGCAATGTTGCTCGCATAGTTTCATTGCAACGACCGCAGTCTGGGTGGCCTGCGCATCTGCGCATATCGAGCAAAGGTTTGCGTTTGGCGCCGCTTCAGCGTCGCGTAGGGGCTGTGTTCGATTTTGGCTGCGCGGGCAAGGTGTGCCCCGCGCCGGCGCTTCGTGCGATAGTCGCTCCGCAACCGTACCGTCGCGCGAGACATGCTGAGTCGCATCGAACTGCATCGCTACAACCAGGCCGTGCTCGCCGTGCATGCGACGCCGTCGCTGGCGCAGTGGTCGGCGAATCTGCTGCACGCGTTGCGGCTCGTCGTGAGTGGCGACATCGCGGTGGTGAACTGGCGCGGTGCTGAGGGTGTCGTGGCCACCGCGTACGACCCCCAGGGCGCGATCCCGGCCGAGATCAATGCCGCCGTGCATCGTTACCTGCACCAGAATCCGCTTTACCTGCACCGGCGCGGCGCGCCGCGCAGCATCTCCGACGTGCTGAGCCGGCGGGAGTGGCATCGGACGGATCTGTATGCGGAGGCGTACGGCCGGCTCGGCCAGGAGGACGGGCTCGCGCTGGATATTCCGCTCGCGCGCAGCGGCGTGCTGACGCTCAACATGACGCGCGCGCGCCGCGGCTTTCGCGACACGGAGCGCCTCGGCCTGCGTTTGATCGAGCCGCACGTGCAGGCGTGCTGGCAGCGCCTGCAGGCGCAGGAACGCCTCCGCGCGGCGGCGGTCGCGCACGGCGGTGCCACGCCCGGGCGCCTCACCGCGCGTGAACGCGAAGTGCTGCTGTGGGTGGCGAATGGGCTGCGCAACCAGCAGATTGCCGAACAGCTCGGCATCCGGCCGGCGACCGTGAAACGCCATCTCGAAAACCTCTACGCGAAGCTCGGCGTCGCCGGACGCGCCGACGCACGCATGCTGCTCGAACGCGCAGCGACCCCTGCGCCCGCCGATTGAGTCCCGCGGCATGGGCCGTCGGCCCATTGCCGCCCGCATGACCCCTGCATAGCGTGCGCGCACCTTTCCCGCTTGCGTGCTGCTTCCATGTCCGCATCGACTCGCCATGCCCGTCAGCTCCACGTTCCGGCGCAAGTGCTGTGCTTGGCTTTCTTCGCGATATCCAGTGCGCACGCGGCCAGCACGATCACCGTGACCACGGTGGCGAACACGATCGACTTCGACGCGACCGGCAGCGGCACGACGCTCGTGCGGCCGGTGTGGGACATGACACCGCAGTCGGACAACGCCAACCAGCCGAGTCCGACTACCGGCGTCTGGGTTCCGGCGTCGGGTACGCCGACCGTCGCCGAGCTTCTCGCCGATCTCGCCATTCGCGGCGACGGCGAGGTGAGCTTGCGCGAGGCGATCGCGATCGCCAACGCAACGCAATACGCGGGCAGTGAAACCGGGCCGACCACGATTGCCTTCGACACCGTCGCGATAGGCGGCGACACCGTCACGCTCGATGCACCGGACAACTGGTGGTACGGGCCGACCGGACTTCCACCGATCTATTCGAACCTCGTCATCGACGGCGGCCCCGGCATCGTGATCGAACGCCAGAACCTGTCCAGCGATACCAACGTGCCCTTCCGCCTGCTGTACGTCGCCGGAAAATTCCACAACCTCGTCGAAGGCGAAGCCGCACTGCCGGCTCGGCCCTATACCGAGGGACAGCTCGTGCTGCGTCACGTTACCTTGCGCAATGGCCTCGCCAAGGGCGGCGACGCGCGCGAAGGCGGCGGTGGTGGCGGTTTCGGCGGCGCCGTCTACAACCAGGGCGAGCTCACGCTCGACGGCAGTTTCGTCGTTGCCAACCGCGCGCTCGGCGGCAGTTCGGGTCATGCCGAGTGGCCCGTGGGCGTCGGCCAGGGCGGTGGCGGCATGGGCGGCGATTCGTTGGGTAAGGCCGGTGGCGGCATGCGTTATGCGGGCCTGCCGGATCAGGGCTATACCGTTCACGACGGCGGCGGCTGGCTCTCGAACCGACCGCGTCTCGATGGCGGCGCGACGTTCGACGGCACGACCAACACCGGTGGCGCGGGCGGCGTCAGCCCGATCGGCGGCGACGGCGCGTCCGGCGGCATCGCCATCAACCAGACCTGCGACCACGCCGCTGTCGGTGGTGGCTTCGTGTCGAACGGCAGCGGTTGGTGGCGTGGCGACGGCGGCGGCTACTCGTCCTATTGCAGTGGTGGCGGCGGCGCGTTCGGCGGCGGTGGTGGCGCTCCCAGTACCGGTAGCAGCCGGGCAGGGGCGGGCGGCGTCGGTGGCGGCGGTGGCACGGGCAGCGACGGCGGCTTCGGTGGCGGTGGCGGGTGGAACGGCTTCGGCGGTTTCGGCGGCGGAAACGGCCTCGGTCACGGCGCGCCATGGGGTTTCGGTGGCGGCGGCGACGGCCTGGTCGGCCCGATCGGCAGCCAGGTCGCCACCGGCGGCGGCGGTGCCGGACTCGGCGGCGGCATCTTCAACCACGCCGGCTCGCTGAAGGTGATCGGCGCCAGCGAAATCAGCGGCAATACCGCCCAGGGCGGCGACGGCGGCGGCAGCGGCTCCGGCTATGGCGGCGGCATCTTCAATCTCGTCGGCGCGATCGATCTGGACGGCGCGCGCATCGTCGGCAATACGGTCGCGGTCGGTACACGGGGCACGGGTTTGAGCGGCTTCGCCATCGGCAGCGCCGTGTACAGCCGCTTCCAGGACGAGGACACCGGCTTGAACGACCTCGCCGCGCGCGGCGATCCGCACACGCCGAGCACCGGCCGCGTGCGCCTGCTCGGCGGCGCCGAACTATCCGGCCCCACCGGCATTCCGGCCTGCTATGCCGATGCCGGCGACCGTCAGGGCATCGGCTCGGACGAAGCTCGCCTGCCGTATTTCGTTTTCGATGGCGCCTACACGATCACCGGCGACGCCACCGGCCTCCACGCCTGCATCGCGCAGGACCGGCCCGATGCCTATTTCGTGATCTCCTATTACGACAATGCCGAGGGCGACTTCGCAGCGCGCGGCTGGCTCGATGCGAATTCGCAGTTCCAGCAGAACATGCGCGCCGCGGCGAATCTCTGGTTGGCGGAATTCCCGCCCGCGACGAAGCTGCGCATCGTCATGCGGGTCGAAGCGAGCCGCATCGAACCGCGCTTTGGTGCGAACGCGTACTACTCCGGCGATGCCGGCACGTTCGTCGGACCGAACGGCAGCAATGTCGTGCGCGTCCCCGGCGTGCTGCAGAAGCTCGCCGACGGCGCCAGCACGGCCGGCGTCTACGACATGCTGCTGCAACCCAACGCCGCTTTCATCGATGCGAATTACTGGCTGGACCCGACGCCGGACGATCGCGACGACAACCCGATCCCCGCCGGCCGCAACGATCTCGTCTCGGTCGTGCTGCACGAGATCGAACACGGCTTCGGCTTCACCAGTTGGCGCACGCGCGATTCGACGGCGAACTACGGCACGTACACCGGACAGGTCACGCTGTTCGACAGCCTCACTGCGCTCGCCGATGCCGGCAACCCGGCCAGCGCGAGCCTGTTCGTCGGCCCGCACGCGAAGGCCGCATTCGACGGACAGCCGGTTCCGCTGACGCAGTGGGGCCCGGCGTCGCCGAACCTCGGATCCGACTTCGCCCACTTCGGCGCGACGTGCATCGACCGCGACGACGACAGCTCGCTCGATCCGCGCCTGCGCTACGCGCTGATGACGACTTGCCCGCTGCCGGTGAGCGGCTATGTCTCGATCACGCCGCTCGATCGCGCCGTCCTGATGGACCTCGGCTATCCGTTCACGCAGCCGTCCGACGAAACCCTATTCGCGGACGGATTCGATGGGTGATGGGATCGGCCTCGCGTGCCGGCGCGGGCACAAACAAAAGGGACGGAGGAATCATCCGCGCACTTGGTGGTCGCGGGTCTGCTCGTGGTTGACCATCAGTACGCCACGTCCCGCCATCCGCGCCAAGGTAACGCGCGCGCAACGCCCGGCCAATCATGAACGAGAGCCGTCGCGCGGGTTGTAAGTCCGCGATTTCTCCTTGAACTGTGCACCGTCGCGTGCGTCCAATAGCGGCTATCCGGCGCGCATTGCCGGATCGCTGCCGACGCAGGAGTCGATCGTGATAGTCCCCGCTGTTCCGGGCCGCTTGGCCCTCGCATCAACCGTGCTTTGCCTGAGCGCGGGCGCCTCCGCGCAGTCGGCAACACCGACGCAGGATTCCGTCCAGGGCGGCCCGCCCACGCCATTGCAGTTGGAAGTACCCACGCAGCCCGTGATCGCAGCATCGCCCGCAGGGACCTCGGACAACGCGGTCGTCGACGCGCAGGACAGCGCAGCCTCCGAGCGCAAGCACGGCCCGGAGGTGCACGGCAGCGTCACAGCGGGCATCGGCAATTCCAGCGGGTTCGGTACGACCACGTTCGAGGCCGCGGACTTCGACATCAGCGGCCAGTCGGACAGCGGGCGCGATTACGGCGTGCGCATCCACGTGGAGCAGAGCAAGGGGCCGGGGTACGGGCCTTATGGCGGGTATTACCCGGTGCGCTGAGCGGCAGTACGGTTGGTCCGCACGCGTCGGCGACGAGCTCGGGCATTCGCGTTCGGATCGTCGAACGGCAGGCGCAGCGCTCGGCGCTTCAGGACATTCGCTCGACGTGTCGAGCGTGGAATGTGGACGATTACGCAGGACGCCCGGCGCTTCGAGCGCAACGCTCGGGAGGCCAGGAAGAGAACGTCGCCGGCCGAGCCCTTCGCTCGGATCGTTGAGCGCAACGGCTCGCACATCGAGCGGAACGCTCGGCGCGTCGAGCCATGAGGCTGACGTTCGGAGCAAAACGTCTGGCAGTCCAAGCGCGGAGTGTGGCGCTCGCGGTGGAGCGGGCGAATGCGCGAGCGCGCGCGAGGCTGGGCAGGGTTCGCACAGTGGGAGTCGCAGATCCGGCGCGCGTAATGGCTGGGCGACACCAGCTGCGGGTTCTGGGTGAGCGGGGACATCGTCTGAAGGCAGAACGTCTCGGACTTGCTGCCCATCTTCATGAGCGTGCGGCGCTCGTCGTTGATGAGGCCGATGAGCCCGGCAAGCGAACTGCGTCTCCAGCTCGTCAGGGCCGCATCGATCGCGGTGAGCTGGGCATCGGTGAAGGACAGGGAAACAGTGGCTTGCGTCGTGCGAACTTCTCCTCGTGGAGTGGACTGCGCCCGGCGCCCCATGGTTTCTCTCACCCGCCGCGCTGCGCGCGTCGGCCTCTCCCGCGAGCGGGAGAGGCGAAGGGCGCGCGATCGTCCCGCGGGCGAGGTGGAGGGCGCCGCGATGTTCCCCCTCTCCCGCTTGCGGGAGAGGGTTGGGGTGCGGGCGTTCGGAGCGCTGCGCGCCGTTCTTCCCTCACCCGCCGCGCTGCGCGCGTCGGCCTCTCCCGCGAGCGGGAGAGGCGAAGGGCGCGCGATCGTCACCGGCGGGCGAGGCGGAGGGCGCCGCGATGTTCCCCCTCTCCCGCTT
>NZ_JBQCFP010000155.1:0-25136 GCF_051958935.1 Dokdonella sp. | reverse complement strand
CACGGCCGCGTGCGGGGGCGTCAGTGGTACGAGCCGAGCGCGTTCCACTCGGCGAGCCGGTCGCGCGTGTCGCGCACGCGCGGCTCGGCCGCCTGCCATTCGGAAACGCGATCCGGATCGAGCGGCAGGCCGAATGCATCGACGAACTGGCCGCGGCGATAGGTCGCCGACTGCCATGCGCCGCTGCCGATCCTCACCTGCACGTCCTGGCCTTCCTCGGGGATGTTGTCGTTCATTGCGATTCTCCAGGTTCCGTTCGACCGCGACGCGTGCCGCGCAGTCGCCGCCAGCCGCGGGCGGGTGCATGCGGCCGTACGATCATGTTCGTACATCAGTGGCCGATCGGTGTTGCGATAAATGCGATCCTGCTGCCGTCCGCCGCGGTTGCGCGCCCGGTGACGACGCCCGCGTCGTTGATGTCGTCGGCGAGCGTGAGCGTGCCGTCGAAGCCGTTGCTGCGGTCGACGGGCTCGTCGAGGTTGGCGACCCGGCCGTTGCGCCAGATCCACGGATGGAAGCTCGTGCCGTCATTGGAATAGCCGACGACCTCGCCGCGCACGTTGATGCCGGTGCCGATCGCGGCGAGGTCGCCGGGCAGGATGTCGATCCATTTCCACCCGGCCGCGCGCGACCAGGTGAACGCGCGGGTGAAATTGCCGTCGAAGTCGTCGGGCACGCCGGCGAAGCCCGCGACCTCGCCACGCTCGGTCAGCGCCATCGGCGTGTTCCAGTACGGCGCGTCGTTCGGGTTGTCGATGCGCACGACGTGGCCGCCGTCCCACATCACGGCGTGGCGTGCGCTCGAGCGGCCGACCGCTTGGTCGCAGATGCCGGAGATGCCGACGATCTGGCCGCGATCGTTGATCGCGGTGGCCGAGCCTGACGTGTCGCCGTCGACGAGTGGCAGCGCGTGCGGCCGATGGTCGAGGCCCCAGACCACGGGGCGGAACTGGCGCACCTGTGGCCCGAGGCAGGCGGCGTCGGCGATGCCGTTCTCGGCCCAGCCGACGGTCTGGCCCCAGCTGTTGGTGCCGGTCGCGAAGCTGTTGTGGCCGCCAGGCAGGGGCACGAGGTCGTGCATGCGGCCGAAGGCCCAGACGAAGCCGTGGCAGGCATGTCCGCCGGGGTTGGCGAGGAAGCCGCCGGCCGCGCAACTCCAGCCCTGGCCGCCGTCGGGATCGAGCGCGTCGACGAGCGAGATGCCCGACACCATGCCGAGCAGGTTGTTGCTCGGCCAGGCGATTGCGCTGGCGAGGTCGGGCGCGTGGCCAAGCGTGCCGAGATCGATGACGCGGCCGAGCGCCCATGCGGTCGCGTGGCGTTGGCCGTTCGCCGCATTCGAGTAGCCCGCGACGAGCCCGAGGTCGTTGATGCTCTTGCCGCGCGTATTGGCGGCGACGCCGCCGTCGAGCGCAGGCAATACCGTGACGCGGTAGTGCGCGAACGAGGCGGATTGCGATGCCGCGCCGGCGAAGGCGCCCGGTGCAGCGACGCCGAGTGCAGTGACGATCGCGAAAGTGATCTGGCGCATGGGTCTCTCCGATGAGGACGTCACCGTTCGTGACGCCGTCAGGGTCGTCGTTGCGACGACCCGCGGGGAGGTCCACTTTCGCGATGCGTGGCGGTCCGGTCCGGCGCTTCAGTCGCGCGCGATCCGCGCATCGGCGCGTGCGCGCCGCAGGTATGGCCCCGTGTGGTAGCTGCGATAGCGGCAGACGTCGAAATCGCGCTGGACCAGCACGAGTCCATCGCCGAACGTGCTGCGCAGATCGCACAGGCAGCCCTCGCCGCGAATCGCGACCGTGGTGGTATCGCCGCCGCCCTGCAGCGGCGCGCCACCGAGTTCGATCGTACGCCAGTCGCCGCTGCCCGCCGTCGCGACCGCGAATCCGACGAGGCTCGCCGGCGCCGTGTTGACGAGGTCGAGGTAGTGCAGGTCGTCCGCCCGCGCCATTGCGCCGGCAAACAGCAGGGTGATCAGGATCGGTGTGCGCATGTGGCCTCCGCCGTCCCGGCACGCGATCACGGCGATCGCTTTCCTGCCGGCATGCGCATTGGACGTGTCGAACCGTGCGCGCGCGGCTGCGCCGGGACGAATCGTCGTGACAGCGGGACGAATCGCAGCCATGACCACCGGAGCTTCCCGCCGCACGCCTGCGGCGCCTACGATGGCCGCGACACCCTTGCGGACGACGCGATGAGGATCCGCCTGCTCGACGCCGACATCGGCTTGTGGCGCTACCTCGGCCTGTGGAGCGGCGTCGTGCTGTTGTTCGCGATCCAGGGGTACCTGCACGATTCGCTGCAGGGCCACACCTGGTCGGCCTTCGACTACCTGCGCTGGTCGATGATCCAGTGGTACACCTGGGCCGCACTCGCACCGCTGGTGTTCCGCCTCGCCGAGCGCTATCCGGTGTCGCCGCCGACCTTCGCGAACCTGCGCATGCAGGCGCTGCTCGCGTGTGCGACCACCGCGATAGCGCTCGTCGCGGGCGCGCTCGTCTCGCACCTCTTCGAGCCGGGCACGTTCGGCCAGCAGGTCGACCAGTTCGTCGGCCAGCATGCCGCAATCGGCCTGCTCACCTACGCCGCGCTGCTGGCGTTGCACGCGGCGATGCGGCACTACCGCGAGAAGACCCGGCGCGAGGTCGAGGCGAGCCGCCTCGCCGGCGAGCTCGCCCAGTCGCGCCTGCAGGTGCTCCGGACGCAGCTGCAGCCGCATTTCCTCTTCAACACGCTGCACGCGATCGTCACCCTGCTGCAGGAGGACACCGCGTCGGCCGAGGACATGCTGCTGCGCCTGAGCGAACTCCTGCGCGCATTCCTCGAGGAACAGGAAGGACAGGAGATCGCGTTGCAGCGCGAACTCGAGCTGCTCGACCTCTACCTCGGCATCCAGCGCATGCGCTTCAAGGATCGCCTCGGCACGCGCGTCTACATCGATCCGGACACGCTCGATTGCGCGGTGCCGGCGTTGATCCTGCAGCCGATCGTCGAGAACGCGATCCGCCACGGCATCGGCAAGCACGTCGGCGAAGACTGCATCGAGATCGACAGCCGCCGTGACGGCGAGTCGCTCTGCCTGGAGGTGCGCAATGCCAACAGCGTGCTCGACGGCATGGCGAAGGAGATCGGCCGGCGCGGCATCGGCCTCGCCAACACGCGCCTTCGCCTGCGCGAGCTCTACGGCGAGGCGGCCGAGATCCGCCTCGACAGCCTGTGGCCCAAAGGCGTCGCCTGCCGCATCCGCCTCCCGCTGCGGCGCGTCGAGCTGCCCGACGTCGAGGACGTCGCATGAGCATCGCGGCTCTCGTCGTCGACGACGAGCCGATCGCGCGGCATGCTATCGTGCGGCTGCTGCGCGACGACGCCGACATCGAGGTGCTCGGCGAATGCGGCGACGGCGCCTCCGCGGTCGCGGCGATCCGCGCGCATTCGCCCGACCTCGTCTTCCTCGACATCCAGATGCCGGCGATGAACGGCATCGACGTCGTCGCCGCGATCGGCGCCGGGCGCATGCCGGCGACGGTGTTCGTGACCGCCTACGAGCAGTACGCGGTGCGCGCGTTCGAGGCGAACGCGGTCGACTATCTCGTCAAGCCGTTCAGTCGCGAGCGCTTCCTCGCGACCTTGCGCCGCGTGAAGACGCGCCTGGCGGCGGATGCGGAGCGGGCATCCACGCGCGAACTGCTCGATGCGCTCGCCGCGCTGCGCCCGCGTGACGACTGGATCGAGCGCATCCCGGTGCGCGTCGACGAGCACGTCGTGCTGGTCCCGGTCGAGGACATCGTCTGGATCAAGGCGAGCCGCAACACGGTCGTGCTGCACCTGGCCGATCGCAGCCATGAACTGCGCGAGACGATGGCCAACCTCGCCGCGCGCCTCGATCCGCGCCGTTTCGCGCGCGTGCACCGTTCGGCGATCGTCAACGTGCGGCGCGTGCAGGCGATCCACCCGTGGTTCAACGGCCACCACGTCGTCGTCATGGACACCGGGCAGCAGCTGCGCATGAGCCGCTACCAGCACGAGAGCTTCCTCCGGCTCGCGACCTTGCCGCCCGGCGACGCGCGGCCGGACGCCGGCTAGACGCCGAGTGCCGCGCAGCGCGCGCGCAGGAAGCGCCGCACCGCCTCGTCGGTCTCCAGCGCGATCGCCGTGCCGTAGGCCGCCTGCGCGCCGGCATGATCGCCGCTGCGCACGAGCAGGTCCGCGCGCGCGGCCCAGTACGGCTGGTAGCCGGCGACGCGCGCGTCCGCCGCCGGGTCGGGCAGGGCGGCAAGGCCTGCGCCTGGCCCGCGCACGTCGGCGAGTGCGAGTGCGCGGTTGATCGCCGCGACCGGCGACGGCGCGAGCGCGGCGAGCGCGTCGTGCAGCTGCAGGATCGCCGCGGCGTTGTCCCGGCCGTGGCGACGGCGTTCGACATGCGCCGATTGCAGCGCCGCCTCGAGCTGGAAGCGGCCGATCCGCCGCAGCGTGCTCGCGCGGCGCAGCAGCGCTTCCGCTTCGCCGAGCATCGCGACGTCCCAGCGCGCGACGTCCTGCGCGTGCAGCGGCACGTACTCGCCGCCGGCGCAACGGCGCGCGGACCGGCGTGCGTGCGCGTACAGCATGCAGGCGAGCAGGCCGTGCGCCTCGGCGTCGCCCGGCAGCAGTTCGACCACGACGCGCGCGAGGAAGATCGCCTCCTCGGCGAGCTCGTGGCGCGATGCATCGCTGCCGCACCAGCCGTCGGTGAACGCGGCGTAGATCGCCGCGAGCACCGCGTCGAGGCGCGCCGGCAGCTCGGCCCGCTCGGGAACGCACAGCGGGATGCCGGCCTCGCGGATCTTTTCCTTCGCCCGGCCGAGGCGCTTGCCCATCGCCGCGGACGAGGTGAGGAACGCGGCCGCGATGCGCTTCGCGTCGAGGCCGAGCACGGTCTGCAGCATCAGCGGTGCGCGCACGGGGGCGTCGATCGCCGGGTGCGCGCAGGCGAACAGCAGCGCGAGCCGCTGATCGGGGATCGGTGCCTCGTCACGCAGGTCGACGACGTGCTCGGCGAGGTGCTGCAACTCACCGAGCACCGCTTCCCCGACCTGCCGCCGGCGCACGCCGTCGACGAGGCGGCGGCGCGCCACGGTGAGCAGCCACGCTTCGGGATTTTCGGGGCAACCGCTGCGCGGCCATTCGGCGAGCGCGGCGGCGAATGCCTCCGACAGCGCATCCTCGGCGGCGGCGACGTCGCGCGTGCGCACCGCGAGGAATGCGACGAGCCGCCCGTAGCTGCGCGCGGCGACGGCCTCGGCCGTCGCGCGCGCCACCCCTCCAGCGTCGGCTACTTGTGCCACACGGGTCGCACTTCGATCGTGCCGTGGCCCGCGCCCGGGCAGCGGGCGGCCCACGCGAGCGCGGCGTCGAGATCGGGTGCTTCGATGAGGTAGTAACCGCCGATCTGTTCGCGCGCCTCGGCGTACGGTCCGTCCTGGATCTGCGGCTTGCCGTCGACGAGGCGGACCGTCGTCGCGCTGTCCGAATCCTGCAGGCGGTTCGCGCCGACCAGCACGCCCGCGTTCGACAGTGCCTGGGTGTAGGCGGTATACGCGGCGACGCCTGCCCCCTGTTCCGCCGGACTCAGCCGGTTCCAGCCGCTTTCGTCGGCATAGAGCATGAGCAGGTATTGCATCGGATCTCTCCTGGAATCGACGGCGACGTGCCGCCACTGGGATGTCGATCGGACGGGCCGCATTCGGACATCAGCGGTGTGGTTGCGTCGCAGGGACGCGTCCGCCATGCCGATCCCGGCCCATCGACGCATGGAGCAGCAACGCGGCGGCATACAGCACGACCGCGACAACGCCCCAGCGCAGCGCGGTCAGCGGCAGCGACTCGACCACCCACGCGGCGAGCAGCACGGCCGGGATGCCGCCGAGCGCGAGGCCGAGCACGACGCGCAGGTCCACCCGCTCGCTGCGCGCGAAGCGCACGCCGGCCACCGGCATGAGGAACGCACAGGCGCCCATCATGACCGGGAACGCGGCGATCGGATCGAGTCCGAACAGGCTGAGCAGGATCAGCGACGGCGCGTACAGGCCGACGCCGAACGTCATGAGCGCGCCGAGCAGCGCGTGCGCCACGACCGCGATCGCGAAGCGTGGCCCATCGAGCGTGAGCGCGTCGCCGCCCGCGGGCAGCCACCCGAGGTTGGCGCCCGCGTACAGCAGAGCCGCGACGAGCATCGCGACACCGACGATCGCCTGCACCGCGCGCACCGGCATGCGCACGACGAGCGGCGCACCGAGCGTCGCGCCGGCGACCGCAGCAGCGATGCAGGCCGCGAGCAGGCGCGGGTCGACGCGCACGAGGTGGATGAAGATGAGCGCCTGCGCGATCGTTGGCAGCGCGTGGCCACTGTTGAGCGTCGCCGGCAGGTGACTGTCGGGCACGAGCCGGCGCAGCTTGAGCCAGGCCGTCGTCGGCGCGAACGAGCCGATGCCGAGCGTGTCGAGGAAGTTCGCGATCGCACCGAGCACGATCGCCTCGGGCTTCGGCCGCAACGCACCGCGCCGTCGCGCGGTGGCGAGCAGCACGCCGAGGAACGCGAGCGCGAGCAGGGCGAGCGTGGCGAGCAGGACGGTCACGACCATGTCGGGATTCCGCGCGGCGATCGGCCGAGCATAGCGCGTGCGACGATGCTGCTGCGTGGCAGTGCATGAAGTAGAGTGAAGCGCCCCCGGATCGGGGTGCCCGGAGCCGTCCATGTCGCCGCCGTTGGTCTCTTCGCTCGCCACCCTGCCGGATTTCCTCGCGTATTTCGCCACCGCCGCCGCGTTCGCCGCGTTGTTCGTCCTCGCCTACATCTGGATCACGCCGCAGCGCGAGCTCGCGCTGATCCGCGCGAATGTGCCTGCCGCAGCGATTTCATTCGGCGGCGCGTTCATCGGTTTCGTGATACCGCTGGCCTCGGCGATCGCCCATTCGGTCGGCCTCGTCGACGCCGCGGTCTGGAGCGCGGTCGCGCTGCTCGTGCAGTTGCTCGTGTTCTTCGTCGCGCGCGGGCTGCTGCCCGACTTGCCCGCGCGCATCGCGCGCGACGAACGCGCTGCCGCGACCTTCGTCGCGGCGCTGTCGATCGGCGTCGGCATTCTCGATGCCGCCTGCATGACCTGGTGAGGCCGCGATGAAACGTTCCCGTCGGCTCGCCCTCATCGCGATCTCCCAGGTGCCGGTGCTGCTCGCCGGCTGCGGCGAGGAGGAGAAACTGCGCCAGGGTTTCTACACGAGCATCGAAACCTGCCGCAGCGACGGCAACAGCGCGCAAGTGTGCGAGAAGGCGCTGCAAGCCGCGGCGCGGGCGCATGCGGACGCGTCGCCGACGTACGGCAGCCGCGAGCAGTGCATGCAGGATTATGGCGACCTGTGTACCGAGCGCGAGCACGGCGGCGGCATCTGGGTGCCGCTGATGGCGGGCTTCATGCTCTCGCAGGTGCTCGGTGCGAATCGCCCGCCTGGCTACGTCGATGCCAACCCGGTCTATCGCGATCGGGCGGGCCGTTACAGCGAGCGTTATTGCGGTGGCGATGAGGCGCGTTGCAGGAACGGCGGGGCGGGCTACCTCGCATGGCGGCAGCGTCCGGTCGACATCACGCCGAATCGCGCGATCACGACGACGCGCGCGGGATTCGGCCGCAGCTCGTCCGAACGCAGCGGCTGGGGCCGCTCGTTCGGCGGCTGACGCGCGCGTGCGCCGCATCCGCATCGCCGAGCGCCCCGACTGGCGGGCGGGCGCCGAACGACACGGCTTCCGCTTCCACACGATCGACGGCGCGCCGTACTGGGACGAACGCGCCTACTACGCGTTCGCGCTCGAGCAGGTCGAACGCGACCTCGAGGCGCCTACGCTCGAACTGCATGAGATGGCGATGGATCTGGTCGGCGAGATCGTCGCGAGCGACTTCCTCATGCATCGGCTCGCGATACCCGAGCGCTTCCGTGACTGGATCGCGCGTTCGTGGCGCGACGGCTCGCCGCACGTGTACGGACGCATGGACCTGGCGTACGACGGCCGCGCGCCGGCGAAACTCTACGAACTCAACTACGACACCCCGACCGCGCTCTACGAGGCGGCGTTCTTCCAGTGGCTTTGGCTCGAGGAGCAGATCGAACGGGGCGCGTTGCCGCGTGATGCGGACCAGTTCAACCTGATCCAGGAAAACATCATCGAGACGTTCGCGACGATCGCGCCGCGCCTGCCGCGCCCGTTGTATTTCAGCGCGGTACGCGACTCCGAAGAAGACCAAGGCACGATCGCCTATCTCGCCGATTGCGCGGGACAGGCGGGCCTGGCGACGCGCAGGATAGCGATCGAGGACATCGGGCTCGCCATCGACGGACGCTATACCGACCTCGACGATGTGCCGATCGGCGCCTTGTTCAAGCTCTATCCGATCGAATTCATGTTCGATGACGCATTCGGACAGGCGCTGCCGCAGTCGCGCCTCACGCTGCTCGAGCCGCCGTGGAAGGCGGTGCTCAGCAACAAGGGCATCCTGCCGCTGCTGTGGGAGCGCCATCGCGGCCATCCGAACCTGTTGCCGGCCTTCTTCGACGATCGCCCCGACGTTCCGCTGCCGGCCGGTTGGGTGCGCAAGCCGCTACTGTCGCGCGAGGGCGCAAACATCGATGTCCATGCCGCTGCGGGAGAAGAATGGCGTTCGGACGGGCCATATGGCGACGCGCCGTGCATCCGCCAGGCATTCCATTCGCTGCCGGAATTCGACGGCGCCTATCCGCTCGTCGGCAGTTGGGTCATCGGCGACCGCGCCAGCGGCATCGGCATGCGCGAAGACGATTCGCTGATCACGCGCGACAGCGCACGCTTCATGCCGCACGCGATCATCTGAGGGCGGGTTGTCGGCACCGCGCGTCGACGAAACCGTTCCGAAAGCAGGCGACCCTGCTCCTGGCGGAGCGGGGTCGCGCATCGTACCGGGGCAGGGTCGGGCGGCGTACCGCGCGACCTCTGGATCAGCCTTGCGCGAGCCACTCCAGCACGCCGCCGTGCTTGGCGCAGGCGCCCTCGCGCTTCTTGGCGTAGCTGAAGGAAAGATCCTTGCACTGCGCGCTCGCTTCGAGGCCGCTGGCGCTGCCCGTGCTCTTGGCTTCGGCGGACTTGGCCACGCACTTGCCTTCAGCATCGAGCTTGCCGATGGTGGCGCCGGACTGCCCCTGCGGACCGGCGACGCGGGCGGTGCAGCTGTCGCCTTGGGCGGCGAATACGGAAGAGGAAGCCACTGCGAGGGCCAGGATTGCCGAGCAGGCCGCTGGACGAAGAATGTTCATGATGTACATGCCTCCACGCCATCGTCAGGGTGACGAAGGTATATAAGCATTTAATGTGCCAGAAAGAGGCGAGGCAGGCAGGGCCGTTCCGGGGGGCGGCGCTTGGCCAAGTCTGGCGCGGTTTTGGCGCGTCGGGCGCCGATTCGACGCGGTGTCGAGGCGGCGGGGCGCTTGCGCAGACACGCCAGGCTTTGTCAATCCCGGACGAAACCGGCCGTTTGGCCGTCCGCGCCAAGGGCCGTCGAAACCGTCGGCGAACAGGCGGTCGCCGGTCCACACATAGACCGCTCCTTGGTCGGGGGAACTCGAGATCGCGGCCGAACGCACCGGCGAACAGGGTGCCGTCCGCATGGAAATCCAGGCTGAACCCGACCACGTCGCCGCCGCGTGGATCGGGCCATTCGAGCTTCGGCTGCTGCATCCACAGGCCGTCGACCTTCTCGAACAGGTAAACGGCCCCCCGTTGATCGGTGAGCAGGAACTCCCGCTCGAGTACCCGGGTAGTGCCTTCGCGGTGGAACGCGTACACCGGGCCCGGAATGTCGATGGCGCTGCGTACGGCCGATCGCGCTGATCAGCACGACGTCGCCCCGCACGGCGATGCGTGATCCGAAGAAGTGCCGGCCACGCGTCCGGTGCGAGGACACGCGATTCAAAGACGTATCGGCCGCCGACGCGCCGACCCGTAGACCGCGCCGCATTCCTGCTGCAAGCCGATTCCGTGGTGCGTGTCGAGACGTTTCGATCCGTCACAAATTGACGATCGCCCAACGGCCCAAGTTGAGACCGTGTCGAGCGATGCGACCGAAGCACATGAATCCATTGGCATCGCCTTCGTCCGCGTGCTTGGCCCCGTTGTTGCTTCCGTTCGACGCGACGCCTCTCGAGGCGGCGAACGCGGCCGCGCGGCGGTCGATCACAGGGACGAGGAGCAGGGGGCGCTCGGGTGACATCGAAGTCCGGCCACACACCGTGGGACGATGCGCTCGCGCGCGTGGATCCCGCGCGGTTCGAACAATTGCTGGCCGACTACTACCGTGGCTGCGGTTGGCGCGTCGAGCAGGTCGGAGCCGATTTCACCGGCCAGCGCTACGACGCCGGGTTCGACCTGCAGCTGCGTCGCGAAGACGCCTACGTGGTCGTGCAATGCAAGCGCTGGAAGGCCTTCAAGGTGCCGCACCACGAAGTCCACGAGCTGCACGCGATCATGGTCAACGAGGCAGCCACCGGCGCGATCTACGTCACCAGCGGCGAATTCACCGAGACCGCGATCGAGGCGGCCAGGCGCTCCGGTCACGTCGAACTCGTCGATGGCGACATGCTGCGCACGATGCTCGATCCCGCCGTGCTCGAATCGGCGGCGCGCGACAGCCCACCGCCGATGTACGCGCATCCGCAACTGACGCTCAGTGGCGGGCCGCGCGTCCCGTCGGCATCGCGCCGCGGCCTGCTCGTACCGGTACTCGCTCTCGCGGCGTGCGTGGTCGTCTGCGCCGGCGTCGTGCATTCGCTCAATGCGATGGTGCGTCCGGCGCCGCGGCTCACGGCCACGCGCGGCGCGCAGATCCCGCCGATGGCGGGCGAATCGACGCGGCGGGCGGCGCCCTCGACCGATCCCTATTCGCTCGCCGGCCGGGCCGTGCCGCCACGACGGACTCCGTCCGATGCCGGCGTGGCGGAACCGATCACGGCTGCCGGTTCGGTGCCCGAGCGTTCGCGCAGCATCGACCGCGAGGCGGCACGCACGGCCGTGCGTCCGCTGCGCGGCGTCCACGACGTGTTCTGGCTCGACGACAACGACCTCGTCGTCGTCGTCGAACGTGGCGCGAGTTCGCAGGACATGATCGCCATCGTGTGTCGTGCACTCGCGCCGCTCGGCGACGGCGCGTCGATCATCGTCGACCTGCAGCAGGCGACGTCGCGCAGGAGTGTCGAGCCGCTCGCGTCGAGCCCCTGCGGCGCGTCGGCTGCGGGCAGCGTTGCGGCGCCCGTCGCAGGACGCGCGTCCGACGTGGCTTCCGCGATGCATTGATCCGCGCTCGCGCGCCGTCGATACGCGCGTGGTCATGATCTCGGAACGTGGGCGCGCCGGCGGCCGCGTGCCGTGAAAAATCTCCTCCCGCGGGGCGAGGGAGGGAAAGCCCCGCGGGAGGAGCCGCAAGCAGGCCCGTGCTGGGGAGGCCGGCGAAGGAGAGAGGGGCCGGCAGGCCTGCTGTTTGGTCGGCGCTCAGTCGAACCCGTCCGCGAACAGCTCGTCGGGCATCGGCTGCAGTTCGAACGCGCCTATGTCGGTACTTGTTCCGGATGTGCGAAGGAAGGTTGCGCCGCGCTGGTCGTGCTCGAGCGCCGCCGGATTGCTGCCGGCGTCGATCGCGGGGCTACCCGCCAACAGCGCGTGCGTGCGCGTCGGACCGCCATTGAAGGCGAGAGGCGCGAGCAGCGGATCGCCGTCGAGCGAATCGCCGGGTACGGCGGCGTTCGCTGTGCCGAGCAGGTTCGTGTTGCCGCCGATCGAGTGCACCGTGGTGATCTCGAACGAGGATGCGTCGCTCGTATGGTTGCCGGCGACGATGCTGCTCACGAGCGACAGGTCGTAAGGTGACTCATTGCCCTGGTCCGCGATGCCACTGCCGGACGGGGCCGTGTTGTCGGTGACGGTCGTGTTCGACAGGGCGAACGCGCCATGATGCCTCGCATACAGGCCGCCGCCCATGGTCGCCGCACTGTTGCCGGAGATCGTCGAGTTGGTGATTTCGACCGCGAGCGGCGACCAGCTGCCGATGCCGCCGCCACCGCCAACGGTGTAATCGCCAATCGGCCCGTCGCAGGTCGCCGTGTTGCCACTGATCGTGGAACCCGTGATCGTCGAGAGCGGCGGTATGCCGCGCGGGATCGACGCGATGTACACACCGCCGCCGCCGATCGCACTGATGTAGGTGTACGAGCCGCTCGGTCCGACGCCGGGGGTGCCGCGCACGTGGTTGTCCTCGATCGTGCTGCCCGACATGATCACCGTCTGCGGCGAGCCGATGCCGCCGCCTTTGGCGTAGGCGATCTTCGCCGCGGCGACGTCGACCGACACGCCGCTGACGCGGCTGTCGGTGAGCACGATGCCGTAGAGCGAGAACACGCCGCCGCCGAAGGTGCCGCTGACAGCGGTCGATGCGGTCGCCGAAACGGTGACGTTGCTGATCGTCGCACGCGTGATGTACGAGGCGGCGGCGTACACGGCGCCGCCGTAGATCGTCGCCGAGATCTCGTCGGAGTGCGCGCTCGCGCTGACACCGCTGACGGTGCTGTCGGTGAGGATCAGCCGGCCGCCGGCGTCGATCGCAGCGCCGGAGACGCTCGTGCCGCTCGCGCTGCAGTGCTCGACGCTGGAGTTGGTCAGAGTGATGCTGCCCGACGACAGCACGCACGCGCCCGCGGCGAGGCCCGCGTACATCACCGGCCCGGTGTAGTCGTAGCGGCCGTTGCGCAACGTGAGGCCGTCGATGTCGAGCAGGCCGTAGCCGGTATGCGCGATCAGGCGCGTCGTATCGTTGCCGGCGATCGCGAGCTGCTTCGCGCCCGGGCCGCGGATGGTCAGGTCGTATTCGCCCGTCGTCAGCGGGCCGCTGGTCAGCGAAATCGTGCTGCAGGCGAGCGCGGTCAGGTCGATCGTGTCGCCGGAGAACGCATGGGCGAACGCATCACGCAACGAGCCTGCACCGTCGTCGTCGCAGTTGCTGACGGTGATCGTGGCCGCGGGGCGTTCGGCCGCCCGTGCCGGCACGCGTCCACGCAGGGCGAGCTGGCTCCGCAGTGCTTCCTTGTGGCCCCCCATCGCGAGCCCCGTGTTGAACGGCTGCGGCGCGACCACCACCGGGGTGAGGTCGAGCTTCGGCGTCGACGTTGCAGCGAGGCTCGGACCGAAGGCGAGGGCCATTGCGAGTGCGAGCGGCGCATGCGTGGGACGGAAGCTCGAACGAGGTGTTTCGGGACGGCGCATCGGTGATCTCGACGGGTTGCGGAGCTGCGATTGCAGCAGGACAGGATCGCCCGAAGCATGACGGATTCCTGACGCAATCCGGATTTCTCGTGATGCAGGGCGGACTTGCGTGACCTCGGGGCGCTGGACACGGACGCAAGCCCGCGAGCGGCCGGACGAGCGCGTGCCGCGCCGAAGCGAGCGATGGGGCGGCTGCCGGCCGTTCGTGATGGCCGGGGGCGTGTGGTTCAGCTCTCAGGAAATGAGACGAGGCCCGCCGAAGCTGCGCCGTGCCCGTCGCATCCCTTTCGCACGGGCACTGCTAACCCGCAGCATCCGCTCGTCGTGAGACGCCGGGACTGCGGGGTTTTTTTTCATCCAGAAGCCGCCACATCAGGGGTGGGCCTTGGCGGCCTTACCCACCACCGCCGCAGCACGGCGGCATGGAATGAGTGCGAGGAGAAC
Source organism: Dokdonella sp. (assembly GCF_051958935.1). GTDB lineage: Bacteria > Pseudomonadota > Gammaproteobacteria > Xanthomonadales > Rhodanobacteraceae > Dokdonella_A. Next base: position 11,383 of record NZ_JBQCFP010000155.1, on the reverse strand, counting down.
GCGAAATGGCCACCGGTTGGGCCGGCGACGGCGCCGTGCAGGACCAGATCGATGCGACCGTCGAGGACGCGGTCAAGCGCGCGCGCAGCCGCCTGCAGCGCGGTCCGTCGCTGACCCACTGCGAGGAATGCGAGGCGCCGATCCCCGAGGCGCGGCGCAAGGCCGTCCCAGGGGCGCGCCTGTGCGTGACCTGCCAGGCGGCGCAGGACCGCGAACAGTCCGCGCAGAGCGGCTACAACCGGCGCGGCAGCAAGGACAGCCAGTTGCGCTGAAGGCTCGGCAGAGGTGCGCCAGCGCCCGCCGTCGAAAAGCGTCGAAGCAACGCGCCCTTCATTGCCGATCGAGCCCCCGCCGGGCGGGGGCCCGACCCGCTGTCAGGCCGCCCGCTGCGCGGGCGCGGCCGGAAAATCGATGTCCGTGCGCGCGAGGTGGTTCGTGTAGTTCGTGTAGATGTTGAGCACGACGTTGACGAGCAGCTCGAGGATCGCGGCGTCGTCGAAGCCGGCCGCCTTGAATGCATCGAGTTCTGCCGTCGGCACGTGGCCGCGCGTATCGACGATGCGTTGGGCCAGTGCGAGCAGCGCGGCGTCGCCCGGCGCATCGGCGCTTGCGCTGCGTGCGGCGGCGATCTGCGCGGCATCGAGGCCAACCATGCGGCCGATCGCGCTGTGCGCCGCGAGGCAGTAGTCGCAGCCGTTGCGCTCCCCGACCGCGAGCGCGACGAGTTCGCGCTGCTTCGCCGTGAAGCGTCCGCCCGCGGCGGCCTCGGCGAGTTGCAGGTAAGCGTTCAATGCGACCGGCGTATGCGCGAATGTGCGGAACATGTTCGGCAGCACACCGAGCTTCTTCTGAACGGCATCGAGGCTCGCGCCGACGGTGGCGGAGACGGCTTCGCGCGGCAGGGCAGGAATGTAGGACATGACGATCTCCTTCGAGTGGATGCGTGCCGGTCGGCACAGGACGCACTCTAGGGATGTGCTTGATACTCGCGGTGATGTAAAGTCCGCGATACTTGATCAATCGTCCTGATCTTCGCCATGGACCGTCTCGACGCATTGCTGCAACGCTTCTCGGTCAGCGCCCGCATGTTCCACTCGGGCGCACTGTGCGGCATCACCGACATCCCCGCCGAACCGGGACTGGGCCAGTTGCATCTCGTGAGGCGCGGACCGATCGGCGTGTCGCATGCGGGCTTGCCGGCCGTCCATCTCGAGGTGCCGAGCCTTTTGCTGTATCCGCGCCCGCTCGCGCACCGTTTCGATACCGACCCGGGCGTCGGTGCGGACATGGCGTGCGCGCATCTGCGTTTCGCCGCGGGCGGCGCGAACCCGCTGGCCGATGCACTGCCGGCTTTCGTCTGCCTGCCGCTCGCCGAACTCGACGGCTGCGCGGGCGTGCTCGAGGTGCTGTTCGACGAGGCGTTCCGACCCCGCTGCGGCCGCCAGGCGCTGGTCGATCGCCTGTTCGAAGCGGTGCTCGTATTCGTGCTGCGCCGGCTCATGGACGAGGGGCGGATCGAACACGGGCTTTTCGCCGGGCTCGCGCATCCGCAGCTCGCGCGCGCGCTCACCGCGATGCACGAGCGCCCCGCGCAGTCGTGGACGCTCGAATCGCTCGCGTCGGAGGCCGGCATGTCGCGCAGCGTGTTCGCGGCTTCGTTCCGCGACACCGTCGGCGCGACGCCGGGCGACTATCTCGCGCGCTGGCGGGTCGGCCTCGCGCAGCAGGCATTGCGTCGCGGCCGCCCGCTCAAGCTCGTCGCCGACGAGGTCGGCTACGGCAGCGAGGCGGCGCTGTCGCGCGCCTTCAAGACCTGGGTGGGCCATTCGCCGCGCGACTGGCGACGCACGCTCGATGCTGCGTTGCCGAAGCAAAGAGCCTGAAACACGAAGGACACGAAAGAGAGAAAGACCAGAAGTTCTCAAGGCCTGAAATGCCGGGCACACACGGGCATGCGGAGAAAAGCCGAAGTAGAAAGACCCTGTAGAAAAGCACTCCTCCGCGTGCTCGGTATTTGATCTTCCCTTTCAGCTTCTCTTCGTATCCTTCGTGTCCTGCGTGTTTCAATCTTTCAGCTTGGCTCGCGCTCCGGCGTGCGGCGCGCCGCCGTCGCGCTGATCGCGTGCTTCGAAGCGCACGACGGCGGCCGGTAGCGGCAGGTCGTTCGTGCGTGCCCGCGCGCCGGGTTCGGGCGTGTACGGTTGGCCGAGTGCGGCCATCGATGCGTATGCGCCGATGGCGGTGTACGCATCGAGCACGAACGGCACGCCCTCGCCGGCGAGCGGCGTCGCACCATCGCTCACGTGCAGGTGCAGGTGCGGCCCGGTCGCGTCGCCGGTGAAGCCGAGCCGGGCGATCGGCGCGCCGCGCCGCACGCGCTCGCCGACGCGCACGCGCACGCTGCCGGGGAGCAGATGCTCGTAATGGGCGTAGCGGCCGTCGCCGAGATCGAGCGAGACATAGTTGCCGCTGGCGTCCTCGAGTGGATGGCGCGTGGCGGAGCCGAGGCGCGCGGGCTCGGCGATCGAATCGCGCAACGCGACGACGGTCGCGTCGGCCACCGCGAGCACGTCGGCGCCGTAGCCATACCAGTTCACGAGCACCTGCTCGTCGCCCTGCGAGAGCCGTCCCGCGTCGTCGACGCGCATCCAGTCGATCGCATGCCGCGCGGGAATGCGCAGCATGCCGTCGATCGCGAAGGCGACGCGGCGATGGCCGCGCGCCATCGCCGGGTCGTACAGCGCAACCCAGTCGCCACCACCGAGCGGCGCGCCGAGCACGACGGCCGTACGCGAGGAAACGCGCGTGTCCGCACCCTCGAGCGCCACGGGCGCGCCGTCGCGCAGCCAGGCGAGGCGATGGCGCAGCGCCTTGGGCATCGTGCGCGCGGCATCCAGTGAGATATCGAGGTAGGCGACCGCGACGCGGCCGGGCGGGAGCGTGCGCGTCGGCGCCTCGCCGCGCGCGGATCCTGCCAAGCGCAGCGCCCCCTGCAATTCATCCGCCGTGAGCGAGGCGAGCGGTACGCTCGACGCTGCATCGAACACCTCGATGCGCTCGAGTACGAGTGGCACATCCGCGTGGTTGGCCAGGTGCAGCTCGTAGGCGAGGCGCTGCGTCGTGGCGCTGCGCACGGGGATCGGTTCCGGCCCGCTGGAGAACGTGATGCCGTCGCGCAGCGGCGCGGCGTGCACGGCGAACGGAAACCAGCCGGCGAGCAGGCATGCGCGCAACAGGCGAATCATGGTGAACTCCAGTGCAGACGGACGCGCATCTTGCGTTGGCCGCACGCGCAGGGGAAGTGCAGGCCGCGCGCGTTCACCAGCGCGTGAGCGTCGCGGACGCGACACCGACGCGCCGGCACGCCCGCGGCGCGATGCCGTCGGGCAGCGCGGCGCGGAACAGCGGCGCGAGCGTGCGCAGCACGCGCGCGCAGGCTTGCGCGTGCCGGCGTTGCCACGGCGTGCGGCCGAGCATCGCCTGCGCCCATTTGGGCAGCAGCGCGGCGCCGGCGCCGAGGAAGACATCGCGCGACACGCCCGCGAGCGGGACCGGCAGGCGGATGCGCGCGAGCACGTCGAGCACTTCGCGCGAGCGCGCGTCGAAGCGGAGTTCGCCCTGCATGCGTGCGAAGTACAGGTCGACCTCGGCCTGCGACGCCGGCACGTCGCGTGCGCCGAGGCGTTCGGCGACGCGCCGCACCTCGCCGTAGTAGCGATCCGCGGCGCCGGCCGGCGGCGGTGCCGGTGCGTAGCGCCGGTACCCCTCGAGGAATCCGTAGGCTTCGGTCACGTGTACCCAGGTGAGCAGTGTGGGATCGTCGGCGGAGTAGGGGCGGCCGTCGGCGGCCTCGCCACGCACGCTCGCATGGATGCGTGCGACGCGCGCGATGAGCGCTTCGGCGTCCGCACGCGCGGCGTAGGTCGTGCCGGCGACGAACGAGGTCGTGCGGCGCAGGCGGCCGACGAGGTCGGTGCGGAAGTTCGAGTGGTCCCAGACGCCCGCGAGCGCAAGCGGGTGCAGCAGTTGCAGCATGAGGGCGCACAGGCCGCCCGATAGCATGCCCGGGAAGTCGGCATGCACGCGCCAGGTCGCGCTGTCGGGTCCAAACAGGCCGGGATCGCCCGCAGGATACTCGTAGTCGATGCCGTCCTCGCCGCGCGGGAACACGCCGAGCACCCAGCGACGGATGCGTGCGCTCAGCGGCGCGGCGAGGATGGTAAGGTCAGGCGGCATCGTGCATGTCCGTATCGGCCATGCGCGCGATGATACGGAGGAGCGGCCCGCCTGGCGCGAGGATGCGCCGGGCCGAGGAGGAAGGGGCATGAAATTGATCGACGACCTGCGCAGGATTCCGCCGGGCGTCGCGCTGCAGATCCTGCTCGCGCACGGCATGCTGCTGTTCGCAAGCCTGCATGGCGGACTGCCGTACGTCGTCCTGCAGGGACTCATCGCGCTCGAACTCGTGTTGCTGAACGTCGCGACGGTGCCTTTCTATCCGGAGCGCGGATTGCTCCGGCACGTCGCCGATCTCGTCAAGATGAGCGCGCTGCTCGCCTTCCTGCTGCTGTTCGTCTGCATCTCCTACGCGATCGTCGCAGGAGGCGAGCACGCCGATCCGATCGCGACCACGATGGCGCGCTGGCACGACCTGCGTCGCGCGGGCGTCGCCTGGGCGGCCGGATACATCGTCGTTTCGCTCGTGCTGTCGCTGCTCGCGGCGATCAGCTCGCCCGATCCCCGCCTCACCTGGATGAACAACAATCTCGCCGCCGGCGGCTCGACCTTCGTCGCGATGCTGTTCATGGCATTCGTCGGTTTCTTCGGCGCTCGGCCGATGGCGGCGGCGCTCGAATACCTCGGTGCACCGAGCGATCCCGACGTGCTGATGATTTCGCTGATGGTCGGGCTGCGCTTCTTCACAGCGCTTGTCGCAGCGACGATTTCGAGGACGGAGGTCGAGGCAATGGCGCGCAATCCCTATGTGGACGGACCGGGCTGAATGCGCGTGCCGCGGGCCGGGGGCAAAATGGGGGCATTCGCCGCGAAGGAAGCGTGGAAACGCACGCTCGCGCTGTTCGAACGCACGCTGCGTCCCCATGCGTGACGCAGCGGCGTACCGGATAGAGGCTGCCCGCTCGAGTGATCCGCCGACAACCGGGTGAGTCTCGACATGTCGTCAACGGTTCCGACACGCGAATGCATCGCGGTCGCGCAACCGATGTCACATCGATCCTGACACACTGGGCCGACTTCGTATCGGGGTAGGGCCATGGTTGCCGTTCCAGCACGTATCGAGCGTTCCATCGACTGGTTGCAGGTCTTCATCGGCGGATTGTTGATCGCCGCAGGCGACGGCGCGTTCGCGACGACCGTCTGGTTCAGTTGGGATGCGAGCGGGCTCACCAAGGTGTTCCAGTCGATCGCGGTCGGCGTGCTCGGCAAGGCGAGCTACGAGGGCGGCGTACCCACCGCGCTGCTCGGCGCCGCGCTGCACCTGTTCATGGCCACCGCGTTCGTCGCGATCTACACGCTCGTCGCGCGCCGCGTGCCCGGGCTGCTGCGCGGCATCGCGGTGAAGGGCCCGTTGTACGGCGTGGTGCTTTACGTCGTCATGAATTTCGTCGTGATGCCGTTGTCGCGCGTGGGCCGATCGCCCTCGTTTACCCACCTCGACTGGATCGCGATGAGCGTGGTCGCACACATGGTGTTCGGCACGATCTGCGTGCTGTTCGCGCGCCGTGCGTTGCGCGGGAGTGCCTGAAGCCACGTTCGAGTGATCGTCGCCGACGATCCCGCGGCGGCGCCTCACCCCTCATGCCGCGGACCCGTCCCGAGGCGGACCGCGCCCCGCGCGGCCGATCGCACGGAGTCATCGGCCGGCATGACGGCGCGATGATGTCGATTTCCACGGGCGTCGTTCGTCGAACCTGCATCGACGGTGAAAACTCCGCCGTCGCTGCCCGATCACGAACCCGAGGAAGCACCATGAACCGTACCGCGATCCATACCACCGTGCTGCTGGCCCTGGCGACCGCGACGAGTGCCGCGACCGCGGCACCGGTGACCTACACGCTCGATCCGACCCACACGTATCCGAGCTTCGAAGCCGACCACATGGGCATCTCCTACTGGCGCGGCAGGATGGACGCGACCTCGGGCAAGGTCGTGCTCGACCGCGAGGCACGCACCGGCAACGTCGAAGTCTCGATCGATCTCGCGAGCATCGACTTCGGCATGGACAAGCTCGACGAATGGGCGCGCGGCAAGGACCTGTTGGACACCGCGAAGTACCCGAAGGCGACCTACAAGGGGCGGCTCGCGCGGTTCGTCGACGGCAGGCCGACCGAGGTCGTCGGCACGCTCGACCTGCATGGCGTGCAGAAACCGCTCACGCTCGCGATCGGTCGCTTCAAGTGCATCCCGCATCCGATCTTCAAGCGCGAGCTGTGCGGCGCGGATGCGACCGGCACGTTCGATCGCGCCGCGTTCGGCCTCGATGCGGGCAAGGACTACGGGTTCGACATGACCGTCGCGTTGCGCATCCAGGTCGAAGCGCTGCGGGACGAGTGAAGCCCGGCGGTGCGCGGCGCCGGCGCGCGCCCTCGTTCAGCGGGCCTCGGCGTCCCCGATCCACGCGGCGAAGCCGTGCACGAAGGCGGCGAGCTGCTTGCGGATCGCTTCATCGCGGAGCGTGCCGTCCTCGTCGAATACCTGCGTCGCGCGCGACACCATGAGCGTGCCGCCGGACCAGTGGCGCGCGCCGAGCTTGCGCAACACGGACAGCCACGCGTTCTGCGAGAGGATCGTGCCGAAGCCGCCCTGCGAGGCGCCGATCAGCGCGAATGGCCGGTCGCCGAACACGCGCGGGATGTCCGACGAGGGGCGCGACAGCCAGTCGATCGCATTCTTGAACACGCCCGGGATGCCGCTGTTGTATTCGGGCGTCACGAGCAGCACGCCGTCGCTCGCGATGATGCGCTGCTTGAGTTCGAGCACGGCCGCCGGCAAGCCGTCGCGCTGTTCGACGTCGCCGTCGTAGAGCGGGATCCCATGCAGGGTCGCGGCGTCCAGGGCGACGCCCGCAGGGGCGAGGGGCTGCGCGGCACGCAGCAGCGCGCTGTTGTACGACCGGGCGCGCAGGCTGCCCGAAATGCCGAGGATCTTCGTCATGCGACCTTCCCGTTGGGAGGCCGCCAGCATATCGCGGCCGTGCATGTCGCGGCGCGGGTGCACGGGGCGTAGACTGGGGCGGAGCAGGGGGTGCGCCGACGATGAGGCATCCGGCAGCAGGCCGGCACGGCACGGGCGAGTCCGCCACGCGCGGTCATCGCCAGGGCGTGCGCGGCGAGCGCGCGATGCTCACCGAAATCCTCGCGGAAGTATCCGCCGAGGCGCTGCAGGGCGAGACGCTCGAAGAGGTGCTGCAGCGCATCGTCGACTGCATCACGCGCCATCTCCCCGTCTCGATCGCGAGCATCATCCTCCTCAACGAGGAGGGCACGCACTTCGTGCAGGAAGTGTGGGCGGGCAAGCTCGAACTCGACCTGCCGTTCGGCATGCCCTGGCCGATCGAACGCGGCGCGGCCGGTCGCTGCGCGCGCACGGGCGAAGCGCAGCTCATTGCCGACGTCGAGCGGGACCCCGACTACGTGCCCGGCAACGCGCACGTGCGCTCGGAGTACATCCTGCCGATCCGCCATCGCGAGCGGCTGCACGGCGTGCTCAACCTCGAGGCGACGCAGCCGGACTTCTTCACGCTCGAAGTGCGCGCGATGTTCGACGCGGTCGCGTCGCAGATCGCCGGCACGATCCATCTAGCGCGTGTCGTGCGCGAGCTCGAGCTCGCCAACCGCAAGCTCGCACAGCTGTCGATGAGCGACGGCCTCACCGGCATCGCCAACCGCCGCTGCTTCGACCAGCGGCTCGCCGAGGAATGGACGCGCCACCTGCGCGACGGCCGCCCGCTCGCGCTGCTGCTCGTCGACGTCGACTGCTTCAAGCCGCTCAACGACGCCTGCGGACATCTCTACGGCGACGAATGCCTGCGCGAACTCGCGCGCCTGTCGAGCAACCTGATCGAGCGCGACGACGTGCTCGTCGCGCGCTACGGCGGCGAGGAGCTGGCTTTGCTGCTGCCTCGCAGCGACCAGCGCGAAGCGCGACGGCGCGCCGAATACCTGCGTCGCCGCGTAGAGAAGCTCGCACTCGCGCACCCCGCCTCGGCGGTTGCGCCGCACGTGACGGTGAGCATCGGCGTCTGCGCGATGCTCCCCGGCGACGCGCACTCGCCCGACGCGCTCATCGATGCGGCCGACCGCGCGCTTTACGCGGCCAAGGCGCGCGGCCGCAACCGGGTCGTCGTTGCGCGGGCGCACCCGCCCGGCGCTTCGTGAGCCAACGCACGCCACGGGCGGAGGCAGCTGTCTTGCTCGCGGCGGTTCGGTTTCACCGTACGAGCCCACCCTGCGGGCGACCGGCGCGCGGCGAAGTCCGATCTCGCGGTCGCGCAGGGTGCGCTCCTCAGGACCCTTGCGCCAGACCGGGACGAGAGGCTGGACTCACCCGTTCACCGCCGCCATGCCCGCCGCCGGATAACGCGTTCCCGCGACCGCATGGCCGGAAAGTACGTCCTCGATCGCCTGCAGCTCGGCAGCGTCGAGGCGGATCCGCACGGCGCCTGCATTCTCGTCGAGCCGTTCGCTGCGACGCGTGCCGGGGATCGGCACGATGTCCTCGCCGCGGCAGAGCAGCCAGGCGAGGGCGAGCTGTGCGGGCGTGCAGCCGCGCGCGCGGGCGAGGTCGGTGACCGCGTTCACGAGGGCGAGGTTCTGCGCGAGGTTGGCGTCCTGGAAGCGCGGGTTCTGCCGGCGCCAGTCGTTCGCGGCGAGTGCCGCCGTATCCTGGATCGCGCCGGTGAGGAACCCGCGCCCCAGTGGGCTGTACGGCACGAAGCCGATGCCGAGTTCACGGCAGGTCGGCAGGATCTCGGCCTCGACGTCGCGCGTCCACAGCGAGTACTCGCTCTGCAGCGCAGCGATCGGATGCACCGCGGCCGCGCGCCGGATCGTCGTCGCGGACGCTTCCGACAGGCCGAGGTGGCGCACCTTGCCGGCCTCGACGAGGCGCGCCATCGCGCCGACCGTGTCCTCGATCGGCACGTTGCGGTCGACGCGGTGCTGGTAGTAGAGGTCGATGTGCTCGACGCCGAGCCGCTTCAGGCTCGCATCGCAGGCCGCCACGACGTATTCGGGCCGGCCGTCGACGCCGAGAAAGTCGCCGTTCGGTGCGCGCACGTTGCCGAACTTCGTCGCGAGCACGACTTCGCCGCGACGATGCCGCAGCACCTTGGCGAGCAGCTCCTCGTTGCGGCCCACGCCGTACATGTCGGCGGTATCGAGGAAGTTCACCCCGATGTCGAGCGCATGGTCGAGCACGGCGAGGTTGGTCGCTTCTTCACTCGGTCCGTAGAAGTCGGACATGCCCATGCAGCCGAGGCCGATCGCCGACACGACGAGGCCTTGGCGGCCGAGCGCGCGCCGGGGAAAGAGGGGGGTGTTCATGCCGATCTCCGCTGGGAAAGGAACAACGTCCCATACGCTAGTGCGCGCGGCGCCGCGTGGCGTGCCGGATGCTCGCCGATTCTTGCCCGATCCTCCACGATCGCTGCGGCGCGCGTGCGCGTACGCGTGGCCTCGGCATAATCGCCGGGGTGTCCTCCCTGGTGGATCCCGATGAGCGACAAGCCATCCAACGTCGTCGAGGCGCGTTCCGGGCTCGAAGCGCAACAGGCCGAACTCGCCGACCGGATTGCCCGAAATGCGGCCAGCGATGGCGTGCACGCCACCGCGATCGTGGGCCTCGGCCTGATCCGCGCGAGCTCGCCGTCGCAGCCGATCGCCTGCGTCTACCACCCGAGCCTGTGCGTGGTCGTGCAGGGGCGAAAGCGGGCGATGCTCGGCGACGAGATCTACCTGTACGACCCGCTCAACTATCTCGTGGTGTCGATGTCGATCCCGTTGGTCAGCCAGATCATCGAAGCGACGCCGGCGCGGCCGTACCTGTGCCTGCGCATCGACGTCGAGCCGCGGCTCGTCAACGAACTGCTCGTGCAGCTCGGCGCGGCCGCCCCGGCCCGCGCGAACGACGAACGCGCACTGGTCCTCGCGCGAACGGACGCCGCGCTGCTCGATGCGGTGCTGCGCCTGGTGCGGCTGCTCGACGCGCCGGCCGATGCGGCCGTGCTCGCGCCGCTCGCGCTGCGCGAGATCCACTACCGCGTCCTGCTCGGCGAACTCGGCCGGCGCCTGCGCAGCCTGTGCGAGTCCGACGGCCCGTCGCAACGCATCGCTCGCGCGATCGAACTCCTGAAGGCGCGCTACACCGAGCCACTGCGCATCGAGGACCTCGCGGCTGCCGCACACATGAGCGCATCGTCGCTTCACCAGCGCTTCCGCGCCGCGACCGCGACGACGCCGCTGCAGTACCAGAAGCAGCTGCGCCTGCAGGAAGCGCGACGGCTCATGCTGGTCGAGGGGCTCGAAGCCGCCGCCGCGGCGCACCGCGTCGGCTACGAGAGCCCGTCGCAGTTCAGCCGCGAATACCGTCGCCTGTTCGGCGCGCCGCCGCGGCGGGAAGTCGCGGCGGGAAGTCGCGGCGAAGCGGGTCGCTGGCGAGGTCTGAGACGCCCGGCAGCGGCGCCACGCACTGCGTGTACCGTCCCACGCGCATGCGACCCTGCCCGAACACGCCGATCCGGTCGCCAGTCCGCACCGCGCCCGCTATGCTTGGCGTTTGCGCGCCCGCCGTCGCGGCGGGCGGTGCGCTTCGAATGGATCACGAGGTGAACGATGACCGATACGCTGCCCGACCGTCTGTGCGTGAATCCGAAGAGTCCCCACTACGACGAAGCGCTGCTCACCCGCGGTATCGGCATCCGCTTCAATGGCAGGCAGCGCATGGATGTCGAGGAATACTGCGTCAGCGAGGGCTGGATCCGCGTCGCCGCGGGTCGTGCACGCGACCGCCACGGCAATCCGATGACGATCAAGCTGAAGGGCGCGGTCGAGCCGTTCTTCCTCGAAGCCCAGGAGGCGCCGTGAAGTTCCTCATGCTCGTGTACACCGACGATTCGATGCTGCAGGAACTGCCGGCGGGCGAATTCGACCGCCTCATGCACGGCTGCATCACGCACGCCGACGAGCTCAAGGGCGCGGGCAAGTTGCTCGACTCGCAGCAGCTGGAAGGGGCGAATACGGCGAAGTCGCTGCGCGTGCGCAACGGCCGTGCGAGCATCGTCGACGGCCCGTTCGCCGAGACGAAGGAAATCCTCGGCGGCTTCAACCTCATCGAGGCCGCGGACATCGACGAGGCGATGCGCATG
>NZ_JBQCFP010000154.1:0-17335 GCF_051958935.1 Dokdonella sp. | reverse complement strand
GGCGCCGACGGCCGCTGGACGCGGCGCATGCTGTTCCCCTGACACGATGCGCCTGGTGCCGGTCTACCGCATCGCAGTCTACGTACCGGTCGACCATGTGGAGCGTGTCGTCGATGGCGTCTGCTCGGTCGACGACCTGCGCATCGGCGACTACGCGCATTCGGCGTGGATTTCCGCGCCGTCGATCGAACAGTTCCGTCCACTCGCGGGGGCGAACCCGACGCTCGGCGGCATCGACGAACTCGTGCGCGCGCCGAGCGTCCGGGTCGAGTTCTGCATCCCACGCGACGACGCGCGACTGCGGCGCCTGATCGAAACGGGCATCCGGCCGAACCATCCGTGGGAAGTGCCGGCGATCTTCGTCGACGAATCGTCGATGCCAATGTCCTGAGCGTCAGTCGAGCGCGGCGACCTGCATCGAAACCTGCTTGCCGCCGAGCCACTGGCGCCCCGCTTCGACGAAGCCGTGCCGCGCGTGGAATGCACGCGAGGGTTCGTTGGGCGGCACCCGATTGAACTCGCAGGCGACGAGCGGGATCGCGTGCGCGCGCGCCCATGCGAACAGGTCCTCGTAGAGCAGCGAGCCGAGGCGCCGCCCCTGCCAGCGCGCGCCGACGACGATGCGGTCGACGTAGCAGAAGCGCGCGTAGCGCGCGGCGAACCACGCGTAGTTGTCGTTGCGGTACGCGGCGCCCTCGCGCATCGCGAGCAGGAACGCAGCGACCTCGCCGTCGACGACGGCGACGCGGTGGCGGGCAGCGAGCGCGGCGAGCACGCCGAGGCGCGCGCCGTCCATCGCGCTCGTGTGGCGTACTTCGGCCGCGTTGAGCGCGACGATCGCGTCGTGGTCGCCGGGGCGCGTGTCGCGCAGCAGGATCGTCATGCCGCGATCATACGCGAGCACCCGCCGGCACTCAGCGCGCCGGTTCGACCATCACCGCCGTGCCGTACGCGAGCACCTCCGTCACGCCCTGCGCGATCTCGTTCGCGTCGTAGCGCATGCCGATCACCGCGTTCGCGCCGAGCTGCGCCGCGTGCTCGAGCATGAGATCGAACGCATCGCTGCGCGCGCGCTCGCACAACTCGGCGAACAGGCTGATATTCCCGCCGACGAGCGTCTGCAGCGCCGCGCCGATGTTGCCGATGACGCTGCGCGAGCGCACGGTGATGCCGCGCACGACGCCGAGACTCACCGCGACGCGATGCCCGTGCAGGTCGTTCGCGGTCGTCACCATGCTGCGATCCACTCGTTTCATGTCGCCTCCTTCGCGCCTTCCCCGACCGCGCGCCGCACGACGGCGACGAAGCGTTCGAGGTTGAGCGGCTTGGTCAGGTAATGGTTGGCGCCGGCCCGGAGCGACGCGTCGCGCGCGCCGGTCGTCGCGTTGGCGGACAACGCCACGATCGGCCCGCGGTATCCTTGTGCGCGCAGCCGATACACCGCGGCATTGCCGGAAAGGCCGGGCAGTTCGACGTCCACGAGCAGCAGGTCCGGCGCCTCGTCCATCGCGCGCGCGATCGCTGCCGCGGCGTCGCCGAGCACCTGCACCTCGAAGCCGAGATCTTCCAGCAGCACCTCGAGCAGTTGCGCGACGTCCGCGTCGTCGTCGACGACGAACGCGCGTTGGCCGCCGAGCTTGGACAACGTGTCGGCGGCGGATGCGACCAGCGATATCGAGGGCAGCTCGATGCGGAAATGCGTGCCCTGCCCCGGCTGCGATTCGAGCGCGAGCGAGCCGTGCATCTGGTCGACGAGCCGGCGCACGATGCTGAGGCCGAGCCCGGCGCCCCTGCAACCGGCCTGCGCGCCGCGGTTGAACGGCTTGAACACCTGGCCGACGAACTCGGGCGCGATGCCGATGCCGGTGTCACGCACGTCGAGGACGAGGCGGCGATCACGCCACTCCAGCGAAAGACCGATCTCCCCGCGATGCGTATAGCGCACCGCATTGGACAACAGGTTGACGGCGATCTGGCGCAACTTTACCTCGTCGAAGCGCGGCGTGGCCACCTCCGCGTGCGCGAGCGTCACGCGGAAGGCGATGCCCTTCGCCTCGGCCAGCGGAGCGAACATGCCTTCGAGGTCGGCGAGCAGCGCACCGAGGTCGACCTCGACCGGGTTGAGCAGTGCGCCGGTGGCTTCGCCGCGACCGTACTCGAGCAGGTTTTCGGCGAGCGCGAACAGGTAGGTCGCGCTGCGACGCACCGCCTGCAACGCCTGCAGCGACGCCGCGTCACCGGCCGCGCGGCGCTCGGCCAGGTGCAGGTAGCCGAAGATCGCCGTCAGCGGCGTGCGGAACTCGTGGCTCAGGGTCGCGATCAGCGCGTTCTTCAACGCATTCGCCTCCTCGAGGCTGCTGCGCTGGCGGCCGAGTTCGTCGCGGATGTCCTTGAGCTGGCCGATCGCCTTGGATTTCGCGTGGCCCGCGATCACCGCCTCGTGGACGAGCTGCTGTTGCACGCGCTGCTGCGAACGCGCTTCCTCCGCATCGAGCAGCAGCACATGGAAGCCGTCGCGATCGGCGACGAGGTGCACGTGGGCGCTGCGCCCGTTGGCGAGTTCGACGAACGGGATGTCCTGGTCGCCATCGAGCGGCAAGCCGACGAACAGGTCCTGCAGGGGCCGCAGGCCGTCGCGAGCCTCGGGCTCGAGGCCGTAGAACGCGGGGTCGCCCTGCAGGCCGAGCAGGCGCCATCCTTGTGCGAAGCTGAGCAGCAGCAGGTGCGTGCGATCGAGCAGCACCGCGCGCAGGTAGGCCTGGACGGCCGGCGGCCAGGTCGCATCGACGATCATCCGGCCAGCCTCCGCGCGAGCTCCGAGAACGCCTCCTCCACGCCCGCGCCGGACAGCGCGCTCGTCTCGAACACCGGCAGGCTGCGCCGCAATTCGGCCAGCGTCGTCGCTGCCACCTCCCAGCGCTCGATGAGATCGAGCTTGTTGACCGCGAGCACGGCGATCGCGTCGGGCAGCGTATCGCGCGACTGCATGAGCAGGTTCAGGGCGGAACTCAGGCTCGTTTCGCGGGTGCCGTCGGCGACGAGCAGCAACGCGGCCGCGCCGCGCAGGTAGGTCGTGCTCGGCGCATCGAGCGTGCTGCGCCCCGCGATGTCCCACAGGACGAGCTTGAGCGGATCATGCCCAGGCCTTGCGATCTCCTTGCTGTCGACCTTGACGCCGACGGTCGTGAGGTACTTGTCGGAGAACGTGCTGCGCACGTAGCGCGCGACGAGGCTGGTCTTGCCGACGCCGAAATCGCCGAGCATGCATACCTTGTACGTGGCCGGGTTCATCGTTGCACCTCGCGCACGATCACGCGCAGTTCGGCGCCGCGCCGGTCCGGCGCGTCGGCCACCCCGGCGGCATCCGCGACGCGCACGCCGGCGATGCCGCGCGCCGCGAGCGCGCGTTCGAGCCATTGCGCGCGCTCCGCGCGCAGGCGTGCATTGGTCTCGTCGAGGCCGCTGTCGTCGTTGCTGCCGTAAGCGACCGTCTCGACGTCGAGCCCGGCCGCCGGGGCGAGCACGGCGTTGCGGCGCAACGACGCCGCGAGGTCGTCGACGATGGCGTCGGCGCCCTCCACCGGTTGCGCATCCTGCACGAACGGCACGTGGCGCGCCTCGAGCCCGGCGATGATGCGCGTGATCTGCGCGCGTGCATCCGCCGCGGCGTCGCCCGCGGGCGCGAGCGAGGATTCGACGCGCGCGACGCCGGCGATCAACGCCGCCCGTTCGAGCGCATCGTCGATCCATGCTTGCGGCGCGACGCCTGAAAGGCGCAACACGCGCTCGTGCACGGTCAGCGCAACCGACGCCGGAGGAGCGAGCAGTCGCGTCGCGCGCCGAACGACCGCGGCGTCGTCGGCCGACACGTACGCGCTCGTGTCCAGCCGCGGCACGGCCGGGCCGAGGTCGGCGTGCGCGAGCAGCGCATCGAGCGGCTCCGAATCCGGATCGAGCAGGCCATGCACGGTGAGCGCGCGCCACGGCCTCGCATCGATGCCGGTGAGCACGAATCCCGGATGCGCGACGAGGCGCGCGCGCAACGCGTCGACGCGCTCGTTCCAGCGCCAGCGCTGCCAGGCGAACCCAGCCAGCAGTGCGCAGGCGAGCAGCGCGATGACCAGCAGCGGCAGGCGCGACGGCGCGCGCGTGGTGGCCGGCGCGGTCACCTCGTCGGTGTCGCGCAGCAGCGATGCCGGATCGAGCAGTTCGCGCACTTCCACCTTGTCGCCAATCGAGCGCGACGCATCGTCCGGCGACGCGAGCAGGCGCGCGTGGATCTCCTCGAGCCGCTGTTCCATGAGCGAACGCAGCTGCGCCGGCGGCACGCCGTGCACGAAGCAGGCGAGATTCGCGCGCGGCCCATGCTCGATCCAGACCAGGTGCTCGCCGACCTGCGCCGATTCGAGCGCGCCGCCGCTGTCGTCCCCGACCGAATCGTCGACGAAATCGCCGAGCGCGGTGAGCATGCCCGCGATCGCATCGGCGTCGAGCGGCGCCACGCCGGGTGCCGATGCATGGTGCAGCACCAGGCCGCTCGCGCGCTCGATCAGGAACACATGGTCGATCCCGTAGGCGAGCCGGTGCTTGAGCACGACCTCTGCATACGGCACGCCCCCGCGCCAGGCCTCGAACCGCCACTTGAGCCCGCGCACCGTGAAGCTGCTCTCGATCGCGCCGTTGAGGTTGGCGACGAAGGCGCGCAGCGCCTCGGCGATCGACTTGCGAATCATCGGCCCGAGAATCGGGAACAGCGCGTCGACGAGGCCCTGGCGGTGCTTGTGAACCGCCTCGCCGAGTGCCTGCGCGACCGGTTCGGACAAGGCGGCGGCGACGCGCGGATTGCCCCGCTCGTTGCGCAGCGCCTCGACCGCCGCGCCGGGCAAGCGGACCGGCAGTTCGCGCTGCGCGCGTTCGAGTTCGGCGATGCGCTCGCGCGCCTTTGCGAGTTCGCGTCGCTCGTCGCCAAGCAGCAGCTCGCGCAGGCGTTCGAGATCGTCGACCGATGCCGATTCGTGCAACGTCGGCTCGGCGACGGTACCGCCCACGACGGCCGGCATGGCGGGACGGCCGCCGAGGTCGCCGATTCCGGAGCTGGTCATCGCCGCGCTCCCGCCCGGCCGCCTACTTCGGCGACGGCAGGTCGAAGTCGCCGCGCAGCCGCAGCGCGAATTCGGTCAGCAAGGCGGCGAGGTCGTCGCGGCCGACCTTTTCGGCGCGCAGTTGCGCACCGGCACGCGCGAGCGCCGAATCGGCCTCGCCGACGCGCGCGTTGAAGCTCGCGCCGAGTTCGCCGATCGCGCCACGCAGGCGCTCGTCGCTTTGCGCGATTTCGCGCGCGAGCGCCTCGAGTGCCTTGTTGACCTCGCCTCGCGCGGTGCGCGCGGACTGCTGCAGGCGCGACTCGAGGTCGTCGATCGCGCCGTTGCGGTCCTCGATTTCCTGGCGCACGAGCTTGCCAAGCTTGTCCAGCTGGTCGTCGAGGCGCTTGTCGATCTGCGCGAGGCGCTTGTCCTGCGCCTCGCGCAGGCGCGCGAGCTCGGCCTCGAAGCGCTGGTTCAGGTCCTGAAAGCGCCGCTCGTAGTCGCGCATCTGGCCGCCGAACAGGATGTCGCGGATCTGGTCGACGTTGCGGTCCGCGCCGCCGTCCGCGGCGGGTTTCTTCGGATCTGCCATGATGGTGCTCCTGGTCTGCGTGCGGGCCGCCATCGCCCGCCGCGCGGGCGCCGACCGCTTCGGCGGGTCGGCCTTCCGGCGTGGGCTCCGTTTTCCTGCGGTGGCCATCGCGAACTCCCGGTGTATGGCGGCGCGCCGCGCCGGCGCGTCGGCCGGCTCAGATCTGCTCGAGCCGATAGCCGTGCTGGTAGATAGCGGCGAGGCGCCAGCCATGCTCGCCGCTGAGTTCGAGCTTCTTGCGCAGCCGGCTCACGTGCGTGTCGACCGTGCGCGTCGACACGGCCGAGCTGAGATTCCATACGTTCTCCAGCAGCGCGTCGCGGCTGACGATGCGGCCATGGCGACGGAACAGGAAACTCGCCAGGTCGAACTCGCGCTGGGTCAGCTCGACGTCGCGGCCGTCGACGCTGATGCGGCGGCGGCGCGCGTCGAGCGAGTACGGCGCGAGCTCGATCGTCTCGATGGCCTCGGCATCCGCACCATGGCGGCGCAGGACCACGCTCACGCGCGCGATCAGCTCGCGCCGCTTCGGCGGCTTCACGACGTAGTCGTCTCCGCCGCTGGCGAGGCCGCGGACGATGTCGTCCTCGCTGTCGCGCGCAGTCAGGAACACCACCGGCAGGCGGGAGTTGGGCGAGGAACGGATGCCTTCGATGACTTCGATGCCGCTGCCATCCGGCAGCATCCAGTCGAGCAGGAGCAGGTCGACCGCCTCGCTGCCCTGGCGCCGGCGATATTCGCCGACGCTGCGGAACAGGCGGGTGGTGTAACCGGCCTCCTCCAGCCACTGACCGACCAGTGCCGCCATGTCCTGGTCATCCTCGAGCAATCCGACTACCAGACCGAGTCTGTTCATGGCGGTGGCGTCGTGCGCGGCGGCGGGCGCTCCTTCGGCGAACCGGGTCACTCGACGACGAAGTTCACGCGCATGTTGACGCGCCACTCGGTGATCGCACCGTCGTCGCCGGTGACGACCTTGATTTCGTTCACCCAGGCGCCGCGGATGTTCTTGACCGTCTGCGAAACCTTGCGCAACCCCTGCTGTACCGCATCCTCGATGCCCTTGGGCGACGAGACACTGAGTTCGATGACCTTGGCGACGGACATGGCGGGACTCCTTGTGGGAGGGCGGCCCCACTATAGCAAAGCTGCGCGCGGTCGCGACACGCCGCCGCGGCGCGGCTCAGGTGGGTTCGTCGCGCGCGCGCGGCAGGTAGCGCAGCCATACCAGGAACACGACCAGCGCATCCAGCACGATCAGGGCCGACCAAAGATACAAGTGGAACCAGTCGAACCAGACGCGGTTCCACTGGCCGAGGTAGAACAGGCTGATGATTCGCACGAGGTTGAGCAGTTGGATCGCCACGAAACCGATGCCGATGCCGGCCAACCGGTACTTCCACGGCGCCGGGAAGGCGAGCATGGCCGAGACGAGGATGATGACCGCCTCGACGCCGTTGCAACCGCGCTCGATCGAGATCGCGAAACCGTTGCGCGTGCTCTGCAGCACCTTGCCATAGGACACGACATGCGCATCGAACAGGCCGACCAGCCAGACGCTGACCTTGGCCACCCCCGCGGTGAACGGCTCGATCACGTGCTGCTCGACCGGATGCATCAGCTCGGCGACGAACAGGACGCCGAGGATGGCGACGAACAACAGCATGAAACGGAGCATGGCGGAAAGGCGGGCGTCGTGGGCGGCTCGGCGCCGCGTGCCCGCGGATTCTACCGGCCCGGGGCCGCACGCGCGCGCCTGCGCGAGCGCCGCCTTTGCTAGCATTCGTGCATGAATCCCGCACCCAGCCTGTTCCTGGTCGGTCCGATGGGTGCCGGCAAGACCACCGTCGGGCGCCTCATCGCCGATCTCTTCCGCATGCCGTTCATCGATCTCGACCATGAGATCGAATCGCGTACGGGCGCGGCCGTCGGACTCATCTTCGAGCTCGAAGGCGAAGCGGGCTTTCGCCGGCGCGAACGCGCGATGCTCGACGAGATCGCCATGCGCCACGGCATCGTGCTCGCCACCGGCGGCGGCGCGGTGCTCGCGCCGGAGAACCGGCGCACGCTGCGCGAGAACGGCTTCGTGATCTGGCTCGACGCGACCGTCGATGCGCAGCTCGCGCGACTCGCGCGCGATCGGCAGCGGCCGCTGCTGCAGGCTCCCGACCGCCGCGAGCGGCTGGAGAGGCTCGCGATGGAACGCAACCCGCTGTACGCCGACGTGGCGGACCTGCGCCTCGCGTCGACCGGCGTCGGCAACAGCACGCACGCGGCGCACGACCTGCTCGACCTGCTCGAGGCGCGCTGGCAACGCGGCAACCCGGAGGCTGCATGATCTCGCTCGACGTCGCGCTCGGGGAGCGCAGCTACCCGATCCATGTCGGCGCCGGCCTGCTCGCCGACGCGCCGCTGTGGCGCAGCGCGATCGGCAGCCGCCACGTGCTCGTGGTCAGCAACGAGACCATCGCGCCGCTGTACCTCGCCCGCGTCGAGGCAAGCCTGCGCGGCCATCTCCATGCGAGCCTCGTGCTGCCCGACGGCGAAGCGCACAAGACCCTGGCGACCTGCGCGCGCGTGTTCGAGGCGCTCGCCGCGCTCGGCGCCCATCGCGACGCGACGATCCTCGCGCTCGGCGGCGGCGTGATCGGCGACCTCGCCGGCTTCGCTGCCGCGTGCTGGATGCGCGGCATCGGTTTCGTGCAGATGCCGACCACCCTGCTCGCAATGGTCGATTCGTCGGTCGGCGGCAAGACCGGCGTGAACCTGCCCGCGGGCAAGAATCTCGTCGGCGCCTTCCACCAGCCGCGCGCGGTGATCGCCGACACGACGACACTGGCGACGCTGCCCGAACGCGAATATCGTGCCGGACTCGCCGAAGTCGTGAAGTACGGCGCGATCGGTGATCCCGCCTTCTTCGCCTGGCTCGAACGCCACGCCGATGCCCTGAACGCGCGCGACGGGGGCGTGCTCGCCGAAGCCATCGCGGCGAGCTGTCGCCACAAGGCCGGCGTGGTCGCACGCGACGAGCACGAGCAGGGCGAGCGCGCGCTGCTCAACTTCGGCCATACGTTCGGGCACGCGCTCGAATCAGCGACCGGCTACGGCACCCTGCTGCATGGCGAGGCGGTGGCGATCGGCATGCTGCTCGCCGCGCGGCTGTCGGCCGATCTCGGCCGCGCATCGCGCGACGACGCACAGCGTCTCGCGCATCTGCTCGCGGCGTTCGGCCTGCCGACGGCGGCGCCGACGGTCGATCCGGAACGCCTGCTGTCGCTCATGCAGCTCGACAAGAAGAACCTCGGTGGTCGCTTGCGGTTGATCCTGTGGCGGGGGATCGGCGCTGCCGACATCGTCCCGGACGTCGAGGCGGAGGCGATCCGCGGCGTGCTTGCACCGTCCTGAGGTTCGCGCGATGCAACGTGCCTGGCTCCTGCGCCGGGAGCCGTCCATTTGTTCGCATCGGGCACCATCACCCCTGACTTCCGGATGTTGACGCCGTGCCGGCGTGCGCTAGTGTTCCGGCCCATGCCACAAGGAAGCCGTGATCCATGAAGAAGACCTTCGTTCGCCTCGTCGTCCTGCTCGCCGTCGTCGCGAGCGGCGCCACGCTTGCCGCTTCGATCGCGGACGGGTTCGACCGCGTGCTGCCGGGTGACTGGCGCTCGATGCTGCTCAAGGCCAAGCGCGCCTACGAAGGCAAGCGTTACGACGAGGCGTTCGCCGCGTTCCAGCGCACCGCGTGCGCGGGCGACAAGGAAAGCCAGTCCGCGCTCGGCCGCATGTACCTGCTCGGCCAGGGCACGGCGCGCGACGATCTCACCGGCTACGCCTGGCTCAAGGTCGCGGCCGAGGTCAACCAGCGCGGCTATCACGCGATCGTCGAGAAGATGGAGGACGCGATGCGGCCGGAACAGCGCCGCATCGCCGATGCCGAAGCGCGCCGCCTCATCGACAACTACGGGCTGCGCGCGACCAACATGAGCTGCAACCTCGCCGCGACGCAGGGCGGACACATCCTCGACAGCGTCGTCTGCGCACCGCGCGAGGATGGGCCGAATCTGTTGCTGAAGCGGTGTGTGGCGGAGGTGCGGTGAGGCGATGGCTGAGCGCTGATGGCTGCGGAACATCGCGGCTGAAGCCGCTCCCACGGGAGCGGCGCTCACCTCCATCCGTTCGCCCTGGGCGCAGGCCGCAGGCCGGAGACGAAGGACCGTTGCCTCGACGCCGGGCGCTTCGACTCCGCCCGCTTCGCGGGCTGCGCTCAGCGCGAACGGGAATTTTCGAAGCGTCGACCGGCCAAGACAGTCGCTCCCACGACTACGTTCCCGCGCCGCGCGTCAGAACCTGTGCGCCAGGCGCACGAACCACGCCGCGCCGTTCAGGCCGAACTGCACCGCTTCGTACTTGAAGCCGTTGTCGGTCTCGTCCGGGTTCTGCGCAGTCGGGAACTTGTCGAGGATGTTCGTGCCGCCGACGGTGAGCTTGGTGTTCTCGCCGAGGCTGTAGGTGAGGCTGACGTCGGCGGACGTCGCCGCGCCGTAGTGCTGGTTCGGCACCGGCGGGCCGGAGAACGTGCCGAGCGTCATGCGGCCGAAATAGATGAGCTTGAGGTTTGCGTCCCAGTCGCCGATCGCGTAGTCGAAGCCGAGCGTCGCCTTCGAGCGCGGCGCGCCGCCTTCGATGAACAGGCGGTCACGCTCGCCGAGCAGCGAATCCTCGCGGCCGACCAGCGACGGCGGTGTGTGCACCTTGCGCACCTTGGTCGTACCGTGGTTGAACGCGAAGAAGCTCTCGAGGCGGCCCTGGCCGAGATCCATTCCATGGCTGATCGTGAGGTCGAGGCCCTGCGTGCGCGTGTCGACCGAGTTGACGAAGAACTGTGCGGAACCGACGCCAAGCTGCTGCAGGATTTCGCCGATGTCGGGATCGGACGTGTCGAAGTACCCGGTCAGCACGATGCGGTCGTCGATGTCGATGCGATAGCCGTCGAGCGTGATCGATAGCGCGTCGGTCGGCTTCCAGGTGAAGCCCGCGGTGACGCTCTGTGCAGTCTCTTCCTTCAGGTTCGGGATGCCGGCCGCGCGCGCGATCGGCCCGCCGTTCGGCGCGAGCACGACGTCGACCGGTTCGCCGCTGATGAAGTCGGTGAAGGTCGAGGAGAACCAGCGCTGCTGCAGCGACGGCGCGCGGAAGCCCGTGCTCGCCGACGCGCGCAGCAGGAACTGGTCGGTCACGCGGAACGCGCCGGCGATCTTGCCGGTCGTGGTCGAGCCGAAGTCGCTGTAGTCCTCGTAGCGCAGCGCCTGGTCGGTCATGAAGCGGTCGGTCCAGTTCGTCTCGACGTCGACGTAGCCGGCCCAGCTGTGGCGGCTCTTGTCGGTCGCGTCGGCTGGCTGGAAGCCGGGAAAGCCCTGGCTGCCCGCGTTGCCGCCGCCGGGACCGTCGGCGTCGATGTACGAGCCGGGTTCGCCTGCGTAGATCTCGTAGTTCTCGTGGCGGAACTCGCCGCCGAACGCGATGTTGACGCCGTGCAGCCAGCCATCGAAGAAGCGCGAGAAATCCAGGTTCGTCGTGGCCTGGGTGAACGAGAAGCCGCCCGCGTTGAATTCGTCCGGACTGATGCCGGGGCCGCCGTGCTCGAGGTCGTAGTTGGCGATCGATGCGTTGAGCGTGTGGCGAATCGTGTCGATGAGTTTGTTGTAGCCCAACGTCTGCGACGCGTCGACGCGCCAGTCGTTCCAGTTCCACCACACGCCCGCGGTGCCGTGGCGGTCCTGCACGTACGGGTCGATGAACGGCACGAAGCCGTCCGGGTACATCGCTTCGGAGTTGCGCGAGGGAATGTCGTCCGAACCGATGCCGCCGCGCGCGAACGCGCCCGAGGAGGCGCTGCGGTTCTGCAGGCCGCCGTCGAAGTAGAAATGCATGCCGTCGCCGAATGGGATGTCGCCGTTGAAGTAGACGGTGCCGTTCTCCACCGCGGTATCGCCGATCGTGCGCGGGTTGTCGGGACCCGAGCGGTTCGAGCGGCCACGGTCGAGGTATTCGCCGGTCAGCGCGACGACACCGTCGTTGCCGACCTGGAATCCGCAGTAAGCCGAGGCGAGCCAGTTCTCGCCGTCGCCGCGCGAGTATTCGCCGTAACCGACGACGCCTTCGCAGCCCTTGCGGCGCTTCAACGCGATGTTCATGACGCCCGCGATCGCGTCCGAACCGTACTGGGCGGCGGCGCCGTCGCGCAGGATCTCGACGTGGTCGATCGCGAGCAGCGGGATCGTGTTGAGGTCGGTGCCGGTATTGCCGCGGTTGCGCGCGCCGAACAGGTTCACCAGCGCGGTCGAGTGCAGGCGCTTGCCGTTGACGAGCACGAGGGTCTGGTCCGAACCGAGCCCGCGCAGGGCGGCCGAATCGACCGAGTCGGCATTGTCGGCGCCGGTCTGGTGGCCGGAAATGAACGAAGGTGCCGTGTACTGCAGCGTCTGCGCGAGATCGAAGTTGCCACCCTGCTCGGCCGCCTTCTGCATCGGCAGCACGTCGACCGGCACGGCCGTTTCGGTGTCCGAAGAACGGTCGTAGCGGCGCGAGCCGAGTACGGTGAGGCCTTCGAGCTCGGTGACCTTGTCGTCGACCGGAGCGCTGGAACCTGCTTGCGGATCCGCCTCGGCGGCGTGCGCGCCGTGCAGGAGACCGATGTTGACGACGGCCGCGGCGATGGCCGCGCCGAGCGAGCGCGAAAGTGCCATGATCCCCTCCCCAGGGTGTCTGTGTGCCGTTCAGCTTAACCGATCCGGCGCCTGCGAAATCAGCCGCGCCGCGCACTCCGCAACGATGATGGAACCGGCGATGCGCTTTTCCTGCCGCCCCGCCCGGATCAAGAAGGCCGTACCCGGCAAGTCGTCGCACTGGCGCGCGGTGCTAACGCCCGCCGCGGCGCAGACGCTACAATCCGCGATGCTCTGATCGCGACGCCCCATGCGCCTCTTCATGCAGACCAAACCCGCCGGCGCGGACGCGCCGCGCTACTACCAGCTCGTGCTGCAGCAGGACCTGCTCGGCGGCTGGACGCTGTTTCGCGAATGGGGCCAGCAAGGCAGCCGCGCGAGCAGCAAGCGCGAGGTCTACCTCGAACGCGATGCGGCGCTGACGGCGTTCGAGCACGCACGCGACGCGCAGCTGCGGCGCGGCTTCCATGTGATGTTCCGCCAGGGCTTCGAAGGGCCGTACGCGCGTTGAGCGCGCCGCCCGTGCCGATTTCCCCGACCGCCGCGCGCGCGCGCCGCCGCGACGGCCCGAACCGCATCCTCCTTCCGTTGTGCAGGCCATGACGACCACTACGCCCGACCACCGCTTCCTGCGCGCGCTGCGCCGCCTACCCGTCGACACGACGCCGATCTGGATCATGCGCCAGGCCGGCCGCTACCTGCCCGAGTACCGCGCGACGCGTGCGCGCGCGGGCAGCTTCCTCGCGCTCGCGCAGACGCCGGAACTCGCCTGCGAAGTGACCCTGCAGCCGCTCGCGCGCTTCCCGCTCGACGCGGCGATCCTGTTCTCCGACATCCTCACGATCCCGGACGCGATGGGCCTGGGCCTGCATTTCGTCGAAGGCGAAGGGCCGAAGTTCGCGCGCCCGCTGCGCAGCGCGGCCGACATCGCGCGGCTCGGCGTACCCGATCCGGAAACCGACCTGCGCTACGTCGTCGATGCGGTGCGCCTGGTTCGCCGCGAACTCGCCGGGCGCGCGCCGCTGATCGGCTTCTCCGGGAGCCCCTGGACGCTCGCCTGCTACATGATCGAAGGCGAAGGCTCGTCGAGCTTCGCGCGCGCGAAGGCGCTCGCGCTCGAGGATGCGCCCACGATGCATCGCCTGCTCGATACGCTCGTCGAGTCGGTCGCACGCTATCTCGCCGCGCAGGCCGCGGCGGGCGCGCAGGCGCTGATGGTGTTCGACACCTGGGGCGGGCTGCTCGCGCCGGCGATGTTCCGCGAGTTCTCGCTGCGCCCGCTCGCGGCGATCGCCGCGCGCCTGAGAGGCGACCCGGCCACGCGCGACGTGCCGCTGATCCTGTTCTCGAAAGGCGCCAACGGCCACCTCGAGGCGCTCGCCGATACGGGTTGCGATGCGCTCGGCGTCGACTGGACGATCGACCTCGGCGAAGCGCGCGCGCGCGTCGGCGCCCGCGTCGCCTTGCAGGGCAACCTCGACCCCGCCGTACTCGCCGCTTCGCCCGAGACGATCCGCGCGCAGGCACGCAAGGTGCTCGATGCGTACGCGGGCGCGCCGGGGCATGTCTTCAATCTCGGCCACGGGATCACGCCGGATATCGACCCGGAGCATGTCGCGGCGCTCGTCGACGAGGTGCATGCGTATCGAGGGTTGGGGGCTGGGGGCTGAAAAGCCTTGCGCGGCGCCAGATCCCCGGCGGGACTCGCGCTGCGCGCTCGACCCGCCCTACGCCTACCCCGGCGCCTCGCATTTCGCGTAGGCGTTGCGCGCGCAGCGCGTGCCGCCGTGGCGAGGCCCAACGCGAAGGCTAGCGGTACGAACGGCCCCAGGGTTTCTTGATGCGGCCCATCAGTGACGGCGTGGGCGGTGCGGCTTCCTGGCGGCGCGCGCGCGGCTGCCACTCGATGTTGCCGATCGCGTCGTGGGCATTGACGAGATTGAACACCTCGGCCATCGGCGCCGACGCGGCCGCCGCGATCTCGTGCAGGCGTGCCGGCTGCAGCATCGCCGAAGCGATGCGGAAATAGCGGCCGAGGTCCTTGTCGATCTCGATCCAGTGCTTGATCTTGTAGGTGCCGCCGGGGTCGAGATGCTTGGCGAGATGACCGTCCGACTGCACGAGCACCTGCAGCCATACCAGGCGCGAATACGCATGCGACTGCTGTTCGGCGCGCACCTCGGCGAGTTCCGCGCCGGTCAGCGGCTGCCAGTCGCACAGCCGCCACTTCGCGCGGCAGTACGGCTCGAGCGCGCCGAGCGCGGCCGGCGCGTGCGCGACCTTGTTCTTGGGATCGAGCACCAGCGGAGGCGCGCCGCCGAGCGCGTACCGCGCCGGCATCGTCAGCAGGGTGCCGTCGAGGTATTCGCGCAGCTCACGCGGTGCGGTGTCGGCGAGCATGCTCTCGCGCGTGGCGTACTTGCGCGCGGGTTCCGCCGGCGGCGCGCGCAGTGGCGGCGCGTCGCGGCCGACCATGTCGCGCAATTCCAGCGGCTGCGGCTGCAGCGCCTCGTCGAGCCCGGCGACCGGAACCTCATGCACCTCCGGCTCGTTCGCCGGCGCTGCCTGCACGCTTTCGCCGAGGTCGCGCGTGTAGAAGTCGTCGGTATGCGCACCGACGTCGGTGCGCGCGACCGCGGGCGTGGCGGCCTGCCGGAGCACGTCGATCACGTTCGCGCGCGTGAGCGGACGGCGCAGCACGAGGTCGGCGCCGTCGACCGGGCGGTCGCTGAACACCGCGCAGCGGATGCCCGCGCCCTGCGCACGCGTGCGCGCCATCTGGCCCGCGAAGGCGTCGACGTCGACGACGACGAGGTCGGCGACGTCTTCGTCGCCCCAGCGCCAGGTCTGGCCGATCTCGTCACCGCACTTGCGCAGCAGCAGCCGCAGATGCGCGACCTCCTGCTCCGACACCCCGACGACCGCAATGGTCCTGCTGTTGCTCACGTGCCCCGATGCCCCCGCAACGATGCTCTCCGCCGTCGCATCCTACGCGTCAAATCGCCGCGCGCACAATCGACCGCGCGGCCGCCGGTCGCGCGATCCGACCGCTCGCGCGTGGCGCGACGGCCCGTTCAGGATCGGGCGCGCTTGGCGGCCTGCTTGCGCGCGCCGGCCGGCTTGCGCTTGGGCTTGAGCAAGGTGCCGCTGCAGCGCGGCGCGCCGCAGCGGCAGGCCCAGATCGCCTTGAGGCGCGGCGTCAGGCGCTCGTCGAGCACGATGCCGTAGTCGTAGGTGAGCTCTTCGCCGGCGCGCAGCGGCCGCAGCGTCTCGATCAGGACGCGATCCTTGCGCGGATCGCCGCCCTCGTCTTCCTCGAGCAGCGCGCGGCAATTCGGCTTGCAGCTGTGGTTGATCCAGCGCGCGATGTTGCCTTCGCTGTTCGCGTCGATGACGTACTTGTCGTTGAGCGTGAACAGGAAGGTGTGGCCGGTGTCGCTCGTGTTGGCGTACAGGCGATCGGCCTGGGCATGGGTGAGGCGCTTGCCCCGGTACTCGATGAGTTCGACGCCCTTGGGGATGTCGACGAGGGCGAAAACGCCATTGCCATGGATCGGCGAGCGGCGGGCGGCGATGCGTCTGGACATGCGAGATTGGGTTTTTGCGGAAATGGAACGGCGATCATAGCGCGTACGCGCGCATGCCGCGGCGGCGACCTCGTGCTAGCGTGCGCGCATCGCATCCGGGAATGACGCCATGACGCCACGCCTCGCCGTGCTGTTCGCCGCCGCCCTGTCCGCCGCAACCTGCAGCGTCGCGTCGGCGCGCCGTTCGCATGCGCCCACGGCGCCGGAGACCGAGGCGGTGTCGGACAGCTCCGGCCGCTACGACTATTACGTGATGGCGCTTTCATGGTCACCGACGTTCTGCCAGACCCACCCCGACGAGGAAGAACAGTGCGGCCACAAGGGCTACGGCTTCGTGCTGCATGGCCTGTGGCCGCAGTACGAGGGCGGCGGCGGCCCGCAGCGTTGCCGCACCGACCAGAAGCCGGACCGCCGCACGGTCGAGACGACGCTCGCGTTCATGCCGAGCCGGCGCCTCATCAACCACGAATGGCACGCGCACGGCAGCTGCAGCGGCCTCCCGCCCTCCGCCTACTTCAGGCTCGCCGACCGCGCCTACGCGACGGTACGGGTACCGGCCGAGCTGAAGGCGCCGGAACATGACCTGTCGATGCGCGCGGGCGACCTGCGCGCAGCGCTCAAGCGCGCCAACCCCGGCCTCGCCGACGACATGCTGAGCCTGCACTGCAGCCAGGGCGACCTGGTCGAGGTGCGCGTGTGCCTCGACAAGAGCCTGGCCCCACGCAGCTGCGGCAAGCGCATGCGCACCGGCTGCCCGGTGTCGGCACCGTTCACGATTCCCGCGTCGCGCTGAACCTGCACGACGATTCCACGCTTCGTGAGGTGCCTGACGGAAACGGACGATGGCCTGGCGACGAAGAACGTGCCCGCCGAAGGCGTGCGGGCCAACCGCGGCGGCGACGCGTCGTCCGCCGGCGCTCGACCTGCCGAATCCGTGCATGGTGCGATCGTGACGATCCTCACCCGTTCCGCGGACACGTGGTCCGCGGTGACCGGTTTCGAGCACGAAGTCGCGCTCGACGAGGGCGCCCCGGCGACGCGGTGACGCCCGCGACGGCAGTCGCCGGCACGCGCGCGAGCGCGGGCCGGCGTTTCGTTCAGTGCGTGCCGAACGTGTAGTGCGCGCTGAGCCAGTACGAACGCGCGGGCATGCGGTAGTACTGCGCATCGCCGAGTTCGCTCTCGGCAACCGCGTCGCGCCGGTCGGACAGGTTGTAGCCGTCCAGGCGCAACTCCCAGCGGTCGAACGCATAGCCGACACCGGCGTCGATCGTCGTGTACGAACCCGCGAGCGCGGTGTTGCGCTTGTTGAACCAGCGTTCGCCGACGGAGTCGGCGACGACGTGC
>NZ_JBQCFP010000153.1:0-7141 GCF_051958935.1 Dokdonella sp. | reverse complement strand
AGTCGCTGATCGAGGCGATCGGTGCGCGTTCGCCGAACGCCGCGCCGCCCGCGAGCGAAGCCGCGATGATGATGGCGGCGAAGCCGCACGCGGCGAGCGACGTCGTGCGCAGTGAAGGCGAGCTGCCGCCGCTCGACGGCGCGGTCGCCTGGCTCAACTCGCCGCCGCTCACGCGCGAAGGTCTGCGCGGCAAGGTCGTGCTGGTCGACTTCTGGACCTATTCGTGCGTGAACTGCCTGCGCACCTTGCCGTACGTGCGCGCCTGGTACGACAAGTACAAGGACCAGGGCCTCGTCGTGATCGGCGTGCATGCGCCCGAGTTCGCGTTCGAGAAGGATGAAGGCAACGTGCGCCGCGCGGTCGCCGATCTCCATGTCGACTATCCGGTCGCGCTCGACAACGACTACGCGATCTGGCGCGGTTTCAACAATGAGTACTGGCCCGCGCACTACTTCATCGATGCGCAGGGTCGCATCCGCCATCACCATTTCGGCGAAGGCGCCTACGAGCAGTCCGAAGCGTGGATCCGCGAACTGCTCGAGGAGGCGCACGGCGGCGCGCTCGCGGCGACACCGATGGAGGTTCAAGCGGTGCAGCCAGACACCAGCGGCCTCGCCCTCGCACCCGCGAACGCGGAAGTCGGCTCGCCCGAAACCTACCTCGGCTACGACCGGGCCGAGCATTTCGCCTCGCCCGGTGGCGCCGTGCACGACGTCGCGCACGACTACACCGTGCCGGCGACGTTGCCGCTCAATGCCTGGGGCCTCGCGGGTACGTGGACCGTGGCCGACGAAAAGGCACGCCTCGACAAGCCCGGCGGGCGCATCGCGTTCCGCTTCCGCGCGCGCGACCTCAACCTCGTGCTCGGCCCCGCCGCGGACGGCAAGCCTGCGCGGTTCGTCGTGCGCATCGACGGCGCGCGTCCCGGCGACGACCATGGCGTGGACACCGACGCGGACGGTCGCGGCACGATCACGCAACAGAAGCTCTACCAGTTGTATCGCTCGAACGGTGCGGTGGGCGACCACACGTTCGAGATCGAATTCCTCGATCAGGCCGAGGCCTTCGCGTTCACGTTCGGATGAATCGTGGCGCGCAAAGACCAGGGATGCCGTCGATCGCACGGACCGAATGGATGACCGCTTTCGCGGGCATGACGCCGCGGAGATGCAGATGCGCAGCGCGAAACCGTCATCCGCCGGAAGCGGGATCCATTGGGTTCTTTCCATGAACGCCCGCGCTCGCGCGGCGCTTACGATCAATGCCCGGAGTACTGCCATGTCCATGTTCCGCCTCTCTCATCTGTCCAGCCCGGCGATCGCATTCGCGCTGCTGCTCACCGTCACTGCATGCCAGCGCATCGGCCACTCGGCCGAGCCCGCGGTCGCGATTCCTCCGCCCGCGGTCGACGAGCCGCTTGCGACCAGCACGACCGAAACGGCCGTATTCGCGGGCGGCTGCTTCTGGGGCGTGCAGGGCGTGTTCCAGCACGTGAAGGGCGTCAGCAAGGCCGTGTCCGGCTATGCGGGCGGCGGCGGCGGCGCGCACTACCAGGATGTCGGCACCGGAAATACCGGCCATGCGGAATCGGTGGAGGTCACGTTCGACCCGCACCAGGTCACCTACGGCCAGTTGCTGCAGATCTACTTCTCGGTCGCGCACGACCCGACCCAATTCAACCGCCAAGGCCCGGACGTCGGTCCGCAGTACCGCTCGACGATCTTCGCGGCGAACGACACGCAGAAGAACGTCGCCGCCGAGTACATCGCGCAGCTCGACAAGAGCGGCGCGTACGCGCGACCGATCGTCACGACGATCGAAACCGGCAAGGCGTTCTATCCGGCCGAGCGTTACCACCAGGACTATCTCACGCTCCATCCGACCGAGCCGTACATCGCGATCAACGACCTGCCGAAGGTCGAGAACCTCAAGCGGCTGTTTCCGGAGCGGTGGCGCGAACAGCCGGCATTGGTCTACGCGCGCTAGGAAGGAAGGCCTCGCGCGGCGAGTTTTTTCGCTCGTCGAAAAACTGGATGCCGACGTTCGCCGTGATGACGGCCGGCGCGCCGAGCGCGGGAATCGGGGCTGAACGCGATCCGATCCGCACATGGCCCCGATTCAGCCGCGCACGCCGACGCTGGTGGCTCGACCCGCCCGCTGCGGGAATACGGGGCCACGCCATGAAACACGACAAGCCGCTCATACCCGACGAACTGGACACCTTGCCACCGCAGGCGATCGCATCGCTCGAGCACGCCTTCCGCCGCGAGTTCTCGCGCACGCCTTCGCGCCGCGAGCATGTGCGCATCCAGCGTGAACGCACGCGCCGCTTCGTCGAGACGCAGAGGCGCCACTGGTCCGTCGAGGAGCGATGAGATGAGCGCGCGTGTAGCACGGGCGTGGGCCGCGACCGTGCTCGTCGCATCCCTGTCCTCGTCGTCCGCTGCGTTGGCCGCGCAGGTGTCGCCGTCGACGATGCCGCCGATGTCCTCGACGGGCGCCAACCCGACATTGCCCGCCCCGCACACATCGCTCGTGCCGACCGTCGAAGTGGCGGACGTGGTCGGGTGGAAAGAGGGCGAGACACCGACGGCCGCGCCTGGATTCGCGGTCACCGAGTTCGCGCGCGATCTCGAGCACCCACGCTGGCTGTACGTCCTGCCGAACGGCGACGTGCTCGTCGCCGAATCCGATGCGCCGCCCAAGCCCGACGATGGCAAGGGGATCAAGGGCGCGATCATGAAGAAGCTCATGAAAAAGGCCGGCTCGGCGACGCCGAGTGCGAACCGCATCAGCCTGCTGCGCGATGCGGACCACGACGGCAAGCCCGAGCACACCTTCGTGTTCGCGAGCGGCCTCAATTCGCCGATCGGCATGGCGCTCGTCGGCGACGCGTTCTATGTCGCCAACACCGATGCGGTCGTCCGCTACACCTACAAGGCCGGCGCGACGCAGCTCGATGGCCGTGGCGAGCGCATCGTCGACCTGCCGGCCGGTACGATCAACCATCACTGGACCAAGAACATCGTCGCGACGCCCGACGGCAAGTTACTGTACGTCGCGATCGGCTCGAACAGCAATGTCGGCGAGAACGGCATCGAAGCCGAACAGGGCCGCGCCGCCGTTTCGCGCATCGACCTCGCGAGCCGCTCGCTGCAGCCGTACGCGACCGGCCTGCGCAATCCGGTCGGACTCGCCTTCCAGCCCGACAGCGGCGTGCTGTGGGTCGCCGTCAATGAGCGCGACGAACTCGGCGACGACCTCGTGCCGGACTACATCACGTCGGTGAGAGAAGGCGCGTTCTATGGCTGGCCGTACAGCTACTGGGGCCAGCACGTGGACGTGCGCATGAAGCCCGCCAACCCCGAACGCGTCACCGCCGCGATCGCGCCGGACTACGCGCTCGGCGCACATACCGCCTCGCTCGGCCTCGCCTTCTGCACCAACGACGCGTTCGGTGCGCACTACCGCCACGGCGCGTTCGTCGGCCAGCACGGCTCGTGGAATCGCAGCACGCCGAGCGGCTACCAAGTGCTGTTCGTTCCGTTCACGGACGGCCAGCCATCCGGCGCACCCGAACCCGTGCTGACGGGCTTCCTCGACGATGCGGGCAAGGCGCGCGGCCGTCCGGTCGGCGTCGCATTCGACGGGCATGGCGGATTGCTCGTCGCGGACGACGTCGGCGGCAAGGTGTGGCGGATCACTCGTGCATCGAAGTGAACGCCGGCGGGAGTCCGCTTTGGGTTGCAAGTAATGCTACTGCGCCGGCTCCACGCCGACGGCGTGGAACGCTTGCAGCAGCCGGTCGGCCTGTGCGTCGCTTTGCCAGCCCGTCACCGTGTCGACCAGCCTCCCATCGACGAAGAAGTGGAACACCGGCGTCGCCCAGTTCCTGATGCCCGGCCATTCGTCCGCGCGATGGACGACGCGCATCGGCAATTGCGGATGCTGCGTGTTCCACTGCGCGATATCGCCGAAGTTCGGCATCGGGTGCTGTGGAACGACCCAGATGGCGTAGCGCGCCATCAGTTCGGCGAGCTTCGCATTGCGCTCGATGGCCTTGCCCGCCTTGACCGAGAACGGGCACCACGGATGCCCGGTCACGACGACGCGCACGCCCCGGTCGAGCGGAAAACTGTAGCGCATCGCGCTCGACGCATCGGCGGAGACGTACCAGAGCGTCGGATGCTCGCCGCCCGCGATCGACTCGTCGTCGAAACGCGGCAGCTTCATGACGCCGTCGTTGGCTACGTTCGCGTAGGCCTGCGCGTAGTCGAGCATGCGAGCAGCAACGTAGAGCTTCATCAGCTCGGCCTGCTGCGAGACTGCGTCCATCTTGCGGCGAATCATCTCGTCGACGGCGCCCCACACAAGGCGAACATGCCGCGGCTCCAGCGTATAGAAGGCAACGAGGACTGCGACGTCGTACCACTGCGAGACATCGGCGTCCCGGAGCTGCGCCAGGCCGACCCACTCGACCTCATGTTGCACCGGCTCGAGGGTCGCGACCAACTTCCGGTCACGATCGGCCGGAGCGATGTCCTCCACCGAGATCTTCATCAACTCGGCGCGTGCCTTGGCCAGATCGGGCCGCCCCTTGGCATCCAATGTCGCAGCGCTTAGCACCAGCGCGGCAGCCAACGCGATACGCATCATCACCGCCTCCGCTCTCGATCGTGTGACAACGTGCGCGTCATTTCCAGCGGACGCGTGGGTAGGCGCTGCGAACCGCAGGCCTGGATGATCTCCAGCACCAGCGCCGACATACGCCGCGCGGTCCAACGCTTAATCTTTTCTTCCATCACTGCACTCATGGTGTCTCCTCGGTCAAAGGTAACACCTGAGCAGGTTTTCACTGGGTCGTTACAGTGGCACGCTATGGGAGGGCCGCTACAAGTCGTGCTTCGTGGGTCCGGAGGACTACGTGCTTCGCTGCTATCGCTATATCGAGCTCAATCCCGTGCGAGCAGCGATGGTGGGTTCGCCGGCAGAGCACCCCTGGTCGAGCTACCGCGCCAATGCAGGGGGCGGGGACGATCCCCTCATCCACCCTCATTCCGTCTACCTGGGCCTGGGGCGTAACGCCACCGAACGCTGCGCTGCCTACCGGGCGCTCTTCGCCGAAGCGATCAGCGACGAGCAACTGGCGGAAATTCGCGCCTATGCTCAACCGCAGCGCGCGCTCGGGAATGATCGGTTTCAACGCCTGATCGAAGCCGAACTCGGGCGATGCGCTCGCGTCCGACCCGCGCATCGACCGCCCCGCAAGCCCGAGCCCATCGCTGGATAAGGTGCTCTGACCCCGTTAGTCCCGTTAGTCCCTCCGTCCCCTTTGATTCCCGTCCCCGCATTCTGGTGTCCGCGAAATCAGGGGTTGTCCGCCCCGTCTCTTTTTCCGGATTGAATTCGATGACAAACAATTCCACCTATACCGAAAATCCATGATATCCAAAGTATGGTTATTCCAACTTCGTCAGCGTTAAAGACAACAACGGCGACAAACCCTATAAGAGCCCCAAGAGCACCAATGAGAGCGACTTTCAAACCGGTAGTGCTCATCGCCTATTCTTCCTTTCCGCAGCACGGAGAGTCTCTGAAGCACTGCAGTGTGAACTTGCACGTTACAAATCCACCTCCCACTGATTCGCCGACGCCGCCGAACAGACGGCCTACGCCAACGCCACCATCAGCACAGCCAAGGCCTTGCCATTCGCCGGCAACTCCCGCTCCGCCCGACCGGTAAGCGCCCCAACACCACGTTTGCCCACTGCAAAGGCGGCCTGTCCCGCCACCGCCCACGAGACCTAGCTGCGACCCGAGCGAACCGCCCGTTGGTATGGCAGCCCCACACAACATCGAATACAGACAGACATTGCCTTGCGTATCTATCGCTACACCGGAATCTGCCGAAAGCATGACACCCATGCCGAGAACGCCACCAGCCCCAAGAGTTCCATTCGCGACCTTCGCCTTGCAGCTGCAGTCGCCCTCCTTCTTGTATCCGGCGGGGAACGTCCAACTGCCGTATCCTTCTAATCCTTTGGGATCAGCAAACATCAGCGGATTGGCTTTCACGTAGCCATATGTACCAACTCCTGCTCTCAGCCCAACAGGGTCGCTTTCAACATATCTTCCGGTAATTGACTCGTAGTCGCGGAAATAGTTGTAGCTTAGCCCCGATTCCGCGCTGCTGTACTGACCAGGAAGCCGCATCGTTGCGACGAACTGCACCGAATCCCCATCCGCATCCTCATCCGGCACGCTGTTGCCGAACGTGTTCTGCATGAAGTCCCACTTCCACACGACCGTATTCGTCGCCGGCTTCACGACCTGCCGCGGCGTTCCGAGATGGTCCGTCTCGACGTAGTACAGCACGCCGCCCTTGGACACGCCGACCGGGATGGCGTCGAGGTAGATGTACTCCGCCTGCAGCGTCCCCGCGCCATCGTACTCGCCAATGAGGCGTCCGCCTTCATCGTAGGCGAACAACGTCGTCGTCGGCGTCCCGCCCTGGGTGACCGTCTTGCCGACGCGCTCGCCGCGCCCGCTGATCGCGTACGTCGCGCTCATCGTGCCGTCGGCGGCGCTCGCGAGGCGGTTGCGGTCGTCGTAGGCCAGCGTGAGGCCCGGTGAGGTGCCCATGAGCGTGTTGCCGTTGCCATCGTAGGTGCGCGCGACGCCGCCGACGCTCGCGAGGTGGTGCGTGCCTGTCGTGTACGTGTACGCACTCGCGGCGCCACCATTGAGGCTTGCGCTCGTGCGGTCGCCAGTCTTGTTGTAGGTGTAGGCCTCGAGCGGGCTGCTGGCGCCGGTCTGCGAGGTCTTGAGGCGGTAGAGCGCGTCATAGCCGTAGACACGATCGGCCGGACTCGCGCCGAGCGTCGCGCTCGCGCTCGTGATGTCGCCCATCACGTCCACGCCGAGGTCGAGCGTGAGCGCACCCGTAGGCGTGCCGCTGATGCTGTCGATCGCGTAGTCCTGGTCGTAGGCCTTGGTCAGCGTGCGGCCGTTACCGAAGGTGAGCGTGGTAAGCGGGCCGAACGGAAGATAGGCCGCGCTGCCAACGAGCGTTTCGGCCGAACCGCCGCTCGCCTGCCAGGTGATCGACTGCACGCGCCCGAGTGCGTCGCGCGTATAGGTG
>NZ_JBQCFP010000152.1:0-9712 GCF_051958935.1 Dokdonella sp. | reverse complement strand
GGTCGTCGGCGAGCGCACCGGCGCCGGTGTAGCGCCGCTCGGGCTCGGCATCGATCGCGCGCAGCACGAGGTGATCGCGATCGCCGCGCAGCGCACGCCGTAGCGCTGCCGGCGGCAGCGGGGCGTCGGCCGCCGCCCTGTGCGCCTGCGCCGACAACGTGCGCGTGTCGCCGGATTCACCCCGGCGCCCGGTGAGGAGTTCGCCGAGCAGGACGCCGAGTGCGTAGACGTCGGTCGCCGCGGTCACGAGGCCCTGGCGGAACTGCTCGGGCGCCGCGTATGCCGGCGTCATCGCCACCGCCTGGGTGCGCGTCGTGTCGTGCGGATCGTCCGCGTCGAGCAGCTTGGCGATGCCGAAATCGAGCAGCTTGACCTCGCCGTCGTCGGTGACGAGCACGTTCGACGGCTTGAGGTCGCGATGCACGATCAGCGCGCGGTGTGCGGCCTCGACGGCGCGGCAGACGGCGACGAACAGGCGCACGCGTGCGGCGAGGTCGAGGCGCCGCGCGCGTGCGAAGTCGGTGATCGGCACACCCTCGACGAGTTCGAGCGCGATGTACGGCACGCCCGCATCGGTCACGCCGCCTTCGATGAGGCGGGCGATGCCCGGATGGCGCAGCTGCGCGAGCGCGCGGCGTTCGCTGCGGAAGCGCCGCTGTTCGTCGGCGGTGTAGATCCCCCGCCGCAGCAGCTTGAGCGCGACCGCCTGGCGCACGCCAGCCTGCTCGCGCGTCGCGCGGAACACGACGGAGCTGCCGCCTTCGCCGAGGCGCTCACCGAGCACGAACGGTCCGATCGCGGAACCGGTCGCGGCGAGCGGGACATCGGCATCGGTGTCGCCGACGCGACCGAGCAGGTCCTCGAAGGCCGCGTCGAGCGGCGCGTCCCGCGCGGCATCGGCGGCGAGCATGCGTTGCAGCGTGGTGCGCATCGCGGCGGGGCAACCGCCGAGCCAGGCGGTGCGTTCATGCGGCGCGAGCGCCAGCGCATGCTCGAACAGCTCTCGCAGATTCGACGGCGGCTCGGTCATCGCGGATTCCTGCGCGGAGATTCAGGCGCACAACGCCATAGCGATGCCGGGATGGACACGCGATCGCGCCGGCGGCAGCCGTTTGCGCGAGTGTAGTCCGGCTGCGATTCGCGCGTTGCGGTGTGCCGGCGAAAACGCGACGAAGCGCACGCCGCCACGCAGGCGTTGTGCTAGCCTCGATCGACGTGACGGCGTTGCGTCGCCGCCCGTCGGAGAGGCCATGCGCGCATCGTTGCTCGCGATGTTCGTCGCCGCCACGTCGATCGCCGGCGCCCCGGTGATCGCTGCGCCTTCGGCGCGCCCGGCGGCGAGCGACGACGGCGGCAGCTGGTTCGCCTGGGGCGGCCGCACGCGGATCGAATTCAACCCCGACGCATTGCGCCGTTTCGGTCTTTCGGTCGAGCGGGTCGACGGCGCGCTCGAGCGCGTACCCGGCGTGCCCGGCCAGCGCTACGACGCGAGCGAATTCACTGCGCTCGCCGCGAGCGACCTGCAGTTCAACCACCGCGGTGCGGTGCCCACCGGCATCGGCGGCGGCGCGCTGCGCCATGCCGGCGGCCCGGTGCTGCGCCATCGCGGCGGCACGCTGGACCTGCGCGGCTTCGCGCTGCGTGCAAGCGCGGATACACGCCTGGGCCTCGATCTCGTCGACGCGCAGGGCCGCACCTGGTTCACGGCCGACCACGCCCACTACGGCTTCGAAGGCGACGCGCGCGACGTATTCGCGATGCGCCACATGAACCTGCGCCTCGCGCCCCGCCTGGCCGCGCTGCTCGGTGCGCGAGCGGGCGCCGCGGTCGGCGGCCTCGACCTGCGCGCGTCGACGTCCGCAGCACTCGCGCCCGCTCCC
Source organism: Dokdonella sp. (assembly GCF_051958935.1). Classification (GTDB taxonomy): domain Bacteria; phylum Pseudomonadota; class Gammaproteobacteria; order Xanthomonadales; family Rhodanobacteraceae; genus Dokdonella_A. The sequence goes on along the minus strand of NZ_JBQCFP010000152.1, from coordinate 7,832 downwards.
GATGGCGGTGTCTGCGACGCGCCGTGGCCGTCGCCGGGCAACCCCGCGGGCATCTCGATGATCTACGGCGCGACGACCTGGACCGGCTGGAGCGATTCGGTCTACGTCAAGCGCGACAGTGGCGATTGCACGCCGACGAGTACCGGTTGCCGTATCGTCGTCAATGCCGACTCCACCCTTCGCAACAGCGGCGCGACCGCAGTCGCCTGGTACGAAAAGTTCAATCGCGACCAGCCCGGTGCGGAAGGCGTGCCGCAGCCGCCCTACGGCAACGACCAGCATCCTTACCTCATCTGGAATCTCTACCGCATCGACGCGGCCGGGCGCATCCGCCAGATCGGCGCGTCGGGCGTGAAGCATGCGTTCTACACGGTCAATTTCGCCTGCATCGATCCCGCTTGCGCGCCGGGCCACGTGATCTTTCCCCAGTGCGAGGACACCTATTCCAACTACAACAACGACGGCAGCACCTATCTCGGCCCGCGCTCGGAGATCGTGCCGCACACCGCGGTGTGGGGCCGCTGCGGTTCGATCTACGATGCGGACTGCGACGGCGTCAACGACGGCTCCGGCGCACAGGACCTGTTCCAGTACCGCATGGTCGTCGCCGAGAGCGAGCTGCTGCCGCCGAAATCGACTGGCGCGCGCTATTACCTCGAGTACTGGTACGTCGTGCGCGACGACGACGCGATCTACGATTCGATGGCCTATCGGGAAGTCGCATTCAGCAAGACCGACCTCGGCACGCAGCCGCCGTCGGCCGCGTGGGACGTCGATCTCGTCGGCGACGTGCCGGCCGGCGCCGACTTCCACCTCGGGCCCGTACTCGACCACTGGGTGAGCGCAGTCACGCCGCTCGCCGGCGAGGCGAACGTCGAACTCGCGACGCCGCTCGGCCGCGCACGCGTCGCGGTGCGCGCGCGCCCGGCCGGCAGCGGCCACTGGCGCTACGAGTTCGCGATCGCGAACTTCGACTACGCGCATGCAGCGGTCGATCCGGCGCATCCGTCGGAGCCGAACCTCAAGCTCGACGCGAACCACGGGTTCGTCCGCTTCAGCGTGCCGATCACGGTCGGCACGACGGTCAGCGATCTGCGCTTCGACGATGCCGATCCCGACGGCGGCAACGACTGGAGCGCCTCGACCTCGGCGACGGCGGTCACGTGGGCTGCTCCATCCGGTTCGAACAGCCTCGACTGGGGCACGCTCTTCCACTTCGAGTTCGTCTCGACCGCGCCACCCGCGGACATGGACCTCGGCCTCGTCGGCACCGCCACCGCGAGTGAGGACGAGCTGCCGTACGTCGTGCCGATCCACTTCGGCGACGCGATCTTCATCGACGGGTTCGACTGATGGCCAGGTGCACGCAGGGTCCGCCCGCCTTTTGCGCACCGGCGACGAAGCCCCGCGTCGCTCTCATGCTTCCAGTGTTCTCCATGGCGAACAGGAGCCGTGCCATGAAACGCGCCATCGTCCTGCCGTCATCGCTCGTTCTCGCCGCCTTGGCATCCGGCTGCGCCGCCGCGCCGGAATCGCCGGCTGCAACGACCTCGCCGACGCCGACGTCGCGCGTGGAAACCATCCACGTGCACGGCGTGCGCAGCCTCGACGACATCAGCAGCACGACCGCATGGGTCAGCGACCGGCCGGCGCACGAGATCGGCCAGCGCGTATATGCGTATCGGTTGAGCAGCCCGGCCAAGGATTTCGACGGCGCCCAGGCGATGAACTTCGCGCAGACCGATTCCATCGCCGGAGCAGGCACGCACCACGGTTATGCGCTCAGGCGCCTGTCCAACGGTGCCAGCGTGACGATCGAGTTCGAGGGGCGCCATGCCGCGCGCGGCAGCGAACCTGGCGCCGCGGATCCGACCAACGGAGGCACGCTCAGGTTCACCGGCGGCACGGGCAAATACCGCAACGCCCACGTCACGTCGACCTACACCGGTGTCGTCGGCACGCGCGAAGCGAGCTTCGACTGCGACTGCCGCATCGAGTACTGAGCGCATGAGGCCTGCGCGTCGCCGCAGCCCGCGCGGTTGCAGCAGCGGGCGGCGTGGTGCAGAGTCAGGGGCCCGATCCGGACTTCCGCGTCTTGGCGGCATGCGACGCGCACGACCATGGGCGACACGCCATCACCACACGATTCGTCGCTGGCCGACGGTGACATGACGCTCGGCCAGCGTGCCGCGGTCGATGCCGTGCTCGCTCTGCATCGCGGCCGCCCGGGCGCGCTGTTGCCGATCCTGCACGGCGTGCAGGACGCACTCGGCTGGGTGCCGCCCGCTGCCGTGCCGACGATCGCGCGCGCGCTCGACCTCGGTCGCGCCGAGGTGCACGGCGTCGTCAGCTTCTATCACCACTTCCGCAGCACGCCGCCGGGGCGCCACGTCGTGCGCCTGTGCCGTGCCGAGGCGTGCCAGGCGCTCGGCGCGCGCGCGCTCGAGGCGCACGCGAAGCAGTCGCTCGGTGTCGACTGGCACGGCACGAGCGCGGATGGCGCGATCACGCTCGAGCCCGTGTACTGCCTCGGCAATTGCGGTTGCGGACCGTCGTTGCTCGTCGACGACGAGGAATTGCACGCGCGCGTGACACCCGCATCGTTCGACGCGCTCGTCGCGGAGCTGCGCCGGTGAGCGCGCCTGCGAACATGGTCCCGCTGCGCGTGTACGTCTCGCGCGATGCGAGCGCGCTCGCGCTCGGTGCCGATGCGACCGCGCGCGCGATCGAAACCGTCGCGCGCGAGCGCGGCGTCGCGATCGACCTCATGCGCACCGGCTCGCGTGGTTTGCTGTGGCTCGAGCCGCTGGTCGAAGTCGAGGCCGCTGCGGGCGATTCGACGACGCGCGTCGGCTACGGTCCGGTCGCGGCACGCGAGGTGGCGGATCTCTTCGACGCGGGTCTCGCGAACGCGGGGGCGCACCCGCGGCGCGTGGGTGCGATCGAATCGCTCGACTGGTTCGCGCGGCAGGATCGCCTCTGCTTCGCGCGCGTCGGCCTCACCGATCCACTCAGCGTCGCCGACTACGTCGCGCGCGGCGGCTATCGCGGCTTGCGCAATGCGCTCGCGCTGGCGCCCGCCGACATCGTGCAGGTGGTCATCGATTCGGGCCTGCGCGGCCGTGGCGGCGCCGCGTTCCCGACCGGCATCAAGTGGAAGACCGTCCTCGAAGCGCCGCAGGCGCAGCAGCCCTCGCCCTTCGGCCCTCAAACCTCGAAGTACATCGTCTGCAACGCCGATGAAGGCGACTCGGGCACGTTCTCCGACCGCATGCTCATGGAAGGCGACCCGCTCGCGCTCGTCGAAGGCATGACGATCGCCGGCGTCGCGGTCGGTGCGACGCAGGGCTACATCTACCTGCGCAGCGAGTATCCGCATGCACGCCGCGTGCTCGATGCGGCGATCGCGAATGCCTACGCCGCCGGCTGGCTCGGCGCAGACATCCGCGGCAGCGGCCGGCGCTTCGACCTCGAGGTGCGGCTGGGCGCGGGCGCCTACATTTGCGGCGAGGAAACCTCGCTGCTCGAAAGTCTCGAAGGCAAGCGTGGACAGGTGCGGTTCAAGCCGCCGCTGCCCGCACTCAAGGGCCTGTTCGGGCGGCCGACCGTCGTCAACAACGTGATCTCGCTCGCCTCGGTGCCATTGATCCTCGAACGCGGAGCCGCGTACTACCGCGACTACGGCGTCGGCCGCTCGCGCGGCACCTTGCCGATCCAGCTCGCCGGCAACCTCAAGCGCACCGGCCTCGTCGAAAAGGCGTTCGGCGTGACCCTGCGCGAACTCCTCTACGACTGGGGCGGCGGTTCGTACTCCGGCCGGCCGATCCGCGCGGTCCAGGTGGGCGGACCGCTCGGCGCGTACCTGCCCGAGTCGCAGTTCGACACGCCGCTCGACTATGAGGCGTTCGCTTCGATCGGCGCGATGCTCGGCCACGGCGGCATCGTCGCGTTCGACGACAGCGTCGACATGGCGGAACAGGCGCGCTACGCGATGGAGTTCTGCGCTGTCGAATCGTGCGGCAAGTGTACGCCGTGCCGGATCGGTTCGACGCGCGGGGTAGAGGTGCTCGACCGCCTGCGTGCGGGCATCGACCGTGCGGCACAGTTCGCCCTCCTCGAATACCTGTGCGACACGATGCGGCATGGATCGCTGTGCGCGCTCGGCGGATTGACGCCGGATCCGGTGGTCAGTGCGCTGAAGCACTTCCGCGAAGACTTCGAGAAATCCGCCTCGCGGGAGTAAGGTGGCGCGCATGGGCGCCGTCGTCGGCCGAACCCCGGTCGGCGCTGCGCAAGGCCAAGCGGAGCAGAGAACATGTTGTCCATCGCCGAAACCGATCTCGGCACGCCGACATCGACCTCGAACGCCCTCGTCGCGCTGACGATCGACGGCGTCGACGTGCGCGTGCCTGCGGGCACGTCGGTGCTGCGCGCGGCGGCCGGGGCCGGCATCGAAATTCCGAAGCTGTGCGCGACCGAGCTGCTCGATGCATTCGGTTCGTGCCGGCTGTGCCTCGTCGAGGTCGAAGGCATGAAGGGCTTTCCGGCTTCGTGCACGACGCCGGTCGCGCCCGGCATGAAGGTGACGACGGGTGGGGCGAAGGTCGAACGCCTGCGCCGCGGCGTGATGGAGCTGTACCTGTCCGACCATCCGCCCGGCGCGCTCGCCGGCGGTTTCGGCACCGAGATGCAGCGGATGGCCGAGCGGCTCGGCGTCGACACGGTGCGCTACGGCGTCGACCCGGCACAGCCGCGGCCGGTCGACGCGTCCAATCCGTATTTCCGCTTCGACCCGGCGCAGTGCATCGTCTGCTCGCGCTGCGTGCGCGCCTGCGATGAACAGCAGGGCACGTTCGCCTTGGCCGTGCAGGGACGCGGATACGCATCGGCGATCGTCGCCGGCCAGGACGAACCGTTCATGGATTCGGACTGCGTCTCCTGCGGCGCCTGCGTGCAGGCGTGCCCGACCGGCGCGCTGATGGAGAAGTCGCTGCTCGAGCACGGCCAGGCGACGCGCAGCGTCGTCACGACCTGCGCCTACTGCGGCGTCGGCTGCTCGTTCCGCGCGGAACTGCAGGGCGAGCGGCTCGTGCGCATGGTGCCGAACAAGGACGGTCATGCGAACCATGGCCATTCCTGCGTGAAGGGACGCTTCGCGACCGGCTACGTCACGCATCGCGAGCGCATCCTCGAGCCGATGCTGCGCGCGAAGATCTCCGACCCCTGGCGCACGGTAGGCTGGGACGAGGCGATCGCGCACGTCGCCGCCGAGTTCCGCCGCATCCAGGGGAAGTACGGGCGCGATTCGATCGGCGGCATCACCTCGTCGCGCTGCACCAACGAGGAAACCTACCTCGTGCAGAAGCTCGTGCGCGCCGCATTCGGCAGCAACAACGTCGATACCTGCGCGCGCGTGTGCCATTCGCCGACCGGGTACGGGCTCAAGAGCACGCTCGGCGAATCGGCCGGAACGCAGGACTTCGATTCGGTCATGCACGCTGACGTGATCCTCGTGATCGGCGCCAACCCGACCGATGCGCACCCGGTGTTCGCCTCCCAGCTCAAGCGCCGCCTGCGCCGCGGTGCGCGGCTCATCGTCGTCGATCCGCGCCGGATCGAACTCGTGCGCGGCGCACACGTGCGTGCCGACCATCACCTGCAGTTGCGGCCCGGCACGAACGTCGCGCTGCTCGACGCGCTCGCCCACGTCATCGTCGTCGAGGATCTCGTCGACGAAGCGTTCGTTCGCGAGCGTTGCGAAATCGATTCGTTCGCGCGCTGGCGCGCGTTCGTCGCCGGCGCGGAGAATTCGCCCGAGGCGCTCGAAGCGGTGACCGGCGTGCCCGCGGCCGACGTGCGTGCGGCCGCGCGGCTATATGCGACCGGCGGCAACGCGGCGATCTACTACGGCCTCGGCGTGACCGAGCATTCGCAGGGTTCGACCGCGGTGATGGCGATCGCCAACCTCGCGATGGCGACCGGCAACCTCGGCCGCGTCGGCGTCGGCGTCAACCCACTGCGCGGGCAGAACAACGTGCAGGGCTCGTGCGACATGGGTTCGTTCCCGCACGAGTTCCCCGGCTACCGCCACGTCGCCGACGACGGCGTGCGTGCGACGTTCGAACGAGCCTGGGGCGTGCCGTTGCAGGCCGAGCCGGGGCTGCGCATCCCGAACATGTTCGAGGCCGCGCTCGACGGCGAGTTCAAGGGGCTGTACATCCAGGGCGAGGACATCGCGCAGTCCGATCCCAACACGCAGCACGTGACCGCCGCACTCATGGCGATGGAGTGCGTGGTGGTGCAGGACCTGTTCCTCAACGAAACCGCGAAGTTCGCCCACGTGTTCCTGCCGGGCTCGACGTTCCTCGAGAAGGACGGCACGTTCACCAATGCCGAGCGCCGTGTCTCGCGCGTGCGCAAGGTGATGGAGCCGCGCGGCGGCTACGCCGACTGGGAAGTCACGCAACTGCTTTCGAATGCGCTCGGCTACCCGATGCGCTATGCGCATCCGGCCGAGATCATGGACGAGATCGCGAGGCTCACGCCGACCTTCGCCGGCATCAGCTTCGCGCGCATCGACGAGCTCGGCAGCATCCAGTGGCCGTGCAACGACGAGCATCCCGCCGGCTCGCCGACGATGCACGTCGACGCGTTCGTGCGCGGCAAGGGCCGTTTCATGCTGACCGAATACGTGCCGACGAGCGAGAAGGTGACGGCGAAGTATCCGCTGCTGCTCACCACCGGGCGCATCCTCAGCCAGTACAACGTCGGCGCACAGACGCGCCGCACCGACAACAACCGCTGGCATGCCGAGGACCGCCTCGAGATCCATCCGCACGACGCCGAGCAGCGCGGCATCCGCGACGGCGACTGGGTCGGCATCGCGAGCCGCGCCGGCGAAACCGTGCTGCGCGCGTTGCTCAGCGACCGCATGCAGCCGGGCGTCGTCTACACCACGTTCCATTTCCCAGGCTCGGGCGCGAACGTGATCACCACGGAGAATTCGGACTGGGCGACGAACTGCCCCGAGTACAAGGTCACCGCGGTCGAGGTCACGCGCGTCGGCCAGCCGTCCGACTGGCAGCAGCGCTTCCGCGCCGCCGACGAGCGGCAGCGTGCGCTGCTCGCGCAGGCCCGCCATGCGACAGCCGCCGACACGCGTTGAGGCGCCCGCGGCGGCCGACGTGCACGCCGGCTGGGTGCGCCGCCCGGTCGCACGCGTGCGTGCGGGCGCGCTCGAGCATGTCGACGACTGCGTCGCCGAGGAGGTGCCGGTCGCGCTCGTCTACAACGATCGCCCGCACGTCGTGATGATGGCGACGCCGTGCGATCTCGACGACTTCGCGCTCGGGTTCTCGCTGAGCGAGGGCATCGTCGCGCATGCAGCGGAACTCGAATCGCTGGCGACACACACCTTGCTCGAGGGCATCGAGATCCGCCTGCGCGTGCCGGCCATGCGGGCGGACGCGCTCGAGCGACGTACGCGCAACCTGACCGGGCGCAGCGGCTGCGGCCTGTGCGGTGCACAGGCACTCGAAGACGCCTTGCGTCAGCCGACGCCGGTCGCGGAAGGGCCGCGCGTCGATGCGAGTGCGCTGTCGCGCGCACTGGCCGGGTTGCAGGCGCAGCAGGCGCTCGCCGCGGCGACCGGTGCGACGCATGCGGCCGGATGGGCCGGTCTCGACGGCAGCCTCATGATGCTGCGCGAGGACGTCGGCCGGCACAACGCGCTCGACAAGCTGCTCGGCGCGCTCGTGCGGCGCGGCCTCGACGTGCGCAACGGTTTTACCGTGGTGACGAGCCGCGCGAGCTACGAGATGGTGCAGAAGGCG
>NZ_JBQCFP010000151.1:0-2103 GCF_051958935.1 Dokdonella sp. | reverse complement strand
GGACGTACGACATCGGCACCGGCCACCTCGTCATCGTGCTGCACGGTAATCCGCGCGGCAGTGCGGCGGACGCATCCTGGGACGCCGTGTTGCGCCGCCTGCACAACGGCGAGTTCCTCTGGCTGGAACGCCCGGTGCGGGTGCTGCCCTATCTCGGCGTCGCTGCCGACCAGGTCGACGGCGAGGGGTTCGAGGCGCGCATGGCACGTGCCTCCGATGCCGCGATGGAAGCGCGCGATCGGGGCGAACTGCGCCCGCTGCACGCGGGCTCGCGCGACGCGCGCGAAGCACTCTCGACGCACGGCCGCTCGCTGCAGGTGTCGACGAATGCGCTCGCGCGCATCCGCGCGGGCGAGATCGAGCTGTACTGCCAGCCGCTCTTCGCCCTTTCCGGGCATGCCGCGGACAGCGGCACGCACGGCGAAATCCTCTGCCGCCTGCAGGACGAGGTCGGACGCCTGCTGCTACCCGACGAATTCCTGCGCGAGCTGCAAGCCGACCGCCGCATGGCGGAACTCGACCTCGCCGTCGTGTGCGCGCTGGATCGCTGGCTGCGCCGGCACGCCGACGTGCGCGTGCCGATCAGTCGCCTCAGCGTCAACCTCGCCGGCCAGTCGCTCGCCTCGCTGAGTTTCGCTCGCGAGCTGCTCGCGCTCGTCGACGATTTCGCGCTGACGCCTGGCGTCCTCTGCTTCGAAGTCACCGAAACGGCGGCGATCACCCACGCCGGCGATGCGATCGCCCTGCTCGACGCCTTGCGAGAGCGCGGCTGCTGCATCGCGATCGATGATTTCGGCATCGGTTACCAGTCGTTCGAGCGACTCAAGCAGATACCCGCCAACGTGATCAAGATTGACGGCAGCTTCGTGCGCGACCTCGCGCGCGATGGACGCGACCTGGCCACGGTACGGGCCATCGTCGCCGTCGCACGCGCCTACGGCGCGGAAACGGTGGCCGAATGGGTCGAGGACGAACAGACCCTCGTGCTGCTGCGCGAACTCGGTGTCGACTGGGCCCAGGGATTCCACCTCGCCCGCCCGCGACCTATCGACGAGCTGCTGCTCGCGAGGAATGGCACGGCTACGGCCGGCTGAGCACGCAATCGGCACTCAGCGCCGCGGCGCACGCACCCCGCGCTCGAACCGCGCGAACGACACCAGATCGTCGCACGTATGGGCAAGCCGGCGCAGGCGCTTGGCGATCACGTCCGCGCCGAGACGCGCATAGGCGATGCCGTTGCCACCGTAGGCGAGTGCGAACAGCACGCGCGGCCCGTGCTGGGGATGCGAATCGAAGAACGGCAAGCCGTCCTCGGTTTCCGCGAACGTGCCGCCCCTCGCCCATGCCGGTTCGACGGCCACGCCCAGCCGTCGCGCCGCCTGGCGGGCGAGGCGCTCCGCCTTGCGCGGCAGCCGCGCATCGCGCAAGGCGGGCACGTCGACGCGGTCGTCGGCGCCACCGACGATCAGGCGGCCCGCGTCGGTCGTGCGCAGGTACAGGTAAGGCCGCGCGGTTTCCCAGGCGAGCACCCCACGCAAGCGATCGACGTCGGGGCTCGGATCCGTGGCGAATGCATAGCTGCTCCGATTACGTGCGATGCGCGCATCGAGCCACTGCTGCGATTCGTATCCGGCGGCGACGACGAGCCAGCGTGCGCGCAATGCGACGCCGCGATCGGTCTCCACGCGCACGTCGCGCGCGCGCACGGCAAAGCCCAATACCGCCGTGCGGTCGAACACGCGCCCACCGTCGCGCACGATCGAGCGCAGCAACGCATGGCAGACGCGATACGGGTCGACCCGGGCTGCGGGGCGGGTGAGGATCGCCGCAGGCGCGTCGAGGCCGAAACGGCGATGCAACTCGTCGTGCTCGAGCCACTCCACGCGCAGGCCGGCATCACGACGACGCTGCCATTCCGCGCGCAAGCGGCGGCGATGGTAGCCGTGCGAGGCGAAGTAGAGGCTGCGCGCGCGCGCGAAGCCGATCCGGCGCAAGCGCGCCAACTCGCCGTTCAAGGTATCCAAGGCGGCGGCGCAGGATCGATACGCAAGTTCTGCGGCGTCGTCGCCATATCGCGCGGCAAGATCGCCCATCTCGGCATCG
>NZ_JBQCFP010000150.1:0-18362 GCF_051958935.1 Dokdonella sp. | reverse complement strand
CCGCGGGCCGCCCACCCAACCGCACGCGAGCCACGCTCCCGTGGCCTCCCCGATCCGCCCCGGGGCGGGGCGCGCGGGCCCCCGCCGCGGCGACTTGCGTCAGGGCGTGTGATTGCTCTGCACGGTGACTTTGCAGATGTTGCCGCTGCAGTCGCTGCTCGTCTGCGCCGGGTTCGTGGCCTTGATGTTGATGTAGTAGCTCTGCCCCGGCGTGATCACGCATCCGTTCGTCTGCGTCGCCGTCGGCAGCTTCCACTTGCCGGCGATCTGGCCGCCGGTCGTACCGGTGGTGAGGCAGATCGACGTGGTCGGCGAGAAATCGCCGCAGGTGGGGCTGATCGCGACGGTGAGAGCCGGGCCAGGATAGGTTTCGCCGTGCGTGATGATGCCGCTCATCACCGGATCGAGGCCAGTAAGGGGCACGTCGATCTTGGCGGCGATGTACTTGGTCTTGTCCAGGTTCTTGAAGACCGCGAATTCCTGGTAGCCCGGAAACGCGATCATCGGACCGCCTGCTGCGTTGCGACCCCAGATCGAGGTGAACTGGGTGACGTCGGCGCCTGCGGCGCAGCTGCTGCCGAGGCCGTAGCTGTAGCAGACGTCCGCGGTCGTCTGGCGGCCTGCGGGGCAACCGCCGGTATCACCCGTCACGGTCAATGCGAGCGGCGCGCTCGACACCGAGCCTTGCGCGTTCGAACAGGTCATGCCGAGCGTGTAGCCGCCGGCGACCGACGCGGTCACGGTGCGCGGCGACGCGGTCGTCGTCACGTCGGTCCAGCCCGGCAGGTTCACCGACGAACCGTCGAGGGACGCGGTGCCCGTGCAGGACGTTGCGCCGGTGACGTTCCAGCTGACGGAGAACGGAATATTGATCGTCGCGGGATTCGCCGACGGGGTCAGCGCGAAATTCGCCGGCTGCGGCGGCTGCTGCGGCGCGGTGGCCGTGCCGCCGCCCTGCGCGTAGCCCGTCGAATTGGTGCAGGTGACGCTCATCGAGTAGTTGCCGGCCGCGGGCACGGTAACACCATTGACCGGGTGCGAGCCCGCACAGGCTGCTCCCGTACACGCCACGGTACCGGTCGGCCAGTTGGTCAGGCCCGTGCTTCCGCCAAATACGCACTGGGTCGCGGCGGCTGCAGCCGACCACGTCACGTTGAACGGCGTGCCGGCGACGATGGTGGACGGCACGCCGGAGATGGCCGCCGCAAAGTCGGACGGGGCCGCCCCGCAGCCGGCACCCGTCAGGGTGACGCCGGTGGCCGCCAGATTGGTACTGCCGGGCACCAGGCTCAAGCCTTGGGCATCGGTTACGGCCGTGCAATTGGTCTGCTGGGTGGTGGTGAGGTTGATGGTCACCTGGGCGCCGGCGAACGGCGCAGCCGCGAAGGAGGCGGCGAACAGCAGGAAGCCAAACGAGCGTAGCGAAGTGCGATGCATGGGATTTTTCCGACAGCGAATGGGGCGCGCGCAGCATTCTAGAACGTGCGCCGCTGCAGTTCCATCAAACTGCCGTTAAATGGATGAAAGAATTGGTCTCCACGCCGCCCTTTCGGTGGATTTCTGCAAAAAAGACGGGCCTGCCGGCGGCCAAAAAAGAAGGGGCCTTGCGGCCCCCTCCTGTATTGCTTCGACAGCAGCCTCGATTACGAGCAGGCCAGACCGCCGTTGGTGCAGCTCCGGCTGGCGCGGTGACGGTAGACACCGCTGTAGTTCGCCAGCTTGCCCGGGGCGGCGTTCGCATTGATCACGTTGATCGCTTCGAAGCCGGTGACCGGCAGACCCGACAGGACCGCGCCGTTGCCGGCCGGACGCATCGCATGACCGCCGTCGCCGGAAGCCAGGTCGAGGCGCAGCCAGCCCGAATCGCCGAACGGCGGGATGTTCGACACGAGGTGCGAACCGAACACGCCCGAGACTTCACCCGCATCCGGATTGGACGAGGCGAGGAAGCTGATCGCGTTGACTTCCCACGGCAGCGAGGACGGATGACCCACGCTCGGCGGCGAGAAGTCGTCCGGCGTCGTGATCGTGCCTTCTTCCTGGTCGAACATGTTGATGCCGACTTCCATGTTCGACTGGCCGTCGACGGTCTCGCCGAAGGTCTCGGCGAACGGCTGGACGACCGTGGCGCCGACGTAGAACGGATCGACGTAGAAGCGCTTGGTCGGGAACGTGAGGATCCAGTCCGTCGCGGCGCCGATGTTGGCGTTCGTCAGCCACTCGTTGTACACCGCATCCGATTCGAACACGGCGCTGACCGCGTCGATCGAATCCGGGTAGTCGAGGGTGAGGAGGACGCCCGAGTCGAACACGTAGGCAACCGCACCGTTGGCGTAAGCCGACGTGGCGCTGTTCGCCTGCTGCAGCGACGGGGTCAGGCCCTGCGAGCCCGAGAACAGGATCTGCGAGCTGAAGCCGTCGATCGCATCGGCGGTGTAGGAGAAGAACGTGCCTTCGTCGACGTTGACGATCGAGCCCGCGCCGAACAGGCCGCCCGCCGGAGGCAGGAGGTACTGGCCGGCACTGTTGCCGATGGCGCTGGCCGTGCACGACGGCGTACCGCCGTTCGGCTGGCCGTTCTGCACGTGCGTCGTCGCCGCATCGAGCGGGCTGCCCGGGTTGATCTCGCCCATTTCGATCAGCTCGACGTAACCTTCACGCGTACGCGTGATGTCCGTCGGGCCACCGTCGGCCGGGAACACGCTGCCGCCCGCATAGGCGGACGCGCGGAACGGCTCGCCCGACGCGCTGATCGGCGGGTAGGTGCAGCTCTTGTCCGTGGTGAACACGGCGGCACCGCCGTCCTCGGAGACCTGGCTGACGCGCGCGGTCCAGACGTCGTTCGGCGACAGGTACAGGTTGAAGTCGAGCACTTCGCGGCTGTTGTAGCCTTCGAGGAAGCGCACCTTCACGGCCTTGCCGATATCCGTCGTGTTGACCACGGAGAACAGGCTGTCCTGGCCCTTGTTCACCGTGTAGTACGGATAGATAAGAACCTGGCCGAGACCGTCCGGATTCAGGTCGACGGCATTCGCCAGGCCCGCGAAGCCAGCGACGCCGGCGATACCGGCGACGACAGCAGTCGTCAAGCTGTTTCTCTTCATCGCAACACTCCTAAATTTGACCACAGGGCTTTTTGCTTTACCGCCGACCCCGCTCCGACAGCCACGTGCCCTGTGAGGGCATGGGCAGGGTCAGGCAACAGCGCGGCCATGTTAAGACAAAGGAAAGGGTCGTGCAATCCCTTCGATGGAAGTCCGAACATGCCCGCGAATTCAATTACTTAGGCAGGAAATACCAGTCGCCTTGCGAGTAGATCCAGGTCTCGGATTGGGTACTGGTCGATTCCATCATGCGCCCCCCCATGCCCGGCGCAGCGACCGAGTAGGTCACGTCGATTTGCACCTTGCAACGCTCCGCCTCGCAGGTCTTCTCTTTGAATTTCCCGCCCTTCCACTGCACCGGGCGATTGTTCATCGCCGCCGCGTAGGCTTCTCGCGTCTGCGTCGCTCGAAAGCCCGGCGTCAGGTAGTCGTACGCTTTCTCGGCTTCATGTGCGGCGAGGAAATTCCAGCGCTCGACCGCGCGGCGGTCGACGTTGTCCGGATTCGCCTTGTCGGTGCAGCCCGCGAGTGCGACGAGCGCACACGCGGCGAGCAACGCGGATTTGGGCGACAGTTGATCAATGGTCACGTGGCGACTCCTCGTTGAGCTCGTCGCGCGGCGGTGGTGCGTCCTGCGCAGGATAGGTGCGGGCCGGCGCCGGTTCAGGCGCGGGTGCCGGCGCGGCTTGCATGTTGCTCGTACGTAGCGGTGTGAGCGATTCGAACTGGCGGCTGTAGTCTTCGGTGACTTGGCGCGCATCGTCGCTGCTCGCGATCACGCGCGGCGTGATCAGCACGATCAGTTCCGTGCGCTGCTTGTCGTGGCTCGTGTTGCCGAACAGATTGCCGATCACGGGAATGCGGCCGAGCAGCGGCACGTGCGTATCGGTCGTGTTGTCGATGTCGCGGATCAGGCCGCCGAGCATGACGGTCTGACCACTCTGCACCGCGATCTGCGTCTGCAGCTGGCGCTGCTCGATCGCCGGATTGGAACCGGAGTCGGATCGGTAGCCCGCCGGCGGATTGCTCACTTCCTGCTGCACGTCGATGTAGACGAGGCCGCCCGGATTCACGCGCGGCGTGACCGAAAGCTGCACGCCGGTATTGAGGTACTGCACGCTGTTGTAGCCGGTGCCCGTCGTTCCACCGACACCGTTGAGGCCGATCACCGAAGTCTGCGTGACCGGCAGCTGGCTGCCGACGTTGATCTGCGCTTCCTGGTTGTTGAGCACGACCAGCGAAGGCGCCGAAAGGGTCTTCGCCTGCCCTTCCTTCTCGAGCGCGTTGATCGCGACTTCGAAATTCTTGCTCAGGAACGAATAGAAGAACCCACCGGTGCTGGTGGGCGCCACGTTGTTCGTTGCGCCGAGCGAGAGGCGGTGGCGATCCCAGCGGTTGCCGGAAAAGTCGATCGGATAGCGCCCGTTCTCCTGCGCCGAACCGGTCGCCGTACCCATGAGGCCATTGAGATACCACTGCACGCCGTACGACAAACCTCCGGTAAGCCCCACCTCGAGGATGCGCGCTTCGATCTGCACCTGCAGCGGCTGCACGTCGAGCTTGCGGATCGCAGCCTGGATCTGCTCCCACTCGACCGGCTGCGCCATGATCATCAGCTGGTTGTTTTCCTCGATCGCGGAGATGCGGATGTCGGTTTCCTTCTTGCCGCCCGTCGCGCCGGGCGCGGCGGCCGGCGAGGACACCGGCGCCGCCTTCTCTTCCTTCGCCTGCGGTCGCAGCGAATTCTGGTAGTTCATCGAACCACCGGCGCCACCGATCCCCCCGATCGTCATCGGGCGCAGGCCCTGGCCGACGCGGCCCGAACTGCTGCTGTGCGACGTCCCCGCCGTGCCTAGGAAGATCTGGCTGAGGTAGTCGGCGATGTCGGCGGCCTTGAGGTTCTTGACGTTGTAGATGTAGAGCTGCGTGGAGTTCTCCGCGCCGCCACGGTCGAGGCGGTACAGCCACTCTTCCGCCTGCTTGAGGTATTCGGGCTGCGGCGTGATCACGATCATCGAGTTGGTCTGCTCGATCGGCATGAAGCGGAACATGCCGGCGAGCGGCGACTCGCCCTTCGCGCCGAACAGCGCGTCGAGATCGGGCATGAGCTTGGCGACTTCGACGTGCTGCATCGCGAACACGCCGATCGACATGCCCTTCATCCAGTCGATGTCGAACGTGTCGATCGTGCGCTGGTAGTTGTCGAGCTCGGCCGGGTTGCCGGCGAGCACGAGCAGGCTGCGGTTCGGATCGACGCTGACGAAGGCGTCGGGCTTGGCGTACGGCTTGAGCAGCTTGGCCATCTCGCTCGGCGATACGTACTTGAGCGGATAGATGCGCAGCGCGTAGCCGGGCTGCTGCGTCGCGCCGACGCGCGGCGTGAGCTTGCCGGCGATTGCGTCCTTGGACTGCAGCACCGTGTAGCGGCCGCCTTCGCGCACCATCGCATTGCCGGTCCACGACAGGAGCATTTCGAGCACCGCCATCGCGTCCTCGCGACGGATCGGCCGGGAGGTCGAGTAGGTGACGTTGCCGCCGACGTTCGGCGCGATCGTGTAGTTCTCCTGCAGCATGTCGCCGAGGATCGCCTTGACCACCGCCTGGATCGGCTGGTTCTCGAAATTGAACGTGACCTGCCCCTCGCCGCCGCTGCCCGCCGACGGCGCCGGCTGCTTCTTGAAGAACTGCGCGGTGCCGACTTCGATCTCCGGTTTCGGCGGCGGGCGATCGGACCGCGCCTCGGGCGAGATCGCGATGCCACTGACGCCGTCGTCGGTCGGCAGCGGCGCCGCGGGCTTGAGGATCGTCTCGGCGGTGAGGATGTCGCCGCCCGTGCGCTTGGTGGTTTTCGGCCCCGGCGTGGCGCAGCCGCCCAGCAGCGCGAGGCCGAGGCTCAGCAGGAGGATGGTCAGTCGGGATCGCACGTGTCTCACTCCGTCACTTTTTCGGTGGCGCGGGTTTGCTGCCGTTGCGCAGGCGTTCCGCATCTTCGCGCATCTGCTTGCGCCGCTCCTCGATGCGGCGCGCCAGGTCCTGGCTCGCATCGCCCTTGGCGTCCGGCTTGGCGGCACCGGCCTTGTCGGGCGGGCGATTGCCCGGCGCCGGCCGGTTGCCGGCGGGCCGTTTCGCCCCAGCGCCCTGGCTCGGCGCCAGCGCCGTTTCGAGTTCGACCTCGGTCGTTTCGTTCGCGGCGTTCCTGAACACCGCGCCGCGCGGCTTGACCTCGACCAGCGTCCAGCTCGCCTGTTCGCCTTCGAGCGGCATTCCGACCTTCAGCGCGACCGCTTGGTTCCGCGCCTTGTCCTGGAACATGGCCACGCGCACGTGGTTCGCCTCGTCGAGGATCACGCCGGTCAGCGCGATGTTGAGCGGGCTCGGCGGCTCGACCGCCTCGGCCCCTGCGGTCGCGTCGACCGGCGTCGGCTGGCGGTCCTCGTTGAACAGCGGATGCTGTTCGACCGCGGCAAAGGCCGACGCGGGCGGCATCTGCAGCGACTGCTTGTCGATGCCGGCGAGCGGCGCATGCTCCTCCAGCGGCTCGCCATCCGGCGCCCACGAGTAGCCACGGCCGAAACCGGCGTACTGCAGCACCGCGACCAACGCGAGCACGCCGCAGATGCCGGCGAGCACATGGGTAATCAGGCGGGCGACGCGGACGTTCATTTGACCTTGCCCGGCTGGCGCAGGTAGCCGTTGACGTTGAAGCGCACGTCGAGCGGGACCGGCGCGACCTTCGCGCCCGGCGGCGTGTAGGTCTGCTGCTTGTAGATCATGACTTGGTCGATGAACAGGTACGGCTTGCCGTTCTCGAGGTCGTACAGGATCGCCGCGAGCGGCTCGAGGTCGCACTTCAGCCGCGCCTGCACGGTCACGCGCTTGTACAGCTCCTCTTCGCCTCCGGTGTAGCTCTGCGTGCTCACGGTCTGGCAGCGGCTCTCGTTCTTGGCGTGCTCGCCCATAGCGGCCTTGAGGCGCTGGATCAGCGCCGCCGAAGCCGCGTTGACGTCCGTCTCGGACAGGAACGCCTGGTTGCCCTGTTCGTAGGCGCGCACTTCGGCGAGACGTTTCTCGATGTCGGGCTTTTCGGCGATCGTCTGGCGGAAACGCAACTGCTGCTCGCGCAGGTCCTGCATGTCGCTCGAATACTGCAGGTGCGGGGCGACGAACCACCAGTGGATGCCGACCAGGTAGACCAGCATCAACACGATGAGGAGCAGCACGACCGCGAGGAAGCGCCCGTCCTTCGGCTGGAATCGGCTCGGCGTCACTGCTTCTTCTCCGCGTCGCCCTTGGCCGCGCTCCGGTCCGGTGGCTCGACCGGCGCCGCCGGCTTCACGGCGCCGGCGGACGGAACAACCTTGCGCGCGTCGGCCTTCGGCGCGGCCGCCTTCTTCGACTCCTCGCGCACGCCGGCGGCGGCCTTGCCGGGCGCGGGTGCCGGTTTCTCGCCATCACCCGCGTCCTTCGGCTGCGGCGTGGCCGCCGTCTTCATCGGGGGCTTCGCCGGGGCCTTCGCCTGGGTCTGCGGCCCGCATTCCTTGAGGTCCGCGGTGATCTGGAAACGCTCCTTGCCGGTGCGCGCGTCGGGCTGCACCTGGCCTTGGAAGCCGGGATTGCCGAGGCACGGCGACGCCCCGAGCAGCGCGATCAGCTTGGCCGCCTCGTTCGCCTGCCCCTGCAATTGCACCTGCTTGTTCTCGATCTGCAGGCGCTCGAGGTAGGTGTCTTCAGGCAAGCGGCGCGTGAGGTCGTCGAGCAGGGCGACGGTGAGCGGGCCCTTGCGCTTCTTGTCGGTGAGGAAGTTCGCGCCGCTGATCGAATCGGCGAGCGTCTTGCGCAGCGCCGCGACCTGCTTGGCCTCGTTGCCCGCCTTGTCCACTTCGCCCTGCATCGCTTCGAGCGCGGCTGCGCGATTGGCGAGCGACTCGTCCATGTTGACGACGAGCAGCACGAGCGCGAGCACGGCGAGGCCGAGGTTGAGCGGCAGGCGCATGTCGCGCCGACGCGTGCGCCGTTCCGGCGGCAGGAGGTTGGTCCCGCGGCGGCCGACGCCGGCGGCGGTGTTCCAGCTGTCGACCGCGTCGAGCTCCGCGGCCGCCGCCGGCAACGCGGCCAGTTCCTGGTCGAGCTGTGCACGCGGGATCAGCACGAGTTCGACCTGGACGTTTCGTCCGCTCGCGTCGTGGCCGAGCACGCGGCTGTCGAAATAGACCTGGTCGGCCTTGAACGGCGTCTGCCGATCCATCTCGAACGACAGCACCTGGCGCAGGTTCTCGGTCGCCGCAGCCGGCAGGCTCAGCACGCGCGTGAGCACGCGTGAAGCCGGGATGCAGAACACCGTGCGCACCTGCGGATCCTCGATCGCCGCGCGCAAGCGGCGGAATTCCGCTTCCTGTTCTTCGGCCGGCAGGTCGCGGCGGATGCGCGCGTACTCGGACAAAGAGTCGCCCTTCTCGCGCCGGACGACGAGTTCGTCGCCTTCGACGGCGAGCAACAGCGATTCGGACCGTTCGGACAGCACGGCGCGCCAGCGCGCCGGCAGGCACGCGAGCAGTTCACGTCCCCACCAGGCGAAGAAGCCCGGCAGCGGCGTCTTGGCAAGGCGCGTCCGCAGACGCGCCAGTTGTCTGTCGAGAGTCGGGTTCACGGCTTCAGGAAGTTTCCCCATCACGCCAGCGCAGAATCACGTAGGGCCGGCCGGCCGGATTGATTCCGCCCATGCGGATGGTCGCATCCAGGGTCGTGCTCGCGCCATTGGGCAGCTTCGCACGGGACTTGACACTATACGTGAGCCCTCCGCCGCTCGCTACGCCCGACAAGGTCACGTCGCAGATCGTCTGCGGGGCCAGGGGTTCGCCCGGCTGCATGGCCTGCTGCGCCGCCACGATCTGCTCGGCGCATTCGGGCGTCATGCCGTCCTGGGCGAGGATCGCGTCGTAGACGGCGAAGCCGAGGTCCGGCGCGGTGCGGCCCGAGTAAATCGTGAGGGCCGGCTCGAGCTTCGTGTACAGCTCGTAGTTCATGCCGAGCACCTGCTGCAGCTCGGAAATGGTATCGAACGGCGCATTGCGCGGGCCGTAGGAGAGTCCGGCCGCCTTGTACTCGGCGATCTCCGCGCCGTTCAGGCGCGACTCGTCGTCGGGGTCGACCCAGTCCGCGACCGCGTCGGCGAGGGCCTGCGCCTGCTCGAGCGGGACGCCATGCGAGGTGAACAAGCGCTCGAGCATCTTGGGATCGCCGTTCGCGATCGCGTTGAGATCGAGCTTGCCCGAATCGTCGTTGATGCGGACCTCGATTTCGGCATCGCCGTAGCCGAACACATAGGGCCTGCCGTCGCCGACCCAGCGCTGCAGCGGATCGTTCTTGCGCAATTCGTAGACGGCCAGGTTGAGGCCCGCCTCGGCGGCGTAGCGCGCCTGCGCGGTGTCGAACAGATGACGCGCCTGCAGGTTCTCGGTGCGCGCGACCATCGCGAAGCTGCCGAGCAGGATCGACAGCATCGCGATCACCCACAGCACGAGCAGGAATGCGATGCCGCGCTGCCGTGCGCGCCGACGACGACCGCCGATGCGCAGCCGCGCGCTCACTGCCCCTGCCCCGGCTTCAGCAGGCCCTTCGACTGGAACGGCTGCTGCCGCCGCGCGGAGCCGGCGTCCAGCATGAGCGGGATGTCCATCACCGGGAATTCCACGCGCGCCTCCGGTCGCATGCGCACGACGATGCGCACCATCACCGGCGTGATGCCGGGATCCTCCCAGTCGTCGGACCAGTCGGTGAGTTCGCCATTCTCGTCGAGCGTGCGGAATTCGAAATGTCCCTCGTCGATCTGGTCGAGCAGCAGCGATGGCTCGTTGCCGGATTTCGCATCGAGATCGAAGCCGTTGAGCATGTCGTTGGTGAACAGCAGTTGGCGTCCGTTCCGCCCCCCCTTGAACACGAGCGTCTGCACGTACGGACCGCCCTTGGACAGGTAGCCCGGCATCGGCGCGACGAAACGGATGAAGTCGTGCCGCCCCTCGAAGACGAGATTGGAGTTGCTGCCCTCGTCGCGCGCGAACGGCAGCGGCATGATGCGGCTGATCTGGTGGCGCATGAACTCCTGCGCGACGCGCATCCGGTTGGTGCGGTCGATCGCGCTCTCGCCCGAATGCATCGCATGCACGGACGTGCGGATCGCGCCGTAGCTGCCTGCGAGCAGCAACGCGAGCAGCATGATCGCGAGCATCACCTCGAGCAGGGTGAAACCGCCAGCGGCCGCACGCTTCATTGCGCGCTCCGGTTGCGCGAGGACATGCCGGACATGCCCTGCGGGCGATTCGGATCGGGATTGACCGCGCGCAACGTGCCGAAATGCGCGGTGCGTGGCGCCGTACCCACGCGGCCGCCCCACGAGACGATGAGGTCGACCTGGTAGAGGTCGAACGGCGACATGTCGATCGTGCCGCCGTTGCCGGCTTGGGACGCCGCTATCGTCGCGGGGGGCTGCCCGCGCCCCTGCGCCTGCGCGCCGGCCGCCGGCACCGGCTGCTGCGGCGGCGGCTCGACCGCGCTCGGGTCGACCTGCCTGATGTCGAGGTCCCAGCTGTACACGTCGTCGAAGCGGCCGCTACTGTGGCCTTCCTCGACCGGCTCGCCGACGCCGACGACGTCGAGCTTGGATTGTGCCCACAACGCCGCCATCGTGTAGTCGGACGACATGCGCGTGTTGCGGATGGATGCGGCGAGCACCGACATCAGCACGCCGATCGCGATCGCGAACACGAGGAACGCGGCGATCATCTCGATCAGGCTGAAGCCGCGCATGCGGGCGCGGTCGGCAAGGGGGCGGCGTGCGTGGGTCATCGTGCAGATCGGACAGCGCGTTCGCGGTGGAGTTCGCGCATGCCTCTCATTCGGGCTTCTCGTCGAGCGCGATCTCGCCGGTGAGCCAGGCGACATTGATGCGCCATTCGCGCTGCCCGAGCAGCACCGAGATGTGGCCGCCGGTGGAGCTGCCGTCGGGGAAGAAGCGGATGCCGCCGCTGTGTGCGCCGGTCTGCTCGATGTCCGCGGTCGTCAGCTGCAGCGTCATGTCCGCGGGCAGCTTCTTCGTTCCCTTGCCGGGCGCGACATAGGAGTTGTTCTCGAGATCGAGCACGAGCGCCTGCGACTTCCCCTTCACGATCGCCTGCCCGCGCGTGTAACGCAGCGCGGCGACGAGATCGCGGCTCGCCGCGCGCACCTTGGCCGCCTGAAGGCTCTTGGAAAAACCGACCGAGACGATCGTGAGCGCGATCGCGAGCAGCAGGATCACGGCCATCAGCTCGATGAGCGTGAAGCCCTTCGCGCGCGCGAATGATGGGGAATGGGGAATGGGGAATGGGAAATGGGGAAAGACCGGGCGCAGCGGAGTGCCGCGCCCGGACCATTCCCTATTCCCCATTCCCGATTCCCTGCTCGTCATTGCCAGTTGCCGTAATCCGCATTCGCGCCGTCGCCGCCGGCCTGGCCATCCTTGCCGAGGAACACGATGTCGTAGTCGCCGTGTTCGCCCGGCGACTTGTACTGGTAGGCGTGGCCGAACGGATCCTTGAGGTCCGACGCTTTCGCGTACGGCCCCTGCCAGTTCTGCGCGTTGCCCGGCTTGGTCACGAGATCCTCGAGGCGCGCGGGCGCCGAACCGTTGTCGAGCGAGTACGAGTCGACCGAGCCGGAGAGCTTGCCGACCGCGGCCTTGCCCGCGCCCCACTTGCCCTTGTCGACGTTCTTGCCGACCTGGTTGACGACGATGCCGGCGACGATGCCGATCAGCACGATGACGGCGAGCATCTCGATGAGGCTGAAGCCGCGCGAACGCGAAATGGTCTTGCGATGCGATTGCATGTTCATGGTCGATGGGCCCTCTGTGGTTCGCGTGGTTCGGATTCGGCCGTCAGCGCACTGCGCCGGCGATGTTCATGATCGGCATGACGATCGCGAGCATGATCAATGCGACGATCACGGTCATGACGATCGTCGTCGCCGGCACGAGCGCGGCGAGCAGGCGGTCGAGCGTGTTCTTCACTTCGATGTCGAACGTGTCGGCGACCTTCATCAGCATCGTGTCGAGCTCGCCCGATTCCTCGCCGACGCTGATCATCTGCAGCGCGAGCTTGGGAAAGCGCTTGGACTGGGCGAGCGCGTAGCCGAGGCCGCCGCCGGTCTTGACGTCCTCCGCCGCCGCGCCGACCGATTCGGCCAGCGCGGTATTGGTCATGACGTTGCGCGCGACCGACAGGCCCGCGAGCAGCGGCACGCCGTTCTTGAGCAGCGTGCCGAGCGTGCGCGCGAGGCGCGCGGTTTCGACCTTGCGCACGATGTCGCCGACGACGCGCATGCCGAGCAGGCGTTCGTCGATGCGCAATCGGGCGGGCGGATCGGACATCTGCCGGCGCAGCCAGCCGGCGGTGAGCACGATCGCGACGAGGATCAGCCACCAGAAACTCTGCAGCGCCGAACCTACCGCGAGCACGACGCGAGTGATCAGCGGCATCTCGATGTTCATGTCCTCGAACATCGGCGCGAACTGCGGTACCACGTAGACGAGCAGCACCATCAGCGACACGAGCACCATGCCGACGAGGAACGCCGGATAGATCATCGCGTTGATCACGCTGCTCTTGAGGTTGGCGCTGCGTTCGAGGTAGTCGGCTAGGCGCGCGAGCGTATCGTCGAGCGAGCCGCCCGCCTCGCCCGCGCGCACCATGTTGACGTACAGGCGCGAGAAGCTGCCGTGCTCGGCTTCGAGCGCGTCCGACAGCGGCGTGCCTCCGCGCACCTGGTCGCGCACGCGCTCGAGCATGCGCTTGGCCTTTTCGCTCTCCGGCAGGTCGAGCAGGATCTGCAGCGCGCGATCGAGCGGCTGGCCCGCGCCGAGCAGGGTCGCGAGCTGCTGGGTGAACTGCACGACCTGCGCTTCGCGCAACGTCGCGCGCTTGAACAGCGCGGCGAACAGGCTGGCCGAGTCACCGCTGTCGGCCTCGCGCACCTCGAGCGGAATATTGCCCGCGTCCTGCAGCTTGCCGATCACCTCGTCGCGCGTACCGAGGTCGAACTGCCCTTCGAGTGTTTCGCCGGAGGGCGTGACGGCCTTGTAGTAGAAGAGAGTCATGGGGCCGGGGTTGGAGGTTGGGAATGAGTGATCCGGCAAGGCGGAAAACGAGCCGACGGATCCACGAGCGCTGAATGCGCTGGACCCGGATCACGAATCACGAATCCCGGTCTCATCAGCCTTCCGACGAGGTCACGCGCAGGACTTCCTCGATGGTCGTGTGGCCTTGCAGCGACTTGACCAGGCCGTCCTCGAACATCGTGCGCATGCCTTCCTTGCGCGCCTGCTCCTCGATCTCGCCCATGCCGGCGTGCTGCATGATGAGGCGGCGCAACGCGTCGGACATCACGAGGAATTCCATGATCGTGGTACGGCCGAAATAGCCGGTCGGGTTCGCCGCGCTCGAACCCGGCTTGTAGAGCCTGATAGGGCGTTCGTCGGTGAAGGTATCGAGCTTGTATTCGCGCACCACCTCGGGCATCGCCTCGTACGGCGTCGCGACGGCCTTGTCGAGCCGGCGCACGAGGCGCTGCGCGAGGATGCCGTTGACGGTCGAGGTGAGCAGGTAGTCCTCCACGCCCATGTCGAGCATGCGCGTGATGCCGCCCGCGGCATTGTTCGTGTGCAGCGTCGACAGCACCAGGTGTCCGGTCAGCGCGGACTGGATCGCGATCTTCGCGGTTTCCAGGTCGCGCATTTCGCCGATCATGATGATGTCCGGGTCCTGGCGGACGATCGAACGCAGCGCATGCGAGAAATCGAGGCCGATCTGCGGCTTGGCCTGGATCTGGTTGATGCCCTCGATCTGGTATTCGACCGGGTCTTCGACCGTGATGATCTTGACGTCGGCGGTATTGAGCTGGCTCAGCGCCGTGTACAGCGTGGTCGTCTTGCCCGATCCGGTCGGGCCGGTCACGAGCATGATGCCGTGCGGAAGTTCCAGCACGTTGAGGAACTTCTGCAGGAACTGGTCGGTGAAGCCGAGCGTCTTGAAATCGAACACGACGGCTTCGCGATCGAGGATACGCATGACCACCGATTCGCCGTGCGCGGTCGGCACGGTCGACACGCGCAGGTCGAGTTCCTTGCCCTGCACGCGGATCATGATGCGTCCGTCCTGCGGCAGCCGGCGCTCGGCGATGTTGAGCTTGGCCATGATCTTGATGCGCGAGATCACCGCGGCGGTCGACGCGGCCGGCGGCGACTCGACCTCGTGCAGCACGCCGTCGATGCGGTAGCGCACCTTGAGGCGGTTCTCGAACGGCTCGACGTGGATGTCCGACGCGCGCTGCTCGACCGCTCGCTGGATGATCAGGTTGACGAGGCGGATCACCGGCGCTTCCGAGGCGAGGTCGCGCAGGTGCTCGATGTCGTCCTCGCTGCGATTGTTCTCGTCGGTGAGGTTCTCGACGATCGTGCCCATCGCCGAACGCCCGGAGCCGTAGTAGCGCTCGATGAGGTCGTCGATCTCGCTGCGCAGGCCGATGGTGAGCTTGACGTCGCGCCCGGTGGCGAGCTCGAGCGCCTGGACCGGGAACGGATCGGCCGGATCCGCGACGAGCAGGGTCACGTCGTCTTCGGTCTCGGCGATCGGACAGACGTGATGGTGCTTGAGGAAGCGCACCGAGGTCTGCACGTTCGCCGGTGGCGATTCCGGGAATTCCTTCGCCGACAGCAGCGGCAGCTTGAGCAGTTCCGACACGGCGTCGGCCATCTCGCGCTCGGAAACGAGGCCGAGCCGCGTCAGCAGCGATACGAGGCTGCCGGCGGCGGGGTCCTCCTCGTGCAGGCGGCGGCCACGCGCGAGATCGGTCTCCTTGAGGCGGCCGCGTGCGACCAGGAACTGGCAGATGCGCTCGTCGAGGCTGGGCTCGGCCGCCGGGGCGGCATGTTCAATGAATACGACGGCGGCCATGGTTTCCTGAACGCGAAAAGTCGGACGGGCGGCATTGTTCCATATCCGGCGGCCTCGTCGTGATCCACCGGGTGTCAGGCGCGCCGGGAGAGGCGGGGCCATCGCCCACGCGAACACTCAGACCCCGTCCCTGCGTCCGGGTTCCCGCCCCTGGCCGACGAGGGTCTCGATGAACGCGCGATTCAAGCCGATCCAAAGGGCGACCGGCACGATCGCCGGCAGGATGAGCGTCGCGAACTGGTAGGCGAGCGCGATGGCGTTCGAATCGAGCCCCGCGCGCGCGATCGCCGCCGCACCGCTCGCGCCGGCATCGAAGGCGAGTGTCTTGAGGCTTTCGGCGACGATGCCGAATGCCTGGGCCAGCCAGATCACCGCGAGCGCGAACATGAACTGCACCAGCCGGCGCCCACTCGACAGCGGCGTCGCCATCGCGAGCCCGCCGAACAGCGGCAACGACCACGCGTAGATCATCGGGTTCAGGGTCGGTTCGAGCACGCCCGCGCCGCCCTGCACGACGACGGTGACGCGCGTGCCGAGACTGATCAGGTAGGCCTCGCGTCCGAGCGAGCGGCCCGCCCCGTCGAGCAGTTCACCGCCGAGGCGCACGCTCTCGAACAGGTCGCCCCAATGGCCGAGCAGCACCGGCTTGGCGATCAGCATCGCCGGGAGTACCCACAGCGCCGCCGCCCAAAACCAGATGACGAATGCGAGCGGCAACCACAGCAACGCCTTCAGGCCGAACTCGCGGATCGGCGAGAGCGCCACGATTCAGCCGACCCAGGCGCGCGCATTGCGGAACATGCGCATCCAAGGCGAATCCTCGCCCCACTCGCGCGGGCGCCACGACAGCTGCACGCTGCGCACGACGCGTTCCGGGTGGGGCATGAGGATCGTCACGCGCCCGTCGGCCGCGGTGAAGCCGGCGTTGCCGCCGGCCGAGCCGTTGGAATTGAGCGGAAAACGTTCGGTCGCCTTGCCGTGGTTGTCGACGAAGCGCACGGCCGCGGTGGCCCGGCCGATGTCGGCCGGATCGTCGTAACGCGTGTGGCCTTCGCCGTGCGCGACCGCGACCGGGATGCGCGAGCCGGCCATGCCGGCGAAGAAGATCGACGGTGAATCGAGCACCTCGAGCGTGACGAGGCGCGCTTCGTACTGTTCGCTCGCATTGCGCACGAAGCGCGGCCAATGCGTCGCACCGGGAACGATCGCCTTGAGGTTGGCGAGCATCTGGCAGCCGTTGCACACGCCGAGCGCGAACTTGCCGGAGTCGGCTAAGAACGCCGCGAATTCGTCGCGCAGGCGGGCGTTGTAGAGGATCGACGCCGCCCAGCCGCGACCGGCGCCGAGCACGTCGCCGTAACTGAAGCCGCCGCACGCGGCGAAGCCGCTGAAGCCGGCGAGCGTGTGCCGGCCGCTCGCGAGGTCGCTCATGTGCACGTCGACCGCATCGAAACCGGCGTGCGTGAACGCGGACGCCATCTCGACCTGGCCGTTCACGCCCTGCTCGCGCAGGATCGCCACGCGCGGCCGCGCGCCGCGCGCGATGTACGGCGCGGCGATGTCGTCGGCCGGATCGAAGCAGAGTTTCGGCGTGATGCCGGGATCGCAGTCGTCGATGCGCCATTCGAGCTCGGCGTCCGCGCTGGCGGGGTTGTCGCGCAGGCGCTGCATCGCATGGCTCGTCTCCGACCATGCGCGCATGAGTTCGCGCCATTCGAACTTGGCGAGCGTCTCGCCCTCGAGTTCGAGCCGCACGCGCGGCTTCGCGGTCGGCGCGCCGACGCGGTGCGCGAGCGCTTCGATGCCGTGCGCGGCGAGGATCGCGCGGAACGCGTCGCGGTCGGCGCTGCGCACCTGCACGAGCGCACCGAGTTCCTCGCTGAACAGCGCGGCGATGACGCTGTCGCCCCAGCCGTCGAGGCGCAGATCCAGGCCGCAATGCCCGGCGAACGCCATCTCGAGCAGCGCGACGATCGCGCCACCGTCGCTGCGATCGTGGTAGGCGAGCAGGAGGCCGTCGTGGTTCGCCTGCCCGATCGCCGCGAAGAACGCCTTCAAGCGCGGCGGGTCGTCGAGGTCGGGCGGTGCGCCGCCGCCGCGGTTGAACGCCTGCAGCAGGCTGCTGCCGCCGAGGCGATTGAGGCCGGCGCCGAGGTCGAGCAGCCACAGCTCGCTCTCGCCCGCGTCGAGGCGCAGTTGCGGCGTCAGCGCCTGGCGCACGTCGCGCGTGCGCGCGAACGCGCTCACGATCAACGACACCGGCGACACCGTGCGCTGCTCGCCCGCATCGTCCTGCCAGCGCGTCTGCATCGACAGCGAGTCCTTGCCGACCGGAATCGACACGCCGAGCGCCGGACACAGTTCTTCGCCGACGGCGTGCACGGCGTCGTACAGCGCGGCGTCTTCGCCGTCCTGGCCGACCGCCGCCATCCAGTTCGCCGACAGGCGCACTTCGTCGAGCCTGACGTCGGCCGCGGCGAGATTCGTCAACGCCTCGCCGACCGCCATGCGCGCGCTTGCGGCCGCGTCGAGCAGGGCCAGCGGCGTGCGTTCGCCCATCGCCATCGCCTCACCCGCATAGCCGTCGAAATCGGCCAGCGTGACCGCGCAGTCGGCGACCGGCACCTGCCACGGCCCGACCATCGGATCGCGCGAGCAGAGCCCGCCCACGGTGCGGTCGCCGATCGTGACGAGGAACGACTTGCTGCCCACCGCCGGCAGGCGCAGCACGCGCGCGACCGCATCGGCAAGTGCGATGCCTTCGACGTCGGGCACGACGTCGACGCGCGGCGGGCGACGGCGGGCGTCGCGCTGCATGCGCGGCGGCTTGCCGAACAACACGTCGAGCGGCAGGTCGATCGGCTCGCCGCCGAGCAGGCGGTCGCTCACGCACAGGCGACGTTCGGCGGTGGCGCGGCCGACGACGGCGAACGGGCAACGCTCGCGCACGCAGATCGCCTCGAACGCGGCGAGGTCGGCCGGGCGCACGCCGAGCACGTAGCGCTCCTGCGACTCGTTGCACCATATCTGCATCGGCGACAGCTGCGGATCGTCGCTCGGGATGTCGCGCAATTCGATGCGGCCGCCGACTCCGGAATCGTTGAGGATCTCCGGGATCGCATTCGACAGGCCACCGGCGCCGACATCGTGGATCGACACGATCGGATTGGCGTCGCCGCGCGCCCAGCACGCGTCGATGACTTCCTGACAGCGCCGCTGCATCTCCGGGTTGTCGCGTTGCACCGACGCGAAATCCAGGTCTTCGGCCGAAGCG
>NZ_JBQCFP010000149.1:0-11032 GCF_051958935.1 Dokdonella sp. | reverse complement strand
CAGCAGCGCCTCGGTCAGGGTCAGCGGCGGCAGCGAATGCAGTAGCGCGCCGAATTGGCGATGGCGCAGGGCACGTTCCTGCAGGGCGAGCAGGATCGCGAGTGCGGCGGCGATGGACAGCACGCCGAATGCGAGCAGGGCGACGCTCACGTGCAGCTTGATCTGCCAGTCGATCGGCTGCGGTGCGGTCGCCGGCGCGGCGTAGACGTCGATCGCGAGCAGCAGGGCGGTCAGCGGAAAGACGATGACGCCGAGCGTGGCGACCGGCCGCGACAGGTTGACGATGAGCGTGAGCATCGAAACCACGCCCGCCACCAGCGACAGGGCGGCGAAGAAGTGGAGATCCAGCGTGCCGCGATGGGCGCCGAGCAGCACGCCCGCATGGGCGAGCACGGCGAGCGACGCGATCGCCAATGGCAGTTTTGCCGGCACTTCACCGCGACCGAGCAGCGGCCGCGCCAGCAGCAGGCTGGCGACGAGGTAGGCGAGGACCGCGAATGCGGCGAGGATCGTGATGGGCATGCCCACAAGTGTGGCACACGACGCGCGCCGCATCGGCATCGGGGCCCGGCAGGCCGGCGATCGCCCTGCGGCCGGCCGCGCGATGGCGGTGTCCGCGATCGCCCGGCCGCCATCCCGCTATAATCGGCGTCTTTTCCGTACGCCGGTCCGCCCATGTTCGAGTCGCTCAGCCAACGCCTCTCCGCCACCGTCCAGCGCTTGCGCGGCAAGGGGCGGCTGACCGAAGCGAACATTCGCGAAGCGCTGCGCGAAGTGCGCATCGCCCTGCTCGAGGCCGACGTCGCGCTGCCGGTGGTGCAGGCGCTGATCCAGCGCGTGCAGGTGAAGGCGCTCGGCCAGGAAGTGCTGCGCAGCCTCACGCCGGGCCAGACCCTCGTGAAGGTCGTGCGCGACGAGCTGACCGCGGTGATGGGCACCGCGAACAGCGACCTCAACCTCGCCGCCGCGCCGCCCGCGGTCGTGCTCATGGCGGGTCTGCAGGGCGCGGGCAAGACGACGACGGTGGCCAAGCTCGCGCGTTTCCTGAAAGAGCGCCGCAAGAAGAAGGTGATGGTGGTCAGCTGCGACGTCTACCGCCCGGCGGCGATCGAGCAACTGCGCACGCTCGCGGACCAGGTCGAGGTGTTGTTCCATCCATCCAGCGACGGGCAGGACCCGCTCGCGATCGCGAAGTCGGCGCGCGACGCCGCGGCACGCGCCTTCGCCGACGTGCTCATCGTCGACACGGCGGGCCGCCTGCACGTCGACGAGCAGATGATGGCGGAGATCAAGTCGCTGCACGCGGCGCTCGATCCGGTCGAGACGCTGTTCGTGGTCGACTCGATGACCGGCCAGGACGCGGCCAATACCGCCAAGGCGTTCGCCGATGCGCTGCCGCTGACCGGCGTTGTACTGACCAAGACCGACGGCGACGCCCGCGGTGGTGCGGCGCTGTCGGTGCGGTACGTGACCGGCCGGCCGATCAAGTTCATCGGCGTCAGCGAGAAGCCCGATGGCCTCGAACCCTTCCACCCCGATCGCATCGCCACGCGCATCCTCGGCATGGGCGACGTGCTGTCGCTGGTCGAGCAGGTCGAGCAGGGCGTCGACCAGGAGAAGCAGCGCAAGCTCGCCGAAAAGGTCATCAAGGGCAAGCGCTTCGACCTCAACGACATGCGCGACCAGCTCGAACAGATGGTCAACATGGGCGGCATGGCCTCGCTGATCGACAAGCTGCCGGGCGTGGGTACGCTGCCCGACCACGTCAAGTCCAAGGTCAACGACCGCGAAGTGCATCGCATGGTCGCGATCATCGGTTCGATGACGAAGAAGGAGCGGCGCCATCCCGATCTCCTCAACGGTTCGCGTCGCGCACGCATCGCGCGTGGCTCCGGCACGCAGCCGGCGGACGTCAACAAACTGCTCAAGCAGTACCAGCAGATGGAAAAGATGATGGCCAAGCTCGGCAGCGGCGGCATCAAGGGCCTGATGCGGCAGATGGGCGCGGCGATGAAGGGCATGGGCGGCGGCGGCTTCCCCCCGGGCGGCCTGCCCGGGCGCTGATCGCCGCGATCGCCGGCGCGTTCTCCTGCCCGGCGGTCAACCGACCGTACGTCCGCGCGTTCGCACCGGACGTCGACCGCCGTCGCCGAGTGGGTCGATCGTCACAATCACGGGTGATCGCAGCGGCTAGATTGCCGCCCGGTTGCCGGATCGCCCGGCCATCGCGGGGACGAGCAATGACACGTTTCAATGCCTGCGGCGCGCTCGCTGCACTGGCTTCGATGGCCTGCGTGGGCGCGCACGCCGCCACGCACGACCACCTGTTCACCTACGGCTTCGATCCGGCGCCGGACGCGCCCGCCGACGCCAACGAAGCGGCGCGCTTCCTCACCCAGGCCACGTTCGGGCCGACCGCGACCGACATCGCCCGCCTCACCGCGCTCGGCTACGACGCGTGGATCGAGCAGCAGCTCGGCCAGGCGCCGACGCTCGGCGCGTCCGCGGTCGAGGCCGTCGTCAACGCGCGTACCGCGGCGTCGCAGAGCGTCAGCCAGTCGCAGCGCATCCAGCGCTGGTACTGGCAGGCGACCTATGCGCCCGACCAGTTGCGCCAGCGCATGGCGTGGGCGCTCAGCCAGATCTTCGTTGTGTCGGACCAGAACAGTTCGATCGGCAACTACATCGTGCCGATGGCGGGCTACTACGACATGCTTGCGAAGGACGCGTTCGCGTCGTACCGCACGCTGCTCGGCGACGTGACGTGGCACCCGATGATGGGACGCTACCTGTCCTCGTTCCGCAACCAGAAGCCGAGTGCGTCGACGAGCCCGGACGAGAACTACGCGCGCGAAGTCATGCAGCTGTTCTCGATCGGTCTGGTCCTGCGCGACATGGACTTCACGCCGATCCTGTCCAACGGCGTCGAGATCCCGACCTACGACCAGACCACGATCACGCACACCGCGAAGGTGTTCACCGGATTCACCTGGAGCGACGCGCCGCTCGATCCGCCGAATTTCAACGGCGGTGGCCTCACCTTCGCCGCGCAGTACGCGCCGATGCAGTGCTTCGGCACCGAGCATTTCCCGGCCAGCGGCACCGGCAGCAACAACATGCGCCACGACATCACCGGCGACGACGGCACCACCGCGACGCCGAAGACGGTAGTCGGCGGCATGACGATCCCGCCGAACCAGACCTGCGCGCGGGACGTCGGCGACGAACTCGACATCCTCGCCGCGCATCCGAACGTGCCGCCGTTCATCTCGCGCCAGCTGATCCAGCGATTCGTGACCAGCAACCCGTCACCCGGGTACATCGAGCGCGTCGCGACGGTGTTCGACGCGCCGGGCGCGAACCTCGGCGACGTCGTCAAGGCGATCCTGATGGACGACGAGGCGCGCCATCCGCCCGCGCTCGCGAGCGGCGATCGCTACGGCAAGCTGCGCGAGCCGATCCTTCGCCTGACCGCGGTGTGGCGCGCATTCAATGCGCAGGCGCAGGCGCCCGATGCGTACGGCGAGGTGAAAATGACCGCAGGCAACACCCAGACCGGCTCGTTCGGCCAGGGACCGCTGCAGTCGCCGACGGTCTTCAACTTCTACGAACCCGACTACCAGCAGCCGGGACCGTTCGCCGACAACGATCGCTATTCGCCGGAGCTGCAGATCCTCAGCGAGGCGAGCGCGTATACGACGGCCAATTCCTACTACAACTTCACCGCGAAGGCGTACGTGGGCATGACGAATCCGCCCTCCGACCGGCCGCTGCTCGATCTCTCGTCGCTGACCGCGAACGCCACGAATCCGGCCGCGATGGTCGCGACGATCGACCGCAGCCTGCTGTACGGCACGATGTCACCGGTGATGCGGGCGACGCTGACGGGAATGCTGACCAACCTCAACGGCGCGTCCGCGGCCGAGAAGGCCTGGTCGGCGATCTACCTGACGATCCTGTCGCCCGAATTCGCGGCGCAACGCTGAGGAAACGACGATGAGCCATACCCGCACCTCGCGCCGCGATTTCCTGCGCACGCTCGCGATCGCCGCGTGCAGCGGCGGCACCGCCGCGCTGTTCCCGCAGTTGCGCATGATGGGCAGCGCGCTCGCCAACACGCGCTCGCTGACTGGCTACAAGGCGCTCGTCTGCGTCTACCTCGCCGGCGGCAACGATTCGTGGAACATGCTCGTGCCGTTCGACACGCCGCGCCACGACGTGTACGCGGACGCACGCGGCGGCGTGTACAACGCGCAGTCGAACGCCGACGGCCTCGCGCTCGGCATCCCTACCGGCGCCGACGTCGCATTGCAGAAGATCGTCGACGCCGCCGATGCGAGCAGCGCGACCAACCAGTACTTCGTGCATCCGAGGCTCGCCGACCTCGGCGGGTTGTATCGCGCCAACAAGCTCGCATTCGTCGCCAACGTCGGCACCCTGGTCAGGCCGATCGTCAAGGCCGACTACTCGACGCCGGGCAACCGCCCGCCGCAGCTTTACTCGCATTCGGACCAGGAGAACCTCTGGCACCAGGGCAACAGCCTGCGCAACAGCGTGATCGGCTGGGGCGGTCGTTGCGGCGACGTCGTGCGTTCGTCCAATGCGAACCAGGACCTGTCCAGCTGCATTTCGATCTCGGGCGCGAACCGCTTCGAGATCGGTCTGTCGACCGTGCCGTACCGCATGTCCTCGAGCGGCCTGTCGTCGCTCAGCGGCGTGTGCAATCCGACGCCGTGCAACGGCGTCAGCGCGACGAGCGTGCGCGACAACGCGCTCAATGCACTGCTCGGCGACACCTACGCGAGCGACTTCGCGGGCGAGTATTCGAAGGTGTTCAGGCGCAGCCGCGACCTCTACAACCTGCTCAAGGCCGGACTCGACGCCACCACGATCGTGCAGGCATTCCCGAACAACAACTCGCTCGCCTCGCAGCTGCTGATGGTCGCGAAGATGATCAAGCTGTCGAAGGCGCAGAACTATGCCGCGCGCCAGATCTACTACGTGCGCCTGGGCGGTTTCGATCTCCATTCCGGCCTGATGTCGGGCGGCAACAACGACCATGCGGCGTTGCTCAAACTCGTTTCGGACGCGGTGTCGGCGTTCTGGCAGGCGCTCGCCCCCGGCGATGTCGACGCGCAGAACGAGGTGACGCTGTTCACCGCGTCGGAGTTCGCGCGCACGCTGCAGTCGAACGGTTCCGGTTCGGACCACGCCTGGGGCGGGGTGCAGTTCGTGCTCGGCGGGGCGGTCAACGGCGGCCGCCTGTACACCGACGGGGGCGGGCCGATCAGCGGATTCCCGGACCAGCACCTGGATGCGCCGAACAATTTCTCGCGCGGCCAGATGATCCCGGGCATCGGCGTCGACCAGTACGCGGCGACGCTCGCGCAATGGCTCGGCGTGACCTCGCCGACCGATCTCGCCGCAATCTTCCCGAACCTGGCGAACTTCGGCAGCGCCAACCTCGGCTTCGTCTGAACCGATGCGCGCGACACCGGGCGTCTTCACCGCCGCCGGGTTCGCACTCGCCGTCGCGGCGCACGCGCACGCGGGCGAGCCGGCCGGCTGCACGCGCATCGCGGACATCGCGCCCAACTACGCGATCAGCTACGGCGCGGCGATCCAGGGCCTGTTCGACGATTACGCGACGAATGGCGGCAGCGCGGGCTGCGTCGACTGCCACTTCGCGCCGCCGCCGATGCCCAGTGGGGGACTCGATCTCAGCGCGGGCGCGTCGTGGGGGCACCTCGTCGGCGTGCCAAGTGGCGCGGACGAGAACATCCTCTACGTCGTGCCCGGGCGGCCCGAGGAGAGCCTGCTGATCCGCAAGGTCAACTGCGACACGCCGGGAGTCGGTGCGCGCATGCCGCTCGACAACTATGGCGGCGGTTTGCAGCCAGCGCAGCAGGCGCTCATCTACGACTGGATCGCCAACGGCGCATTGCCGGGGACGAGTTCCACGGTGTTCCGCGACGGCTTCGACATCCGCGGTTTCGTACCCTGAACGGCGTGCCTTTCGCTCCGCGGGCGGACGCGGGCGAAGCAGTGACCCAGGCCTCATTTCCACGACAAGTCGTTGCGGGGCTTTATTTTTTCCTGATTCCCGCTAGAATGCCCGGCTCCCGACGCGCGACGGCCGCTCACAGGCCCGGGTGCGACGTCGACGACTTCGCAAAATATCGAGCAAAAACAATGGTCAAGATTCGCCTTTCCCGTGGCGGCGCCAAGGGTCGTCCGTTCTACCACATCATCGTGACCGACGGGCGCAACGCGCGCGACGGCCGCAACATCGAGCGCGTCGGCTATTTCAACCCGGTCGCGGCCGGCAAGGACGTGCGCCTCGAGCTGGACACCGCGAAGGTCAAGTCGTGGGTCGAGAAGGGTGCGCAGATGACCGAGAAGGTCAAGTCGCTCTACAAGGAAGCGAGCAAGAAGGCAGCCTGATCGCGTGGGCGGGTCGGAGAAATTCGTCCTGCTCGGCAAGGTGGTCGGCGTACACGGCGTGCGGGGCGAGCTCAAGCTCGAGTCGTACACCGAGCCGCGAACGCAGATCTTCCGCTACAAGCCGTGGCGGATGCGTTCGGCGGGCGGCGAAACGGTCATCGAAGGCGGCGGTCGCGGGCGCGCCCAGGGCAAGGGGATCGTCGCCGAGCTGCCGGGCGTGAGCGATCGCGACGCCGCGGCGGCGCTGGTCGGCACCGAAATCTGGGTCGCGCGTTCGGCATTGCCTAAGGCGAAACCCGGCGAGTACTACTGGACCGATCTCGAAGGACTCGAGGTCGTCACCGGCGAAGGCACGACGCTCGGCCGCGTATCGCACCTGATCGCGACCGGCGCGAACGACGTGCTGGTGGTCAGGGATGCCGAACGCGAACGGTTGATTCCGTTCCTGGTCGGGCGGTTCGTGACCGAGGTCGATCTCGACGGTGGTCGCATCACCGTCGACTGGGATGTGGATTTCTAGTGCGATGCATCCGTGCATCGTGGCAGGTGTGGAGGCAATGGCGCGATGCGGATTGACGTCATCACGCTGTTTCCGGATTTCATCGACAGTTGTGCGCGGATAGGAGTCGTCGGGCGCGCGCGCGAACGCGGGTTGTTGCAGATCGCAACCTGGAACCCGCGCGATTTCGCGACCGACAACTACCGCTCGGCCGACGATCGCTGCTACGGCGGCGGCCCCGGCATGGTGATGATGATCGATCCGCTGCGCAAAGCGCTCGACGAAGCGCGTGCCGCAGCCGGATCGAGTGAAGCGAAAGTGATTTACCTGAGTCCGCAGGGAACGCGGCTCGACCAGGCCAAGGTGGCGGAACTCGCCAAGCTCGATCACCTGATCCTGCTGAGCGGGCGCTACGAAGGCGTGGACGAACGGTTCCTGGAGCACGCGGTCGACGAGGAGATTTCCGTCGGCGACTACGTGCTCTCGGGCGGCGAACTCGCTGCGGCGATCGTGATCGATGCGGTCGGGCGCCTGCAGCAGGGTGTGCTGAACGATGCGATGTCGGCCGAACAGGATTCGTTCTCGAACGGCCTGCTCGACTGCCCGCACTACACGCGTCCCGAGCATCACGAATGGGGCGACGTGCCGGCGGTGCTGACGTCGGGCGACCACGCGGCGATTGCGCGTTGGCGCCTGAAGCAGTCGCTGGGTCGCACCTGGCTGCGACGGCCCGACCTGCTGGAGCGGGTCGAGCTGGACAAGAAAACCCGCGCGTTGCTGGCCGAGTTCCAGCGCGAGCACGAACAGGACGCGCCGGATCGCGAATCCGGCGAATGAAGACGGCGCTGACGACGGGCGTCGACGAAAAAAAATCAGACCAGAGTGGTGAGTGTCATGAACCTGATCCAGCAATTCGAAGCCGCCCAGATGACCCGTACGCTGCCGGAATTCAGCCCGGGCGATACCGTGATCGTCAACGTGAAGGTCAAGGAAGGCAACCGCGAGCGCGTGCAGGCCTATGAAGGCGTCGTCATCGCGCGCAAGAACGCGGGCCTCAACTCGGCGTTCACCGTGCGCAAGATCTCGCACGGCACCGGCGTCGAGCGCGTGTTCCAGTCGCACAGCCCGACGATCGACTCGGTCGTCGTCAAGCGTCGCGGCAAGGTACGCGGCGCGAAGCTCTATTACCTGCGCGGCCTCGAAGGCAAGAAGGCCCGCATCAAGGAAGACCTGGCTGCGCACGCCAAGGACGAAGGCTGAGGCCTACCCACATCCGTCTTGGAGCATACGAGTCGCGTCTGTGCTCCTCGTCAGAGCGGCCGTCGGAAACGACGGCCGCTTTTTTTGTGCGATCGTCCGTGATCGCTGCTCGACGACGCGCTGAGGCGGTCGGCCGGGCCGCGGGCAGTGACGTCCAGAGCGGCCGTCCATGGCCGCACTCTTCATGAAGAGCCCCTTGTGATCGGTCGATGGTGACGGGGCTCGCGTAGGGCGGTACGCGCGCAGCGCGTGCCCCCGCCCGATCGCCGGATACCTGTAGGGCGGATCAAGCCGCGCAGCGGCGGATCCGCCGGTCGCGGTGTGGCTCCAACGTTCGGCTGGCGCCCCGTGCTGGAATCCGCCTTCTTTTCGCGCAGGTCCTGGTCTGGCTGGGCACGCCTTGAACGTTTCCGGCCCAGGCACCATTGTCCGGCGCAGCCAGATCTACGGAGGGAAACCCATGTCCACGACCGTCGAAACCCGCGCCTTCGAGGCCGAGGTGTCGCAAGTCCTGCATCTCGTCACGCATTCGCTCTATTCGCACAAGGAGATCTTCCTGCGCGAGCTCGTCTCCAATGCGTCGGACGCCTGCGACAAGCTGCGCTTCGCCGCGCTGTCCGATGCGTCATTGACCGCGGACGACGCGGAGCTGCGCATCGAGGTGTCCTGGGACAAGGACGCGCGCACGCTGACGATCCGCGACAACGGCATCGGCATGAGCCGCGAGGAAGTGATCGAGAACATCGGTACCGTCGCTCGCTCGGGCACGCGGCGCTTCCTCGAGTCCTTGTCCGGCGATGCGCGCAAGGATACGCAGCTGATCGGCCAGTTCGGCGTCGGCTTCTACTCGGCGTTCATCGTCGCCGACCGCGTCACGCTCGTCACGCGCAAGGCCGGCGCGCCGGCCACCGAGGGCGTGCGCTGGGAGTCGGTCGGCACGGGTGAATACTCGATCGGAGCCGTCGACGAAGCACGCCGGGGCACGACCGTGACCCTGCACCTCAAGGCCGACGAGGGCGAGTTCCTCGATGGCTGGCGCCTGCGTGACCTGGTCAAGCGCTATTCCGACCACGTCGCGTTCCCGATCCGGCTGCCGGTGGAGAAGGACGGCAAGCCGACGGACGAGTTCGAGACGGTCAACCACGCAGCTGCGCTGTGGACGCGCCCGAAGGGCGAGATCAAGGACGACGAATACCAGGCGTTCTACAAGTCGCTTTCGCACGACTTCAACGATGCGCTCGCCTGGTCGCACAATCGGGTGGAGGGCTCGCAGAGCTACACCTCGTTGCTGTACGTGCCGGAGAAGCAGCCGTTCGACGCCGTGTTGAGCGGTCGCGACGAGCGCCACGGCCTCAAGCTGTACATCCGCCGCGTGTTCATCATGGACGCGAGCGAGCAACTGCTGCCCGCATACCTGCGCTTCGTGCGCGGCGTGGTCGATTCGGACGACCTGCCGCTCAACGTCAGCCGCGAAATCCTGCAGGAGAACCGCCTCGTCGCGCAGATCCGCAGCGCCTGCGTCAAGCGCACGCTCGACCTGCTCGAGAAGATCGCGAAGGACGAGCCGGCGAAGTACCAGCAGTTCACCAACGCGTTCGGCAACGTCCTCAAGGAAGGCGTGGCCGAGGACGGTGCGAACCGCGAGCGCGTCGCCAGGCTGCTGCGCTTCGCATCGACCCATGGCGACGATGCGCAGAAGAACGTCTCGCTCGACGACTACATCGGCCGCATGCAGGCCGGCCAGGACGTCATCTGGTACGTCACCGCCGATACGCACGCGGCGGCGAAGGGCAGCCCGCAGATCGAATCGCTGCGCGCGCGCGGCGTCGAAGTGCTGCTGCTCAGCGACCGCATCGACGAATGGATGATCGGTTATCTCGGCGAATACGCGGGCAAGAAACTCCGCAACGCCGCCAAGGGCGAGATCGACGCCGCCGACGGCGCCGAGGCCGAGCAGCGCAAGCAGGCCGAGGAGGCGGCGAAGCCGATGCTCGACAAGCTCGCCGGCGTGCTCGAAGGCCGGGTCGAACAGGTACGCTTTAGCCATCGCCTGACCGGTTCGCCGTCATGCATCGTGCTCGGCGAGTACGACATGGCGCTGCACATGCAGCGCCTGCTGCGAGAGGCCGGCCACGACGTTCCGGCGAGCAAGCCCGTGCTCGAGGTCAATCCCGCGCATCCGCTCGTGCAGCGCTTCGCCGCCGAAACCGATGCCGTTCGCAGTGCGGATCTCGGTGAACTCCTGCTCGAGGAAGCGCAGCTCGCGGCCGGTGACCAGCTCGCCAATCCCGCCGGGTTCATCGCACGCGTGAACCGCCTGCTGCATCAGTAGTCGAGCGCGACGGCCGCCGGCGAGGGTCTGCTCTGGTCGTGAGCAGCGAGTCGATGCCCTCGAGCCCGTCGTGGCGCAGGGCGCCGGAAAGCGGACGTGCAAGCAAGGCCTGTCATTCCGGCGAAAGCCGGAATCCAGCTCTTCGCATCGTGGAGACGCTGGGTCCCCGCTTTCGCCGGGACGACGGCGGGCAGCTTTCCGTTTCCACGAGAGAACCGGGAGGAAACGGCGGCCGACAGGAACCGGCCGCCGTTTTCTGCGCGGTTGTTGCGCGCTACGGCGTGTAGCTCGGCGTCAGCGTGACGCCGGAGAACGTCGTGTAGGCATTGATGCGCACGTGGTACGTACCCGCGGTCGGCGACGCGAACGTGCAGGTCTCGCTGTTGCCGCTGAGATACGGGCGGCACAGATAGCTCGAGCTCGTCGGGGCGGCGTTGAGCTGCACGTAGAGATCCGCATCGCCGCTGCCACCGGCGATCTGGAACTTCAGGTTGGTC
>NZ_JBQCFP010000148.1:0-9827 GCF_051958935.1 Dokdonella sp. | reverse complement strand
CAACATCGGACGCTTCTTCGGCGAGGACGTGTTCCTCGCATTCGGCGCCGTGCTGCTCATCCAGGGGTTCTACGCCGGCCACGGCATCGCGCTCGAACCGATGGCGATCGCGCTGTGGGCGCTGCCGACGGCGATCGCCGCATTCGTGATCCACGCGCTTCGCATCGCCTGGTTCCACCGCAGCCTGCGCCGCGACGCCGAACGGAGGCGCGATGCTGACGCTTGAACCGGTCTACCTGCTGCTCGGCGCGTTCCTGGTGTTCGCCGCGATCGCCGACGTGCGCGAGCGGCGTCATGCGACGGCCGCGTTCTGGGCGATCCTCTCGCTGCCGTTCCTCGTCGGCGACGCGATCCTCGCCTCGTACAAGGCGGGTACGGCATGGCCCGCGCAGGCAATGGGCGTGGGCGTGATCGCGCTCGGCGTGATGGCCGCGTGGAGCCGGCGCCGGCCCTCCGATGACGACGCGGCGGCGCAAGTCACGCGTCGGGGCGACGCGGCACGCCTGGGCAACCGGCTGTTCGGCCCGGCGCTGCTGATTCCGCTGGTCACGCTCCTCGTCGCGCTCGCCGCGCAGTACGGGCCAGCGCCGCTGCGCGCGCTCATCGACGCGAAGCAGTCGACCCTGGTCGCGCTCGGCATCGCGAGCGTCGTCGCGTTCGCGGTGGGTCTGCGCGTGACGGGCGCGCGCGTCGGCGCCGGCCTTCACGAGGGCCATCGCGTGCTTGATGCGCTCGGCTGGGCCGCGCTGCTGCCGATGCTGCTCGCGACGCTCGGCAGCGTGTTCGCTGCGACCGGCGTCGGCGACGCGATCGCCGCGCTCGTCGCGCCGGTGATCCCGACCGACAGCCGCCTCGCCTGCCTAACCGCGTTCACCCTCGGCATGGTGCTGTTCACGGCGATCATGGGCAATGCCTTCGCCGCCTTCCCCGTGCTCATGGCCGGCATCGGCCTGCCCCTGCTCGTGCAACGCCACGGCGCGCATCCGGCCGTGCTCGGCGCGATCGGCATGCTGACCGGCTACTGCGGCACCCTGCTCACGCCGATGGCCGCGAACTTCAACATCGTTCCGGTCGTGCTGCTGGAGTTGCCGGACCAGTACGCGGTGATACGGCAGCAATTGCCGACGGCGGTCGGGCTGCTGGTGGTCAACGTGGGGTTGTTGTGGGTATTGGCGTTCTAGGGCTCAGGGCCGAGGAGCGGGAACCGTGAAAACGGGCCGAGGGTCGACGGCGCCCATTGCGGGCGCACTGTCTCTGGTAGACGTTTCGCCAGTTTCCGGCGCGTGCGGCGCGTAAGCCGCGATGCTCCCGAACGAGCACCGCGGCCGGCACCGATGCGGCCTCAGACGAAGCCGAGGTAGCGCGTGTTGAAGTTGCCGAGGTTGGGCAGGATCAGGTCGATGTCGCCGTCGGTGAGGCCAAACCATTTCGCGAGTGTCGCCGAATACTGCTCCACGGACGTGGTCGGGATCATCTGGCCATACCCGCCGTCGTTCGGGTTCTGCGCCGACGGCGCGAGGCTCGGCATCTGCGCCGAGCCCGTGCCGGCGAGATTGTCGCCGTAGAACTTCTTGCCATCCACGGCGCCGCCGACGACGAACTGGTGCGAAGCCCAGCCGTGGTCGCTGCCATCCTCGTTGTTCGACAGCGAGCGGCCGAAGTCGGACGCGGTGAACGCGGTCGCGCGGTCGGCGAGATTCACCGAAGCGAGTGCGGCGTGGAAGCCTGCGAGCGCCCTCGACAGGCCGACGAGCAGCTCGCCCTGCGTCGCGAGCTGGTCGCCGTGCGTGTCGTAGCCGCCGCCGGTGACGAAGAACACCTGCCGCTTGAGGCCGGTGTAGCCGGAGACGCCGTTGTTCGCCGCCCAGATCAGCTTGACCACGGTTTCGAGCTGCTCGCCGATCTCGCCGGCGCCGGTGAAGTACCCGTCGAAGTCGGGCATGCCGGATGCGGACAGGGTCGAGCGCAGCAACGACGCGGTCGCGACCGAATGGCGCATCGCATTACCGAACGTGCGCTCGAGCATATTCGCCTGCCCCTGCGCATGCAGCGCATCGAACGCCGTGCGCAGCGCGCCGTTGCCGCTGAGTTCGTACGGGAAGTCGATCACGTTCGGTCCGTACGAATTCATCACGTAACCCGCGACGGAATCGCCGCGCACGAACGCGTCCTGGCCGCCGAGCGACGTGAGGATCGGGATGTCGGGCGGGTTCGCGCTCGCGACGAAATCGGCGATGCGGCCGCCCCAGCCGGTCACCGGTGCGTTCGACGGCGGCGAGGACTGCCAGTACGCCGCTTGGTCCGCGTGCGAGAAGAGCTGCGGCGGCAGCACCGCGGCTCCGCCTTGGTATTCCGCTTTCGTGGTCGGCCGCACGAGCGCGCCGACGTTCGCGACGATCGCCGTGTGGTTCGCGTTGAAGAGCGCGGCGAGCTCGGGCATCGACGCGTGCAGGCCGTAGCTGCTGCCGTCGCCGGGGCTGCCGACACCGCTCGCGGGCGCGTCGAGGGCATGCAGGCCCGCGGTCGGCAAGGCGAGGTTCGGTCGCACGAGCTGGTAGTTCGTGCGCGCCGTGCCGGAGATCGGCACGATCGTGTTGAAGCTGTCGTTGCCGCCGTACAGGAAGACGCAGACAAGCGCCTTGTAGTCGGGGAACGTGTAGTCGTTGCGATGCACGGCGGCCTGCAGCAACTTCATGCCGCCGAGCGCGGAATACATGCTCACGCCGCCGAGTGCGGCGCAGATCGTGTCCCGGATGAACTTGCGACGATCGGTACGCATGGCGGCTCCTACTTCTGGACCATGTATTCGGGCGAATTGAAAATCAGGTACAGCGCGGTGTGGACGCGCCACAGTCGCCAGTCGCTCACGCCGTCGTTCCAGCTCGAATCGATGCGGTCGAGGTACGTCAACAAGGTCTGGCGCATGAACGGCGACATCTGCCCGGACATGAACCGCTTGTTGTACGCATCCACCAGCCGGTCGGCCGGGTCGGCGGCGCCGCCGCTGCCGCTGCCGGCGAGTGCGAGATCCTTCGCATGATCGACCTTGACTTCGCCGAAGTCGTCACCGGCATCGCAGACCTGCGCGACGTCGAAATAGAACGCGCGGCCTTCGACGCTGTTGGCGGTGTTGGCGATCACGCTTTCGGTCTGCAACTGGAACTCGGGCGCAACGAGCTGGCCCGCGGTCATCTCGCCCGGCGGCAGGTAACTCGGCTTGAAGAAGTTGAACACCGAGAACGCGTTCATCGGCGCCTGCGCGATGCCCGAGCCGTACTGGTCGTCGTCCGTGCCCCACGCGGTCACGTAGCCGGCGTAGCGGTAAGGCTGGTTCGCGTAGTGATACTGGATCGAGCCCTGGGTGAAATTGCGCCCGCAGGTGTGGCGCGCGTCCATCCCGCGCCAGAAGTGCGTCAGCGCGAGCAGCGGTTCGCGCAACTTACCGTAGGTGTCGCTGTAGAAATGCCCGTAACGCGCTTCCGGATCGAGCAGGATAGCCTGCGCCACCGCGCGCAACTGGTTCGGGCTCGCGCGGTTCGCGTTGAACACGTCCGCCACGCGCTTGACGTAGGACGGGCTCGGATTGCTCGTCACCAGGCGCTGGATCAGCTGCCTGGCGATGTACGGCCCGACATTGGGATGGCCGTAGATGTTGTCGAGCGCGAACTGGAGGTCGCTCGCCGCGGAGCCCCCGTCGGCGAGCACGCCGCCCGCCTGCGCACCCGGATAGACGAGCAACTGCTTGGAGTGCAGGTCGTTCGGACCGGTACCGTTGTCGTGGTAGCTCGGGTCGCCGCTCTGCGGATGATTGGGCTGGTCATACGGCACCATCGGGTGCAGCCAGTTCTCGCCGGTCGTGTAGTCGGGACCGCAATCGGTGAAGTTGTCGAAACCGTTGTCGTCGCAGTCGTACCAGTTCCAGCCGGTGAACACGTGCGCGAACGCGGAAATCGTCGCCTGCGAATAGGTCGGGATCGGGTGGCCGCCTCCGTCGAGCTGCGGCGTGCCGTCCGGCTTGAGCATGACGAGGCCGATACTGAACAGCTGGTTGATCTCGCGCGCGTAGTTCTCGTCCGGATGGATGTTGCGCGTGGGATCGGCGCGCTGGTTGCCGCGCATGTTGAGATACGTGCCCATCGCGGGGCTCAACGTCACCTGCTCGAGCAGCGTGCGGTAGTTGCCGAACGCGTTCGAGACGAG
Source organism: Dokdonella sp. (assembly GCF_051958935.1). Taxonomy (GTDB): domain Bacteria; phylum Pseudomonadota; class Gammaproteobacteria; order Xanthomonadales; family Rhodanobacteraceae; genus Dokdonella_A. Next base: position 5,627 of record NZ_JBQCFP010000148.1, on the reverse strand, counting down.
GATGTCGTAGTAGTACGCGATGCTCGCCGGGAACTCGGCGAGCTGGGCATTCTGGTCGGAGACGACGAGGATCTCGCTCAGCGCGAAAGCGATGCGCTGGCGCAGCTGGTCGGTATGGATGAGCGCGTTGTTGGCGGGATCCGGCCCGCCGAGCGCGGCGAGGAACCACGCTTCACGCCGGTTCTGGTGTCCGACCTGCTCGTGCAGCGTATTGTCCACCCAGTCGAGGTAGGTCATCTCGAGGCTCGGCGGCGCGGCGAACTGTTCGTTCAGCCAGGCCTGGTAGCCGATCGCGCGCAAGTGCGCGATGTCGGCATCGGTTGGACCGAACGTCGCCTGTGCAAGGAAGCGCGACGCCTCCGCGTCGTCCAGCGGTCCTGCGGCGATATCTTCGAAACCGTGGCGGAACACCACATCGGGCCGATGCGATTGCGCAATGGCGGACGCGGTCGGCACGGCACACACGAGCATTACCGCAAGGCGCAACAGCCTGCGGACATTCCTGAATGGCAACATGTGGACTCCCTCTCCCCAGACCCCGCGCGAGAGCGTCGCGGTGGCGGCGGACTGTAACGGTTGTCCACGTAGATGAACGGTGCGCCAGGCCACAGTCCGGGTGTCGATCCGCTCACAGGTCATTTTCGGCGGATATTCGGTAGACCGGGTTCGTCGCCGCGAGCATCCAGAACCGCTCGGCCCCCGCCGCGCAGCGCGATTCGAGCCACATGTTGTTCCGGTTGCCGCGACGTGGCACGCCCGTTTTCGCGATTTAGCCACTTGCGGATATGCTAGCCGGTGCAAGACCTTCCTCCCTGAGACTCAAAGATGCCCAATATCGCCACGTTCCTCAAAGCGGAAATCACTCGCCTCGCCCGCAAGGAAATCCGCGGTGAAATCGGCGCGCTGCGCAAGTCCAGCACCGCCCATCGCCGCGACATCGCCGCTCTGAAACGCGAAATCGCCACTTTGCAGCGCCAGAACAAGCAACTGTCCAAGCGCGCTGCGGGAGCCTCCCAGGTGGCCGCCGAGACCGGCGAAACCGAAGTGAAGAACCGTTTTTCGGCGAAGGGATTCAAATCGCTGCGCGCGCGCCTCGGCCTCTCCGCCGACCAACTCGCGACCCTGCTCGGCGCGAGCATGCAGTCCGTCTACAACTGGGAACACGGCAAGACCGTGCCGCGCGCGAACCAGGTGGCGGCGATCGCCGCGCTGCGCACGATCGGCAAGAAGGAAGCGTTGCGCCGCCTGGAAGAGGCACAGGCAGCCGAGAAGCCGTCGCGCAAGCGGTAAGGCCTGCACGCGATCGCACCGCAGTTCGCAGACTCGTCATCCTCGCAGGACTACGCAATCCAGCCGCGTCGGCTTTCACGCGGGGATGACGATTCGGAGATGCACTCGCAGTGCGGCCCGACCAATCACATCCGGTTGCCGTCGCGTCGGATGCGCGATCCACATGCATCGCTGGAGTGGTGCCCGGACCCGGACTCGAACCGGGATGACCTTGCGGTCGAGGGATTTTAAGTCCCTTGCGGCTACCGATTTCGCCATCCGGGCAGCGCAAACACGATGGTAGCGCCTGCGCGCGATGACCGCGCGCGTGGCCCCGCGTTGCCGCCGTCGTCGACCGTCCTGCCCGCTGCCAGTCCTGCGCGCATCGCAGGCACAAAAAAAACCCGCATCGCTGCGGGTTGTCTTGGCCACCGCGGCGCGGATGCGCTACGTGGTGGAGGCTTGGGTCGGAATCGAACCGGCGTACGCGGATTTGCAGTCCGCTGCATGACCACTCTGCCACCAAGCCGTGGCGTTCTTCGCATCACGTGCGCCGTGCATCTTGCGACGTCCGGCAGAAAAACGAAACCCCGGCGTGCCGGGGCTTCATCCGAAACTGGAGCGGGAAACGAGACTCGAACTCGCGACCCCGACCTTGGCAAGGTCGTGCTCTACCAACTGAGCTATTCCCGCGTGGGACGCGCATAATACGGTTTGGCGCGCGGGTGTCAAGCGTTGCTTTCGCGCATGCATGTTCGCGAATGCACATCAGCGCTGCTGGCGCAGGATCGGCCACGCCGCGCGCACGTACAAGAGGCCCGACCAGATCGTGAGGCCCGCCGCGATCACCAGCAGCGACTCGCCGACGTGGAACAGGCGAAGGCCTTCGAGGTCGTGCTGGTAGAGCAGCACGACGATCGCGACGATCTGCATTCCCGTCTTGATCTTGCCGATCGCCGCGACGCGAACAGTCGCGCGCTGGCCGATCTCGGCCATCCACTCGCGCAGCGCCGAAATGCTGATCTCGCGGCCGACGATCACCGCGCTGGTGATCGCCATCAGCGGCGTCGGGTTCTCCTGCACGAGCAGGAACAGGGTGACCGCGACCATGAGCTTGTCGGCGACGGGGTCGAGGAACGCGCCGAATGCGGAGCCCATGTTCCAGCGTCGCGCGACCCAGCCGTCGAGCCAGTCGGTGATCGCCGCGGCGATGAAGATGAGCGCCGCGGCGATGTTGGCGCCATGGAACGGCGCGTAGAACACGATCACCATCACCGGCAGGAGCAGGATGCGGAACAGGGTCAGCGCGGTCGGGATCGTGATGTGCATCGGTCGGTCGGGTGGTGTCATCCGTGGAAGGTCGCGTAAATGCGTTCGGCCAGCTGTCTACTGATTCCGCTGACCTGCATGAGTTCCTCGATGCCGGCCTTCGACAGGCCGCCGAGACCGCCGATGTGATTGAGCCCCGCCGCGCGCCGGCGCGCGCCGACGCCGGCAATTTCCTCCAGCGTACTCGCTTCACGCGCCTTCTCACGACGGCCGCGGTGGCCGGTGATCGCGAACCGGTGCGCCTCGTCGCGCACGGCCTGCACGAGGTGCGAGGCCGGCGATTCGGGGCCCGGGAACAGCGTGCGGCCGGAACGGCCCACGATCAAGGTTTCGTCGCCGGCGCGGCGCGCCTCGCCCTTGGCGACGCCGACGACGGGGACGCCCTCGAGGCCGAGTTCATTGAGCACGTCGATCGCCTGCTGCAGCTGGCCCTTGCCGCCATCGATGAGCAGCAGGTCCGGCAATCTCGCCATCAGCGGCGGCTTGGCCGGCGCCGCGGGCGGCGGCGCTTCGGCTTCGCCCTGCCCGCCCGCGGCCGTAGGCTCCTGCGCGAGTGCGGCCGATGCCGCGGCCGATTCGCGCCGGAAGCGCCGCTGCAGCGCCTGGCGCATCGCCGCGTAGTCGTCGCCAGGCGTGATGCCGGTGATGTTGAAGCGGCGATACTGCGACTTCTCCGGGCCTTCGGGGCCGAACACGACGCACGAGGCGACCGTCGCCTCGCCCATCGTATGGCTGATGTCGAAGCACTCGATGCGTTGCGGCGTCTCGTCGAGCTCGAGCAGGTCGCGCAGCGCCTCGAAGCGGTTAAGCATGGTCTGCCGGCTTGCGAGGCGCGAGGCGAGCGCCGCGTCTGCGTTGCGCCGTGCGAGATCGAGGAAGCGCGCGCGGTCACTGCGCACGTTCGCCTTGATCTCGACCGCGTGGCCCGCATGCCCCGCGAGCGCCTCGGCGAGCGGCCCCGCGTCCTCGGGCGCGTGGCTCACGATCAGCTCGGCCGGCACCGGCCGCTCGAGGTAGTACTGGGCGATGAACGAACCGAGGATTGCCGCATCGTCGGTGGTGCCGGCGAGGCGCGGGAAGAAGTCGCGCGAGCCGAGGCTGACGCCGTTGCGGAAGAACAGCACGCTGACGCAGGCGATGCCGCCGCGGATCGCGCAGGCGATCACGTCCATGTCCGCGCTCGCGCCCTGCACGTAGTGGCGCGCCTGCACGCGCTTGACCGCCGCGATCTGGTCGCGCACGACCGCCGCGCGCTCGAACGCGAGGTCGGCGCTGAGGCGCTCCATCGTCGCGACGAGTTCGTCCATGACGGCGCCCGCGCGGCCGTCGAGGAACATCTCGGCGTGGCGGACGTCGGCGGCGTAGTCCTCCGCTGCGACGAGTCCCACGCACGGCGCCGTGCAGCGGCCGATCTGGTGCTGCAGGCACGGGCGCGAACGGTTGCGGAAGTAGCTGTCCTCGCAGTTGCGGATGCGGAACAGCTTCTGGATGAGGTCGAGGCTCTCGCGCACCGCCCCCGCGCTCGGGAACGGCCCGAAATAGCGGCCCTTGCCGCTGCGCGCGCCGCGATGGAACGCGAGTCGCGGAAAGCGCTCGGACGGCGGCGCCGCGGGGTCCTGCGCCGCGCGCGCGGGATCGGCGGTGAGATGGATGTAGGGGTAACTCTTGTCGTCGCGCAGGACGATGTTGTAGCGCGGCTTGAGGCTCTTGATCAGTTGCGCCTCGAGCAGCAGCGCTTCGGCCTCGGTGCGCGTGACCGTGGTCTCCATGCGCGCGATCTGGCCGACCATCGCGGCGATGCGCGGGTCCATCTTCGGCTTGAGGAAATAGCTGCCGACGCGCTTCTTGAGGTTGCCGGCCTTGCCGACGTAGAGCAGTTCGTCGTCGGCGTCGAACATGCGGTAGACGCCGGGCGCGCCGGTCAGGGTACGAACGAAGGTCTTGCCGTCGAACGGTGGGGCGGAAACGGATGACATCCTCGGAGTGTATTGCGCCCGCGCGTGAATGTCGGCCTTGCGAGGACGCGCGCAGGCGGCTGGCCGCTCGGCGACGGTGGGACTCGCGGGTGGCACGCCTCGCGTCCATCAGGGATTGCGCGCCGCCGCCATCCACCCTACGGACCGCGGATGGCGCAGGCGGTTCAGGTCTCGCCGACCGGCACGCGCCGCAGCGCGCCGCTCGCGAGGTCGATCGCGAGGATCTCGTGCTGGTTCGTGTTGGCGATCCACAGCGTATTGCGCGCGACGCCGAGCGCCTGCGGCTCGCGCAGCGGGTACGCCATGCGCAGCGGCCGTGTTTCGCCGCTGCGCCGGCTGACCAGCTTGATCGCATCGTTGTAGCTGTCGGCGACATAGAGCAGCCCGCGCGGGTCGGTCGCCAGCGCGAGCGGGTTCTGCAGGCGCGCCTCGGCGCGCGTGCCGGTGGCATCGCCGAACGCGTAGAGCCCGCGGCCGAGCACGGTGTCGACGCGGCCACTGTCGACGTCGACCGCGCGGATCGCCGACGAGGCCGCGTCGACGACGAGGAGCTCGCGGCCGATCGCCGCGAGCCCGGATGGTTGCGCGAACGCAGCCTCGTTGCCGGCGCCGTCCGCGAGGCCGAGGTCGCCGGTACCGGCGAGCACCGACACGAGGCCGGCGGCAAGGTCGAAACGCCAGAGCTGGTGCTGGCCCGCGACGGCGACGAACAGGTCGTCGCCGGCCACCGCGAGGCCGAGCGGTGTATTCAGTGCGGTCGCCGTCGGCTCCGCTGCGACGGGCCGCGAACGGCCCGCGCGCCCGGTACCGAGCACGGTATCGACCTCGCCACTGACGCGGTCGACGCGCCGCACGCAGTGATTGCCGGCGTCGGCGACATAGAGTGCATTGCCCCTGCGCGCGAGCCCATGTGGCTGGCGGAAGCAGGCGAGCGCAGGAACGCCATCGGCGTACCCCGCATTGCCGCTGCCGAACACGCGCAGCACGCGTCCGTCATGGCCGCATTCGAGCACGCGATCATGGCCGCTGTCGGCGATGAACAGGCGCTGCTCG
>NZ_JBQCFP010000147.1:0-11846 GCF_051958935.1 Dokdonella sp. | reverse complement strand
ACCGCTGGGTCATTACACGAGCGCAGAGCATCGCGAACTGACAGGCATCGCCGTTCTTGCAATTCGCGCATCTTCTACTTGCCGGCACATGGTTTTCGAGCGCCACAATGATTGGAATCGCCGAGGAGGCATGGCGGGAGGAGTTGCGCAATTGCTGTCGCCGTCGCTGCTCTTCGCGGGAACGACCATGGAGGAAGTCCGCATGCCCAAGCATCGGGTCGCGAGACTTCTGACCCTGATCACGGCGGTGGCTTACGGCCCGGCCATGGCGTATCCAGAGAATCCGTTTCTGACGCCTGAACATCCAACAGCGCAAGACGCGATCATCATCAATGCCAGTGCTGGACCTTGTGACACTGCAATATGCATTTGCCGAGCCGGAGGTAACGCGCAGTGGTGATCAAAACACTGTCCGGCTGAAAGGAGTCCACGTAGACGATCCGATTTTCTGCGTGTTCGGCTGGAAAATCGACCAGGTTCGATCGGAAGCTTTCCGCCAGGTTCTTACACCGACGTCCCCCCCGCTTTGAGTAGCGGTCGGATCTAGAGTCCGGGTTCGAGCTTGCTCGGCTCGATCAGGCGCAACAGCACGCCTTGCTCGTGAGCCCACGTGACCATGGTACTTCCGCAGAACTCCTTGCCAATGTCGGTGCGGATGGCCTTCGGCAATCCCCGGCTCAGCGCCAGGCCTTCGAGCACGCGGACGACGCCGTGGCCGGAGATCGCACGCTCCGTCTCGATCGCGACCGCCTCGTGCGTGGCGTCGTCGACGATCGTCAGGCACTTGATCACGCGACTGTCGGCCGTGCGGTCGAACACGTTCCGATCCGGGCGCGGCGAATAGCGCAACGCGCTCGCACTCATGCCTGCCACCGCCAACGCGCGGCGCTCGCTTAGTCCTTGGGTCGCCGTCTGCCGCACCAGCTCCCTGCGCGCCGATGCGGTCACCACTTTTTTCGCAGGGCGTCCTGGATCACTTCGTTCTCGAGCACCTGCTCGGCCAACAGCTTCTTCAGCCGCCCGTTCTCCGTCTCCCGCTCCTTCAGCCGCTTCGCCTCCGGCACGCTCATACCGCCGAACTTGCTGCGCCACAGGTAGTACGACGCCTCGCTGAAGCCGTGCTTGCGGCACAGGTCCTTCACCGCCACGCCGGCCTCCGCCTCACGCAGGAAGCCGATGATCTGCTCTTCGCTGAAACGCTTCTTTGCGTCCAATCTCCTCTTCGGTGGGATTGGACTCCAGATCGTAGTGCTACTCAAAGTCGGGGGACGTCGGGGTCAGTACACCTTCGCCTGTTCAAGCCCTGTCGTGTGCCCGCTCTCACCAGCGTCCCGCACGCGCTTCCACGCATGCCACGACTCTGCAAGACCGTCGCCCGTCACGATCCCGGCGTGCACACTGGAGCACGTGAGGAGCAGCGCGATGATAGCTGCGATTTTCATGCGATGCGGAACTTCTGAAGGTCGTCGTAGGCGGCCATCGAACGATTGTGCGCGGCGAACAAAGTTTCATGGTACGCACGAATCATCTCTGGCGCGGCCTTCGACTTCACTGCGTTGTGCACCAAGTCGATCTGACGGCTCTCCTCCGCAACGGCTGCCCGCCAAGCATTCCAAGCATCCTGTCCAGCGGCCATGTCGTACACCGGCATAACACTCTCCCGTACTACTACGATTGCTGGAGCCTACCCTAGGGGCCCGAAAGATTCACCGCGAATTTCCGGGGAGTGGGAGCTGTCGATGGCTTGTAGGAAATTTCCTACAGACGTCTGAGCGCCGCTCTGGCAGGCTTATCGGAAGGGTAGAGAGAAACTTCAACCTCTTCGGGGATAGATGATGACGAATATTGTTGCCTGGATCGCTGTGGCGGTCTTGGTGGGTATGGCTGCGGCTCTTGTGACCCAGCGGGTTCCGATTCGAGACCGCTGGAACAACTTGCCCCCAAGCGTCAAAAAGGCCGCGAAGCCCCTGATGTGGGCAATCGTCACATCAATTGTGCTGACCGTCCTCGCATATTACGCGGCCGGGGCATTCTTCCATGTAGATCATCTTAGTCTGGCGCCCGAGAAGGTATTTTCTTTCATTGATGCGGTGCTTGCAGGAATCGTCGCCTTCGCCCTCCTAGGAGCTTTCACATTCCTCGCCTCCGTTCGTCGGCCCGAAGAGGAGGCTTTGGATGATCGGATTGCATTTCTCTATTCTGCGAGGCGAGAGGATGGGCATGAGTTCAATAAATATCTGAAAGAACAGGTGATGCTACTCGGCGCGTGCGTGACGAACGGAAAATTCAAATACGAATATGTCGAGATTTCCGCCGACGGAAAATTTCTACGCACAATTGCGACTATGTCGATGTGCATCGTCAACACCATGAAGCATGATACCTATAGGCAGACAATGCCCCTGAAGATCAGCATTCCAGCAACAGCAGGGGTTATCGGGACGCTTGGAAAGGTCTTCTACGTTCAAACGCGGTCGAGAGATGGTGATGGCAACTACGGCGATCGCGTTGAACTATTGCCAAATGTCTGCCTGCTCACAGCGAGCAGCAATGAGTATCGCACCGACATCGAATTGGAGATCCCTCCAGCCGGTGAGTTGACGTACGAATACATGTTTGAAGGATGGGAGCCCGCTTCTCGCCCCGACTTCAGTGGAGCGAATAGATTCATCGAGCGGGCTGAGCTTGAATTCGTGAACTCGACTACCCAAATCATCCACGTTGATCCTACGTCTGATGAAAGCAGGCCGTCGATAACAATTGATCGAAGTGTGGTGCTGAATCCAGGTGAAAGCAGCAATGTAACGATCACAGCGCTACCGCCGAGCAAGGTCGTTGCGATGGCGGTATCAGTTCACAATTCGAACGCGTAGAAGTGCTAAGCTCGATTCGTCGATGAATTCAGGAATGTCGACGGGAGGACATACCATGAGGCATGAGAGCGATACCAAGGGCGGCTGAATGAAAGTCGGTCCCGTTGCAAGAAAAGGCCCCGAGAGGGGCCTTTTTGCTGTCTGCTACTGTCCCCACCAATGTCCCCGCCGAAAGAAAAAGGGCCTAGCGTTTCCGCTAAGCCCTTGATCTTTATGGCTGGGGGACTAGGATTCGAACCTAGATAAACGGAGTCAGAGTCCGTTGTCCTACCGTTAGACGATCCCCCAATAGGGGCGGGATGTGGCGGGAGCCGCGGTGATGCCGTCTGAGCCGGCTCCCATCCCCGGGCCCGAGGGCCCACCGCTGCCGCCATCGGCGGCAACGGGATGATCGATCAGCGCTTGGAGTACTGCGTCGCGCGACGGGCCTTGTGCAGGCCGACCTTCTTGCGCTCGACTTCGCGCGCGTCGCGGGTCATGAACCCGGCCTTGCGCAGCGGCGACTTCAGCGTCTCGTCGTACTCGACCAGGGCACGCGCGATGCCGAGGCGGATCGCACCGGCCTGGCCGGTCATGCCGCCGCCCTCGACCGTGACGAGCACGTCGAACTTGTCGTGGTTCTGGGTCAGCTCGAGCGGCTGGCGCACGATCATGCGCGAGGTCTCGCGACCGAAGAAGTCGTCGAGGGCCTTGCCGTTGACCGTGATCGCGCCGCTGCCCTTGCGCAGGAACACGCGCGCTGCGGAGGACTTGCGACGGCCGGTGCCGTAGTTCTGCTGGATCGCCATGTGTCTGTTCTTCAGCTTCGTGGATTAGTCCGTGCCGGCAGGCACGGGCTCGGATTTCAGGCCTTGACCTCGAGCACCTGCGGCTGCTGCGCCGTGTGCGGGTGGTTCGGGCCGGCATAGACCTTGAGCTTGCGGTACATCGCGCGGCCGAGCGGATTCTTCGGCAGCATGCCCTTCACGCCGATCTCGATCACGCGCTCGGGATGGCGCGCGAGCATGTCCTTCAGCGAGGTCGTCTTGAGGTTGCCGATGTGGCCGGTGAAGCGATGGTAGTTCTTGTCTTCCATCTTGTTGCCGGTCACGGCGATCTTCTCCGCGTTGATCACGACGAGGTAATCGCCGGTATCCACGTGCGGGGTGTAGATCGTCTTGTGCTTGCCGCGCAGGCGATGCGCGAGTTCCGTGCACAGGCGGCCGAGGGTCTTGCCGGCGGCGTCGACCACGTACCAGTCGCGTTTGACGGTTTCAGCCTTGGCGCTGATCGTTTTCATATCGGTAAGACTCTGGCTGGGCCCATGAAACCGGGCCGTCGGAAATGAGGGCGCGGGAGAATAGCGGATGCGCCGCCGGCCCGCAAGCGGGCGCGCCATCCGGTGCGAGCCGGCGATGATAGCATGGAACGCATGTCCGTACCCGCATCCGGCGTATCCCGCGCCGTCCCCGGCGTGGCGACGCTGGCCGACCAGTGCGTGATGTGCGGCCTGTGCCTGCCGCACTGCCCCACCTACCGCCTCGAGCGGACCGAAGCCGAGTCGCCGCGCGGGCGCATCGCGCTCGCGCGCGCGCTGGCCCAGGGGCGACTCGCCCCGGACGAGGCCTTGGTCGCGCACCTCGACCATTGCCTCGGTTGCCTGTCCTGCCAGAAGGTTTGCCCCTCGCAGGTCCGTTACGACGACCTCCTCGTGCAGACGCGTGCCGCGCTGGTGGCCGCCACGCCGCCGGGGCGTCTGCGCCGGTGGCTGCACGCGCCGCACCTGCGGGCTCGGTTCGCCCGCCTCGGCGCGGCGGTGGGCGCAGGACGTTGGCTGCCTCGGCTCGCGCGCGCCCTGCCCAGGGCGTCGTGCTGGCGCCGCATGGCTGAAACGATCCCGGCGGCTCCGGCCCGGCTCAGGATCGCGCCTACCCGCCCGGCGGCGGCCGCTGGACGCTCGATCGCGCTGTTCCGTGGCTGCGTCGGCAGCGTCTACGAGGCCGACACGCTCGCCGCCGCGCGCGTCCTGCTCGAGGCGGCCGGCCATCGCGTGACCGAACTTCATCGCCACTGCTGCGGCGCGCTGCCGCGCCATGGCGGCTTCGTCGACGCCGCCGCACGGGAAGCCGCCGCGACGCGGCGCGCACTGCTCGTGACGGAAGCCGATGTCGTGGTCGGCTGCAGCAGCGGCTGCCATGGCGACCTGCGCGACCGGGTCGCCGTCGGCACGGCGCTCGCCGTGGAGGACGTCCATGCCTTTCTCGCCGCCGATGCCGGGTTCGCCCGGCTGCGCTTCCGCGCACTCGGGCGGCGCGCTGCCTTGCACCTGCCCTGCACCCAGGCCAACGTCGCCGGCGGACTCGGCGCGATCCGCGCGCTGCTCGCGCGGGTGCCGCAGCTCACCGTGCTCGAACTCCCCGAACAACCGCGCTGCTGCGGCGCCGCCGGCAGCTATTTCATCGAGCACCCCTCATTCGCCGACCGGCTGCGGGCACACAAGCTCGACCAGGCCGACGCGCTCGCGCCCGACCTCCTGCTGACGACGAACATCGGCTGCCGCATCCATCTCGGCAACGGGCTCAGGGCGCGCGCATCGGCCCTGCCGGTGCTGCACCCGCTCACGCTGCTGGCCGGGCAGCTCGACCGCGCCGGTACGTAGTGTCGCGGCGATGGAAGGGCGGCGCGTTTCGCCCGACAATGACGCCATGATCGAACGCTCGCTGTCGCCGCTGGATCGCCTGCTCGTCGAGGTCGGACGCGCGCTCGAAACCGTGACCGTGCCCAAGCCGGCCGCGTCGCAGCCCTCGCCTGCGGGCGATCTCGCCGACCCCGCGTTCGACGAGCGTGCGCGCCGGCATGCGGCCGGGCTCATGCGCGTGAACCACGTCGGCGAGGTCTGCGCGCAGGCGCTCTACTTCGGCCAGGCCGCGGTCGCGCGCGAGACGCCGCTGCGCAGGCAGATGCTCGCCGCGGCGGCCGAGGAAACCGATCACCTCGCCTGGTGCGGCGAGCGCCTCGAGGAGCTCGGCAGCCGACCGAGCCTGCTCAACCCGCTCTGGTACGCGGGCGCGTGGGCGATCGGCGCCGGCGCCGGCCTCGTCGGCGACCGCGTCAGCCTCGGCTTCGTCGTCGAGACCGAACGCCAGGTCGAAGCCCACCTCGGCGAACACCTGCAGACGCTTCCCGAGGGCGACGCGCGCAGCCGCGCGATCGTCGCGCGCATGAAGGACGACGAAGCGCGCCATGCCGACCATGCGCTCGCCGCGGGCGCGATCACGCTGCCCACGCCGATTCCGTCGCTGATGCGGTTCGCATCGCGGGTGATGAAGTCGGTGGCTTACCGAATCTAGGGCTGAGGACCCAGGGCTGAAAGCAGACCCTGCGGTACGTTGCGCTTCGCAGCCCCAGCCCTCGCCTCACATCAGATTGCGCCCGTGGAACAGCTCCTCGATCTCGCGCTTGAGCAGCTGCTCGATGCGCTGGCGCTCCTTGAAGGAAAGATCGTCGGCGTTCGCTTCGAACAGGTAGGTGTCGAGGTCGAAGTCCTTCACGTGCATCTTCGTGTGGAAGATGTTTTCCTGATAGACGTTGACGTCGAACATCTCGTATTTCTGGCGGATGTGCTTGGCCAGGTAATCCTGGATCGAGTTGATCTTGTGGTCGATGTAATGCTTGCGGCCCTTCACGTCGCGCGTGAAGCCGCGCACGCGGTAGTCCATCGTGACGATGTCGGACTCGAAGCTGTCGATGAGGTAATTCAACGCGCGCAGCGGCGAAATGACGCCGCAGGTGGCGACGTCGATGTCGGCGCGGAACGTCGCGATGCCGTTGTGCGGATGCGTCTCCGGATAGGTGTGCACCGTGATGTGGCTCTTGTCGAGGTGCGCGACGACGGCGTCGGAGATGACGTCCTTGCCGAGCTTGTCGACCACCGGGTGCTCGGAAATCAGGATCGTCACCGACGCGCCCTGCGGGTCGTAGTCCTGGCGGGCGATGTTGAGGATGTTCGCACCGATGATCTCCGCGACGTCCGTGAGGATCTGCGTGAGGCGGTCCGAGTCGTACTGCTCGTCGATGTACTCGATGTAACGCCGGCGCTGGTCTTCCGACACCGCATAGCAGATGTCGTAGATGTTGAAGCTGAGCGCCTTGGTCAGGTTGTTGAAACCCTGCAGCTGCAGGCGCGGGATCGGTTTGACCACGGCGTACTACCTCGAAAGCGGGAACGAGCGAAGGGGCCGCCGCGGAGTTCCGCGGAGCCCCGCCAAGGGGGCGGATTATGGGCCAAGCGACAGCATGATGAAACCGGATGCACGGGGCCGTCGCGCGGCGTACGGACCCGTTCGCCCGCCGCGTGTCGCCACGCGCGACACAAATTGCAATAAGATGAATCATCCGGCCCCCCGGCGGGCTCGCAAACGCATGGAACCCCCGTGCGTTCCGCCATGGCCAGCACGACCGCCGCGGGCCAACCGCGCGGAGGGGACCCAATGGAAGCGCAAGCCAAGATCGCCGATTTCCGTTACAACCTGCAGCGCGAGATCAATCGCGTCCAGGCGCCGCCGATGCTCACGCCCGATCGCGCCGCGATGGAGCGGTTCCTCGGCGCCTGCCACCGCCGACGCTACGCGAGCAAGACCGCGATCATCCGGCCCGGCGATTCGGCCAACATCCTCTACTACGTGATCGATGGCTCGCTGACCGTCTCGTCCGAGGACGAGGAAGGCCGCGAGCTGATCCTCGCCTACCTCAACCGCGGGGAGTTCATCGGTGAAATGGGGTTGTTCGTCGAAACGCCAAGGCGCGAAGTCATGGTGCGCACGCGCACGCCGTGCGAACTGGCCGAGATCGGCTACGAGCGCATGTTCAATCTGTTCGAGGGGCCCCTGCGCGACGAGTGCCCGAAGATCCTGTTCGCGATCGGCTCGCAGCTGACCAACCGCCTGCTGCATACCTCGCGCAAGGTCAGCCGGCTCGCCTTCATGGACGTGACCGGCCGCGTCGCCAAGACCCTGCTCGACCTCATCGACGAGCCGGACGCCATGACCCACCCGAAGGGCAAGCAGATCCGCATCTCGCGCCAGGAAATCAGCCGCATCGTCGGCTGCTCGCGCGAAATGGTCGGCCGCGTGCTCAAGCAGCTCGAGGAACAGGGCATGATCGAGGTGTCGGGCAAGACCATCGTCGTCGTCGGCACGCACTGACGGCGGCGCCGCGAATTGCCGCGACCCGCGTGGCGACGCCCACGTTCCGAAGGGCGCGCCGTTTGCACAGCCGATCCTCGAACACCTGCGCGAACGCGTGCACGGGGCCTGCCGACCCGCGCGCAAGACGATCAACGGGGCTTCCCCGCAGTTCACCGCGCGGACCGGCCCGTGTGCAGCATGGCTGCGTTCAAGCAGCGCGTCGCACTCGGCTTCCGGCTCGGCGACCTCGTCGCGGGCACGGCGAGGACGAGCAGGGCCCCACCGTGCGCCCGCGGCCCTCGTGAAGGCCAACAGCGCAGCTCCGATCGCGAAACCCGTTCCGCCAGGGCGCTTCGCCGTGCCGCGCGCACCACTCATGCGCATGTGCGCGGGAACGGTCACAATGACCCCATGCGAATCTCCTTCTTCCGGGTTCTCCCCAGCCTGCTCGGTGCCGCCTTGGGCGCGATCGGCGCGAATGCCGTCGCCGCCGAGGGTGTCCTCGACATCAACGGCCACTCCGTTCTTGTCGACGCGACGACCGCGGTGGTCGTCGATGACGTGCCGTTGTCGCCGGGAGCCTCCTTGCCCGACAAGCCGGGCCTGCGCGTCGAAGCGCGCTACGCCGCGGCGAGGGCAGCGGGCGGAGTGCCCGCGGCGGAGACGGTCGTGTTCTCGTATGCGGTGCGCGGGCCGGTCACCTCGACCGCGCCGCTGCGCGTGCTCGGCCAGGAGGTCACCGTCACCGCCGATACCCACCTGACCGGCGTTCCGGGCGGTGCGATCGGCAACGTCGCGCTCGGCGACCACCTTGACGTGAGCGGCTACGTGGACGGCAATGCGAGCCTGCTCGCCTCGTTCGTCGAATACCTGCCCACGCCGACGCCGCGCTGGCTGCTCTCCGGCTACGTCAGCGCGACCAGCATCGACGAAATCTCGATCGGCCCGCAGCGCGTGAGCCTCGCGGGCGTTACGCCGATCGACTGCGGCGACGCGCCCGCGCTCGGGCAGTACGTCGAAATCCGCGCCGACGGGATCACCGGCTTCGACGCCGACAGCGTGCTCGACAGCGTCACGCGGCTCGCCTGCGTCACGCCGATGCCGGTCGGCACGCCGGGCGCGCTCGGCGCGCTCACCGGCCTCGTCGGCGAAGTCACCGGCGCCAGCTTCACGTTCGGTCCGTACACGGTGAGCTACGACGCCGACACCGAGTTCCGCTACGGCAGCGCCGATGACCTCGTGCCGGGCGCGGCGCTCGAAGTCGACGGCGTGTTCGGCGACGGCGGCGCATTCGCGGCGCAGGGCATCCAATTCGACGCGCCGATGATCCGGCTCGAAGGCCCGGTGGATCCCGCCGACGTGCAACCGGGTTCGGACGGCACGGTGACGCTGCTCGGCAATACGGTGCGTCGCGCCGCCCAGCTGCGCGACGAGGATGCGATCTACGCGAGCGGCATCGCGCAGCCGCGCCAGGTCGAACTTCGCGGCTACCTCGATCGCCGCGGCCAGCGCTGGGCGACGCGCGCGCGATTGCGCGGTGCGCCGGATGCGACCGATGCGCGCGCGGGCGGCCCGGTCGAGGGCGTCATGCGGCCGTGGCTGTCGGTGCTCGCCCTCACGCTCGACGCGACCGGCGCGACGTTCGAGGACCCCGCCGGCCATGCGATCGATGCCGACACCTTCTTCGCCGGCGCGGTGCCCGGAGCGATCGTCGAGCAGACCGGTGCATGGAACGGCGGCGACACGCTCAGTGGCGGCGTGGTCGCGCTGATCGCACCGCTCGATCCGCCGCCCGCCGATGCGCCACGCCTGCTCGTCGTCGGCACCCTGCGGGCCGGCGACGCGGTGTTCGCGGACGGTTTCGACTGAACCCGTCGCCGCCGGTACAGCCGGCGCGTGCGAGACTGGTGCGCACGATTGCGCGGAGGTGTCGATGACCCGCCACGTTCCAGCCCGTCGCGTCGATGCGGCGGCCGAAGGGTTCCGCGAGCGCCTCACGCGCGCGGTGCTCGACGTCGCCGGGCATGTTCCCGACAGCGAAGAACACGCGAGCCGTACGCCCGACGAGCGCGCACGCGCGATCGCCTCGGCTGCCGCGAACAAGGCCGCGCTCGCCGCCGGTTCGCTCGCGTTGCCGCCCGGCCCGCTCGGCTGGATCACGATCGTGCCCGAACTCGTCGCGATCTGGCGCATCCAGCGCCAGATGGTCGCCGACATCGCGGCCGTCTACGGTGTCGGCGCCGACCTCACGCGCTCGCACATGCTGTACTGCCTGTTCCGCCACGCCGCCGCCCAAGCGCTACGCGACGTCGGCGTGCAGGTCGGCGCGCGGTTGCTGGTCCAGGACGTGCCGTTGCGGCTGATCGAGAAGGTCGCCGCGAAGATCGGCCTCAGCCTTTCCAAGCGCCTCGTCGGCCGGGGGATCACGCGCTGGTTGCCCGTGGTCGGCGCGCTCGGCGTCGGGGCGTACGCGTACTACGACACCGGCCAGGTGGCGCACACCGCCATTGCGCTGTTCTCCGGCGATGCACTGCACGCACCGCGGCAAGCGCGTCCGCTGCGCGCGAA
The DNA here is from genome assembly GCF_051958935.1 of Dokdonella sp. Taxonomy (GTDB): domain Bacteria; phylum Pseudomonadota; class Gammaproteobacteria; order Xanthomonadales; family Rhodanobacteraceae; genus Dokdonella_A. The sequence continues at coordinate 1,240 of NZ_JBQCFP010000147.1, read as the reverse complement.
GATCGCGCGCTGAACGTGCTCCATGCGGTGTCGGAGCGTCGCGGAAGATGACGTCGCACTGCACGCGTGGCCGCCGGTCCCGCTGACGTCGCCGGACCGCGTCGGTGCGCATGTACGCGTCGTCGTCGTGGGTTGCCAATGTCACCCATCACGGGATCGGCGGCCGTGGCGATGACCGGCTGTCGCCTGCGCCGTACGAAGGCCGCCTCCCGGGCGGTCGGCAGGTAAATGAGATTTGCGTCACACTTTGCGTCGCTCGCGCAGGTACTGCCCCGGCCGGTCGCCGCGCCCGCGGAGCACGCTGCCGCCCCGTTCCGGGCGTCGCCATGGCCCCGTCGGGTAAAGTAGTCGCATGTATCTTGAGTATTACGGCCTGCGCGAGCCGCCGTTCTCGATCACCCCGGATCCCCGCTACGTCTTCCTGTCCGAACGGCACCGGGACGCGCTCGCGCACCTGCTCTACGGCATCGGCAAGGGCGGCAGCGGCGGCTTCGTCCAGCTCACCGGCGAGGTCGGCACCGGCAAGACGACCTTGTGCCGCCTGCTGCTCGAGCAGCTGCCCGAGAACACCCGGATCGCGCTCGTCCTCAATCCGAAGCTGTCGCCGGTCGAACTGGTCGAGACGGTCTGCGAGGAGCTCAAGCTCCCGATCGACGGCCAGCGCGGCAGCCTCAAGGCGCTCACGGACACGCTCAACGCGTTCCTGCTCGACGCCTACGCGCAGGGCCTGCGCGTCGTGCTCATCGTCGACGAGGCGCAGAACCTCTCGACCGAGTCGCTCGAGCAGGTGCGACTGCTCACCAATCTGGAGACGCCGACGCAGAAGCTGCTGCAGATCATCCTGCTCGGCCAGCCGGAACTGCGCGAGATGCTCGAGCGGCCGGAACTGCGCCAGCTCGCGCAGCGCATCACCGCGCGCTATCACCTGACGCCGCTGGACGCGGCGGAAACCGAGACGTACGTGCGCCACCGCATGGCGGTCGCCGGCTGCATGCGCATCCCGTTCTCCCGTCTCGGCATGAAGGCGCTGTACCAGCGCTCCGGCGGTATCCCGCGCCTCGTCAACATCATCGCCGACCGCGCGCTGATGGCCGGCTATGCGCGCGAGCAGGACAGCATCGGCGAACGCCTGGTCGATCGCGCCGCGGACGAAACCCTGCCCGGTCACGCTCGCTACTGGTTCCGTCGCTACGGCCTGTGGGGAGCCGCGGCGCTGCTCGCGCTGGCCACGAGCGCGGGC
>NZ_JBQCFP010000146.1:0-2412 GCF_051958935.1 Dokdonella sp. | reverse complement strand
GTGACGTCGACCTTCACGCCGGGGCGACGCGGATCGGGATAGATGACGCGCGTGCGGAACCAGAGATTGGGCACGCGCAGGTCGAGGTGCATGTCGTTGGCGACGAGCGCGGCGCCGTCGGCAAGCGCGCCCGCCACGGCGAATGCATTGCTGCCGGGCGCGCGTGCGTCGGTGACGCCGTGGCTGCCGCTAAAGAGTTTCGGATCGAGCGTGCGCAGATCGAGCGCGTCGGCGGCCGGAGGATCGGGCCAGTCCAGCGCGGCGCCGGCGAGCGGCGCGTCCCAGCTGCCGCCGCCGGCGGTCAGGAATGCGTAAGCGGACGCGGGCAGCGCCGCATGCATGCGGGAGAACGCGAGGCCGCGCTTGTCTTCGGCGTCGTTGAGCGTGAAGGCCATCGCGGCGATCACGAGCAATGTGTCCTCGCTGCGCCACGGCTGCGGTTCGTTGAATGTCGCGAGATAGGCGAACGGCCGCACGCCGAGGGCGTCGAGGCCGGCATTGACGCCGTCGCGATAGGCGTCGAGCGCATCGCGCTGGGGCGTCGGCAGGTCCGCCAGCGCCCGCTCCATGCGCGCGCGCATGCGATGCGCACGCACGGTGCGGTCGATCGGCAATGCGGCCTTGCCGAAGAGTTCGGCCAGTTCGCCGGCGGCGCGGCGGCGCAGCAGGTCCATCTCGAAGTAGCGTTCCTGGGCGTGCACGTAGCCGAGCGCCCAGGTCGCGTCGCGACGGCTACCTGCTTCCACCGTGACCGTGCCGAGGGCGTCGCGCTCGACACGCACGGCCTGCTGCAGGGAGGCATCCACGACCCGGCCTTCGAGGCGCGGCAGGCTGCCGCGCAACGCGATCCATCCGCCGACCGGAAGCGCGATGGCTAGGAGGGCGAGAGCCAGGAGGAGCCTCTTGAGCGGGCGGCGGGCGGGCGGCATGCGATGTTCCGGGTGCGGGGGAGCGCGCATCCTATTCGATACGCTGCTGCAGGCGCACATGTGTTCGAGGCATGCGTCGCGGTCCCCCGGACCGTGGGCGAAGGGTGGCTGGTGCGCAGCAGCAAGCCCGAATTTCCCATGTGGCGCGCGGCCGGACGTGGCCATCCGCGATGTACTGAACGGGGGTAGTTGTGACGATGCGCCCGAGAGGCATATAGTCGACCGGCCTTGGCCGTCACGGTTGCAATGGGACGCGCCGGGGTAATCAAGGACAGGTGCGTTGGCGGTTGCCGGCGGTACCACTTCCGGCACCGGGTCGGGTTTTGCGTTGCGCTGACTGGGGTCTCGCGCATGAATTACCGATGTCGCTGCAAGGCTGCACTCCCGCAGTCGAGGCTTACCAACTCATTTCGTTTGCGCTTGCTGCCAGCTCGCGGCAGGCGCGCTTTCGCGTGGTCGTAGTTTAGGCTTCCTTCGTCGATTTACGGGGGTAATTCGCATGAAACGCTTGTTTAGGACAGCACTTGCAATCGCAGTGGCTGGTGTCGGTCTGCAGTTCGGCGCAGCGCAGGCTGCGGTCGTCTGCTCAGCACCGATCAACCATGCCATCGCGGCGAACCTCAATGGCACGTCGGTCAACTGGATCACCGGCGACGTGCAGGACGCGGACATCGCTGCATACAACTTCAACGCTTGGGCGACGGGCGGCAATCTCGCCTTCTTCTGGGAAAGCAGTACCGATAACGCAGGTGTCTCGGCCACGGCCAACGGCGCCTACCTGGTACTGGCCCCGGGCGCCACGATCAGTTCCAGTTCGCTCTTCAGCCGCTCGACGTCGGCCGCCAACGCCGCCAACTGGCGACAGGCAGCAAACGTCGACGGCTACATGGGCTTCAAGTTCAATTGCTCCTCGCTGGGTGTGCCCGCTCCGAGCCTCTGCTTCGGCTACGTGCACATGACGACGACGGGCACGACGGGCTTCCCCGCGACCATCGTCGATTACTGCTATGAGAACACGGGCGCGGCGATCACCATTTCGGCCGGCCCGGTCACCCACACGGTCACGCCGAGCGTCGGCACGCCGTCGGGTTCGATCAGCCCGAACACGGCCCAGGTCGTCAATGACGGTGCGACGACCGCGTTCACGCTGACACCCGACACGGGCTTCCACATCGACACGGTCGGTGGTACGTGCGGTGGCTCGCTCGCGGGCAACACCTATACGACCAATGCGGTCACGGCCGACTGCACGGTCGTGGCGAACTTCGCGGCGGACGGTGGCGGCGGCACCTTCCCGCCGGACGAGAACTTCGACGAGGTCACGGCACCGGCGCTGCCGGCGGGCTGGGTCACGTCGACGACGACCGGCACGGACTTCACGACCGTGACGACGGCCTCGGACACGGCGCCGAACGCGGCGTTCGCGACCGACCTGCCGTCGGTGAACGACTTCACGCTCGATTCGCCGGCGTTCACGCCGCTC
>NZ_JBQCFP010000145.1:0-11305 GCF_051958935.1 Dokdonella sp. | reverse complement strand
ACCGCCGGAGTTGTTGACCTGCGGGTTGGTGTTCGGGCCGGTGACGGCCGGGAGCTGCTGGACGAGGTCGCCCAGGGTCAGCTTGCCGGTCTTCTCGATCGCGGCGCGATCGATGGTGACGACCGGGTTGGACGTTTCGATGTCGACGCGACGGATGTTCGAACCGGTCACCGTGATCGTCTCGAGCTTCTGGCCCGCACCATCCTGCGCGTGCGCCACGCCGCCGAGCGCGGCGAGCATCGCCGCCGACAGCGTGCGCAAGGGCAGGTCTCGAAGGATCTCGCGGGCTCGGTACGCATGAGGTGTTTCGACTGTCATGTTTCGACCTCTCTGTTGGACATCGGGGTTGATGCGGCCGACTGCCGAGGCGCGGCCGCGTGTTCGCTCGGCTGCTGCCGAGGTTCGACGACGGGCCGTCAGGCGACCGCCTGGATGGGGGCGGCAGCCAGCAGGCGCCGGTGATCGGAGGCGGTGATGCCGAAATGGCGCTTGTAGCTGCGGGCGAACGCGCTGCGATCCTCGAAGCCGCTCATGCTCGCGATCTCGGCGATCGCGAGCGAGCTGGTGCGCAGGAGATCGCGCGCCGCGGCGAGGCGTTGCTCGACGAGATAGGCGTGCGGCGTGGCGCCATACGCTGCTTCGAACGCGCGGATGAAATGGAACGGCGAGTAGTTCGCGATGGCCGCGGCTTCGGCGATGCTCAGCTCGCGATGCAGGTTCGAGCAGAGGTAATTGCGCGCACGCTGCAGCCGCACGAACGCGTTGCGCCGTTGCTTCCAGCTGCGACCGCCGCAGCGGGCGATGAGCGGTTCGTATTCGAGTTGCATGGTCGCGAGGCAGGTCGCGACGGAGGACGCGAGGAGGCGCGTTTCGCACGCATCCGCGCGTCGCGAGCGCAGTGCGGTGCGGAGGATGTGACGCAGCCGTGGCCCCATGCGTAGCGTGCCCGGCACCGGCGGCGCGCCAATCGGCCGTCCGCACGCGTCGCGGACGAGATCCTGGACCACGGAGTGGGATGCGGTCGCGTACACCCACACGCCCTCGCCGCCGAGTGCGACGGCTTCGCCTCCTTCGAGGAATAGCGTGATCGGTGCATCCAGCGTCCAGCGCGCATGCTCCAACGAGACGCGCACGCGCCCGCGCAGCACGCAGATCGCGGTGGCCTCGCCCGCGCGCGTGGACAGCATCGTCGAGCGACCCAGTCCGACGACGACGCGCACGCCATTCGCGGTGACCGGATCGTCCAGACGCATGCGCTGGTTGTTCCGTACGCAGTGGACGTCTGTCCGCATGTTTCCCCCGTTCGGATGGCCCGCGCGGCTCGCGCTGGGCAGTCGAACGGGCAAACGCCGATTCCGTCGGAGCAGCGCCACGCGCTGCCGCGGCGACGCAGCGGCCTCAGAGGTAGTGGGCGTACGCGCGAATCACGCGCCCATCCGGGCCGAAAACGAGGGTTTCAGCGGCGGGTCCGCTAACCCCGTGGTAATGGATCACGACGCTGTCGACGCCGGTGAAGCAGGCGAGCAACCGGAATTGAAGGTCGGGCATCCGCCGAAGCGCCTCCGCCCAGTAGGCGCGAATCGCGCACTTGCCCGTAAGGCGCCCCTCGCGGACGTCCGCGATGCTCGCAATGAACGGCGACGCGAGCTGGAAGTCGTCTGCGTAGTGCGCGAGCACGCGATCCACGTCGTGCGCGTTCCACGCATCGATCCATGCGCGCGCGAACGATGCCGCGAAGGCCGTGGTCAGCATCTGGTGATCCTCCTGCGTTCGCCGGGGTCAACGTCGGAATCCGGCGCGCGGCGCCACGCCTGACCAGTGTATGCGGATTGCCGCGTTGTGCCGATTTCCACGTTCACCCCGGATGACCCATGCTGTCCCCGGCTACGTCATTGATGTCGCCGCACCCGAACGAGGTCGGTCATGCACGTAAACCGGATGAGACGAATGCGCCTCGCGACCGGCGCGAGGATGACGTTCGGCGCGTTCGCCGCCGCCGTGCTCTCGGCACATGCGTCGATCATCGGGGGCGAGAGGCCCGACGTGCGCATGCCTCGTGATCCGGGCGAATTCGAAAACCCGGGCACCCGCCCGCCGCGACGCTTCGAGGACGGCTTCGAAGCGTCGCGTGCGCGAAAGAGCGCAGCGATGCCGATGCCCGAAGTCGACGCGCGCCAAGGATGTCGCGTTGGGGCTCGCCACGGCGTTTACCCCTGCGCAAGCAGCAGGGAGGTCACTGTTTGCAGCGGCTGCCTGCATGGATCCCCACTTCGCAGCCCCCCCCACTGCGATGCCATGCAGGCGGCTGCGTCAATTTTCAGCTTTACCGGCAGCGAGCCGTTTCAAGGCTGCGACGACCTCGGGCTCGGCCTTCGCGTCCGATCCCGCGAGCTGTAGCGCCGCGGCCGCCGCGCGAAGCGATTCGTCGCCGCGACCGAGCTGCGCGAGCGCCGACGCCGCGACATGTTTCATCGTGACGCGCATCTTCACGTTCTGCGGCGAAGCCTCGGAGAAGCCTCGCTCGGCGTCCTCGATCTCGTCGAGTGCTGCCTGCGCATGACCGAGCTGGAGGTTCGACCACGCACGCTGCAGGCGCGCGACCGCGACGTCTGCCCAGTGGCCGCCACCGAACCGCTTCATGAGGGCGAGCGCCCTGTCCGCCGTCGCGACGGAATCGGCGTAGCGGCCTTCGCGTCGCTCCACTTCCGCAAGGTAGGCGTACTGGCTCGCGATCATCGCGCTCTCCTCGCCGGACACGCGCTTCTGCATCGCGATCGCCGCCTCGATGTCCACCTTCGCGGCCGCGATGTCGCTGGTCTGCAGCTGCAGGCGCGCACGAGTTTGCAGCAGGCGCACGCAGGCTTCGCTGTCGATCGCCTGGCGACGGCACGCATCGATGCCTTCGTCCAGCGCGGCGATCGCTTCTGCGTGGCGGCCCTGGATGGCGCGCAGGCGGCTCAACGCGCCGAGCGCGAACAGCGTTTCCGGTGCCGTTTCGCCCGACAGCTGCCGTCGCATGGCGAGGCCGCGCAGAACGTAGGGTTCCGCCTCGTCGGCGCGTCCCAGCGAAACGAGGTAGCTGCCAAGGAGCCCGACGAACCACGCCGTCTCGCGATGCGGTCGGTCGTGGATGCGCTCGGAGAGTGCGATCGCGCGGCGATATGCCGCCTCGCCGCGCGCGGCGTCGCCGAGCGAACTGGCCGCATTGCCGATGCCTTCGTAAAGCCAGAGGATCTCGCTGTCGAGCGGGAGTTCATGGTCGCGCCAGTACTTCTCCGCGGCCTCGCCACGCTCGAGCGCTTCCTTGAAACGATGCTTGGCGGCGAGCTGGTCCGATTCGTTGATCAACACCTGCAGCACGACTTCGCGCGGCAGGCTGGTGCTCGACAGCGCGCGCTCACGCATGCTACGGACGAGCTGCAGCGATTCGTCGCCTTCCTCGCCGAGCCGGTCCAGCGCGGTCGATAGCACCATGAGCGTTTCGTACGCCACCCGCGAGTCGCTCGCAGCGAGGCGATCGCGCATCGGCTGCAACAGGGCGACCGCCTCGGCGGGCCGTTCCAGGTGCAGCAGCGCCTCCGCGCGCCAGCGTCGGGCCGTCGTGTACGGTTCGTCGCCTTCGACGTACAGGCGATCGGCGATCTCCGTGGCCGCCCGGGTAAGGGCGTCCATCTGCGGATACGCGCCCATCGACGAGGCGACCGCGGCGAGCGCGCCGACGAGTTCGAGTCGCGATTCGTCGGGCAACGTCGGATCGTTCAGCACGCGCCGCATGCCGATGTCGACGACGTCCTCGGGCGTCACGCGCGATCCTTCCGGTTGCCGCTGTTCCGCGGTCTTGAACACGTCGATGAGCAGGTCGCGCACGGAATTGGCGCGCATTGCTTCGGCGCGCGTCGCGCGCGCCTGCCAGAGGGCCCCGCCAAGGGATGCGAGAAGGGCGAGCAGCATCGCGCCGCCGAGACCGGCCGCGAGGCGGTTGCGACGCAGGAACTTGCGCAACACGTAGCCGCGCGACGGCGGATGCGCGAGGACGGGACGCCCGTCGAGGTAGCGCTGCACGTCCTCGATGAGCGCAGCCGCGGACGGATAGCGCTGTTCCGGACGGACATGCAGTGCGCGCTGGACGATCGTGTCGAGATCGCCCCGCAGCGTGCGCCGCAGGAGCGCGGCGTCGGCGGGCGGCGACACGCGGCCTTGCTGTGGCGACGCTGCGATGCTCGTCGACGGCGGACCTGCGTCCGGTCCCGTCGGCCGGCTGCCGGTAAGCAGCTCGTGCAGTACGATGCCGAGCGCGTAGATGTCCGCGGCCGTCGTGATGGGGCCGCGACCGATCTGTTCGGGCGCGGCGTAGCTGGGCGTGAGCGCGGCGGTAAGCGTGTGGTTATCGCCGTCCTCTCCGAGCAGCTTGGCGACGCCGAAGTCGAGCAGCTTGGGCGTGCCGTCGTTGCCGACGAGGATGTTGGAAGGCTTGATGTCGCGATGCACGATCAGCGCGCGGTGCGCGGCCTCGACGGCGGCGGCGGCGCGCACGAACAGCGCGAGGCGCGCGCGTACGTCGAGGCGGTGCGTGGTGACGTACTCGTCGAGGCGCAGGCCCTCGACGTACTCGAGGACGAGATAAGGGATGCCGGCCTCGGTAATGCCGCCGTCGATGAGGCGCGCGATGTGGGGATGGCTGAGGCCGGCCAGCAGGCGTCGTTCGCGGCGAAACAATTTTTGCTCGACCGCCGAAAACAGCCCACGACGAAGCAGCTTCACCGCGACGACCTGATCGAAGTCCGCGCCTGCGCGTCGCGCGAGGAACACGGTCGCCATACCTCCCTGCCCGATTACCCGTTCGAGGCGGAACGCGCCGAACTGCTGGCCGACGAGGGCTGCCGGCTCGACGTAGGTCGGCTGGTTCTCCTTGAGGAGCTGCGCGTGGACGAGCGCCGGCTCGTCGAGGAATCGATGCTCCGCGTGCTCGTCGGCGGCGAGCATGCGCACGAGCCGCGCGCGATCGTCGGCATGCAGGCCGTCGCGGGCCAGCCAGCGCCGGCGCTCGACCTCCGACAACGCGGTCAGGTTGTCGAATGCGTCGGCGAGTTCGCCGATGGACAAGCGTTCGCTCACGGGTGACCTCGTCGGTAATGCGCCGAGACACGATCCTTCATCGGAGACAAACGGCGCCCGCGTCGCCGCAGCGCCATCTGGTCGTCACGCGTCTTCGTGGTGCGGCTCGCCGTGCAGGAACGCGCGGGCGAAGCGCCATTCGCGATTGACCGTGCGCGTGGAGATGCCGAGCTGGTCGGCGACCTGCGGCAGCGACAGACCGGCGAAGTAATGCAGCTCCACGATGCGCGCGGCGCGCGGCGCCTCCCCTTCGAGCTTGCGCAAGCCGTCGTCGAGCTCGAGGGCGCGCTGCGCGGTCACGTCCGCGAGCGACGTGGTCTCGGACGGCAGCTCGACCTGCACGAGTCCGCCCCCGCGCTTGGTGCGCATGCGCGCGCGCGCGCGGTCGACGAGCAGGTGGCGCATCGCCTTCGCGGCGTAGTCGAAGAACTGCGCCGGGTCGATGAAACGCAAAGACTTGCCGTGCACCATGCGCAGGTACAGCTCATGCACGAGCCCGGTCGTGTTGATCGAATCGACGTTGTTGACCAGCTGGTTGCCGGCCATCGTCTTGAGCCGATCGTACACTTCGACGAAGAGTTCGTCGCCGGCATAGGAGGCAGGCAGGCCGGGCTGCATCTCCGCGTTGTCGTTAGCGTCGGCCATCGTCGACCTCGTCGCGTGTTCGTGCATGTCGCTCCGGGCATTCGTTCGGCGTTCTATCCGGGATCGGGCCGGATGCCGTGCGGGAATGCCTTGGACACGATAGAACATACGATATCAGAGTTACTGAACGTGCCTATGGAAGAATGGCCGGATTGGCTGGAACGGTGCGTTGCCTGCGAGCAGCGGCGAGAGCTCATTTCACGATATCTGCTGGGAGAGCCGCGGCGTTGCCGCGCGGCTTGAGCGGAAGCAGCGTGCGGCACTCCGGCCCGCCGCGAAGCGGCGCGGGATGGCCGCGACACCGTCGAGCAGGTACGCCGCTCGCACAGGCTTCGTCCGGGACCGCATCGCCGACGGCGGCATGGCGCTGCCGCGAGGGAACCGACGTTTCTGGTCGGCGAACCCATTGCGGAATGCTCCATGGAATTGTTCCTTCGGCTTACATTCGCGGCAACCCTCGCCGGCACGTCGGTTTTCGGCGCCGCGGCAACGCCACCGCATGCAGACCCCGCGTACGGCGGGCTGGACGACGGCATCGCGAGAATGCGCATCGATCATGACGACGGTGCCCGGGACGCCGCGGCGACGGCCGTCGGCATGCCGGACGGACGGCTCCTGCTCGGTGGCATCAGCAGCAACGGCCCGGTGGCGGAGCGGCGTTTCGCCGTCGCCATGTTCACGGCGGACGGCCGCCCCGATACCTCGTTCGGTCCCGACGGCAGTGGACGCTTCGTGATGAGTCTGGGCGACGCGTCGGATCTCGTGGGCGTCGCATCCGTCGATGACGGCAACTTGCTGGTTCTCGGCTCGACGCTGCGCAACGATGGCGTGCTCGTCAAGCTCGACCGACGGGGCGCCTACGTGAGGGGTTTCGGCGATGGGGGATTGCGCGTCCTCGAGGCGGGAACGTTCCTCGATGGAGGCATTATCTTCCGGCCGATGCGCCTTCTGCCGCTCCGCGGTGGCGGCATCCTGGTCGTGGGGTATGCCATGTCCAACACGTCGGCGTGCGCCGGCGTGGCGCGGCTGACGGAGGATGGCGCGTTCGACGCGAGCTTCGCGGGCGATGGGGCGATCTGCATCGCACCTGCGCGCACGCCCGGAGAGGCGCCGTTCGCGTTCGGCAATAATGCCTATGAGCGCGACGACGGACGCCTGCTCATCGTCGGCTCGGCACTTCATGCGTCCGGCGCTGACCTCGACATGTTCGTCGCGCAGGTGGAGGAGGACGGTTCGCTCGGCGTCGCGTTCGGAACCGAAGGAACGGGATTCGCGTTCGTCGGCTTCGGTTCGGGCGACAGCGACTACGCGCACGCAATCGACCTCGACTCGCTCGGGCGGATCGTGGTCGCGGGACCGGTCTCGCCACCCTCATCGAACATCGACGTGCACCTCGGTATTGCACGACTGCTCGCCGATGGTCGCCTCGACACGGCCTTTGCCGTCGACGGCCGGCGAGAACTCGACGATGCGTTACTCGGCGCCGGATCGCAGGCGGCACTGGACGTCCGGATCGTCGACGGCGACCGTGTGCTGGTCGGTGGCTGGGCGGCCGAGGAAGAGCGTGTCGCGATGACGGTCATGCTGCGCGCCGACGGGCATCTGGACGCCACGTACGGGCAGAACGGCGTCTTTCGGCAGGCCGCGCCGGCGGCGCCCGAGGACGGGATCGTCTCGCCTGCGCCGCACAGCCTTCTGCTGGCCGGAGACTATCTGTACTTCGTCGGGTCGATCCCGGTCGGGGCGCCGCTCCCCGACTTCAGTCGCAATACCGCATTCGCGGCGACGCGCTACGTGTTGCCGCTCTTCAACGACGACTTCGACGTCGCGGCCACGCCGACGCCGAGCCGTCGATAGGTCACCGCGCGGCGCGTCCGGTCCGACGTCGGCCTTCGCCCCTCGTGCTCGCGCCTGAACCCGCCCCGCGCCCGAGCATGCCTCGCGTGCGACCCCACGCTCAAGGAAGCTACGACATGTCCATGTCCAATAAAGCGCCCGCTCGACGTGGCGCACGCATCGCTTCATGCACGGCGTCCAAGCTGGCATTGCTGGGGGTCCTCTCGGTGGGACTGTTCGGCGTGCGGGTGGCGCAGGCCGGCGCGATCCTCGTCGGCCGCGGCCCCTCCTGCACCAAGCACACCGTGCAGGACGCGATCACCCTCGCGAACAGCAATCACGGGTACAACCTCATTCTCGTGACCGACGACGTGCCCGGCGGGGCGTGGCACGAGAACCTGTCGCTCGACCTCCATCGCGACGTGCAGATCGAACTCGTCGGCGGCTTCGACAACTGCCGCGATCTCGCGCCGACCGCGTCCGGCAAGGCGAGCCTCTACGGCGGCACCACGCTTCTGGACATCCGCGGGACCATCGACCTGCGCATGCGCGGGTTCTGGTTCGAAGGCGCGTCGTCGGGCGCCATCCAATCCAGCGCCGACGGGCGCATCGAGCTGCGCGACGTCACCATCAACAACAATGGACGCGACGGCATCCTCGCCTACCCCGGAGCGGGCAGTACGTTGCGGCTCGACATCCTCGGGAACGTGCAGGTGCAGAACAACGGCAGGCACGGGATCGCCGGTGCCTACGGCCTGCACGTCACGATGAGCGGCGACGACAACCGCGTGCGCGACAACGTGGAAAACGGCATCGAGATCTACGGCGGCAACGCGTCGGTGGACATCGGTGCGACCGGGCCCGTCGTCTCGGGCAACGGCGGCTACGGCGTGAACATCTCCTACTACGCGACGAATTCGCTCGAGGGCGAAAGCCGGCTGTTCTCCACGAATCCCGCCAATCCACTCGGCATCGATGCCAATCGAGCCGGCGCCATCCGCTTGCGTACGCGCAATGCGTACCGCATCTGCGCACGCAACATCTCAATCAACGAGAACGGCGGTCGCATCGTCCACGCGGAAGGTGGCGACGCGGCGATCGAGTTGAATGGCGCAGACTGCGAGTTCCCGCCAGAAGCGGCGCCGATGTGCGGATTGCCGCTGGGGCCGCATACGTGCAACTCCATCGCATGGAACACCGCGGCCGGACCGCTGGTTTCGGCCATCGACGGTGCACGCATCGAGCTCGACCGCGTGCTGATCAACCAGAACTCGGCTACGTCGATCCTCTCGACCAACCTGGGCACGGCCAACAGCGGGTCGTCGATCACGCTCGCCGATGCGCTCGTGATCGGCAACACGCTGCGCGACAACCTGTTCGAATCCCTCAACCGCGGCATCGTCGACATCTGGAACTCGACGATCTTCGGCAACGGCGGGCCGTTCGGCGTTTCCCTCGTGAGTATCAATCCGGCGCTGTTCCAGATCACCGAGAGCATTCTCGACCAGCCGCAGGTGCTGCTCGCCAATGAGGGCCTGGCCTCGGCGATCCATCTCGATCGCGTGCTCGCGCGTAACGACATCGGCGCAGACGGCGTGCCGCGGGAAATGATCATCGGCCAGCCGATCTACAGCGAAGGCCTGGGTCGCCTGTCGCGCGAGTCGCCCGGTGTCGACTACGCGCGCGCGGCCGGCGGCACCGACATCGAAGGCCATCCGCGTGACGTGGACACGGTGGAAGTTGCCAATACGCACGGCCCGCGTGATCTCGGCGCTTTCGAATACCCGATCGCCGAGCTCTCGATTTTCGCCGACGGCTTCGAGTGAACCTCCCACCCTTCGCCGATAGGCGCTTCGACACGGAGTCGACATCATGAAAAGGTCCCATGTCCCCGCGATCTTCGCGGCCCTCTCCGGTGCGTTCGTGGTCGCGACGGCATCATCGCCCGCGCACGCCGAGGACTACATCAGCGTCGGCAGCGGCGCCGGTTGCACGAGGCGCACGGTCCAGGCCGCGATCAATCTCGCCCACGACCTCGGTGGCTTCCGCGTCATCACATCTCCAACGACGGCGATCCCGCCAGGGTCTGGCGCGAGAACCTCGTCGTCGAGAATGCGGACTTGGACATCATCGGCGGGTACGAGAGCTGCGAGGCCGCCGAGCCGAGCGGGCGTTCAACGATCTCAGGCGGTGCGCAGGAGCAGCCTGCGCTGAGGATTCGCGGCAACGGCGTGGTCAATCTGCGCGGACTCGTGCTTCGCGACGGCATCAGGGGCTCGTCGACGTACAACGGAGGAGGTATCTACTACAAGGGGAACGGCGTCCTTGGCCTTCGCGACACGCACATCGTCGAAAACCGGTCCACCGGCATCGAAGTGGAAACGAATGGAGGCGAGGCATTCGTGAGCCTCGAGGGTGGCGTCGTCATTGCGCGGAACCACCTCTGGGGTGCTGTGATGACGGGCCAGGTGTCGGTCAGCGTCATGTCGACGTATAACGAGTTTTCGGAAAATGGCAGCGATGGCTTGGCTCTAAGCGATGGTGCGTCGGTCGACGTGGCCTCCTCCGGAAACGTGTTCCGGGACAACGGCGGACTCGGAATCCTGATCGGCCAAAGCGGTGTCCTGCCGGCCCGCACCAGCCATCTCGAATCGATCACGCCAGGCGACCCGCTTACGATCATCGGAAACAAGGAGGGCGCAATCGGCATGTTTTCGGAAGGCGCGCCGGTCGTCCTGTGCGGGCGCAACCTGCGGATCGACGCCAACGGCGATGCGATGCATGCGCACCCGACCTTCGACATGAACGGCAACGCGCGGTTGGAACTGAACACCGCCTGCGACTGGACCACCCCGGCCCCGATCTGCCCCGCGGGTCGGTCCCGCTGCAACAGCGTGTCGTACAACTCCCCCGGCGATGGCTATCCGTTGTTCAGTGCTACGAGCGGTGCGGCGATCGTCGTCGACCGCGTGTGGATCGAGAAGAACGCGTCGTCGTCGATCTTCTCGACCAATCTCGGTGAGCCGTCCAGCGGCGCCAATATCACGGCGACCAATACCGCCGTGGTGGACAACACACTGCGCGACAACATCGCCGAGGCGTTGAACGGCGGCTTCGTGCGGATCGAAGCGTCGACGATCACGGGCAGCCTCGCTTCGCCGACCTTCCTCGGCGTGGCGCCCGGCGGACTCGTCGTCAGCGACACGATCGTCGATCGGCCGCAGCTCCTGCTCGACTCCGACGGGCCCGATCGTACGTTCTTGCGCAACCTGCTGTCCCCCCATCGCCTTGGCGCGAATGCGGGCGCCGACATCGTCGAGGGTGAGGTACTGTTCCTGCCCGACTCGATTTGCCTGCGAGCCGACGCGCTCGGCATCGACCACGCCGCCGATGCGGCGCCGCCGCTCGATGTCTTCGGAATGCAGCGCGTGGTCGACAACGTCCACCGCGAGAACGTAGGCGGCGCGCGCGACATCGGCGCATGCGAAAACCCGCTCATCGACGATTCGATCTTCGACAATGGCTTCGAGTCGGGTGCCGGCTGACGCGGAGGCGATCAGCGGAGCGCCGGCCGCGTCGAACGATCGCCTCGGTCGTCGCGCAAGGTCGCGAAGTGACGTACGCCTTGGCGCTACCCACTCGGAATCGACGTTCCTGACCGTGCAGGCCCCGCAGCGCTCGCGACGTGCGAGCGCGCCGCAACAGGAGC
>NZ_JBQCFP010000144.1:0-28583 GCF_051958935.1 Dokdonella sp. | reverse complement strand
TGGTACTCGGCATGCCGCCCTCATACGGCCCCGCTTGAGGCGCACGCGACGCACCCCCACACTGTCGGGCTTGGCCGGACCCAAGCCGATGCACGCACCGCTTTCCGCACTCGCGAACCTCCGCGGCGAACTCGGGCGCATACCGCTCACGCGCGCGATGGGCCTTTCCGTCGAGGGCGTGCACGGCGACACGCTGGTGCTCGCCGCACCGCTCGCACCGAACGTGAACGACAAGGGCTGCGCGTTCGGCGGCAGCCTCGCAAGCCTGATGACGCTCGCCGGCTGGAGCCTGCTCGAACTCGCGCTCGAGGCCCGCGCGCTGCCGGCGGACATCTATGTACAGGACAGCAGCATCCGCTACCTCGCGCCCGTATGGCACGACTTCCGCGCGATCGCCGCCCCCGCGCCCGGCGAATCGCTCGATGCGTTCGCCGCAACGTTCGCCGAACGCGGCAAGGCGCGCCTGCGCGTGCACTGCCGCGTGCCGCTGCCCGACGGCGGCGATGCGGCGACGCTCGACGCGCGCTTCGTCGCGCTCGCCGGGCGCTGACGCCGCGCCGCGCTTGCTGCACAATCGGCGCTGCCCTTCGCGGAGGATCGCCATGCATCGCCTGCCGTCCATCCTGCTCGCCGCCGCCGTACTGGCCGGCTGCGCGACCGACAAGATGCGCTCGAAGGAGACCATCCTCGACCAGACCCTGCACAGCTACGGCGCGACGATCCGCTGGGGCGACGTGTCGCAGGCGCTCTCGTTCATCGACCCCAAGGTGCTGGCCGAGCATCCACCGAGCCAGCTCGACCTGGAGCGCTTCAAGCAGGTGCGCATCACCGGCTACAGCGAGCAGCCGATCGTGCCGGTCGGCGAGGACGAGGTGCGCCAGGTCGTGCAGATCGAACTGGCCAACGTCAACACGCAGAGCGTGCGCTCGATCGTCGATCGCCAGGTGTGGAAGTACGACGAGGCGGCCAAGCGCTGGTGGCTGACCACCGGCCTGCCGGACATCGCGCGCCACGAGTGACCGGGCGGCGGCGGCGGCGCGCTTTCCTCGCCACGCGGGGTGCCGGATAATCGGCGGCCGCGCACGCCCGTGCCTCCCCCAGCGAACCCGATGTCCGACGTCCTGCACCGCCTGCCTGAATTCCTCGGCAACCATTTCTACCTCACGCTCGCCTTCGTCGGCGTGCTGGTCGCCCTGCTCGTCACCGAAGCGCAACGGTTCACGCGCGGCTACGCGGCGCTGACCCCGGCCGGACTGACCCAGCTCATCAACCGCGAGAACGCGCTGCTTATCGACGTCTCGGCGTTGGCCGAGTTCGAGAAAGGGCACATCCCGGGCGCCAGGCACGTCGCGATGAGCGCGCTCGATCCCGAGCACAAGGACCTCGCCAAGGCGCGCGACCTGCCGGTCGCGGTCGTCTGCCGCAACGGGCAAACCTCGGCACAAGCCGCACAGCGCCTCAAGAAGGCCGGCTTCTCCAAGGTCTTCTGGCTCGAGGGCGGCCTCGCCGCCTGGAACGAGGCGCAGATGCCGCTGGCCAAGGGCCGCGCCTGACCGGCAGCGGCGCACGCTCGCGGCGTTTGGCCGTCTGTACGTCCATGCACGCCTGCGTTCGCCGCGCGGGGGGGTCGCCGTTCTCGCGTGGTCGCGCCCGTACCGCGGGAACCCGCGCGCACGCGAGCCGCGTGATGCCGCGGCCGGGTAACGCAAGCGCGCGGCCGCCGTGGGGCGAGCCCGCGTGCGCAGTCGGCGCGTCCGTGGGATAATCGACGGCCTTTTACCCTTCCATCGAGCACACCATGGCAGACAACACCAACGGCGCGGCCGCCCCCGAGCAGAACCAGGCGCAGCTGAACCTGCAGCGGATCTACGTCAAGGACGTTTCGTTCGAGGCGCCGGGCGCTCCGCAGATCTTCCAGCAGCAGGGCCAGCCGAACGTCGAGCTGAACCTCGCGCAGCGTGTCGCGGCGCTCGGCACCGACGTCTACGAGGTCGTGCTCAGCGTCACCGCGACCTGCCGCGTCGAGGACAAGACCGCCTACCTCGCCGAAGTGCAGCAGGCCGGCATCTTCGGCCTCACCGGGTTCGATGCGCAGGGCCGCGACGCCGTGCTCGCCACCTACTGTCCGAACGTGCTGTTCCCGTACGCGCGCCAGGTGATCTCCGAGCTCGTGCAGAACGGCGGCTTCCCGCCGTTCTTCCTGCAGCCGATCAACTTCGACGCGCTGTACGCCGAGCAGATGCGTCGCCGCGCCGAATCCGGCGCTCCGCAGGGCGCGAACGCCTGATCCCGCGCGGCCGCGGATGATGGCCGACCGTTCCGTACCGCACGCCGCGCCCGGCCGACGCCGGGCCGCGGCCACGCCATGACGAACATGTTCGCCGTGCTCGGCGCCGGCTCGTGGGGCACTGCGCTCGCGGTGCAGCTCGCGCGCAACGGCGTGCCGACCACGTTGTGGGGGCGCACGCCGCAGGCGGTCGTCGACATGGCGACGACGCGCCGCAACGCGCGCTACCTGCCCGACCTCGAACTCCCCGACGCGCTGCAGCTGTCCGCGGCGCTCGAACCGTGCGTGCGCGATGCCGGCACCGTGCTCATCGCGGTGCCGAGCCATGCCTTCGACGACCTGCTCGAGGCCATCGGGCCATGGATCGCGCCCGGCATCGGCATCGCCTGGGCCACCAAGGGCTTCGATCCCGCCTCGGGGCGTTTCCTGCACGAACTCGTCGCCCAACGCCTGCCCGGCCACGCGGCCGCGGTCGTCACCGGGCCGTCGTTCGCGCGCGAGGTCGCGCTCGGCCTGCCGACGGCGCTCACCGTGCATTCGGCCGATGCCGCGTTCGCGCAGGACGTCGCGCGCGCGCTGCATTCACCGCGTTTTCGCGCCTACACCGGCAATGACGTGCTCGGCGCCGAACTCGGCGGCGCGATGAAGAACGTGCTCGCCGTCGCGACCGGTGTCGCCGACGGCATGCAGATGGGCCTCAACGCGCGCGCCGGCCTGATCACGCGCGGCCTCGCCGAAATGCTTCGCCTCGGCGGCGCGCTCGGCTCGCGCGCGGAGACGCTGATGGGCCTCGCCGGCCTCGGCGATCTCGTGCTCACCTGCACCGGCGACCTCTCGCGCAACCGCCGCCTCGGCCTCGCACTCGGCCGCGGCACGCCGCTCGCGCAGGCGATCGCCGAGATCGGCCAGGTCGTGGAGAGCGTGCAGACCGTCGATACCGTGATGAAGCTCGCCGACGCGCACCGCGTCGAGCTACCGATCACCGCGCTCGTGCAGAAGGTGTTGCACGAGGAGCTGACGCCGACCGAAGGCATGCGCGCGCTGCTCGCGCGTGAGCAGAAGCCGGAGTATCCCGCCTGAAGGCCGAGCGCCGAGGGCTGGCGCGGCGCGGCCTGCGACGCGCCTGAGATCACACGCTGCCGGCGAAGCCGAGTTGGCGCCAGGCTTCGTAGACGACCACGGCGACCGCATTGGACAGGTTGAGGCTGCGGTTGCCCGGGCGCATCGGCAGGCACAGGCGCTGCTGCGGCTCGATCGCGTCGAGCACGTCTTGCGGCAAGCCGCGCGTTTCCGGGCCGAACAGGAACGCATCGCCGTCGGCATACGCGACCTCGTCGTAGCGCATGCGGCCGCGCGTCGACAGCGCGAACAACCGGCGCGGCACGACGGCAGCGAGGAACGCGCCGAGGTCGTGGTGCACGGCAACCTCGGCGAACTCGTGGTAGTCGAGACCGGCGCGGCGGAGCTTGGCGTGATCGAGGTCGAAACCAAGCGGGCGCACCAGGTGCAGCGCGGCACCGCTGTTCGCACACAGGCGGATCACGTTGCCGGTGTTCGGCGGGATCTCGGGTTGGTAGAGGACGACGTGCAGCACGCGCGCATTATCGCGGCGCGCCTCCGGCGCGCAAGCGCGGCGATCACGCCGCGCCTGCGCACGTCCTCAGTCGGCGGCGAGCAGCACGGAGTCGCTGCCGAGCAGGCGCTCGAGCACTGCATCCTGCATCGCGAAGTCGCCGGCGGCCGCGGTGACGCGAACGGTCGGCAGCAGCGTCACCGGCAGGCCTTCGCTCGCGGCGAGTTCGGCCGTCGCCTCGGCGTCGGGATGGGTAGCGCGCGCGGTGACGCGCAGTTCCGGCAGCAGGGTCGCATGCAGCGGCGCGCGCACCTCGATCGACATGCCCGCTTCGGCGGCAGACGCGTGCGGCACGCGCTCGATGGCGAAGGAACCCGCGACCATCGTCGCGGCCAGGGCGGCGCGGATGAGCGGAGTACGGACGTTCATGGCATTTCTCCTCTTGCGAGCTTCCAGTTCGTGCAGAGCAAGCGATGTGCCAACGGCGGAGCTGCCCTGCTCACGGGCTTATGGATGCAGCAAAGGCGAAAAGAGTTGCTAGGCCGGAAGTCACGCCGCGCGCGCGCAGGTTCCGCCAAGAGGCCCGTTTCACGGTCTTTTTCACGCAGTTTTCGCGCGGCGACACGGAGTGCGCCGGCACGAGCGCGCGACGGCCGGCACACGGCGAACGCGTTCGTCGGTGTGCGCCGCAGGCGTCCGCGCGGCGCGGACACGCCCGCGGACACGCCGCGGACAGCTACCAGGCGATCTCGTGCCCGCGCTCGGAGAGGAAACGCCCGCTGTCGGCGGTTCTGAGCGCGTCGATCGTGCGCAGCATCGCCGCCACCGATTCGGGCGCACCGAGCGGCGCGTTCGCGCCGCCCATGTCGGTGCGCACCCAGCCCGGACACAGCGCGACCACGATCGCGCGCCGCGGCGCGAGCGCGAGCGCGAGCAGCCGGGTCGCCATGTTGAGTGCGGCCTTGCTGATCGAGTAGCTCGGGCTGTAGAGCGAATCGGTGCCGCCGATCGAACCGAGCGTGCTGGTCAGGTTGGCCACGCGCACGCCGTCGGTGAAACGCGGCGCGAGCGCCTGTGCGAGCAGGAACGGACCCTGCGTATTCGTCGCGAAACTGTCGGCGAGCGCCTTCGCCTCGATCGAGCCGAAGCGTTCGCCTTCGACGAGCATGCCCGCGTTGTTGACGAGCAGGCCGATGCGAAGGTCCAGCGTGACGATCTCGCGCACGATCTCGGCGATCGAGCGGGTGTCGGGCAAGGTCAGCGGCAACACGAGCAGGTGGCCCGGGTGCGCGCCCGCGAGGCGGGTCAGTTCGAGCGCACGGCCCGGATGGCGGCAGGTCGCGACGACGCGCTCGCCGCGCGCGAGCAGCTGGCGCACGAACTCGAGGCCGATGCCACGGTTCGCGCCGGTGATGAGGGCATGCGCCATGCGCATCTCCTTCCGCGGCGGCGAACCTTGCCGCCGCGGTACAGTCTAAGGCAATACCCCGTTGCGCGCGGCGCACGCACCGGCCGTGACCAACGTCCGTTGCGGCCGCCGTCGGCGCGCGCGTACCCTGCGGGTTTCCCTCGTTCCGCGCAGCGCCAGGAGATCCCATGCGCAAGCCCCTCGCCTTCCTCGTCGCGACCGCGGCGCTCGCCTGCGGCGGTGTCGCCGCACATGCCGCCGGCAGCGATGCGATCGACATTCCGTTCACGCGCTACACCCTGCCGAACGGGCTCACCCTCGTGGTCAGCGAGGACCACAAGGCGCCCGTCGTCGCGGTCAGCGTCTGGTACCACGTCGGCTCGGCGGACGAGCCGGCCGGCAAGACCGGCTTCGCGCACCTGTTCGAGCACCTCATGTTCCAGGGCTCGGAGAACCACAAGGACGAGTTCTTCCGCCCGTTCGAACTCGCCGGCGCGACCGACCAGAACGGCACGACCTGGTTCGATCGCACGAACTACTACGAGACCGTGCCGACCACCGCGCTCGACATGACGCTGTGGATGGAATCGGACCGCATGGGCCACCTGCTCGGCGCGATCGGCCAGGCCGAGCTCGACGAACAGCGCGGCGTCGTGCAGAACGAGAAGCGCCAGGGCGAGAACCAGCCCTACGGCCGCGTCGACGAGCGCCTCGCGGCGAACGCGTTCCCGGCGAACCATCCGTACCACCACGACACGATCGGCTCGATGAAGGACCTCGACGCGGCATCGCTCGCCGACGTCAAGCAGTGGTTCCAGGCGTGGTACGGCGCCGCCAACGTGACGATCTCGATCGTCGGCGACATCACGCCCGAGGCGGCCAAGGAAAAGGTGCAGAAATACTTCGGCGACATCCCGGCCGGCGCGCCGGTGCCGCGCCAGCAGCCGTGGGTCGCGCCGCGCACGGAGTCGACGCGCGACACGATGACCGATCGCGTCGCGCAGACGCGCATCGTGCGCGAGTGGAACGTGCCTGGCCTCGCCGATGCCGACGAAGGCCTGCTCGAACTCGCCGCGGACGTACTCGGCGGCGGCAAGACCTCGCGCCTGTACGAGCGCCTCGTCTACAAGGACAAGCTCGTCGACGACGTATCCGTCACGGTGCAGGCGTTCGCGCTGGCCTCGATGCTGCAGCTCACCGCCGACGTCAAGAACGGTGTCGACCCGGCCAAGGTCGAGGCCGCGATCGCCGAGGAGTGGGCGAAGTTCCTCGAACACGGGCCCACCGAGGACGAGCTCGCGCGCGTCAAGGTCGACAACCGGGCGCACTTCATCCGCGCGCTGGAGAAGGTCAACTCCAAGGCGAGCGTGCTCGCCGAGGGCCAGGTCTATCGCGACGATCCGGCGGCGTACAAGCAGGATCTCGCACGCATGGACGCGGCGACCCCAGCCAGCGTGCTCGCCGCGGCAAAGCGCTGGATCGCGCGCGGCGACTACACGCTGACGATCAGCCCGGCGGCGAAGGACGATGCGGGCGAGCCGGCCGACGAGATGGAAAAGCCGGGCCGGCCCGCGCTCGCCGGCCGCCCGGAGCCGAAGCTTCCGAAGGCGCCCGAACACGCGTTCATGACGACGCCGTCGTCGGTCGACCGCAGCAAGGGCGTGCCGGAGGTGGCGACGTTCCCGGACCTCAGCTTCCCGAAGATCGAGCGCGGCAAGCTCAAGAATGGCATCGACATCGTGCTCGCGCAGCGCCACACGATCCCGGTCGTGCAGGTGCAGTTGCTGTTCGACGCCGGTTACGCGTCGGACCAGGGCCGCAAGCTCGGCACGTCCGCCTTCACGATGGCGATGCTCGATGAAGGGACCGCCGAACTCGATTCCCTCGAGATCGCGCGCCGCGCCGAACGCCTCGGCGCGATCATCGGCGCGGGCTCCGGCCTCGACAGTTCGAACGCGAGCCTCAATGCGCTCGCCTCGCAGCTCGAGCCGTCGCTGAAGCTGTTCGGGGACGTCGTGCGCAATGCCGCGTTCCGCGACGCCGACATCGCACGCATCCGCGGCCAGTGGCTCGCGCGCATCGCGCAGGAGAAGACCCAGCCCACCGGCCTCGCGCTGCGCAGCCTGCCGCCGCTGCTGTATGGATCCGGCCATGCCTACGCGATCCCGTTCACCGGCTCCGGCACGGAGGCATCGATCACTTCGCTCGACGCGACGGACCTGCGCGCTTACGTACGCGATTTCATCCGCCCGGACAACGTGACGATCCTCGTCGCCGGCGATACGACGCTCGAGTCGATCGTCGCCAAACTCGATGCCGTGTTCGGCGACTGGAAGGCCGCCGGGACGCCGGTGCCGAAGAAGAACATCGCGCACGTCGGCGCGCCGAAGAAGCCGCGCCTGTTCCTGCTCGACAAGCCCGGCGCATCGCAGTCGCTGATCCTCGCCGGCGTGGTGGCGCCGTCGACGAAGGCGAAGAACAACCTCGAGATCCAGACCATGAACGGCGCATTCGGCGGCAGCTTCACCTCGCGCCTCAACATGAACTTGCGCGAGGCGAAACACTGGGCCTACGGCGCCGGCAGCTTCCTTTCCAACGCGATCGGCCAGCGTCCGTTCCTTATGTACGCGCCGGTGCAGACCGACAAGACCGCCGAATCGGTGGCGGAGATCCTGCGCGAGGCCAAGGAGATCGTCGGTACGCGCCCGCTCGCGCACGAGGAGATCGACAAGATCAAGGTCGGCGACGTGCGCAGCCTGCCCGGCGAATACCAGACCACGGGTTCGGTGCTCGGCGCAATCACCAGCATGAAGCTGTATGACCGCCCGGACGACTACGTGCAGACGCTGAAGGGCCGCATCGAGGCGCAGACCGACGAGGCGGTGCAGGCAGCCGCGCGCGAAGTCGTGCAGCCCGGCGCGCTGACCTGGGTCGTCGTCGGCGATCTCGCGCGCATCGAGCAGCCGCTGCGCAAGCTCGAACTCGGCGAGGTCGAAGTCATCGACGCCGACGGCAAGAAGGTGCATTGATTGGCGCGATCCCCTGCGCCGAGCGCGCACGGGATCGCTTGCGCATTCGCCGTCGAAACCCGTCGTTCAGCCCTCTCGCGCTAGCATCCGCGCACCCGGATCGGAGGATTCCCATGAAGCGTTGGTCGCCCCTGCTCGTCCTGTGCCTGCCGCTCGCCGCCTGCAGCTGGGGCATCAAGCTCGATTCGGGCGGCGAGAAGGTCCGCACTGCCTGGAATGGCGACGTCGACGGCTGCCGCGACGTCGGCAAGGTGACCGTGTCGGTGATGGACCATGTCGGCCCGATGGATCGCAGCGGCCTCAAGGTGCGCGACGAGCTCGAAGTGCTCGCCCGCAACGAAGCGGCGACGCTCGGTGCCGACACGATCAAGCCGCTCGGCGAGCCGCGCGACGGCGCGCAAGCCTGGGGTGCCTGGCATTGCGGACGCCACGAGCGCGCGCCGATGAAAATCGAGCAGAAGAACGCCGACGGCTCGACCGAGACTTATCCGATCAAGGACTGAAGCATCGCGCCAGCATCGATACTGCGGCGCGCCTATGGCTCGCGTATCGACGTCGACGCGTGCGCGGTGGCGCCCGGCGGTGCCGGACGCGCGTGCCGCGAATGCCCCGGCACGGCCGGGCTCGGCTGTGCGCGCGGACGCACGACCGCGTCGAACGGCACGATCTCGGCGTCGGGATCGAAGCGGCACGGACCCTCGACCATCCCGCCCGCGGTGAGCGTCTCGCACTGCCGTTGCAGTTCGTCGACATCGGGCTGCGGCGCGCCACCGATCCATGCGCGCAATGCCTCCCACCCGGCGGCGCCCTCGGCATCGCTGAAACCGCAGTGCGTCGGCGTGTCCTCGTAGACGATCGCGATGACGCGCTTGTCGGGGTCGATGTTGTCGCGCACGAAGTCCTGGTTGCCGGGCACGACGAGCTGGTCGCGGCTCGTGTGCATCGAGATCACCTTCACTTCACCGGTACCGCCGCGGAAATCCGAGGCTTCGTGCAGTGCGAGCGCGGCCGCGGGATCGGCGACGAGTCGCTCGATGCCGGCGTCGACGGCGGGGTCACTCGAATAGTCGACGCCCGCGGTCGTGAACGGGTTGCGCCCGCCGAGCTTGTCCGCGGCACGCACGATGTCGGCGAGCACGTAGGTCGCATAGCCGATGTTGGTGACGAAGAAGTGCTCGTCCGTGATATGGGCGAAGGCCATCAGCTCGTCGAGCCGGCGCTGCATCGCGTCGTTGCGCAGGTACGGCGGCAGGTTGGCGCCGGTGCAGCGATTCACGGCGACCAGCGCGCTCAGCACGCTCTCATCGTTGCTGAGATCGCCGATGTCGTCGGGGATGTCCCCGAGGTTGACCGCCCACGGCAACGGTTCGTCGCCCTGCGGCAGGCTGCCGGCGTCGCGGCATACGACGTCGTAGGCGAGGCGCAGGTCGATCGCGCTGTCCCACAGCCGCGCACCCGCGGCGGCCGGGCACAACGCGTATGCGCCGCGCATCGGCGGCAGCCCCGGAGTACCGGCCAATTGCAGGGTGATGAGCCCGCCCATCGAGCCGCCGTACGGGATCACTTCGCCGGGCGCGCCGACCGTGTCGGCGAACAGCTGCAGCAGCTCGCGGTTGTCCTCGATCGCGGTGAACAGCGCCCAGCCGCGCTCGCGATAGCTCGTCGCCGCCACCGCGTATCCTTCGGCGAGCATGATCCGGCGCAACGGACCCAGCCCCGGCGCGTCGGCCGGCGCCTTGAGATCGAAACCATGCTGGTAGAGCACGAGCGTATCGCCCGCGCGCCACCCATCGGGCACCTCGAACTTGTACCAGGCGCCCGAGGGCGCTTCGCCGCTGTAGACGCGGGTCGCCGCATGCGCGCCGAACGCCACGCCGAGCGCGAGCAGCGCCAATGCCCGAGTTAGCCAGCTCCGCATCATGTCGCCCTCCTGATCGGCGCCACACTACGAGGCGCTGGCTGAGCGGCGGATTACCGGCGCGCCGCGATCCGGGTACGCCCGGAACGATCGCCGCGGCGGCGCGGGCAGGTAGAATCCGCGCATGTCCGCTGCCCCGCCTGTCCGCACGCCCAATCCCCTGCTCGCCGCGCTCGGCCGCGTGCTTGAAACGGTGCTCGATCGCGCCGCGGGGCTCGATCCGGAGACGCGCGCGCGGCTCGCCGCACTCGACGGACGCGCGGTCACGCTCGATCTCGCCGGCGCGACCGGCCGAAGCGCGCCCGCGTTGCGCATCCGCGTCGGAGGCGACCGCCTGCGCGTCGGCCCCGCCTTCGAGGGCGACAGCGCGTTGCGCGTCGCGGCGACGCCCGGCAGCCTGCTCGGGCTCGCATTCGCGCGCGGACGCGACGATGCGTTGCCGCCGGGGCGCGTGCAGATCGCCGGCGACGCCGAACTGGCACGACGGCTCGAGCAGCTCGCGCGCGGTTACGCGCCCGACATCGACGCCGCGTTCGCGCAGGCGTTCGGCGACGTCGCCGGCACGGCGATCGCGCGCGCCGTGCGCGGTGCGTTCGGCGGGGCGCGCGCGTCGGCGCGCTCTCTCGCGCGTGACGCCGCCGAGTTCCTGACCGAGGAAGGACGCGACCTCGTCGCGCGCGCGGAGCTCGACGGCTTCCTCGACGACGTCGATGCGCTGCGCGAGCGCGCCGAACGGCTCGACGCGCGCGTGCAACGCCTGCGAACCGGTCGCGCATGATCCCGCTGCGCCAGTTGCCGCGCCTGCTGAAGATCGCGCGCGTGCTCGCGCGCCATCGCATCGACGAGCTGCTGCCGGCTTCGCGACGGCCGCGCGTGCTCGCTTGGCTGCGCGCCGTCATGCCGGCGCCCGGCGCCGCCGTGCTCGCACTGCCGCGCGGCGAACGCCTTGCCCTCGCCCTCACCCAGCTCGGCCCGATCTTCGTCAAGTTCGGCCAGATCCTCTCCACCCGGCGCGACCTGCTGCCGGCCGACGTCGCCGACGCGCTGACCCAGCTGCAGGACCGCGTCGCGCCGTTTCCCGCCGGGCAGGCGCGGGCGGCGATCGAACGTGCGCTCGGCGACACCATCGCGGCGCGTTACGCGAGTTTCGACGACGCGCCGCTTGCTTCCGCGTCGATCGCTCAAGTGCATGCGGCGACACTCGCCGATGGCCGCGAAGTGGTGGTCAAGGTGCTGCGCCCGGACATCCATGCGCGCATCGCTGCGGACGTCGCGCTGCTGCGCGCGCTCGCCGGCGTGGTCGAGCGCACGCACCCGAGCGCGGACAAGATCCGTCCGCAGGCGATCGTCGACGAGATCGAGACGACGCTCGTCAACGAACTGGACCTGCAGCGCGAGGGCGCCAACGCATCGCTGCTGCGGCGCAATTTCGCCGGCTCCGACGACCTCTACGTACCCGAAGTGCACTGGTCGCACACGAGCGCGGGCGTGCTCACGCTCGAGCGCGTGCGCGGCATCCCGGTCGACGATCTCGCCGCGCTCGACGCCGCCGGCATCGATCGCGTGGCGCTCGCCGAGAAGGGCGTGCGCCTGTTCTATACGCAGGTGTTCCGCGACAACTTCTTCCACGCCGACGCGCACGCCGGCAACATCTGGGTCGATGCCACGCGCACGGCCGACCCGCGCTTCATCGCGCTCGACTTCGGCATCATGGGCTCGCTGCCCGAGCGCGACCAGTACTGGCTCGCGGAGAACTTCCTCGCCCTGTTCGACCAGGACTACGCGCGCATCGCCGAGCTCCACGTGCGCGCGGGCTGGATGCCGGCGAACGCGCGCCTGGACGAACTCGAAGCGGCCGTGCGCACGGTGTGCGAACCGTACTTCACGCGACCGCTCAGCGAGATCTCGCTCGCCGAAGTCGTGGTCAAGCTGTTCGAGGTCGCGCGCCGGCACGACCTCACCCTGCAACCGCAGCTGATCCTTCTGCAGAAGACCCTGCTCAACATCGAGGGCGTCGGCCGCCTGCTGCATCCGCGCATCGACATCTGGGCGACCGCGAAGCCCGTGCTCGAGCGAATCTGGCGCAAGCGTCGCGGCCCGCGCGCGCTGCTGAAGTCGTTGCGTCGCCGCGTGCCCGAATGGCTCGCTGCGGCGCCCGACATGCCACAGCTCGTGCATACCTACCTGTCCCGCGCAAGTTCCGGCGAGATGGAACTTCGGATCGCCTCCGATGATCTGAGGAGAATCGAGCGCCGCCTGCGGCGCAATCAGCGCGCGACGTTCTGGCTGGCGCTGGGTCTCGCACTACTGGTCGCCGCGGCCTTCGTCCACGACGGCGCGCCGCGAGCGTCGTACCTGCTGGCCGGCGTCGGCGCCGTGCTGGCGCTGGCATCGGCCACGCGGAATGCATGAAACGGTGCCGGCCGTACACCGTACTGAGTGCTACAGGATCTTCCGGAGAAACGTGAAATGAACAGATTCAGCCTGCTGGCGATCGCATGTGCCTTGGGCGTCGCCGCCTGCGCACAATCGCGCATGCCCACCGACGAGCAGATCACCCAGCTGCTGCGCAGCGAACGCGCCGCGCCGACCGATCCGAAGGCGCCGCTGGACCGGGCCGCGTTGGACTGCCTGCGCGCGTGGTCGGGCAATGCCGAGCTGAAACAAGGCCTCGCCCTCTCGCTCGTCGACGATGCCGGGCGCAAGGACTGCCGCGTGCGCGTCGACGGCTTCCTCGCGGACGCCACGCGCAATGCCTCCAAGCTCGCATTCGCCGACGTGAGTTCCGAAGCAGCCGTGCGGCGTGCGGTGGAGCTCGCACGCGAGCATGCGCCCCCGCCCCCCAAGACCGTCACCCGCCCGATCGCGGGCGCGCCCGCAGCGGCGCCGCCGATGGTCGCTCCGCCCGCGCAGGCGAGCGTCGATCTCGGCAGCTATGGCATGGACCTGCAGGATGCCGAGGAGCAGTGCCGCAAAGTGCAGGAGGCCGCCGGCAAGGCCGATGCGAGCGCGTCGGTGAAGCGGTTCGCCCAGTACTGCGGCGGCAGTCTCGCCAAGATGCGCTCGACCCTGGAAACGATGAAGCGCAACGGCGCCAGCGAGGAGCGCATGAACGGCACCGTGCAGGGCGCACGCAACATGGCCAACAACGCACGCAACCTCCTGGCCGGCGCGCAATAACGCGCGGGCCGTGTCGCTGGCGGGCGCGCGGGTACAATGCGCCCATGCTCGAGATCGACGCCCGCCTCGCCATTCCCGACGACGAACTGGTCGAGCGCTTCGTGCGTTCGGCCGGCCCCGGCGGGCAGAACGTCAACAAGGTCGCCAGCGCGGTCGAACTGCGCTTCGACGTACGCTCGTCGCCGAGCCTGCCCGAACCGCTGCGCGAGCGCCTGCTCGCGCGGCGTGACCGCCGCCTCACCGACGAGGGCGTG
Source organism: Dokdonella sp. (assembly GCF_051958935.1). Lineage (GTDB taxonomy): Bacteria > Pseudomonadota > Gammaproteobacteria > Xanthomonadales > Rhodanobacteraceae > Dokdonella_A. The sequence continues at coordinate 14,934 of NZ_JBQCFP010000144.1, read as the reverse complement.
CTGGTGATCCAGGCCAATCGCTTCCGCGACCAGGGCAAGAACCGCGACGACGCGCGCGAGCGCCTCGCGGAAGTGATCCGCGCCGCGCTCGTCGTGCCGAAGAAGCGCATCGCGACCAAGCCGTCGCGCGCTTCGCAGCAGCGGCGCATCGATGCGAAGAAGACCCGCTCGACGATCAAACGCTCGCGCGGCCGCGACTGGAGCGGCGAATGACCGCAGCGGCCTGGCCGGCGCTGCCGCCGTCGGTGCCGCAGATGCCGCAAAACGCGCGCCGTCGTCTGTGCGCAGCACTGCTGCGCGCGTGCGGCTGGAACCTGCGCGGTGCATTTCCCGACGTACCGCAGCTCGTGCTGATCGCTGCGCCGCACAGCTCCTGGTGGGATGGCGTGTGGGGCCTGCTGTTCAAGGTCGCGCTCGGCATCGACATCGCCTTCATGGGCAAGCGCGAGCTCTTCGTCGGGCCGCTCGGCTGGCTGCTGCGCCATCTCGGCGGCATCCCCATCGACCGCACCGCCGCACACGGGCTGGTCGAGCAGATGGTTTCCCGTTTCCGAGCACAGCCCCGCCTGTGGCTCGGCATCGCGCCCGAAGGCACGCGCCGGCGCGTCGCGAAATGGCGCAGCGGTTTCTGGCACATCGCGCGCGCCGCGGGCGTACCGGTGCTGCCGGTCGCGTTCGATTACGCGACGCGCTCGATCGTCGTCGGCGACCTCTTCATGCCGAGTACGGACCTCGATGCCGACATCGCGGCACTGCGCGCGTCGTATCGGCCGTTTCGGGGGCGCAATCATGATGTGGAGTCATGACGGCTGAAGAGCGTTGCGGCGCGGGTCCTGCAACGGTTTGCCTCCAATGGAAGCGCTTTTCGGTCGCGATGCTCCCCGGCCCTTGGCCCTGTAGGGCGGTACGCCCGCCGGGCGTGCCGCCGATCGGCCCCAAAAGCATCGCAGCTTCTGCCGCTCCCACCGGAAGCAGGCGCGCACGCGCCCGCTACCGCAGCACGGCGTCCACGCGCTCCTCGAGGTAGGTGAAGAACGGATTGCAGGTCAGGCGCTGCAACTGTTCGGCGCTGACCTGCAGCGCGCCGCGTTCGCCGCGCAGCACCAGAGTGCCGAGACGGATGCCGTAATCCTCGTCCGCGCGCGGCGTCGTGCCGTACAGCGGATCGTCGCAGGGGAACGGCAGCGCGACGTGCGAGAGCGAATAGACGTCCGACGGGAACGCGAGCCGCAGCGGGCGCTCGACCGGCACGCGCGAACCCGGATCGTACCGTTGCTCGCCGACATCGAGCGTGTCGGCGCGCAGGTTGCCGATGATATCGAGCCGATATGCGCGCGGCTTCGTTCCTCGCAACACGTCGATCTGGCCCGCGGCCGCCGAGCGCAACATGGGCGCGAGCAGGCTCGCGCGATTGACGTCGACGAGCACGAGCTCGCTGCCATTGGCCGGTAGACGATCGAACAGCGCATGTACGACGTCCGCACTGCTCACCGTGCTGTCGAGCACCGACTGGAACGCGAGCAGCGGCGGCAGGCGCGCGAGATTTCCACCCGCCGCGCGGGTCGCGATGCGCCCGCGCAACCGCGCCGTGAGCAGGTACGACTGCAAGGCGCCGTTGGCTGGGAAGGAGTTGTACTTGTAGGGATTGAACTCCGGCAGGATGTCGATCCAGTTCGACTTCTCGAAATAGTCGAAGCGCCCGTACAGCGGCAACCAGCGCGACAGCGACGCGAACGGGCGCAGGCCGATCATCGGCGACACCAGCACGACCTGCTGCGGCGCCGGCAGGCGCGCGTCGTCGAGGGCATCGAGCGCATAGTCGAGCGCGAGCGCGCCGCCGGTCGAGTAGCCGACGATATGGATAGGCGCGTCGGCGCCGACGCGCGCGCGCAGCTCGCGCATCGCGATGCGCACGACCGCGCTCCAGTCCTGCCAGCGCACGTCGAGGAGGGCAGCGGGCACCGTGCCGTGGCCCGGAAGGCGCGGCGCGATCACGGCGAAGCCGGCGCGCTCGTAGATCGTCGCGAGTGCATGCATGCTGTACGGCGAATCGGTGAGCCCATGCAACAGCAGCACGCCGCCGCGCGGTTCGGCCGGCATCGATTCGAATGAGCGGTTCCCATCGCGCTCGCCCGCGCGCGCGCCGATGCGGCTGCCGCGCTCGTAACGGAACTCGCCGGGCACCGCAGCCGCCGCAAGCTGCGCGTGGAGGTCGTCGAACACCTGCTGCTCGCGCGCGAGGACGTCGGCCCAGGTGGAGCGCGCATCGAGGGTGTCCGCGCTGAGTTCCTGCGCGAGCACGATGCGATGCCACGGCATGAGGTCCGGCTTGCCACGTGCCTCGAACGCGCGCACGAGCAGCAGGCCGAGCGCGCCGAGCGCCGCGAAGAGCAGCAGCCATGCCGCGGTGCGGAGCAGACGGCGGAGTGGAGGCAGGACCATGTGACGATCGTAGCGGAGGGTTGCCGCTGGGGGAGCGGCGCAAGCCGCGATGCTCCTCCAGCCTCCCCTTGCGCGAGACGTCGCGCCGGCGCGGCGCGGGGACCGCGCGACGACCTCGCACGATTGCCCTCATCCGCCTCCGGCACCTTCTCCCGCCAGCGGGAAAAGGGATGGCACAAGCCGCGATGCGCGAGCGGGAGAAGGGAGAGGCCTCGACGCGCCTCCATCACCTCTCCCGCCTGCGGGAGAGGTCGCGCCGCAGGCGCGGGTGAGGGAAACCGCGCGACATGGCTACAGCACGTCGCCCCCGATATCCGCTATCCAGACATCGCCCGCGTTCGCCGCGTCGAGCAGTCCCCTTCTCAACGTCCTCATGCCTTCGGCCATCGCCACCCGCCGGATTTCACGGACATCGGCCTCGCCCAGCGCGGTGCGTATCCCGTCCGTCATGGACAGCATCTGGCAGACGAACCGCCGCCCGCGAAACCCGTCCGCGCAATGGATGCATCCTTCGCGGTTCGGTCGCCAGAGCGTCAACCCGGCAGTGATTTCTTCGTCCGTGTAGCCGGCGACGGCGAGCGAATGCGGTGGTAGATGCAGCGGCTCGCGGCATTCCGTGCACAGACGGCGCACGGCGCGCAACGCGAAGACGAGCACGACGGATGCGCCGATGCGGTCCGGCGGGACGCCCATATTCACCAGACGCTGCAACGCCTGCGGCGCATCCGGCGTGTGCAGGGTGGACAGGATCAGGCGCCGGCGTTCCGTCGTCAGGCGCACGGCTTCCGCGGCGGTTGCATAGTCATGGATCTCGCCGACCAGGAACGCCTTCGTCCCGTCGTCGGCGAGCCGCTTCAGTGCGCTGTCGAAGGTGACGCCGTCCTTGCTCGATACGACCACGCGCGTCGCCTCGTCGAGTCGACCGCGCACCACCCACTCGATCGTCGCCATCGGCACCGGCGCGCCGCGCAGGCGGCGCAGCATCCGCATGCCGTGGTACAGCAGCGCCGCCTTGCCCGAGTTCGTCGGCCCGACCGCCAGGATCAGTCCTCGCTCGCGCGACAGCGCCTGCTCGTAGGCATGTCGCTGATGGTCGTCGAGCAGCTCGGTGATGGTGGGGCCGTGAGCGGGTGCGGAGAGGTGCATTACGGGAGGCTGCGAGGACATCGGAGGCATGGACGGAATCGCCTTGTGCAAGCGTCGCGACGACGACGGAATCATGGGCGTATTTTCCGTTTGAAATCTCTTCCCGTCCCATTCGACGATGGCTACCCCGGCGGGACTCGCCGCTGCGCGGCTCGACCCGCCCTACAGGATTCGAGAGCACCATGGATGGTTGTAGGGCGGTACGCGCGAAGCGCGTGCCGTCCGCACGTAGATGCGATCAATCCAGCCAAAAGCGGCGCATGGCACCCGACACGAGCGTAGCGAACAGCCATGCGAGCGCCGCATTGACGACGAGATGCCCCTGCTTCGCCGCATCGGCAAGCCCGTCGCCGAGGATCGTGACGGTAAGCGTGCCGAGCATCGTCACGACGACGAGCGCCGTGAAATCGAGCGCGCGCGCACCGCGGCGCAGGCCGGGACGCCAGAGCAATACGAACAGCGCGATCAGCGGCGCGGCGAGCAGGCCGAGCTGCAGCCGTGGCCACGCGTGCAGCAGGCGGCCGAGGCTCGGCAGCGCGGCGATCGTCGCGAACTCGCCGCCTTCGATCTGGCCGAGGTTCTTGGCGATCCACGGGTCGAGCGCGAGCGGGGCGTGGGCGGCGAGGCGCAGCGCGAGGCGCGGGTGCGCGGCGAGCGTGCGCAGTTCGGTGCCTCGATCGAAGTTCACGAGCCCGCGGCAGACGCGTTCGGGGAGATCCGGGAATTCCCAGGCGTGCCGGCCGCTGTAGATCGCGCAGTCGGGGTCGATGTGCAGTTCCTCGAGCAGCGCGCGCGGGTCGTCGGCGAACGGCAGCAGCGCGGTGAAGACGACGTCGGCGCGGTTGTACTGGTCGATCGCGTCCATCATCGCGCCTTCGCGGTGCAGTTGCGCGACCTGCAGCCAGCAGCCGGCGAGTGCGCCGGCACCGAGCGCGAGCGCGCGCCAGCTTGTGTAGCGCAGCCGCGCGCGGTCGAGCACGAACACGACGGCGGCGAGGCCGAGCGGCAGCACGAGGTGTTGGATCTTCGAGGTCGCGAGCCACAGTGCGGCGAGAGCGATCAACGCGAAGCGTGTCGCGCTGCGCGCTTCGTCGCGCCACAGCAGCGCGAGCGCGAACGTCGCGTACGCGGCGAGCAGTGCCGTCCACTCGGCGTAGAAGGTATTGAGGTACAGCGTGTTGCCGGGATCGGCGAACAGCAGCGGCAGCAGCGCCGCATTGGCGATCGCCGCGCGTGCGTCGCCGCGACGCAGCCAGGCGCGCGACAACGCGATCGACAGCGCGAGCAATGCCAGCCAGCGCAAGGCGCCGACCCAGCGCACGTCGTGCACGGGGCCGCCGCCGAACGCTTCGGCGAGCGCCCAGATGCCCGCGGCCGCACCGGTGAACGCGAGCTCGCTCGACCAGTAGCACATCGGCTCGTCTGCGATGAAGCGGTAGTCGGAGAATGGCGCCTGCGGGCTGTTCTGCTGTGGCGGGACCGACGCCGGACGATCGGGATGGACGTGGAAGCAGCTCGTGTAACGGGTCTGGTCGTAGCTGTTCGCGTACGCATGGAGCGGGTCGTGCGACCACAGCACGAACGCGCGCAAGGTGCCGATCGCCCACAGCGCCGCGAGCAGCAGCCAGAGGGTCCGCGGGGTCGTTCGCTCGCTGGCCAACCGGTCGCTCCTCGCCTTTCCCATCCGGCGCGGGGGCCGGGACAGCGCAGTAGTCTAGGTGGCGGACGTGACAGGGCTCAAACCGGGCCTGTTTCGTCGACCCGTTCACATTCGCGGCGTCGACCGGTTCGCCCGCCGAGCGCGACGCGGCTCCGGGCATCGCCCCCGGGGGCCGGTGCTAGGATGCCTTCCACTCGGGGAATCCTCCCCGGAGGGAGCTGTCATGAGAACGCGTCTTGGCCATTACGACATCGTCGCCGAACTGGGCCGCGGCGGCATGGGTGTGGTCTACAAGGGTTATGAGGCCTCGCTGAACCGCTACGTCGCGATCAAGGTGCTGGCGGATTCGCTCGCCCACGACGAGGCGATCAAGGAGCGCTTCCTGCGCGAGGCGCGCAGCATGGCGGCCCTCAACGATCCGCACATCATCCAGATCTACTTCATCGGCGAGGACGAGGGCCAGACCTACTTCGTGATGGAGTTCGTCGAGGGCGAATCGCTCGGCTCGATGCTCAAGCGCGACCATCGCCTCACCGTCGAGCAGGCGGCGAAGGTGATCCAGCAGACCGCGCTCGGCCTCGCGACCGCGCACGACCGCGGCGTCGTGCACCGCGACATCAAGCCCGGCAACCTCATGATCACGAGCCGCGGCTCGGTCAAGATCGCCGACTTCGGCATTGCGCTGTCGAACCAGGACCTGTCGAAGAAGCTGACCTCGACCGGCGAATTCGTCGGCACGCCCGGCTATCTCTCGCCCGAGGTCTGCCTCGGCAAGCCGGTCGACCAGCGTTCGGACATCTTCTCGCTCGGCATCGTGCTGTTCGAGATGCTGACCGGCAAGATGCCGTTCAACGACGAGTCGCCGCTCGGCCTCATGCTGGAAGTCGTGAAGGCGCAGATTCCGGACGTACGCGAGCTGAACCAGGACGCCGACCCGCAGATCGCGACGATCCTCGCCAGGATGATCGCGAAGGAACCGGCTGAGCGTTACCAGAACTGCCACGACCTCGTCGCCGACCTCAGCACGCACCCGCTCGTCGCCAAGGGCGGCCCGATCACGGTGCAGACCAAGATGTCGCCGGCCGCGGCGACGATGATCGGCCAGAAGACGCCGGTGTCGGGCCAGGCTTCGCTGCCGCAGACGCCGCAGACGCCGATGCGCAACGTCGCCGCCCAGGCGAACACGCGCATCACGCCGAGCGGCCAGCCGCTGCCGCCGCCGCTGCAGGGCGGCCACCAGGCCGTGCTCGACCGTCCGACCGCGATCGGTGGCCAGGCGCCGCGCAATTCCGCGCTGCCGTGGGCGATCGCGGCGATGCTGCTCGTCGGCGTCGCCGGCGGCAGCTACGCGATGCGCGACCGCATCCCGGTGCTCGCGAACCTGTTCGGCACGTCATCGCCGACGGCCGTGGCGACGACGCCGACGTCGACCGCGACGGTCGGTGCCACGAACACCGCCGCGAACCCTCCGCCGGCGCCGCCGAGCGCGACCACCGTCGCCGCGACGACCGCGCCGGACAGGCCGGCGACCGATGCGTCGGCGACGCAGGCGACGCCCACTGCCTCCACGCCGGTGGAACCCCCGGTGCCGCCGCCGACGGAAGCGCTTGCGAGCTCGGCCGACGCGTCCGACGCGGGCGCGCCCGCCGCGCGCGCGTCGCAGGCCGGCATGGAAGCGCGGCACGACCTGCCCGCGGCGAAGGCGGCCGAGGACGCCGCGCAGGCGCCGGGCCCGCGCATTGCCAAGGTGACGCCGACGGAGCCCGCCGCGCCGCCGAAGCCGCGCGTGCCGACCATCGCGGTCGTGTCGAGCGGTGACGACGTGATTTCCTCGCCGGCCGAAGACGCGCTCGTCGGCATGCTGCAGAGCCGTGGCTTCCGCGTGATCGAAGGCGGCCGCGGCCGCGGCGACTCGCCGAACCTGCGCGCGCTCTCCGGCAAGGCCGATGCGGTCGTGTTCGTCCACGCGCGCCCGGTCGGCACGCAGCAGATGAACTACTACGGCCAGAGTTCGACCCTCTACACGGTGCAGCTCGGCGTGCGCGCGTACCGCGTCTCCGACGGCAGCGTGCTCTGGCGCAGCAGCGGCGAGCAGGTCAATTTCACGAGCCTCAATGCGGCCGAGAAGGCGCGCGAAGCGATCGAGCCGCTGCTCGACGCGGTCGACACGCAGCTCGCCGAGTTCCGCTCGCGCGGCCGTCGCGGTTAGTTCGGGGAGGGACCGGTGCGGCGGCGCTTCGGGGCCGTCGCACCGGGTATCCCTGGCATGCCGCGGGGACGCCGCGCTTTGCGCGTGCCTTTCCCCGCGCGCTCCGTTTTCCACCCTCCACCCTTTCCGCAGCGACCCGACGTGCTCGCATCCGTCCCGTCGCGGGACTAGCATGTCCGCGCCATCCACTGGCGCAACCTTCGGGGAAGGACCATGAAGACCCAGCTTGTCGCACTGTTCGCGTTCGCGTTCGCAGTCGTGGGCCCGGCCGGCGCGGAAGACGCCGCGCAGCCGGAGATGACCAAGGAGCAGCAGGAAATGGCTGCCGCGTTCGAGCGCATGGGCGCGGTGCGCGCCGAACACAAGCAGCTCGCGTATTTCATCGGCGACTGGAAGACGAAGAACACGATGTGGATGGACCCGAAGGCGCCGCCGCAGGAAAGCCACGGCACGTCACACAGCGAGGCGACGTTCGGTGGCCGCTACATCGAGACGAAGTTCGACGGCGACATGATGGGGCAGCCGTTCAGCGGTCGCGGCGTGATGGGATACGACAACCTCGGCGGCAAGTTCTTCAGCACCTGGTACGACAGCATGTCGACGGGCTTCTTCCTCGCCTATGGCAGCTACGACAAGGCGAGCACCAGCTACACGTACCACGGCTCGATGGACGACCCGATGGAGCCGAAGACGAAAGTCCCCGTGCGCGCGGTCGTGCGCATCGTCGACCCCTCGCACTACACGTTCGACTGGTACGAGACGCGCAACGGCAAGGAAAGCAGGACGATGCAGATCGAGTACAGCAAGTAGGCACGCACGTGCACTTGGGTGGGCCCTGGCCGCCTCGGCCCACCCATCGATGCGTCTCCAAAAAAACGGTGGGCGGCGCCGTGATCCACCGATTGGCAGATCCCTCGAAAGCGGTGGGCCGAGGCCACGCTACGTAGCGGTGCCGATGTAGATCGTCCACAACACGTAGCCGGGCGCGCTCGCGGGATCGGCCGCGTGCATCGACAGGCTCGCTTCGCCGAGCTGCAGCGACGGCCACCATTCGGCCTAGCGCAAGGCGAGGAAGGACTCCTCCAGCGCGTAGACGGCGGCATTGCCCGGCGTCTCCGGCTGGCCCGACAGGTCGACGCCACGTTCGGCGAGCAGCACGCGGCAACTGCCGGTGCGACATTCGACCGATGCGAGCAGCACGTCATGCGGAGGATCCGACGGCAAGCCCGCGATCCATGCCCGCAGATGGCTGCGCAGTTCGCGCGCGCGCGTCGCCGCATCGTCTCCACCGTCGCTGCGGCCGTCGAACTCCTTCTGCATCGCCGCGTCGCGGCTTTCGCTTTCCTCGTCGCCGTCACCACCCTGCTCGAGCATGGCCATGCGCTCGGCGAAGAGGTCGATCGCGTGGTCCTCGTCGATCACCACGGGCGCGTCGGCGGCGTCGCTGTCTACCGCGTCGTCGGTGCCCGGAGGAATGGTCGATGATTCCTCCGCGCCAGCGTCCGACGTCGCATCGGCGACGTCCGCGGGAGCGGCCTGCTCCGGCTGCGCCTCGGGCTGCATGGGCGAAGCATCGGCGGCAGGGACCCGCGCCGGCGGCACCGGCGTTGGCGCGGGCGCCGGCCGCGGTGGAGGTGCGGGCGGCGCCACCGGCACGGCGTCCCCGAGCGGCTTTGCCGCCGATGGGGGCGGCTCGGTCGCCGGAGGCGCCGGGGGCGGAGCGGACGGTTCGACCGCCGCGACACGAGCAACGGGTGGCGACGCCGAAGCCGCCGGCGGCTCCGGCGCGGCAAGCGCCGCGGCAGGCGCAGGCCGCGACGCGAGCGGCTGCGAGCGGCTCGATTGCAGCGGCCATAGCCACCAGGCGGTCGCAATCGCGGCGACGATGGCGGTGGCGACGAGCACGGTCTGGCGCTGCATGGATCAGACCTCTTCAGGGGAGGAGGACGGGCATTGTCGCCGAGGCGGCGCGCAGCCGCACGCGAAGGAGCGGCCTGGTCACCGTATGGCGTGGCCGGGCGGAGCGCGGCGGGACTCGCCGCTTCGCGGCTCGACCCGCCCTACAGGGGGGCGAGGTTCGCGTAGGCGAGTACGAGGCGCTTGCGTCCAGCGCCGGCGAAATTCACCTCGACGAGCGTATGCGCGCCGGCGCCTTCGTAGGCGAGCACGACGCCTTCGCCGAAGCTCGCATGGCGCACGCGCTGGCCGAGCTTGAACGGCACCGCCGTTTCCTGCAGCGCGGGGCGTCCGGCGTACGCGGGGCGGCTCACCTGCACCTTCGGCCGCACCTCGTGCACGAGCTCGGCCGGGATCTCGGTGAGGAAGCGCGATGGCCGTGCATAGGATTCGACGCCGTGCAGACGGCGCGACTCGGCGTAGGTGAGCACGAGCCGCTCGCGCGCGCGCGTGATGCCGACGTAGGCGAGGCGTCGCTCCTCTTCGAGGCGTCCCGCCTCTTCCGTCGACTTCTGGCTCGGGAACAGCCCGTCCTCGAGGCCGACGAGGAACACCTGCGGGAACTCGAGCCCCTTGGCCGAATGCAAGGTCATCAGCTGCACGCAGTCCTGCCAAGCCTCGCCCTGACCTTCGCCCGCCTCGAGGGCGGCGTGGGAGAGGAATGCCGCGAGTTCCGACAGCCCCGCCTCGAGGTCTTCGGGCGTGCGGCGGAAACGTGCCGCGACGTTGACGAGTTCGTCGAGGTTCTCGGTGCGCGATTCCGCGCTGCCGCGGCTGTCCTTCTCGTAGAACTCGCGCAGGCCAGAGCGCGCGAGCGCGTGCTCGACCTGCTCGGACAGGGCGAGCGGCTCGTCCGGACCGACCGGCTCGCCGTCGCCGACCATCGCTTCGGTCGGCGCGCCCGCGTCGAGCAGGCGCGCGCCCGCGAGCGTGAAGCCGCCCGAGGCTGCGAGGCAGTCGCGCGCGAGCTGTTCGATCAGCTGCAGGAAACCGCGCAGTGCGTTGCGCGCGCGGCCGGCGAGCGCATCCGAACCGAGTTCGGCGAGCGCGGCCTCCCACAGCGACAGCGTGTCGCGCCGCGCGCGCTGGCGCAGGCTGTCGAGCGTGCGATCGCCGATGCCGCGCGGCGGCGTGTTGACCGCGCGTTCGAACGCGGCATCGTCGTGGCGGTTGGCGACGAGGCGCAGGTACGCGAGCGCGTCCTTCACCTCGGCGCGATCGAAATAGCGCAGGCCGCCGTACACGCGATAGGCGATGTCGTGCTGGATCAGCTGTTCTTCGAACGTGCGCGACTGCGCGTTCGAGCGATACAGGATCGCATGGTCGGACGGCCGCGCATCGCCGCGCAGGCCTTCGCGGATGCGCTCGACCACGTAGCGCGCCTCGTCCTGCTCGTTGTACGCGGCGTAGAGTTCGATCGGCGTGCCGTCGTCGCCCGCGGTCCACAGCTGCTTGCCGAGGCGATCCGGATTGTGCGCGATCACCGCGTTCGCGGCGGCGAGGATCGTGCCGGTCGAACGGTAGTTCTGCTCGAGGCGGATCGTGCGCGCGCTCGGGAAGTCGCGCAGGAAATGCTGCACGTTCTCGACGCGCGCGCCGCGCCAGCCGTAGATCGCCTGGTCGTCGTCGCCGACCACGAACACCTGGCCGGTCGAGCCCGCGAGCACGCGCACCCACGCATACTGCAAGGTATTGGTGTCCTGGAATTCGTCGATGAGGAGGTGGCGGTAGCGCTCGCGGTAGTGGCGCAGCAGTTCGTCGTTCTGCAGCCACAGCTCGTGTGCGCGCAGCAGCAACTCGGCGAAGTCGACCACGCCCGCGCGCCGGCAGGCTTCCTCGTAGGCGCGATAGACGTCGATGAGCACGCGATTGACCGGATTGAAGCCGGGATCGAGCGCATCGGGCCGCTTGCCTTCATCCTTCGCGGCGTTGATGAACCAGCACGCCTGGCGCGGCGGGAAGCGCGACTCGTCCAGACCCATGCCCTGCATCGTGCGCTTGACCATGCGCAGCTGGTCGTCGGCGTCGAGGATCTGGAACGTCTCGGGCAGCTTCGCCTCGCGCCAGTGCCGGCGCAGCAGGCGATGCGCGATGCCGTGGAACGTGCCGATGGTCAGCCCGCGACCGTCACCCTCGATGAGGCTCTCGGTGCGCCCGCGCATCTCGCCCGCGGCCTTGTTCGTGAACGTGACCGCGAGCACCGACCACGGCGAGATCCGCTCGACCTGCAGCAGCCAGCCGACGCGGTGCGTGAGCACGCGCGTCTTGCCCGAGCCGGCGCCGGCGAGCACGAGGTAGTGGCCCGCCGGCGCCGTGACCGCTTCGCGTTGCGCCTCGTTGAGTCCGTCGAGCAGGTGTGACACGTCCATCGTTGCGATTGTACCGGCCAGCCGTGCCGAACGGCCGATGCAGGGAAGCCGGCGATCCGGCGATCATGCATGGCATGAAGCGGATCCTCGCCCCGTGGTGCATCCTGTTGCCCTTTGCCGCGGCCCTCGCCGCAGCGGGCGAGCCGGCGCAGTACGCGCTGCGTTACGACGCAGCATCGCGCACGATGCAGGCCTCGCTCTGCCTCGATCGCGCCGCGGCGCTGCAGCGCTTCGCGGGCGACGCATCGGCACCGGGTCACGTCGAGGGACTCACGCGCTCCAGCGGCGCCTCGCTGCAGCGCGATGGCGACGGCTGGAGCGCGCGCGACTGGCGTGCGGGCGAATGCCTGCGCTGGCGCGCCGATCTGGGCCAGATCGCCGATGCGAGCGCGCGGCGCAGCGCACTGCACGCGACCGGGACGATCACCGACCCGGGCGGCTGGCTGCTCTGGGCAGCCGATGTCGCCGCCGCCGACGCGATCGTCGAACTGCCCGCCGGCATCGCACTGTCCGCGCCCTGGACGCCCGAACCCTCCGCCGGCGCGACACGCCGCTACCACATCGAACGCACGCCGCCCGACTGGCTCGCGCGCATTGCGATCGGGCGCATGTCCGAGACGACGATCGACCGCCCCGGTGGCCGCCTGCACGTCGCGATCGGCGGGACGCCCGACCCCGCGCAACGCACGCGGTTGCTGGCCTGGCTCGAACGCGTCAGCGATGCGGCGACGACCGCCTACGGCCGCCTGCCGCTCGCCGACGTGCAGGTGCTCGTGATCCCGGTCGGCGCGCAGCGCGACGCGGTCGTGTTTGGCCAGTCGACACGCGGCGAGGGCAACGGGCTCACCCTGTTCGTCGACCCGTCACGCGACGCGCACGCGTTCGAGCGCGACTGGATCGCCGTACACGAGCTCTCGCACCTGTTCCATCCGCACCTTGGCGCGCGCGGCGCGTGGCTCGCCGAGGGCCTCGCGACCTATCTTCAGAACGTGCTGCGTGCCCGTTCAGGCCTGCTCACGCCTGCGCAGGCGTGGGCCGAACTCGCCGATGGCTTCGCGCGCGGCCGCGCCGCGACGCCGCGGGATGCCGCGCCGCTCGAACAGGCCTCGCTCGACATGGAGCGTGCGCACGGCTACACGCGCGTGTACTGGAGCGGCACGGCGTATTGGCTGGCCGTCGACCTCGATCTGCGCCACGCGAGCGGCGGACGCATCGGCATCGACGATGCATTGCGCCGCTTCGACGCCTGCTGCCTCGCGCCGCCGCGCGCCTGGTCGCCGCAGGCGTTCGTCGAACGCCTCGACGCGCTGATGGACACCGACGTCTTCGCGCGGCGCTGGCGCGAATACCGCACCCTCACGCGCTTTCCGGATGTACCGGCGCTCGACGCCTCCACTGACACGGGTGTCCGAGCCGCCATCATGCGCGCGAAAGGCGGGCGGCAATCAGAAGACTGAAAACACGAAGCAAAACAGGGAGCGCCGGACGGCTGGGTCGAGGGTCTCCCTTCGTTTGTCGTGTGTGCGTCGTGTCCCGTCTCCTTGATCCTGCTCCCTCAGTGTGCCTCGGCGCGTTCGCGCGCGCCGTTGCCGTTGGACATGATGCGGTCGGTCCAGGCGATGCCGATCGCCGAGGCGATGAAGACGCAGTGGATGATCGTCTGCCACATCACGCCGCTCGCGGTCACCATGGTGCAGCCACGGCCGGCGCCGGCGGCGATCTCGGCGGCCGCCTGCGCGATGAGGTCCGGCGTGCAGAACGGCATGCCGCCGATCGCGCCGGCTTCGATGAAGCTCTTCAGGAGGTGGATCGAGCTGATGCCGATGATCGCCATCGCGAGCTTGACCTTGAGCACCGATGCATTGACGTGGCTCAGCCACTCCGGCTGGTCGGGATGACCCTCGAGGCGCAGGCGCGAGACGAAGGTTTCGTAGCCGCCGACGATCACCATGATGAGCAGGTTCGAGATCATCACGACGTCGATGAGGCCGAGCACGATCAGCATGATCGCCTGTTCGCTGAGGCGGAACGCGTCGTGCATGAGGTGCCAGAGCTCCTTCACGAACAGCACGACGTACACACCCTGCGCCATGATGAGGCCGAGGTAGAGCGGCAGCTGCAGCCAGCGCGCGGAGAAGATCAGTGCGGGCAGTGGCGACAAGGGAGAACGGTTCGATGCGCTCATGCGGGGTCCGGCGGATGGCGGTGAACGCGCACGCTACCGCAAAACGGCCGCGCTGCGCACCCGTTCGGGGCCGCGGACGGCCGGTCAGCCGTTGCCGGCGAGGTCGAAAGAACTCGCGACCACGCGTACGCCGGGCACGCCGAGCACATGGTCCGCGCCCATCAACTGCGAGGGCGTGCGGTAGCCACCGGCGGGCTGGCTGGAGAGCACATGCGCGGCGATGTCCAGCGCGCACGTCGCGGTGAGCGCGTAGCCGTTCGGAGTGACGATCTGGATATGCGCGACCGCGCCCGCGGCATCGCGCGCCTCGCCCCAGATGCGGCACTGCGTCGCGGCGCGGCGTGCGGCATCCGGCCCCGGTCGCGCACCCGCGCGCGCCTGGAGCCATGCGCGCAGCGGCGCGAACCCGAGCAGCGGGCGCACGAGGCGCAGGCGACGCAGCGAGCGGATCGCACGCGGCGGCATCGCGAGATAGACCTCGACGTCCGGGATGCCGGTCGACACGTACGCGGTGTACACGTCACCCCATGGGATCGTCGTCGCGCTGCGCACCGCGCCGTCCTCGCGCACGAAGGTGCGCGTCTTCCAGGCGAGCGGCACGGCGACGACCTCGCCGCCGATGCGCACGCGGCCGCCGCGTGCGAGCCCCTCGACACCGGTCCGGGCCGTGCCCGGGCTGGTCCCGCCCCCCGCCTCGAACGCGAGCACGAGTGCGCTCGCACCGGGCAACGCGCGCTTCAGCAGCGCGGCGACGCCGTCGGTCGGCACGACATCGAAGCCGACGCCGGGCGCGACGACGATGCCGCGCTCGCGGGCGCGCGCGTCCGCGCGATGGCAGTGGGCGAACACGTCGATCTCGCCGGTGATGTCGAGGTAATGGACGCGCTGCTCGAGGCCGGCCGCGAGCCGCGGCGCCGCGGTGCGCGAGTACCGGCCGGCGCAGTTGAGGACCAGGTCGATTCCGGCG
>NZ_JBQCFP010000143.1:0-6365 GCF_051958935.1 Dokdonella sp. | reverse complement strand
TTTCCGCGAGCTGGTCGAGATAGGCGCGCAGGACGTCGCGCTGCACGCTGAGGTGGGCGAATTTGCCTTCGCGCACGATCCGGACGAGGCCGGCGGCTTCCAGTTCCTTGATGTGATGGGAAATGGTCGCCGCGCTGACGTTGTGGGTTTCCTGCAGGGCGCAGCACGGCATCGCCGTCGCGTGCTCACCGATCGTCCGCAGCATCTGGTAGCGCCGCGGCTCGGCCAGCGCGCGCGCGACCAGCGAAAACTGCAGCTCGCTCAATCGCTTCTTCTTCGCCGTCGCCATCACCTCACCTCGTATCCCACCTTCCAGATGGTACCTGCAGCGGGGAAAACGGAGGGGGGGCGTAGCGGCACGAATCGCCGATGGATGCGGACGCACGGCCGCGAGTCCACCGGCCGCGCGTGCCGGCGTCAGTCCATTTCCTTGCCCGGCGCAGGCTTGCGATCCGACTTGATCGTGACGTACTCGGGTTCTTCGACGTCGAGGCGCAGTGCGGTGAGCCAGCCGCCCCAGACGCAGCCGGTGTCGATCGCATGCACGCCGAGGCCGGCGAAGCGGCCGAGCGTCGACCAGTGCCCGCAGACGACGCGTACGTCGCGCTTCACCTGGCCCGGCACCTCGTACCACGGGTAGAGGCCGGGGCGCTGCGTGCCCGGCGCGCCCTTGTCGCCGAAGCCGATGCGGCCGCGCACGTCGCAGTAGCGCATGCGCGTGAACACGTTGATGCCCGCGCGCCAGCGGTCGACGCCGCGCAGCTTCGGCGTCCACAGGTCCGGCTTGTTGCCGAACAACTGTTTCAACAGGCGCCGGTAGCCATCGCTGCGCAGCTTGTCTTCGATTTCCTGCGCCATCTCCATCGCCTGCGCGATCGTCCAGCGCGGGAACAGGCCCGCGTGCACGAGCGCGAAATCGAGCGCGCGGTCGACGTGCAGGAGCTTCTGCCGGCGCAGCCAGGCGAGCAGTTCGTCGCGGTCGGGTGCGAAGAGGATTTCGCGCAGTTCCGGATTGACGCGCTGCTGGTCCTCGCGCTTGCGCTCGGCGATCGCGAGCAGCGACAGGTCGTGGTTGCCAAGCGCGACGATCGCGCGCTCGCCGAGCGCCTTCACCGTGCGCAGCACGGCGAGCGACTGGCCGCCGCGGTTGACGAGGTCGCCGCAGAACCACAGGGTGTCGCGAGCGGGATCGAACTCGAGCTTGTCGATCAGGCGAGTCAGTTCGTCGTGGCAACCCTGGATGTCGCCGACGGCCCAGACTGCCATGTCAGCGCGCCGGCTCGGCGGGGCGCTGCGCGCGCGGGGCGGGGTTCATGCGGAGGTCGGCGTCCATGGTCAGTGCAGCGTCCTGGGTATCGACAGCACGAACGCGGGGATCATCGCGTCGAAATGCGTGCCGTCGTCGGCGATCATCTGGTAACTGCCGCGCATCGTGCCGAGGGAGGTTTCGAGCACGGCGCCGGAGGTGTATTCGTAGTCGTCGCCCGGGCGCACCCACGGCTGCTCGCCGACGACGCCGTCGCCGCGTACTTCGTGCACCTTGCCGTTGCCGTCGGTGATGATCCAGTGGCGCGACAGCAGGCGCGCGCCGACCGTGCCCTCGTTGACGATCGTGATCGTGTAGGCGAAGGCGTAGCGGTTGTCCCCGGGCGCCGACTGGTCGTCGAGGAAGCGCGTATTGACGGAAATCGTGATGTCGTAGGGCTTCTTGCCGGTCATGGAGGGGGATTGTCGGGGAGGCCGGCCATGCGGGCAAGCTCGACGAAGGCGGCCGGCGCCAGCTGCTCGGCGCGCGCGCGCGGGTCGACCCCGGCGAGGGCGATCGCTTCGGGGTCCAGCACGCCGTGCAGCGCATTGGACAGCGTCTTGCGGCGCTGGCCGAACGCGGCCTTGACCACGCGCTCGATCCTCGCCGCATCCGCAGCCGGTCGTTCGGCCGCCGGACGCGGCCGCAGGCGCACCACGGCCGAGTCGACTTTCGGCGGCGGGCGGAACGCGGCGGGCGGCACCTCGATCAGCGGCTCGACGCGGCAGGCGAGTTGCAGCATCACCGACAACCGGCCGTAGACCTTGCTGCCCGGCGCCGCGGCCATGCGGTCGACGACTTCCTTCTGCAGCATGAAATGCATGTCGCGGATCGCGTCGATCTGCCCGATGCAATGGAACAGGATCGGCGAGGAGATGTTGTAGGGCAGGTTGCCGACCACGCGCAGCGGCGCGTCCCCGGCGAGCCGGCGCAGGTCGACCGAGAGCACGTCGGCGTTGATGACCTCGAGCTCGCCGACGCCCTCGGCGGCGGCGCGCAGGCGCGGGATGAGGTCGCGATCGAGCTCGATCACGGTGAGGCGCCCGAGCGCGCGCAGCAGCGGCAGCGTCAGCGCGCCGTCGCCCGGCCCGATCTCGACGATGCGATCGCCCGGCTTCGGCGCGATCGCCTGCACGATCCGCGCGAGCACGCCGGCGTCGTGCAGGAAGTGCTGGCCGAAGCGCTTCTTGTGCTGGTGCGGTGCGTGGGTGTCGTGCATGCGCCTATCGTAGCCGAGCGTGCCGGCGCGTGCGTTCGAGAGCCATAGCAGCAGCAAACGACTGAAACACGAAAAACACGAAGGAAAAGCGGGATCACGTAAAAGCCTTCGACAGGAGCACACGGAGCAAAAGGCAGGAAGACTCTCTTGCTTCTCTCTCCGTGTGCTCCGTGTTTCAACCTCTTGGACGCTTCATTCACGCTTCGTCCGTGTCCTTCGCGTTTCAGTCTTTGAACGCTCCTGCTCTCGGCTTTTCGCCGCGAGTGCGGCAAGGGCCAGCGCGAGGCGGGCCGCGGCGAAGAGGCTGCCTGGGTCGGCGCGGCCGCTGCCGGCGAGGTCGAGGGCGGTGCCGTGGTCGACCGAGGTGCGAAGGTACGGCAGCCCGAGCGTGACGTTGACCGCGTGGCCGAAGCCCGCATGCTTGAGCACGGGCAGGCCCTGGTCGTGGTACATCGCGAGCACCGCGTCGTAGCGTTGCAACTGGGTCGGCACGAACGCGGTGTCGGCGGGGACCGGTCCCTGCACGTCGAAGCCGGCCGCGCGCAGTTGGCCGATCGCGGGCGCGATCACGTCGATCTCCTCGCGCCCGAGATGGCCGCCTTCGCCCGCGTGCGGGTTGAGGCCGAGCACGGCGATGCGCGGTGCGGCGATGCGGAAATGCGCGATGAGGTCATCGCAGAGGATGCGCAGGGTCTGCACGAGCCCGGGGCGCGTGATCGCCGCGGGCACGGCCGCGAGCGGCAGGTGCGTCGTCGCGAGCGCGACGCGCAGGTCGCCGCCGTTGCGTGCGCCGCCCGGCGCCGTGAGCATCATGACGACGTCGCGGTCCGCACGCGCGGCGAAGAATTCGGTGTGGCCGGTGAATGGGATGCCGGCGTCGTTGATCACGCCCTTGTGCACGGGCGCGGTGACGATGGCGGCGAATTCGCCATTCGCGGCGCCGTCGGCCGCGCGCGCGAGCGTGGCGAGCACGTACGGCGCGTTGCGCGCGTCGAGTTGCCCTGGCGTCGCGGGCGCGGACAACGCGGTCGCGACGACGCGCAGCTCGCCGCGTGCGCGCGCCTCGATCGGCCCGCCGTCGTAGGGGCGCAGCGACAGGGCGATGCCGGCAGCGCGCGCGCCCTGCGCGAGCAGGTCAGGGTCGGCGATCGCGACGAGATCGGCCGCGAGGTCGCTCGCCGCGAGCCGGGCGACGAGTTCGGGGCCGATGCCGGCAGGTTCGCCGGCCGTCAGCGCGAGGCGCGGCAGGCTCATGCCGCGTGCGATCAGCCGCCGGTCGTTCCGGCCGGGGCGTCGCCGCCGGGCAGGCGGATCTCGATGAACGCCTCGCTGCGCAGCTGGCGCAGGAAGCTCGCGTACTCGTCCTCGGCCTTGCGTCCGAACAGCATGTTCTTCGCCTCGTCGCGCTGCATCTCGCCGGCCTTGTCGGTCTGGCGCACGTCGACGAGCTTGAGGACGTGCCAGCCCGCATTCGTCTGGAACGGCTGCGAGATGTCGCCCGGCTTCATGTCCTTGACCGTGTTGGCGATGCTCGTGCCGTAGGCGTCGCCGACGAACCAGCCGAGGTCGCCGCCGAGGCCGGCCGTCTGCTCGTCCTCGGAGGTCGCCTTGGCGACCGTGGCGAAGTCCTCGCCGCCGACGACGCGCGCGCGGATCTCGTTGATCTTCTTCTCGGCCTGCTCGTTGGTGACGAGCTCGCTCGTCTTGACGAGGATGTGGCTCGCTTCGTACTCGGTGACCATGTGCGTGCCGGTATCGCGCTTGCCGATCACCTTGATGATGTGGAAGCCGTTCGCACCGCGGATCGGCTGCGACACCTCGCCTTCCTGCATGCGGTCGGCCGCGTCGACCATCGCGGGCGGCAGTTCGTTCGCGCTGCGCCAGCCGAGATCGCCGCCCTGCAGCGCGTTCTCCGCATTGGAGTAGCGGATCGCCGCCGCGGCGAAGTCCATGCCGCCATCGATCTGCTTCCTGACGTCGTCCGCCTTCGCGCGCGCCTCGTCGACCTGCTCGGGCGTCGCGCCGTCGGGCACGTTGATCATGATGTAGCCGATGTGCATCTGGCCCGGGTGCAGGTTGCCGTTCTTGATCAGGCTGTCGACCTCGGCATCGCTGACCTGCACGCGGCTCTGCGCGACGCGCTGGCGCAGCTGCTGCACGATGAGCTGCTCGCGCAGGTTGTCGCGGAAGCCGTCGTAGCTCATGCCCTGGCGCTCGATCGCGCCACGCAGCTGGCTCACGTCCATGCGGTTCTGCTGCGCGATCGTGCCGAGCGCCTGGTCGATCTGCGCGTCGGAGACCTTCACGCCGGTGGAATCGGCGCGCGCGACCTGCAGCTTCTGCATGATCAGGCGGTCGAGCAGCTGGCGTTCCAGTACGTCGTGCGGCGGCAACTGCTGCGGATTCTTGGCGAACTGCGCCGTGACCGCCGCGACCTGGCGATCGAGTTCGCTCTGCAGCACCACATCCTCGTCGACGACCGCGACGATGCGGTCGATCGGCTCGCTCGCCACCGCCTGCGCGAACGCGGGCGTGGCGACCGGAATCAGCAGGGCGAAGGCGAGGGCGAGGCCGGGCAGGGTTCGTTTCATGGGAGTTCCGGATAGGGCGCTTGCGGCGCCGCGAAAACGAGGGATATCGGATCGACCCCGGCGCCGCCGGTTGGTTCCGGAAGCGCCGCGGGACAGGCCGGCCGCAGCCGGCAAGTCATTGATAACCTAGGATACCACGGCGCAGGAACGAGTCCGTCTGTTGGCCGATCGAGCCGACGCCCTTGAACTCCAGCTCGAAGTAGATCGCGTTGTCGGCTTCGCCGCTCGCGCTGCGGATCCAGTGTCGCGCAATCACGCGCCAGGAGAGGCAGCAGGTGTCGTGCTCGATGCCGATGAAGCGCTCGAGCGTGCGGCCGTCGCGACCGCGCGGGTCGGACGCACTCGCGAGCGGGTCGTTCAGCGCGTAGTTCTCGCGCGCGATCACGCGCCAGCTCGGGCTCAGCGGGATCGCGGTCGAGACGTCGACCTGTTCGAGGAAATCGCGCCGGTAGCGGTACGAGAAGTTGACGACGCCGCCGTCGCCGAAGCGGTTCTGCAGCGTGAACGTCGAGAGGTCGGTGTGGTGCGTGTTCGGGTTCCACTGCTGGTCGAGCACGACGCGCCAGCGGTCGTTGAGGTGCAGATCGATCTCGCCGGCGTAGGTCGAGCCACCGAAGTCGGTCGGGGGCACGCCCGGCAGCTGCACGCGCTGGTCGTCGAAGTAGCGGATCTCGCCGATGCTCGCCGACACGCGCTCGACGCCGGTCGCGTCCTCGAGGAAGCGCGTGGTCAGCGCGAGCGACAGGTTGTTCGCGTCCATCTGGCGGTCGGCGCCGACGACGCGGTTGCTGCGGAACAGCGGGCTGAAGGTGAACGGCACTTCCTGCGTGTCGAAGATCGGCAGGTCGTCCTGGTCGCGGTACGGTACGCGCAGGTAGTACGCGCGCGGTTCGAACGTCTGCGTGTACGCCTCGCCGGCGATATCGAGCGAGCGCTCGAACACGAGCCCGCTGTCGACGCTGAAGATCGGCACGCCGCGGCTCGGGTGGCGCCCCTGCAGCAGCGGGCTGCCCTGGTCGAGATGGTCGAGGCCGTAGCTCGTGTAGCGGTAGCCGAGCTCCGGGCGCACGAACCATGCGGCGCCCTCGAGCGGCAGGTCCAGGTGCGGGTAGAGGTCGACGCGGCGGCCGTCGAGCGCATGATCCTTCGAGAACGCGACCGCTTCGGCGTCGATGCCGCCTTCGAGCAGGCCGGCGAGCGCGTGCTGGCCGCTGAACGTCATGCGCGGCAGGCGGCGGTACGGCTCGTA
>NZ_JBQCFP010000142.1:0-11950 GCF_051958935.1 Dokdonella sp. | reverse complement strand
CTCTCCCGCGAGCCGGAGAGGCGAAGTCCGTAGATGCCGGTGCCGTCAGGCGGGTGCGAAGTTCTTGTTCGCCTTCTTTTCCTTCTTCTCGGGCTGCTTTTCCTTCATGGTCTTGGCCGGCTTCTTCTTTTCCTGCTTCTTCTGGTTCATGCCCTTGCTCATCTGCGCCTCCTCTCATGCGCTGTCGCGCAACCGGGTGGTTGCCTTGCCACGGCCAGTATGCGCCGACGGCAGGCAGCAGACGGAGACGCTCATCGATGCGTGGATGGCGCACCAGCGCCGATGGTCGGTGGCTACTTCTGCGGACGCTTCCCGACGCCTGGCACCGCCGTGATCTGTTTCATCCACGCCGCGATTTGCCGTTCATCGATGTCATCGGCAGAGGCGATTTCGACGCCGCGCGTCGCCTTGCCCATCGCGACCGGCGTCACGGGCGGTACGGGATCGAGCATGACGCCGTTGACGAACATGAGTTTCACGTGGCTCGCGAAGGCGCCGCAGCAGAAGCACCAGCCGTCGCCGACGCCGTAATAGGACATGCCCCATTTCACGCTGCGCTCGAGACCCGGCAAGGTGCGCGCGGCGAGGGCGTCGATGCGTTCGGCGATGGCGCGTTGCGGCTGCGGCAGGCTGGCGATGTAGGCGAACACGGGTGCGTCGCCAGTGGCCGCCTTGGCGGGGCTGGCTTTGCCGTTGAGGGATTCGGGCAGCGGCGCGGTGGCGGCGGGATGGGTCGACGCCTTGGGTGATTTCCGCGGCGCGGGGGTGGCAGGTGTGGCCGTTTTTCGGGTCATCGTGATCGCTCCCTCGGGTTCCGTGGAAAGGCTTCGTGGGTACGACGAGCGGGGACGATGGGGATCGACAGCGGTGGCGGTCGCTTGTCGTCGGGGGCGCCTTGGGGGATCACGCCCCGGGGGCGGGTCGGCGGCGGCACGCGCTGCGCGCGTACCGCCCGCGCACTCGGAGCCCGCCGCGGGCAACGCAAAGACCGCGTAGGGCGGGTCGAGCGCGCAGCGCGAGTCCCGCCGCAATCTCGCGACACGCGCGACCATCGCGACGCGCGACCATCGCGGCCCTTCGGCGGCACGCGCGTTGCGCGTACCGCCCTACGCGCGTCGCCGCGGCCTTGCGGAGCATGGCGATTCCCATGTGCTTGCGGTTCGACGCGGGCGGATGCCGATTCGTCGAGAAACCGGTAGGCCAGGGCCGCCCCATGGCTCATGATGGTGCCGGCCGCGCGGCCACGCCGAGCACACATCCGGAGGCTTCGATGACCACTCGCCGTGACCTGCTCAAGCTCGGTGCGCTGGCCGCCATGCGGCCGTCCCTCGCGTTCGCGCGCGACGCCAAGCCGGTCGGCAAGGCATCCAAGCCGCTCGACATCCTGATCCTCGGCGGCACCGGCTTCACCGGCCCGTTCCAGGTCAACTACGCGCTTGCGCGCGGCCACACGGTCACGCTGTTCAATCGCGGCAAGCGGCCGTCGCCGGAATGGCCGGGGCACGTCGAACAATTGTTCGGCGACCGCAACACCGGCGACCTCGGCGCGTTGAAAGGGCGCCGATGGGACGTGTGCATCGACAACCCGACGACGCTGCCATTCTGGGTGCGCGATGCGGGCCGGGTGCTCGCCGGCAAGGTCGGGCACTATCTCTTCATTTCCTCCATTTCGGCGTACGCGGATGGCAGCAAGCGCGGCATCGACGAGGGCGACGCGCTCGCCGTCTACCAAGGCAAGGACGCGATGGGCGAGACGCAGGAATCGCTGCGCGCCGATCTCGAACGCCTCTACGGCCCGCTCAAAGCGCTGAGCGAGGCCGAAGCGCACCGGCAATTCGGCGAGCGCGTGACGATCGTGCGGCCGGGCTTCATCGTCGGGCCGCGCGACGAGACGGACCGCTTCACCTACTGGCCGCACCGCGTCGGGCAGGGCGGCGAGATGCTGGTGCCCGGCGACGGCGCCGACCCGGTGCAGTTCATCGATGGGCGCGATCTGGGCGAATGGATGATCCGACTCGCGGAGGCGGGCACGCTCGGCACGTTCAATGCGCTCGGCCCCGCGAAACCGACGACGATGGATCAGCTGCTGCACGCCTGCGAGAAGGCGACGGGCGCGAAGCCGTCGTACACGCACGTCTCGCCGGCATTCCTCGAAGCGCAGGGTGCCGACCTGCCGATCTGGGTGTCGCGCACGGGCAGCCTGGCCGGTTACGGCGCCGTCAGCAACGCGCGTGCGCTCCGCGCCGGGCTCACGTTCCGCCCGCTCGAGACCACGCTCACCGATCTCCTCGCCTGGTTCCGCAGCCAGCCGGCCGAACGCCGCGCCAAGCTGCGCGCGGGCCTTACGCCCGAGCAGGAGTCGGACCTGCTCAAGGCTTGGCGGGCGCGACCTGCCTGAGCATGGCGGCACGCCGGCCGAAGGGGCCAGGCGCCGACACGCAGCGTGCATGAAGCGTGTTGCCCTTCCGGGCAGACGCAGCCCGCGAGCGGATCCGCCGCTGCGCGGCTTGATCCGCCTGCGGACCTCGCGCATCGGCGCCACGACGAAGGTTCGGGCGGTCCGCGCCGAAGGCCGGAGCCGCCGCAGTCGGAGCGCCCCGCGAAAACCTTGCATCCGGTCTGTCTGCAACCCCGGTTCTTTTTCGTATCGGCTACTGAACCCCGATGGGAGGCTCCCGAGAGCACTCCCGGGGCCGGGCTCGACGCCCGCGAACCGTTCACTACCCGGAAGGAAAAGGACGCACCATGAAACCGATACGACCCGCGCGCGAGCGCACCGGCCATGCTTCGACACGCGCGGTCCGCCGTGCGCGCTGGCTGGCGATGGGCCTCTTGTGCGCGATCGCGGCGCCGGCCTGGGCCGACGTCTACAACGTCAACTCCAGTGGCGACACCGACCAGGATCCGGCGATCACGGATCACTGCGCCGCCATTGGCGATACCTCGCACTGCACGCTGCGCGCCGCGATCAAGTTCGGCAACGGTCGCTCCGGCAGCCATGTGATCAACATCGGCGTGGCGGCGATCACGATCATCAATGGCAGCCTCACGCAGATGCGCGCGCCGTTCACCGTCAACGGCAATCACGCGACGATCAACGGCAACGGCCACGGCTGCTTCGACCTCACCGACTCGGGCACCGCCGGGCTCGGCCATGCGGACGGTGCGACCGGCTCGAAGCTGCTCAACCTCGTGATCGGCAATTGCAGCGGCGCGGGCATCAGCGCGAACGGCCACGACTACGTATTCAGCGGCAACTTCATCGGCGTGAACGGCACCGGCCTCGTCGCGATGCCGAACAGCGGCGACGGCATTTCGGTGTCGGCCTCGCACGTCTACCCGGACACGAGCAGCAATTTCCTGCTCAACCTGTACCAGAACTTCCCGGTGCAGCCGGTCGACGCTTCGGGAATCGAGGCGTTCTCGAGCAACCTCGCGACTGCGCTGGCATCGCTGCACCCGATCCTCATCAGCAACAACGTGATCTCCGGCAACGCGCAGAACGGCATCGAGATCTTCAGCGAGAACCTCGCCGCCGTCACCGTCAGCGGCAACATGATCGGCACCGACGTGAGCGGCAACATCGCGATCCCCAACGGCGCGGACGGCGTGCACCTGGTCGGCTCCACCTTCGGCAACCTCATCGGCCCCGGCAACGTCATCAGCGGCAACGGCGCCAACGGCGTCCGCGTCGATGCAGGCGCGGTGTTCCTGCCGAACTTCATCATGGGCAACCGCATCGGCCTCAGCGCGACGCTGCAGGGCGTGCACATCGGCAACGGCTTGAACGGCATCGTCGCCGACACCAAGCCCGACACCGATCCGACGAGCTTCAACCCGAGCATGACCTCGCTCGTGATCGGTCCGGCCAACGTGATCTCGGACAACGAGGGCGCGAACAACAACGGCTTCCCGGACACGCTCGGCAGCGACAGCGCGGGCATCCTCATCACCGGCGCGAGTAACGGCGTGAAGGTGCTGCGCAACACCATCGGCCTCGCCGAGTTCCCGTCCGGCACGCCGCTGAACTCGGCCGCCTACGGCAATGCCGGCGACGGCATCATCGTGACGACCACGGGCAACGAGATCGGCAGCAACGTGATCGCGGCCAACGCGCGTCATGGCATCGTGGTGCGCGGCAGCTCCACGCAGAGCACGCGCATCACCGGCAATTCGATCGGCGTGAGCCCCGCGTTCGCCGGCAACCTCACGCTCGGTAACGGCGTCGACGGCATCCACATCAATGCGGCGAGCGCGACCACCATCGGCGGCCCCGGCGCGAACGACGCCAACACGATCGTCGCGAACAAGCGCAACGGCATCAAGCTGCGCAACGGCGGCGGCGACCAGAACGGCTGGGCCAACCTGTTCCAGCGCAACCGCATTTTCGGCAACGCCAAGACGCTGACCGGTATCGACATCGACCTCGAGCATCCGGAGAACGCGGCCGACGGCCCGCATTCGGAAATCCCGGCCAACTACGCCAACCGTGACCAGGCGCCGCCGCACATCTGCATCGGCAACGAGATGTCCGGCGTGTGCGGCGGCGCCGCGCCGCCGACGAACGATGGTGGCACGACGCTGGTGTGGACGATCAGCACGCACGGCGTGGCGAATTTCCGCATGGAGTTCTACTCGATCGATGCGGCATCCACGACCGCGGCCACGGCGATGACCTTCCTCGGCGAGCAGCTCGTGACGACCACCGTCGGCGGCTTGCCGGCGAACAGCGCCTCCTGCTCGGGCGGTCGCTGCACCGCTTCGCTCGGCAGTGTCGCGGTCGGCCGCCGCATCGTGATGACCGCGACCGACATCACGCCGCTGACCGACACGCCCGCGGGTGGCGGCGGCTGGCAGGGGCTGCTGAAGTGCTTCGCCGGCAACAACGGCATCATCCTCCCGGCCTGCACGACGAACGACACGTCCGAGTACTCGAACGCGGTCGCGGTCATCGGCAACGATCGCGTCTTCAAGAGCGGGTTCGAGGCGCCTTGATGCGAAGGCTCCCCTCCCGCGCTCGCGGGAGGGGAGTCGTAGGGCGGATCGACGCAGGCGAGCGCCGAAAGCCGCCGCTGCGGGCCTGACCCAGCCTGCGAGCTTTACCCCGTGACCATTCGCCTCGAGTTCGCGTGCCGCGATGGCAGTAGCGCGCCGGCCGGCGGCACGCGCGTGTGCGCGTACCGCCGTGCGCGGAGACGCAGCCAACCGCGAGCAACGCAAAGACCTCGGAGGGCGGGTCGAGCGCGCAGCGCGATTCCCGCCGCAATCTCGCGATGCGCGACCATCGCGGCGCTTCGCGGCACGCGCGTGCGCGTACCGTCCTGCGCGCGATGCGGGGGCTAGGAGGTGTCGCGTTGCACACGCGTGCGGTACGCGCGCACGTTGTCGCCGCGGATGCGCGTTTCGCGCGTGCCGATCACCTCGTCGACCTTGGCGTCCGACCCGGTGACGGGCTTCGCCTCCACCTTCGTCTCGCGCTCGAACGCGTGCGACTTGTCGGTGTTGCGGTAATAGCGGTACAGCGCCCAGTACAGGCCGGTCGCGCCGGCCGGGCCGAGTGCGAGCAGCCAGAGGCCGCCGTCGTCGCTCATCAGAGGTGCTCCATGATGTCGTTCACGAGTGCGCGAGGATCCACAGCACGATGCTTTCGAGCACGGTGCCGACGGTGAGCGCGGTGGCGAGCAGCTTCCACTGCTGCACCGGCACGCTGCCCATCGTCTCGCCGGTGCGGCCGTTGACCGCGATGTAGTGCAGCATGCCGCCATTGCTGCCGGGCTGGTGGTACGAATACAGCCACACCGGCAGGTACATCGACACCCAGCGCGTGCCGTGCACGTCGAGGCGTTCGCGCTCCCAGCGCACGCCGCGGCCGTAGCGACTCACCGAAGCCTCGACCTGCGCGCGCGCGATCGACAGCAGCTGGTCCTCGAGGCGCGGGCGCAGCGCCTCGACGTCGCGGTCGCGCTTCTCCGAGGTGAAGCCGGCGAGGTAGGACGCATTCCACTTCACCGCGTTCTTCGTGTCGAACGGCAGGATCGTGTTGATGATGTTGTTGGTGTTGCGACGTGTGTCGAGGGTGCCACGCTCGGTCGAGGACTCCAATGGCAGGTCGTCGACGGTGAAGTCGACGTGGCGCTCGACGCGGTAGACGTCCGCGTCGTAGTAGGTCTTCTTGTCGTTGCCGGTGCCGCGCGTGTAGCGGCGCGTCTCGATCTCGCCCTGGCCTTGGACGTCGGCGCTCGCGTTGCCGTCGACGATCATGTACGGCAGGTACACGCCGACGACGTTCTCGGGCGTGAACTGTTCCTTGAATTCCTTCAGCGCGAACAGGCGGCGCTTGTCGACGAACTGGCGGATGCGCGCGACCGCGTCGTCTTTCCTGATGTGGAACGGCAGCACCGCATCCGGTACCGCGCCGTTGGCGATCTGCTCGTTGACGCCGAGCATGTGGCGGCACCAGTGGCAGCGCGCAGTCATCGCGTTCTGGGTGTTGACCGTGACTTCCGCGCCGCAGCCGCTGCACTTGAAGGTCATGAGCGCCTTGGCGTCGGCCGCGATGTCGCGCGCGCCGGAGGCGACGATCGTCCCCTTCAGCGTGTCGATGCCTTCGCCGAGGCCGAACTGTTCCTCGACGCGTTCGCTTTGCCATTGGTGGCGGCAATACAGGCAGACGAGCAGGTCGCTGCCGGGCTTGTGGCGGATCTCGGTGGAACCGCACTTCGGGCAGCGGTTGACGCCGTCCTCGAGTTCCTTCGACGCGGTGTCGATCGCGGCGGGGTCCGGCGCTTCGAGCTCATTGCGGATCGGCTCGGGCATCGTCGACGGGTCGATGCCGGTCTCGCCGGGCATCGGTGGAACGTCCTGCGGTGAACCGGGGCCGGTGAACCGAGGCCCCGGTGGCGGGTTGGCATTGGACATGTGTCGTGGGTCCGCGAATTCGGGTAAGCCATTCCATCGCGTCATCCCGGCGAGAACCGGGATGACGATGGTGTCTGCTTGCGGGCTCTTCGGCGTCTGCCTTGTTACAACCCCAATGCCTTGCTCTTGAGCGCATCGTAGTCGGCCTGCGTGATGAGGCCGAGCTCGAGCATCTCCTTCGCCTTCTTGAGCTTGGCGACCGGGTCGTCTGCCGCCGGTGCGGCCGGGGCGACCGGCTGCTGCAGGCCGCCGAGGCCGCCCATCATTCCCGACGCCATGCCGATGCCCATCATCCCCGCGCCGCCGCCGTTTTCGCCGGCGGCCTGCAGGCCCGCGGCGACGCTGGCCTGCAGGGGGGAATTGCCGCGTGCACCGGCGAGCGCGTCCGCACGTTGCACGTTCTTCAGCAGCTCACGCGTGTTGGGGTCGTACTCGATCGAGACGATCGCGGTCTTGACGATCGCGAGGCCGCGATCGGACTTCCACTGGTACGCCGCTTCCACCGCATCCGACAGGCTCTTCGCGAAACCGATCGAATCCTGCTGGATCTTCGTGATGCGGTTGCCCTTGGACGGATCGTTCGTGTACAGGCTGAACGCGGGCGCGAGCGAACCGACGACTTCATTGAACAGCTGCGCGGCCGCCGCGTTGTCCATGTCGGTGAAGTCGAACACCTGGCCCGGCTGCAGGTAGGTCGCGGGCACGAAGTTCTTCGCGAACAGGATCGGGTCGACGATCTTGAGCGTGTACGAGCCGCGCGTGATCGCGCCGACCTGCGTGTTGAGGAAGCCGTCATCCCAGTAGATTTCCGACTGCGTGCCGAAGCGGTTGTCCGGCAGCTCCTTCAGCGAAACGAAGAACGCCGCCTGCTGCGAACCCGGCTGGCCGCCGAACTTGAAGCGCTCCCAGCTCTGCTTGATCAGCGAGTCGACGAGGCCGCCGCCGGTGAAGATCGACTTGGAGTTGATGTCGTCCGAGCGCCACTCGTAGCCGCCGGCCTCGGCCGCGAAGCCGGTGATCTTGCCGTCCTGGAACAGCAGCAAGCCGTAGCCTTCCGGCACGACGATCTTCGAGCCGTCGGTGATGATGTTCGACGAGCCCTTCGTGTTGGAGCCACGCCCGGCATTCGTGCCGCGCGGCACCGCCGCGAACAGCGCCGCCGTCGCCGGCAAGCCGTCCGGCACCGTGTAGAAGTCCTTCCACTGGTCGGCGAGCGTACCGCCGATCGCCCCCACCGCTGCCTGCACAAGACCCATGACGTCTCCCGCGTTTCCGCGGCCGGCACCGTGCCGGCCTGCGTGTGCAATATACCTTCCCCGGGAGGTGGGGGCAGTGACGGAAGGCGTGGGGGGTTCGTGTGGGCTGCGGCTCGCTCCGGGTTCCCTCACCCGCGCCTGTCGGCGCGACCTCTCCCGCAAGAGGGGAGACGTGACACCTGCTTGCGGGGAGGTGACCGCTGTTCCCCCTCTCCCGCTTGCGGAGAGGTGGCAGCTGTTCCCCCCCTCCCGCGTGCGGGAGAGGGCCGGGGTGAGGGCCTTCGGAGCGAGACACTCCATTCGCGCACCAACGACACTTGCACCACGCGTTCCACGTCATCGAGACTCGACCGGCCACTTCCACCGGAGTCGTCCATGGATCGCTCGTTCAACCTCGGTGCGCTCGCCTTCGCGCTCACGCTCGCCTTCGCTGCGCCGCACGTCCACGCCGACCCGAAGCCCGCCGCGGCGCGGCCATCCGCCAACGCCAGCGCCGACAAGCCATCGAAGACGCCGCACAACGCGACCTTCATCCTCCCCGCCGGCTGGTCGCAGAAGGCGGAGGGCAAGGGCGTGATCCTCACGCCACCGGAGAACGACGGTTCGCGCATCGCGATCATGGATTCGTCGGCGAAAACCGCCGACGAAGCAGTGGAGCAGGGCTGGCAGCTGCTGAAACTCTCGCCGAAATTCCTCGTCGCCAACGATGCCGCGCCGCGTGACGGTTGGGAGCAGCGCCGCTTCTACGACTACGACGTGCCGCCGAACGCGAAGCGCGCGGTGTATGCGGGCGTCTTCCGCCGCGGCACGAAGTTCACCGTGCTCGTCGCCGACCTCGACCAGGCGCTCGCCGAAAAGCGCGCCTCGCAGCTCGGCAAGATCAACCAGCGCCTGCTGCCCGCCGACTACAAGCGCGAATCGTTCAAGGGCCGCACCGCGCACACGTTCGACGACGCGCGCCTCAAGCAGGTCGCCGACTTCGTCGAGCACATGCGCAGCGAATACGACGTGCCCGGCGTCGCGATCGGCATCGTGCAGGATGGCAAGGTCGTCATGGCGCAGGGCTTCGGCGTGCGCGCGCTCGGCAAGCCGGACAAGGTCGATGCCGACACGCGCTTCATGATCGCCTCCAACACCAAGGCGCTCACCACGCTCATGCTCGCCAAGCTCGTCGACGCCGGCAAGCTCGACTGGAACGCGCACGTCACCGATGTCTACCCGGCGTTCAAGCTCGGCAGCGCGGACACGACCAGGCAGGTGCTCGTCAAACACCTCATCTGCGCGTGCACCGGCCTGCCGCGGCAGGACTACGAATGGTTGTTCGAAGGCGAGAAGCAGACGCCCGAAAGCGTGATGGCCACGCTCGGCACGATGCAGCCGACGAGCGGCTTCGGCGAGCTCTTCCAGTATTCCAACCCGCTCGCCGCCGCCGCGGGTTTCATCGGCGGGCAGATCGCGTATCCCGGTACCGAGCTCGGCAAGGGCTACGACCAGGCGATGCAATCGCTCGTGTTCGACCCGCTCGGCATGAAGGACACCACGTTCGACTACGCCGTCGCGCAGACCGGCGACTACGCCGCGCCGCACGGCTACGATATCGACCACGTCGTGCGCGTGATGGGCATGGGCCTCAACGACACGATCCGCGCCTCGCGCCCCGCGGGCGCCGCGTGGAGCACGGTCAACGACATCCTGAAATACGTGCAGATGGAGCTCCGCAAGGGCGTGCTTCCCGACGGCACGCGCTACATCGGCGAAGCCGCGCTGCTGCAGCGCCGCCAGCCGCAGATCGCGCTCGGCGTCGACCGCGACTACGCGATGGCGCTGATGGTCGACAAGAGCGACGGTGTCACCGTCGTCGACCACGGCGGCGACATGGACGGCTTCCATTCCAACATGATGTGGTGGCCGGAGCAGAACGTCGGCGCCGTCATCCTCACCAATTCCGACGAGGGCGTCATGCTGCGCGGCCCGTTCAAGCGCCGCCTCAACGAGATCATGTTCGACGGCGAACCGCAGGCGCTCGCCACCGCCGACGCCAACGCGAAAGGCAACCGCGCCTCGTGGGACGCGCAACGCAAGCTCATCCAGTACCCCGCCGACACCGCTGCCCTCGCCACGCTCGCACCGCGCTACCACAGCGACGCGCTCGGCGAGATCATCGTCACCAAGGAAGGCGGCAAGGCATGGATGGACGTCGGCGCCTTCAAGTCCGAAATCGCCACCAGCCCGCAAACCGACGGCAGCCTCGCCTACGTGATGATCGACCCGATGGCCAGCGGCTTCCTCCTCGTGCGCGCCGACACCGACACCGAACGCCGCCTCATCGCCCGCGACGGCCAGCACGAGTATGTCTTCACCGAAGTGAAGCCCGCCGCCAACAAGAACTGATCAGGCGAAGTCGCTCGCAAGAATTCGCCGAATGCATCGCGCATCCCCTCTCCCGCTCGCGGGAGAGGGCCGCGCTGAACCCCTGGCGTCCCCTGCAGGAGCGCACCCTGTGAGCGACCCCAGCGTGCAGCGCACCGAAACGCGACGGTCGCGCACAGGGTGCGCTCCTACAGGGATGCGTCAGCGTGTCGTCAGTTGGGCCAGCAACTCGTCGAGTTGGGCGAAGGTTTCGTGCATCGCATCCTGGGCGCCGGTGCCGGCTTCGTCGAGGGCTCGCTTGGTCGGGTAGCGTTCGGTCAAGACGCAGAGCGTCCTGCCGTCGCGCTCTTCGAACGTCGCCGTGGTGATGGATCCGGCGTCGCCGCTTTCCTCGTTGGTCCAGACGATGCGCTGGTCGGGGATCACTTCGAGGTAGCGGCCGAAGAACGCCATCGTGTTCGCGGGGTCTTCGCCGAACTCGAGGCGATAGGTGCCGCCGGTACGGACGTCGAGTTCGCACGAGCGGAGCGTCATGCCCATCGAGCGGGGCACCCACCATTTCCTGAACAGATCGGGTTGGACCAGGCTTCGAACACGAGGCGCGCGGGCGCGTCGAACGTGCGCGTGACGACGACTTCGGTGTCCGAGGTCTTCTGCACCGTGGTGCGGCGGGATTCACGGGCGTTGCTTGCGGCCACGGGTTTTCTCCTTTCGTTTGAGTTCGTCGATGACGCCGTCGAGCGCGTCGAAGCGCGCGTCCCAGACGCGGCGGTAGCGTGCGATCCAGGCCATTTCCTCCTCGAGCCGGCACGGGCCGATGCGGCAGGTGCGCACGCGGCCGATCTTTTCGGTGGTCACGAGGCCCGCCAGTTCCAGCACGCCGATGTGCTTCTTCATGCCCGTGAGGGTCATGTCGAACGTGTCGGCGAGGTCGGTGATGGAGGCGTCGCCGCGGGCGAGTTGTTCGAGCACGCCGCGACGGGTGACGTCGGCGAGCGCGGCGAAGGAGGCGTTGAAATGGGTGCACGAACGCTGAACCATATGGTTCAGTGTGGACTGACGCGGGCGCGTATGCAAGCGGTGCGGTGCGGGTATAGGTCGGAAGGTATCGCTCGGTTTCCCCTCATCCGCCTTCGGCACCTTCTCCCGCGAGCGGGAGAAGGGAACAGCCTCCCGTGAGCGGGAGAAGGGAACAGCGGGGCGGGCCTGTGGCGTCACCGCTCCCGCTCCGGGAGAGGTCGTGCCGAAGGCGGGGGTGATTAGAGGGCTCGCGACAACCTTCCCTCATCCGCCTTCGGCACCTTCTCCCGCGAGCCGGAGAAGGGAACAGCCTCCCGAGAGCGGGAGAAGGGAACAGCGGCGCGCGCCCGTGCCATCACAACTCCCGCTCGCGGGAGAGCTCGCGC
>NZ_JBQCFP010000141.1:0-29697 GCF_051958935.1 Dokdonella sp. | reverse complement strand
GGCAGCGAATACAGCCGCGTCGACCAGGTCGTGCTCGCCGGCGGCTGCGCTTCGATACCGGGAATCGCCGACATGGTCGAGGAACACCTCGGCGTGCCGTGCATCGTCGCCAATCCGCTCGCCGACATGGCCCTGTCCGGTCGCGTCCAGGCACAAACGCTCGCCCAGGACGCCCCCGCGCTGATGATTGCCTGCGGGCTCGCGCTCAGGAGCTTCGACTGATGGCCAACATCAACCTCCTGCCTTGGCGAGCCGAGCGGCGCAAGCAACGCGAGCGCGAGTTCTACGTGATGCTCGGCGTTGCGGCGGCCGGCGCGGTCGCCGTGTTCCTCGCCGCGATGCTCTGGATGGGCCACCTCATCGACGACCAGAATTCGCGCAACGCGTACCTGCAGCAAGAGATCAAGAACCTCGACAAGAAGATCGAGGAGATCAAGGAGCTCGACAAGCGTCGCTCGCAGCTGCTCACGCGCAAGGAAATCATCGAGCAGCTGCAGTCGAACCGCTCGCAAATGGTGCACCTGTTCGACGAGATGGTTAAGACCATCCCGGATGGCGCGCGCCTAAACGTCATGAAGCAGGCCGGCGACACGCTGACGCTGGAAGGCGTGGCCGAGTCGAATTCGCGCGTCGCCAGCTACATGCGCAACATCGACAATTCGCCGTGGATGGGTCGTTCCGACCTCGGCAAGATCGAGAACAAGTCGGCCAACAAGGATGCCGACAAGAAGATGCCGTTCGTGTTCACGCTCGCCGTCAAGCTGCACAAGCCGGAGGAGAAGAAGGACGAGTCCGGCGAAGGCGAAGCGGTCCAGCCCGCGGCCGAGGGCGAAGCCGCGGCCGGAGCGGCACCGGCGAAAGCCGATCCCGCCAGGCAGGTCGCCGACGCCGCGAAGCAGCTCGCGAACAAGCCGACGCCGCAGGGCGACAGCAAGGCGGCTCCCGCGGCGGCAACGGGAGACAAGAAATGAGCTTCTTCGACGATCTGCGCAATCTCGATCGCAACAACATCGGCGGCTGGTCGAAGTCGGTCAAGTTCTTCTTCGCGGCGATCATCGTCGCGGTGATTCTCATCCTCGGCTGGTACTTCAAGATCAGCACGCAGCAGGACGAGCTCAAGAGCGCACAGGCGAAGGAACTCTCACTCAAGAAGGAGTTCGCCGACAAGCAGGGCAAGGTCGTCAATCTCGAGGCCTACAAGAAGCAGCTCGTCGACATGGAAGAGATGCTGCAGACGATGCTGCGGCAGCTGCCGAGCCGCACCGAGATGCCCGACCTGCTCAACAACATCACTCAGGCCGCGCTGAGTGCCGGCATCGAGACCCAGCTGTTCCAGCCGGGCGCGGAAGTCATGAAGGACTTCTACGCCGAAAAGCCGATCCAGCTGAAGATGATCGGCACCTACCATCAGTTCGGCACGTTCATCAGCAACGTCGCTTCGCTGCCGCGCGTGGTGATCCTCACCATGCACGACGTATCGCTCAAGCCGGCTTCGAGCGGTCCGGGCCAGAAGGCGGCGCCGGGCGGTCCGCTGCTGCTCGAAGGCATCGTGAAGACGTATCGCTATCTCGACGATGAGGAGCAGGCCGCCGTGCACGCAGCGGCGAAGGCGAAGAATCCGAAGGCGCCGGCCAAGGCGCCGCCGAAGGCGAGCGGCGGGGACAAGTGAGATGAACAAGCGCATCGCAGTACCGTTTCGCGGCGGCGCCTTCCTGATGATGGCGGCGGTCCTCGCCGCCTGTACGCCGAGCGAGAGCCCGCAGCAGTGGGTCGCGCGCGAAAAAGCCAAGAAGGGCCAGCCGCTCGCGCCGCTGCCCGTCATCAAGACGTTCGAAGTCTTCCTCTACAAGGACCAGGACCTGCGTGATCCGTTCGGCCTGAGTGCGGAAGAACAGGACTCGGCCAACGCGAGCGGCCCGCATCCGGACCAGAATCGTCCGCGCGAGCCGCTCGAATCCTTCCCGCTCGACGGACTGAAGATGTCGGGAACGCTGGGCACCGCCAAATCCATGGAAGGCCTCGTGCGCGACCCGGATGGCGTGGTTCATCGCGTCCACGTCGGCAACTACCTCGGCCAGAACTACGGCCGGATCATTTCGATCGGCGAGGATCGCATCGACCTCGTCGAACTCGTCACGAACGGCGCCGGCGGCTGGATGGAGCGGCAGGCAACGATTGCCCTGGGCGACACCAAGCAATGACCGATTCATTGGGGACAAATCTCATGACCACGACATTCGCTGCAACCTCGGAGCGCAGGTCCGCCTTCCGCATGGTGCGGTCTCGCCTGCTCGGAATCCTGGCCTTGTTCGCGTTCTTGTTCGGTGCCGCCGCGCATGCCGAGAGCGTGCTCGAAGACATCTCGTACACCGCGATGCCGGGCGGGAAGGTCGAGGTCACGCTGAAATTCGCCGGCTCGGCGATCGCACCGCAGGTATTCGCGACGGAGAACCCGCCGAGCATCGCGCTCGACTTCGCCGATACGCGCAACGCCTTCAGCAAGCGCCGCATCGACATCGGCGCCGGCGCGACCACGGCGGTATCGGCCATCGAAGCCGCGGGTCGCACGCGCGTCGTCGTCGACCTGTTCCGCGCCGCCGGCTACGACACGCGCGTGAACGGCAACACCGTCGTGCTGATCATCAACAACGGCGTGATGGGTTCCTCCGCGGTCGCCGCTGCCGCGGCCAAGGCGGATCCCACCAAGCAGGTCGGCGGCGCGCAGGACGTCGAGGTGTCCAACATCGATTTCCGCCGCGGCAAGAACGGCGAAGGCCGCGTGATCGTCAGCTTCAGTGGCCCGGGCGCGTCGGCTAACCTGCGCCGTGATGGCGCCAACATCGTGCTCGACCTGCTCAACGTCAAGCTGCCGCCGAGCCAGGCGCAGCACCTCGACGTGCTCGACTTCGCCACGCCCGTGCAGTCGATCGACACGCGTGCCAAGGGCAACGGCGCGCGCATGGAGATCACCGCCAAGCAGCCGTACGAGCAGCTCGCCTACCAGAGCGGCAACGAGTACGTGGTCGAGATCGCGCCGAAGAAGGACGATGCGAGGCTCAAGGGCAAGAACGCCGAGCCGGAGTACTCCGGCAGCCGCGTCACGTTCAACTTCCAGGACATCCCGACGCGTTCGGTGCTGCAGCTGATCGCCGACGTGTCGGACATCAACATCGTCGTCGCCGACAGCGTGCAGGGCAATGTCACGCTGCGCCTCATCAACGTGCCGTGGGACCAGGCGCTGGACATCGTGTTGCAGGCGAAGGGGCTCGACAAGCGCCGCCGCGGCAACGTGATCTGGGTGGCTCCGCAGAAGGAGATCGCCGAGCGCGAAGAGGCGATCGCCGACGCGCGCCTCAAGATGGAAGACAAGGAGTCGCTCGTCAGCGATTACATTCCGATCAGCTACGGCAAGGCGAAGGACATCGCCGACCTGCTGACCTCCGACACCAAGTCCGGCCAGTCCGCGGGCGGCGGTGCGAGCAGTGGGGCAGGCGCGACGAAGGGCTTCCTGTCCTCGCGTGGCAGCGTCACCTACGACGACCGTACCAACACGCTGCTGGTCAGCGACATCCCGTCGAAGATCCAGGAGATCCGCCAGCTCATCGCCGTGCTCGACCGCCCGGTGCAACAGGTGCTGATCGAGTCGCGCATCGTCATCGCGACCGACAGCTTCGCGCGCGAACTCGGCGTGAAGTTCGGCATCACCGGCGCGAACGTCGACAAGAACGGCAACGTCGCCGTGACGAGCGGCAACTCGGCCGGCGCGGATTACATGATCGACCAGGCATTCGCCGGCCGCATCAGCCCGAACGGCAATCCGTACCCGATCTTCCCGCCGGGCCTCGACGGTGGTCGCGTCACCCAGCAGGGCAACAACCTCAGCAACCGCTACAACGTCAACATGCCGGCGGCGAATCCGGCGGGCAGCTTCGGCCTCGCCATCCTCGGCGCCGATTACCTGCTCGATCTCGAGCTGTCGGCGGCGCAGAGCGAAGGCCGCAGCGAAGTGATTTCGAGCCCGCGCGTGATCACCGCGAACCAGCGCGAAGCCGACATCAAGCAGGGTCAGGAAGTCGGCTACGTGACCTACCAGGCATCGTCCGGCGGCGGCCCGGGCAGCGGTACGGCGACCGTGCAGTTCAAGGAGGCCGTGCTCGAGCTCAAGGTGACGCCGACGATCACCGCGGACGATCGCGTGGTGCTCAACCTCAACGTCAAGAAGGATGCGATCGCGGGCTATGTCGACAACCCGGGCGGCGGCCAGGTGCCGACGCTGGACAAGCGCGAGATCAGCACCGAGGTGCTGGTCGACAACGGCCAGACGGTCGTGCTCGGCGGCGTCTACGAGGTCAGCAAGGCGGAGACCTTGCGCAAGGTGCCGATGCTCGGCGACATCCCGGTGCTCGGCAACCTGTTCAAGAACAAGGGGCGCAACGACAACAAGGCGGAACTGCTGATCTTCGTGACGCCGCGTATCCTGAGCGACAATCTGAAATAGTGCGGCAGGTGTAACGATTCCGGCGGATGATTTCGCCGATCATGTCTGACTGCCACGAACTTGCAGGACTGGAGAGGAATATGAAATTTTTCGGCAAGACCCTGGGGCTGTTGCTCGCCAGCCTCGCACTGGCCAGTTGCGGTGGCGGCGGTGGCGACGGCGGTACGTTCACGCCGCAGAGCGGCTCGATCACGATCACCGCGACGGCCACGTCGCTGCCGACCAATACGGGCAACTGGTTGCCGACACAGCATGGCCCCAACCAGGCCGAGCTGACGATCACGACCCGCAACGCGGACGGATCCCTGCTCATCGGCGAGGACCTGTCGGTCAGTATCTCCCCGGTGAACGTTGCCAGCCTGTCCTTCCTCGTAAACGATGACAACGATGATGGCGACAACCTCTGGGGTTCGTTCACCATCAAGGGCACCAACGGCGTCGCGACCGCATGGGTCAACGCCGGCACCGTCGCCGGTACGGCGGTCGTCACCGCATCGATGGTCGATCCCACGACGGACCGCACGATCAGCAAGACGATCACCATCACCGTCACGAGCGGCGTCGGCACCAACCCGGCGACCGTGTCGCTGACCCCGACTCCGGCCGGTGTCTACCTGCCCAATTCGGGCGGCAATAACGTGTCGAGCATCGCTGCGGTGGTCCTGGATGGCGGCGGCCAGTTCGTCCCGGACCCGGTCGGCGCCGACAACCTGCAGGTCGAGATCGTCGGCAATGCCGGCGACGCGCGCCTGAGCACGAACTCGTCCGGCGGCGCCTCGCAGGGCACGACGGTGTCGACGCACACGGTCAACGGCAAGGCCACCATCTCGTTCCAGGCAGGCGATGCGACGCCGCAGGAGCCGGTGCAGATCAAGGCGACCGCGGACCGCGCGGACAACAACGTCAGCAACGGCATCCAGGACCCGGTTTCGTTCACGACCTCGGTCGTGGTGTCGGACGGCAAGCTGTTCAGCATCAAGATCACTTCGCCCGACGTCAACGCGATCCTCGCCAATACGGTATCGGGAGACGTGTCGGCCGATTTCCCGCCGCTCGATCCGGATGGCACCTACAGCCTCACCGTGAGTGCGCTCGGTACCGACCGCCAGGGCAACCCGGTGCTGCCGGGCACACCGATCCGGTTCGGCTCGATCGACGAACCGGTCGGCACCTTCGACGCGGGCGCCAACGCGAACCGCTTCCTCATCGCTGGCGGCGACGGCAATCCGCAGGAAGGCGGCACCGGCTTCACCGCACCCACCGGTCACTTCCGCACGGCCGGCGGCGGCGCGGGCCCTGGCGACGCGATTATCGTGTTCGGCAAGACGCAGCACGGCGCGCCGCAGGGCAACGAGGATCTCGAGAGCGCCCTCACGGTCGGACGCGTCAACAGCGAGACGAGCCTCAACACGACGACGCCGTTCAACAACAACAACACGACCGGCAGCAGCGTGGACTATGGCCCGGTGCTCGACTACATCGTCGGCCGCAGCAACCATGGCAACATCACCGCCGGTGCGTTCACCAACGATGTGGGCGTCGCGCACGCGGAACTGACCTACACCGTCGAAACGCTCGGCCACATCGTCGCGATGTGGGCGCAGGGTGACGGCACCGATCGCGTCACCAACGGTTCGCGCCGCGTCACCGACGCCGTCCAGCTGCTCTATCCGGGCATCGCGCCGGCGCAGCTCGTCGCGTTCCCGTCGCCGATCCCGGGCAACACGACGACGAACGTCACGGTGTGCCTCGCCGACGCGCTCAATTCGCCGATCCAGGGCGTACGCATCGGTTACCAGATGGACCTCAGCGGCGGTACCGGTTCGATCGACGGCAACGGCGCCTCCGGCGCGCTCGACAACACGACCGGTCCCGACGGCTGCGCCGACGCGACCGTCGTGACCAGTGGCATGCCGGTGAGCACCGCGGATTCGCCGTCGGGCAAGATCACGTTCGGCGTGGGTGGCGCGACCGCCGAGGTCGACATCATCGTGCAGCTTGGCTTCCTCTCCAACGCGGGCCTCGGTCGCATCTGCACCAACGCGACGCCGACCGTGCGCGCCACGATCAAGGCGTTCACGACCACCGGCGATCCCGCCGGCGGTGTGCAGATCACCGCGGCCTGCAACGGCGTGACCGCCAATCCGTCGACCGCAACGACCAGCGGCAATGGTTCGGCCGTGTTCGACATCTCGGGCACTCCGGGGGCATCGGGCACCTGCACGTTCAGCGCCGAGGGCGTTGCCCCGCTCAATGTCCAGGTCACGATCCCCGACGCGGACGATTTCAGCCCGCCGTGCGGACCGTAAGGCCGAGCGACGACTGATCCAGCGAAGGGCCGCAGCAATGCGGCCCTTTTTTTGTGTACGATCCGACATCGCTTCGACGAATCGGCGGCGCAGCATCCCAGGGGGGGACCGCGCATTGCAGCCCTACACTGAGCTGTTCAAGGCTGGCGAATTCGTTTTCGCGGAAGGCGATGCGCCGACGTGCGCTTATCTGATCGAATCCGGGCGCATCGAGATCAGCACGAGGCAGCACGGAGAAGCGCGCGTGCTCGCCGAACTCGGCCCGGGCATGCTGCTGGGCGAAATGGCCGTGCTCGACGACTCCACGCGCACGGCGACTGCCCGCGCGGTGACCGACTGCCGCCTGATACCGATCGACCGCACGCAGTTCGCCGAACGGCTCGCGGCGGCCGACCCCGTCGTGCGCGCATTGCTGATGAGCCAGCTCACGCGTTATCGCGCGGCCCTCGCTCGGCTGACCGGCGAAGGTGATGGCGCGGAACCCGCGATGTCCGTGCAGCCGGACGACGCCTACGCGCTCGACAAGATCCGCCTCGAAAGCGAGTTACGCGCGGCGCTCGAGCGCAAGGAACTCGAAGTTCGCCTGCAGCCGATCGAGGAGATCGTCAGCGGACGCATCGCCGGTTACGAAGCCCTCGTGCGCTGGCAGCACCCCGAGCGTGGCGCCGTGTCCCCGGCCGAGTTCATCCGCCTCGCCGAGGAAACCTCGCTGATCGTACCGATCGGCGATTACGTGCTCT
Source organism: Dokdonella sp. (assembly GCF_051958935.1). Classification (GTDB taxonomy): domain Bacteria; phylum Pseudomonadota; class Gammaproteobacteria; order Xanthomonadales; family Rhodanobacteraceae; genus Dokdonella_A. Next base: position 22,150 of record NZ_JBQCFP010000141.1, on the reverse strand, counting down.
CGCGCGTCTGCGACATGCTGGTCGAACTGCGCGGGCGCGGGCGCAAGCCGCTGCCGTTCATCGCGGCGAACCTGTCGGGACGGCAGATCGACGATCCGGGCCTGGTCCAGCGCATCCTCGACCTGCTGCATGCGCGCGACCTGCCGCCGGACAAGCTCAAGCTCGAGGTCACCGAGAGCCTCGTCATGGACCACGCGCGCATCGGCGACCTCATCGCGCACTGCCATTCCGTGGGCATGCCCGTCGCACTCGACGATTTCGGCACCGGCTACTCCAATCTCGGTCCGCTGCTGACCCTCAACTTCGACCAGATCAAGCTCGACGCGAGCTTCATCAAGGCGCTCGATCGCCCGCGCGGGGTCGCGCTGGTCGGTGTCATCGTCGGCATGGCGCGCGCGCTCGATTGCGACCTCGTCGCCGAGGGCGTGGAGACGCGCGAGCAACGCGAAATCCTGCACCGGCTCGGTTGCCGGTATGCGCAGGGCTGGCTGGTCGGCAAGCCGCTCTCGCTCGACGACGTGCTGCAGCACTAGCAGCCTGTTGAACAACAGCCTGCGGACGCGATCCAGGGATGGATCGCTCGCGAGCCGACGACGCAAGTCGTTGAATCACGGAAGCGAGTCCGGACATGCGCCGGACTCGCTGAGTTGGAAAAGCGCTGGATAGCGCCTTTTCAACATCCTGCTAGCCGACGCCCGGAATGCCCCGCGCATGCCGGCGTAGCCGTTCGCTAGCGGTTCCGTGATGCTCCGCGAAAACTATTCGTGCGTCGCGCTGTCCGACCCTCCGTCGTCCCGTGCGATCATCGGGACCCCGGATCCACTGCCCATGGACATGCCCGAACCCACCACGGCGGCCGCCGCCTTCGCCACCCTGCGCCGCGAACTCGCCGGCTGCATCATCGGCCAGGAGGCCCTGATCGATCGCCTGCTGATCGCATTGCTCGCCGACGGGCACCTGCTCGTCGAAGGCGCGCCCGGCCTCGCCAAGACCACCGCGATCAAGGAACTCGCCGCGCGCATCGAGGCCGACTTCCACCGCGTGCAGTTCACGCCCGACCTGCTGCCGGCCGACCTCACCGGTACGGAGATCTACCGGCCGCAGACGGCCAGCTTCGAATTCCAGCGCGGACCCATTTTCCACAACCTCATCCTCGCCGACGAGGTCAACCGCGCGCCGGCCAAGGTGCAGTCCGCACTGCTCGAGGCGATGGGCGAGCGACAGGTCACGGTCGGCCGCGACACGTACGCGTTGCCCACGCTGTTCCTCGTCATGGCGACGCAGAACCCGATCGAACAGGAGGGTACGTATCCGCTGCCCGAGGCGCAGCTCGACCGGTTCCTGCTGCATGTGCGCGTCGACTATCCGAAGGCCGCGGCCGAGGCGGCGATCCTGCAACTGGCGCGCGACCGCGCGCGTGAGGCACTCGTCGTGACCGCGCCGCCGTTGCGTCGCCTGACCCAGCAGCAGGTCTTCGCCGCACGCCGCGAGGTGCTTTCGCTCCATCTGGCGCCGCAACTGGAGAACTACCTCGTCCAGCTCGTGCTCGCGACGCGCGAGCCGACGCCGTATGGGGCCGAACTCGCGCGCTACGTCGCCTACGGCGCGAGCCCGCGCGGCACGATCGCGCTCGATCGCTGCGCACGCGCGCATGCGTGGCTCTCGGGTCGCGATTACGTCACGCCCGAGGACGTGCATGCGATCGCCGCCGACGTGCTGCGTCATCGCGTGCTGCTCAGCTACGAGGCGGAAGCGGAAGGCGTCAGCGCCGATCGCGTCGTCTCCATGCTGCTCGAGCGCGTGCCCCTGCCCTGATCCCGCCGCGCGGCGACGTGCCCGCGCCGCCATCGCCCGCCATGCAGCCTGCATTCGCCAACCGTTCCGTCCGCGTCGCCCTCGACGAACTGATCGCGCTCGCCGCGCTCGCCCACGGCGGCAGCCTGATGCGCAGCCGGCGCAGCCCGGCGCTCCGCAGCGGAACCAGCAGTTCGCGCTGGCGCGGTCGCGGCGTCGACTTCCGCGAATCGCGCATCTACCAGCCGGGCGACGAGATCCGCCACATGGACTGGCGCGTGACGGCGCGCAGCGGCAAGCCGCACACCAAATTGTTCGAGGAGGAGCGCGAGCAAGGCCTGTTGCTCGCGATCGACCTCAACCCCGGCATGCGTTTCGGCACGCGCGTACGCTTCAAGAGCGTGCAGGCCGCGCGTGCGGCCGCGCTGCTCGCCTGGATGGCCTCCGCTGCGGGCGACCGCATCGGCGCGCTCGGGTTCGGTGGCGGCATCGACGGCGAGGTGAAGCCCGCGGGCGGTCGACGCGGCGTGCTGCACGTGCTGCGCGCGCTGCGCGATTGGGACGCCGCGGCGACCGCCGACCGCCAAGCCCCGTTGTCGAACGCGCTCGCGCGCGTGCGCCGGCTGCTGCGGCCCGGCATGCGGCTGGTCCTGCTCACCGACGGCTTCAGCGCCGACGCTGAAGCGGAGGCACTGCTGCCGCAACTCGCCGGCCGGCACGAGATCACGGTCGTGCTGCTGCGCGATGCGCTCGAGCTCGCACCGCCGCCGCCCGGGCGTTATGCGATCCATCTCGGCGCCGCCCGGCGCGTGCTCGACTTCAGCGACGCGCGCGTGCGCGGCAGCTGGACCGAACGGTTCTCCGCCTCGCGCGCGCGCCTGCTCGAGCAGGCGCGCCGGCTCGGCTTGCGCGTGCTCGAACTCGACGCCCATGCCGACCTGCGCCGTGCGCTCGCGCCGCTGCTCGCACGCAGCCGCCATTCGCCGGTGGTCGCATGAATCCCGCCGCCGGCCCCGAACTGCGCGACATCCATCTGCCGGCGTCGCCGGCGTGGTGGCCGCCAGCACCCGGATGGTGGCTGCTCGCACTCGCGCTGCTCGTCGTGCTGGTGTTCGCGCTGCGCGCGTGCTGGCGTTTCGAGCGCCGGCGCCGCTGGCGTGCGCGCGTGCGCGCGGAACTCGAGCGCATCGCCACCGCGCATGCACGCGAAGCCGACGCGCAACGCCTGTCGATCGCGCTGTCGAACCTGCTGCGTCGCGCGAGCAGGCTGCTCGCCCCGCACGCGGCGGCGCTGCACGGCGAGGCATGGCTCGATTTCCTCGATGCGCGGTTGCCACCGTCCGAGGCGAAGGCGGCACCGTTCCGCCACGGTCCCGGCCGCGCGTTGCTCGACGCGCCGTATCGCCGTGCGGACGATCCCGCCGCGACGGCGGTCGATGGCGACGCGCTCATCGCCCTCGCGCGTCGATGGCTCGCCCACGCACTGCGCGCGGAGGCTGCGCATGCTTGAACTCGCCTGGCCGTGGTTGCTCGTGCTGCTGCCGCTGCCGCTGATCGCGGCACACCTGCTGCCGCGCGCGCGCGGCCTGTTCGGCAGTGCATTGCACCTGCCGCATCTGGGCGTCGCGCTGCCGCAGCAGGCCGATGCCTCGCCGGTGCCACGCGTGCGGCGCGCGTTTGCGCTGCTCGCGTGGGGCCTGCTCGTGCTCGCCGCGGCGCGTCCGCAATGGCTCGGGCCGCCCGAGGACGTCGCGCGTTCCGGTCGCGACCTGCTGCTCGCGGTCGACACCTCGGGCAGCATGAGCATCGAGGACATGCAGCTCGGCGGGTCCGCGGTACCTCGTTTCGCGGCGATCCAGGCGATCGCCAGCGACTTCGTCGAGCGGCGCCGCGGCGACCGCGTCGGCCTCATCCTGTTCGGCACGCGCGCCTACCTGCTGGTGCCGCTGACCTTCGACCTGTCGACCGTCGGCAAGCAACTGCTCGATTCGACCATCGGCCTCGCCGGCCGTGAAACCGCGATCGGCGATGCGGTCGGCCTCGCGGTCAAGCGCCTGCGCGCGCGGCCGCAGGAGCAGCGCGTGCTCGTGCTGCTCACCGACGGCGTCAACACCGCGGGCGAACTCACGCCGGCGAAGGCGATCGACCTCGCCGAGGCGAACCAGGTGCGCATCTACACGATCGGCATCGGCGCCGAGCAGATGCGCGTCGACAGCCTTTTCGGCAGCCGCATGGTCAATCCGTCGGCCGACCTCGACGAGGCGATGCTGACGAAGATGTCCGAGCGCACCGGCGGGCGTTACTTCCGCGCGCGCAACAGCGAGGAGCTCGCCGACGTCTACCGCACGATCGACAAGCTCGAGCCAGCGGCCGATGCCAAGCAGAGCCTGCGCCCGGTCGACGAGTGGTACTGGATGCCGCTCGCTGCCGCGTTCGCGGCGGCGGCGCTCGCATTCGCCGTCCCGGCATGGCGCCTGCGCGCATTCCGCGGCGGGGTGCCTGCATGAGCACGCTCGCCGAATTCCACTTCCTGCGCCCGGCCGCGTTGCTGCTGTTGCTCGCGTTGCCGCTGTGCTGGTACGCGTGGCGGCACGGCCGTACCGACGCGGGCGCGTGGCGCGGCGCGGTCGATGCGCACCTGTTGCCGCACCTGCTCGAGCGTGTCGACGGGGGCAGCGCGCGCGGCGGTCTCCTGCTCGCGGCGTCGCTGTGGGTGCTGGCGTGCCTCGCGCTCGCCGGTCCCGCCTGGGAGCGCGAGCCGATGCCGCTGTACCGCACCCAGGCCGCGCGCGTGCTCGTGCTCGAACTCGCGCCGAGCATGGGCGCGCAGGACGTCAAGCCGAGCCGGCTCGAACGCGCTCGCTACAAGCTCGACGACATCCTTTCGCGCAGTCGCGACTACCAGACGGCGCTGCTCGCCTACGCAGGCGACGCGTTCGTCGCCGCGCCGCTCACCGACGACGTCGAGACCGTGCGCAACCTCGTCGACGCGCTCGATCCCACCACGATGCCGGTGATCGGCAATGCGACCGGCCGCGCGATCGACGCCGCGGCCGGATTGATCGAGCAGGCGGGGTTGCATCGCGGCGAAATCGTGCTGCTCGCCGACAGCGTGAGCCATGATGCGACCGCAGCGGCTCGCCGCGCGCACACGCACGGATTCGACGTCTCGGTGATCGGCGTCGGCACCGGCGCCGGCGCACCGGTCGCGCTCGCGCAGGGCGATTTCCTGAAGGACGACGACGGCAACGTGGTGATCTCGCGTCTCGACGAAGCGGGCCTGCGTGCGGTCGCCGCTGCAGGCGGCGGGCGCTACGCGACGCTCGCCGCGGACGCCGGCGATCTCGACACGGTGCTCGCGCCGACGGTCGACGTCGATGCGCGCGCCGGCCGCACCGACGGCGAAGCGGCGAGCGCGCGCTGGCGCGATCGTGGCCCGTGGCTGCTGCTCGCATTGCTGCCGCTCGCGCTCGCCTCGTTCCGCCGTGGCTGGCTCATGGTGCTCGCGCTCGCCGCGCTGATGCCGTCGCCGCGCGCGCGGGCCGCTTCGTTGCAGGACCTCTGGCAGCGTGCCGACCAGCAGGCTGCGGCCGCGCTCGCCGCCGGCGACGCCAAGCGCGCGGCCGAACTCGCACCGACACCCGAATGGCGCGGCGGCGCCGCCTACCGCAGCGGCGATTTCGCTGCCGCCGAGAGCGCCTATGCGCAGGCCGCCGGTGCCGACGCGGCCTACAACCGCGGCAACGCGCTGGCCAAACTCGGCCGCTACGAAGAAGCGATTGCCGCATACGACGAAGCGCTGAAGCGCGAACCGGGCATGGCCGATGCAGAAGCGAACCGCAAGGCGGTCGAAGACTTCATGCACCGGCGCAAGCAGGAGGATTCCAGTCAGGGCCAGCAGCAACCACACGACGGCGACGATCCGTCGCAGGACGGCCGCGCGTCGCAGCAGGGTGGTGCGTCGAAGCCCGAAGGCGGCGAACAGAAACAGGATGGGCAGGACGAGCCGGGCAATGACGCGAACAAGCAGGACGGCCGGCAGAACGATCGCGACACCCGGGATGGCGAGCAGGGCGAGCAGCAGGGCGACCAGGCGCAGCCAGGCGAATCGCGCCAGGACGATCAGGGTCAGTCCCCGGATGAGAAGGGCGCGCAGGATTCCGCCCAGCGGGGTGGCCAGCAGCATGATGCGAGCGGCCGCAACGGCGAGGCCGGCGAGCAGAAGCCCGATGCGCAGCAGCAGCAGGCGTTGAAGCAGGCGGTCGATCGCGCGCTCGCCGATCCGGGCAAGGATGCGGCGTCGGGAGATCCCGCGGGCTCCGTGCAGGAAGCGCCCGAAGACGACGCCACGCGCGAGAAGCGCCAGGCACTCGAACACTGGCTCGAGCGCGTGCCCGACGATCCGGGTGGCCTGCTGCGTCGCAAGTTCCAGCTCGAATACCAGCGCCGCCAGCAACGAGGAGGAGACGGCGGATGAACGCACTCGCATTGCGGTGGTGCACGCGCCTCGTGCTCACGCTGATCATGCTGGCGGCAGCCGCGGCGTGGGCCGACGACAAGCCCGCCGTGCGCGCGTGGCTCGATCGCGACAGCATGCACCTTGGCGAAACCGTCACGTTGAACGTCGAGACCGACGCGGTCGGCGCCGCGCAGCCGGATTTTTCCGCGCTTGCGAAGGACTTCAACGTACTCGGCACGCAGTCGGGCCAGCAGGTCAACATCAGCAACGGCGCGCGCAGCGCGAAGACGTTGTGGGCGATCGGCCTCGAACCCAAGCACGATGGCGCGATCACTATCGCGCCGCTGCAGGTCGGCGGCGCGCAGACCGCGCCGATCCGCCTCACCGTGCTGCCGGCGCCGACCGCCGCCCAGCAGGCCGGTGGCGACATCTTCCTCGAGGCCAGCGCCGAGCCGCTCGACCCGTACGTGCAGCAACAGGTGCGCTACACGGTCAAGCTCTATTTCGCGTTCGATCTCACCGACGGCAACCTGGCCGAGCCGAAGGCTGACGGGCTCACCGCGCAGCGCCTCGGCCAGGACAAGTCGTACGTCGCGACGGTCGGCACGCGCCGCTACCATGTGCTCGAGCGGCATTACGCGCTCACGCCCGAGCGTAGCGGTGCGATCGACATTCCCGCGCTCGCGTTTCGCGGCACCGTGCTCGATGCCGCGGACCCCGCGGCGTTCTTCGGCCGCGGCCGCAGCGTGAGTGCGCGCTCGGACGCGGTGCACCTGGACGTGCGCGCGAAGCCGGCGACATGGACCGACGGCGCCTGGTTGCCCGCCGCCTCGCTGCTGCTCAAGGACGAAGGCGAGCCACCGTCGCAAGTGCATGTCGGCGAGCCGATCACGCGCACGATCCGCCTGCAGGCACAGGGGCTCGGCTACGAGCAGTTGCCGGAACTCGAGCTGGCCGCGCCGCAGGGCGCCGAGATCTATCCAGACAAGGCCGACACGCGCACGCGCGACGACGGCGAATGGCTCTACGGCGAGCGCGTGCGCAAGTTCGCCTTCGTGCCGCATCGCGCCGGTACGCTGACCGTGCCCGGCATCAGCGTGCACTGGTGGGACACGGGGCACGATCGCATCGAGACCGCGACGCTGCCGCCACGCACGATCACCGTGCTGCCGGCGGCGCAGGGCGCCGCGGCCGGCGCGTCCGCGACCGCCGTCGCGCCGGTGTCGGCGGCCGCTGCACCGGCCGTTGCACCCGCATCCGAGCCGGACCTGCACGTGCGCCTCTGGAAGATGCTTGCGGCGACGGCATGCGTCCTCTGGCTCGCGACCCTCGCCGCCTGGTGGCTGTCGCGACGTTTCGCGCGGGCACCGGCCGGCGTCACGCGCGACACGGTGGCGCCGGCATCGACGGTGCCACGCGCGGACTTCCTGCGCGCGTGCGCGCTCGGCGATCTCGCCGGCGCGGAACGCGCACTGGTCGCCTGGGCACGCAACGAACGCAGCGACGTCCACAACCTCGGCCAGCTCGCTGTACGACTCGCCGATCCGGCCCAACGTGAACTGCTGGCCGAATTGCAGCGCACACGCTACGCCGGCGGCGAAACCGCGGACGGCATCGCCGCCCGCCTGCAACGCGCGTTCCGCGGCGGCCTGCGTTGGCGCGTCGATGACGTCGGCGTACGCGGCGACGACGCGCTGCCCGCGCTGTATCCCGAGCGCGATTGACAAGGCGATGCGGCGCCGCCTCGCCGCACTCGTGTATGGCGCCGCCGCCAGTATGGCCCGCGCCGCCGGCCTGCCGTGGGAGGTCTGGGAGTCGCCCGATCGGCTCGCCGCGATCGACGCCGGCGACAGCGTGCTCGAGCGATCGAGCCACTGCCTCGACGGCTGCCGCTATGATCGCAGCAACGCGGGCGGCGAAGGCGCGGGCGCGAACCCGTATCCGCTGCGCTGGCTCCATCGCGACGGCGACGAGGTCGTCGTGCTCGACGAACGCGGCCCGGGCGCGTTGACGCGATTCTGGCTGACGAGTGGGTTCGGGACGTCCGGCTGCATCGACCCGGCGATCCGCGTGCGCATGTACCTCGATGGCGCGGCCACCGCGGCGCTCGACCTGCCGCTCGCTGCGCTGTTCGACGGATCGACCGCGCCATTCACGCCGCCGCTCGCGCTCGATCGCGTCGCGTCGAGTGGCGGCTACGTCAGTCATGTACCGGTCGCTTACGCGCACTCGTTGCGCGTCACGCTCGCGGGCGCGCAAGCAAATGGCGTCAATCCATGCACGGGCAATGCCCAGCGCCTGCTCTGGTTCCAGTTGCAGCATCATCGCCTCGTTCCCGGCACGCCGGTGACGAGCTTCGTCGCCGGCCATGACGAACCGGCATGGCGCGCGTTCCTCGCACACGCCGGCGACGATCCATGGAACGCGATGCTCGAGCCGCAGGCCGCGACCACCGTGCTCGCACCCGGCGGCAGTGCGACGCTCGCGGCGCGCAATGGACCCGGCTGGTTGCGCGGCCTGCGCCTGCGCCTGCCACGCGCAGCGTACGCGCGCGTCGGCATGCGCGTGACCATCGATGGCGCCATCGCGGTCGATGCGCCGCTCGAGGACTTCTTTGCCTCGCCTGCGGACGCACAGGTCCCGGCGCGCGGCGTGTTCGTCGGCGAGGACGCAGGCGGCTGGCTCTACGCGTGGTTCCCGATGCCGTTCGTCGATGCACTCGCGATCGAACTCGTCGCCGACGCCGGGTTGCCGGAGGCGCTGTCGATCGACAGTGCGCTGGCGTTCGACGCGACGCCCGTACCCGCGCAGGCGGGGCGTTTCGATGCGCATCTCCTCGATGCCTGCAGCGCAGCGGCCACGCTCGTGCTCGATCGCGCGACCGGTGCCGGCAAGATCGTCGGTGTCGCGGCACGCTATCGCGCGGACGGCGCGCCGACGCGCGGCTATCTCGAAGGTGACGAGCGCGCCCAGGTCGACGGCGCGGCGGATCCCGCGTGGTATGGCACCGGCATCGAGGACTTCTTCGGCGGCGGCTTCTATTTCGACCGTGGCGCATTCGCCGGAGCACTCGCGGGCGCGACGCGGGTCGATGCCGACGGCAGCGGCAGCACGGCGGCCTATCGCCTCATGCCGACCGCGCCGCTCACCTACACGAGCTCCGTGAAGCTCGAGCAGGAAGTCGGCTACGCGCCTTCGGCCGCGGTACCGACCTGCGTGCGCAGCATGGTGTACGCGTACCGCCGGGACACGCCCGCCCTGGTCGACTACGACGCATTCGAAATCGGCGATGCGCCCGCCGCGGCCGCGCACGCGTACGAAGCTCCGGCGACAGCGAGCTGCGCCCCGCTCGCGGCGCGCTTCGAGGACGAGCCGCCGACCGTCCGCAGCGCGCTCGCCTGCCGCTCGACCGGCGGTTCGAGCCGTTTCCGCTTCCATGTCGCCGATGCACGACGACCGCTGCGGCTGCGACGCACGTTCGACGCCGGCACCGGCACGCCGGGCGAACAGGCCGGCTCCGCGGCCGCGGCGATCTTCGTCAACGGCGTCGCCGCGGGCGGGTTCGGGCCGGCACCGGCCGATCCCTCGCGGCGCTGGCACCAGCAGGAGGCACTGCTCGACGTGCCTCCCGGTACCGTCGACTTCGATGTCGTGATCGTGCCCGAGTTGCGGTCCTACGCGCCCGTATTCGCCGAATCGCGCTGGGAGCTGCGCGGCGGCTGGAAGGACGCGATTTTCGCCGACGGCTTGGATGCGTCGGCGTTCGCCCCGGCACCTTGACATCCGGACGCCCCGCGAGCGCGGCACTTCGATGCACGCGCGAGCCGGCGTGATATCCGCGCATCCGTTCTTGCGCCTTCACCGATGGGGCCGATGACAGGGGCGGCATGGGGCCGTTCATCACGTCCGCATCAGGAGGTTCGATGGATATCCAATCATTTGCGAGGCGCAGCCGCGTGCCGGCGACCGCTTGGGCTGTCGCGCTCGCCGCATCCACCGCGTTTGCCGCACCCGCAGGCGGTGGCTTCACGTTGCAGGGCGCAGTGATCGCGAGCGGCGGCGTCAGCCGCGCCTCGAGCGCGTGCTTCGATGTGTCCGCCACGATCGGCGAGCCCACGGCGGGCGTCGCGACCGGCAACGGCGTCGCGCTCGTCTCGGGCTTCTGGGCCGCACCGGTCGAACGCCCCGACCAGCTGTTCCGCTCGTCGTTCGAGAGGTGCACCCCGTGAGCCCGATCATTGCCCGCCGCCTCGCGGCGATCCTTGCAGGACTCATCGGAACGGGCGCGCAGGCGCAAGTCGCGCAACTGCCGGATTTCACGTACCAGGGGCGGCTCGCCCAGGACGGCCAGCCGGCCAACGGTTCGTACGATCTCTCGTTCACGCTCTACGATGCGGCGAGCGGCGGCAATGCGCTCGGCGCCCCGCAGCTCGAATCGCAGTTCCCGGTCGTCGACGGCGTGTTCACCGTCTCGCTCGCATTCCCGGGTGTGTTCAGCGGCAACCAGACCTGGCTCGAGGTCAGCGTCAACGGACAGGCACTGCTGCCGCGCCAAGCCGTGACCACGACGCCGGTCGCGCAATATGCACTCAGCGGCAATCCGGGACCCGCCGGTGCGACCGGGCCACAGGGTGAGCCGGGACCCGCAGGCGCACAAGGCGAGCCGGGCCCGGCAGGTCCCGCGGGGCCGGCCGGAGCGATGGGCCCGACGGGCCCGGAAGGCCCGAGCGGCCCGCAGGGCGTGCCTGGAGCGACCGGTGCGCAGGGTCCGCAAGGCATGCAGGGCCCACAAGGCATCGCGGGCGCTGCCGGAGCCGATGGTTTCAACACCCTGCTTGCAACCTCGGCGGAGCCGTCGGGTGCCAATTGCGCCGCAGGCGGCACGCTCGTGCGCGTCGGCCTCGATACGAACCGCAACGGCGTCCTCGACGCCGGCGAAGTCAACGCCGCGCAGAACCGCTATATCTGCAACGGTGCCGCGGCGCCGACCATCCCGCCCAACGGCAATTTCACCGCGTTGCAATACATCGGCGGCTACATCCTCACCTGTGACCCGGGCCATCTCTCGGGCAACAACCAGTGCTTCGACGCGCGCCTGAACGGCGTGCCGATCAACTCGGATCTCTCCAGCCGCGCCAGGCTGTGCAGCATGATCGGCCAGTCGGGCTTCGGTTTCGTCGGCGTGAGCGCGACGTCCAACCAGTACTACCAGTGGAACAGCGGCGCCGGGCGCTGGGACCTCATCCTCAACGCGACGCCGATCCAGCCGATCCAGGCGATCGACTGCGCCTAGCGTCCGCCTCGCGCACCGCGCGCGGCCGCATCGCCCGGCGTGCCCCCGTACGCCGGGCGACTGCGTTGCGCGGGCAGGTTGCACGATGCCGATCCGCTGCCTACATTGCCCGTTCGACGCGGGCCGAGGGGGCGCGGTGGAACCGGACATCACGCAGCTGCTGCACGCCTGGCATCGCGGCGATCGCGATGCACTCGCGGTCGCAATGCCGCGTATCTACGAAGCGTTGCGGCGCAGTGCCGTGCAGCGCCTGCGCGGTGAACGCGAACAGACGCTCAACCCGACCGCCCTCGTGCACGAAGCGTTGCTGCGCATGCTCGGCAACGACACCGACTTCGTCAGCCGTGCGCACTTCCTCGGTATCGCGGCGCTGCACATGCGCTCGATCCTCATCGACCACGCGCGTGCGCGGCAGGCGGCCAAGCGCGGGGGCGGCGCACTGCACGTGACGCTCGGCGCGACGGCCGAAGGCGCGAGCGAGGCAGGCGGCGTGCTCGACCTGCTCGCGCTGGACCAGGCGCTCACGCGGCTCGCCGACCATGACGCCCGCGCCGCGCGCGTGATGGAGATGAGCTGCTTCGCCGGCATGGAACAGGACGAGATCGCCGCCGCCGTCGGCGTGTCGGTGCCGACCGTCGCACGCGACATGCGCTTCGCGCGCGCCTGGCTCAATCGGGAGCTCGCGGCGTGACGCCGGCGGCGCACACGGATTTCGCCGAAGTGCGTCGCCTGTTCGACCTCGCCTGCGACCTTCCGCCCGGCGAGCGCCAGCGCGTTTACGAACACGAGCGTGCCGCCGCAGCGACGATCCGCGAGGTCGAATCGCTGATCGACAGCGAAGGCGGCGATACCCAGCTGCGCGCACCGGTGATGCGCGTGCTCGGGGCGCTGCCGGAAACCGAACTCGCCGAAGGCGACCGGCTCGGCGCATGGCGCCTGCTGCGCCGCCTCGGCAGCGGCGGCATGGGTGCGGTCCACCTCGCCGAGCGCGCCGACGGCCATTTCGAGCAACAGGCGGCGATCAAACTGATCCGCGGCATGCCCGGCAGCGACGCGCTCGTCCATTTCGCGCGCGAGCGGCAGTTCCTTGCGACCTTGCAGCACCCGCATATCGCGCGCCTGCTCGACGGCGGTGCGACGCCCGGCGGCCAGCCGTACCTCGTCATGGAGCACGTCGAGGGCGAGCCGATCGACGTCTACTGCACGGCGCATCGGCTCGACCTGCGGGCGCGCCTCGCGCTGTTCCGCGCGGTCTGCGAGGCCGTGCAGTTCGCCCACCAGCGCCTCATCGTGCATTGCGACCTCAAGCCGTCGAATGTGCTCGTGCGTGTCGACGGCACGCCGGTACTGCTCGACTTCGGCATCGCGCGCGCGCTCGATCGCCCGCGGGCGGCCGAGGCGGACGGCTATTTCACGCCCGGCTACGCGAGCCCGGAGCAACTCGCCGGCGAGACGCTCACCACCGCGAGCGACGTCTACGCCCTCGGACTCGTGCTGTTCGAACTCGTGACCGGGCGCAAGGCGCGCGTCGATGTCGCGGACCGCACGGTCGCGAACCTGGCCGAGGCGAGCGTTCGCCCGAGCGAGCTCGCCGGCGACGTCCCCTGGCGCGGCCGCCTGGCCGGCGATCTCGACGCGATCGTCTTGCGCGCGACCGCGGCGCAGGCCGTGTCGCGCTACGCATCGGCACAGGAACTCGGCGACGACGTGCAGCGCTTCCTCGAGCATCGCCCGGTGCACGCGCGCGCGCCGACGTTGCACTACCGCGCCGCGCGCCTGCTGCGCCGGCATTGGCCGGTCGCACTCGCCGCGGCGTGCGCGCTGCTCGTGCTCGCCGCGTTCACCTGGCGCCTCGCGCTCGAGAATGCGCGTGCGCGCGCCGCCGAACAGGAGGCGAAGCGCCAGGCGGCCACCGCCGAGCGCGTCAGCGATTTCCTCGTCTCGGTGTTCGACACGTCCAATCCGCGCGTCAATGCGGAGCATCGCGACATCACCGCGCGTGAAGTGCTCGACGAGGGTGCAGCGCGCATCGAGCGCGAACTCGACGACGCGCCGCAGGTCAAGGCGCACCTGCTCGACACGCTCGCGACGGCGTACCGGCATCTGGGCCAGCCCACGCCGAGCATCGCCCTGTTCCGCGCCGCGGCCGACCTCTACCTCGATCCCCGTGTCGGCGAGCCGCTCAAGGCCGCCGAAGCACTGAGCCAGCTCGCGGTCGTCTACGCGAACAGTGCGTATCCCGCGCCGGAGGTCGAGGCGGCCGCCCGGCGCGCGCTCGCGCTGCGCACCGAACATGCGCCCGACGATGTGCGCGCGCTCGCCGATTCCTGGAACACGCTCGGCCTCGCCTTCGAAGCGCAGGATCGCTACGAGGAAGCCGATTCGGCGCTGCGCAAGGGGCTGGAGCTGCGGCGCACGCTGCCGGTCGACGTGCCGGGCGACGGCGTCGCATCGTCACTGCACAACCTCGGCCTGCTCGCCGCGAAGCGCGGCGATTACGCGCATGCGCTCGACTACTACCGCGAGGCGCTCGCGATCAAGCGCACGCAGTTCGGCGAACGCCATCCGGACTACCAGATCTCGCTGCAGGGCTACGCACGCGCACTGTCCGATTCCGGGCAACCCGCAACGGCGGTCGCGCTGTTCGAGCGCAACATGCAGCTGTGCGACGAACTGTACGGCGAGCGCAGCGCGAAATCGGCCGATGCGCGCAACGTGCTCGGCTACACCTTGCAGGACCTCGGCCGCTTCGAGGAGGCGATCGCGCGCTACCGCGAAGCCCTGCGCATCCACGCCGAGGTCTCCGGCAAGGACAGCGCGGCCTACGCGGTGCCGCTGAACAACCTCGCGACTGCGTACGAGGACCAGGGCGACTACGCAGCGGCGATACCGCTGTACGAGGAATCGCTCCAAACCCGCCGGCGCACCCTGCCCGACGGGGACCGCCTCGTGCTGCGCGCCGAACACAACCTCGCGCGCGTGCTCGTACGCGCGGGAAAGCTGCGCGCGGCGCAGCCGGTGGTGGAGCGCGCGCTCGAAGGCACGCGCGCGCATTTCGGCGAGGACGACGTGAACACTGCAAAATGCGAACTCGTGCTCGGCGAATGGCAGCTCGCATCCGGCCGGACCGCGGACGCGGCGAAGACCGTGCAGGCGCTGCTGCATTCGCGCGCGACGCTCACGCCGCTCGTCCAGGCGCGGCGTGAAGCGCTCGAGGCCGGCGTCGCACTGGCGGCCGGCGATCAGGATTCGGTGCTGACGCACCGTCGCAGTGCGTTCGATCTCGTGCGCGCGAAATACGGCGACGCGCATCCGTACGTCGCGGAGTTCGCGCTCGCCTATGCCGCGACGCTGGCGGACGCCGGTCGCGAAACCGAGGCGCGCGCGCTGGCGCAGTCGCTGCGCGCGATGATCGAGTCGACGTTCGCCGACACCGCGCCCCTGCGTCACGAACTCGCGCGCTGGCGCTGATCGCGCGTCGCACCGCGCGCGTGATATGCGCGCACGCCTTCCTGCGCTTGATGGATCGAGCGGCGGCCCCCCGGCGGAGGCCCACCGCGGACCGATCGCCGCCGGCTACAGGAGAGAAATGATGGCTTCCTTTCATGGACGCACGGCGAGACCGTGCCCCCGCTTCACGCGCGCGCGGCCGGCGATGCCATGGCTGCTGAGCTGCGTCATTGCGCTCGGGGCGCTGGCGCACGGCGGTGCCGCCGTCGCGCAAACCGCGCAGCTGCCCGATTTCACGTATCAGGGGCGGCTCGCGCAGAACGGCCAGCCCGCCAATGGCGCGTACGATTTCGTCTTCACGCTGTACGACGCCGATACCGCCGGCAATGTCGTCGGCACGCCGCAGTCGGAGACGCAGTTCCCGGTCGTCGACGGCCTGTTCACGGTGTCGCTCGCATTCCCGGGCGTGTTCAGCGGCAACCAGTTGTGGCTCGACGTGAACGTGAACGGCCAGTCGCTGTCGCCGCGGCAAGCGATCGCGACGACGCCGGTCGCGCAATACGCGCTGAGCGGCAATCCCGGTCCGGCGGGGCCGCAAGGCGATCCCGGGCCGCAGGGCGCGACCGGGCCGCAAGGCGATCCCGGACCGCAGGGTGCAACGGGGCCGCAAGGTGCAACCGGACCGCAGGGCGCCACGGGACCGCAAGGTGCCAGCGGCCCGCCGGGTCCGTCGCTGCCGCCCTACCAGTTTTCGGTTGATACGACCGCCGACGCGAACGCCTCATACGTAGGCGGCCTCGCATGTCCGAACGGTGGACTCGTCATCGGCGGCGGCATCGGCCAGCCGACTGTCAACGATCTCTCGCTCGTCCTGCGCGAAAGCAATCCGGGTTCGGCGAATGCATGGCGCTGGATCTACTCCAACACGAGCGCCGCCGCCATCACGGTGCGCCTGACCCTCGTCTGCGTGCCGGCATCGGCACCGAGCGCGGCCCCGGGCCCCGCGGCACCCGAGCCGACGATCACGCGTCTTGCGGAGCCCTGAGCCGTGCGGCCGGCGGAGCGTGCTTGATGCGGCGAATGCGGCCATGGATGGCCACTCCGGACAGCGCAAGCCGTTGCCCGCACGCATCAGTGCGTATTCTCCGCATCACGGACGAACGCACGAATCAAACAAAAAAACCGGCCCGCTTTAGCGGGCCGGTCGGCTGTGACGGCGTCCGTGCCGTTGTACTCCCGTCGGAGAGCTGGATCAGAAGCGGTACTCGGCGCTGACCGAGACGATGTCCGGGTCGAACTTGAGGCCGTTCTTCTCGGCCTTGTAGTAGTCGTAGTTGAGGCCGACGCTGAAGTTGTTGCTGAAGTCGTAACCGAAGCCGGCGCCCGCGTACCACTTGTTGCTGTGGTCGTCGACCGCGACCGGCGTCGCAAGCGGACCGTAGGTGCCCTGGAGGTCGGCGCGGAAGAAGCCGGCGCGGCCGCTCAGGTACCAGTTGTCGTTGATGTTGAAGTGACCGTTGACGCCGAGGTTCCAGCCCTTGATTTCGGCATCGCCGAAGCCCGTCGGGTTGCCCTTCGGCGAGAAGCTGCCGAGGTCGGTATAGCCGCCTTCGACGCCGAACAGGAAGTTCGGCGCGAGCGCCCAGCGATAGCCGATGTTCGCGCCGAACGCGGTGTCGTCGTCGTCGTACACGCCCTTGTCGAGGTTGGACTGGCCGACGTTGCCGTTGATGAACCAGCCATTGGTATCGGCGGCGTGGGCCGGGAGGGCGGCCAAACCGGCCGTCGCGAGGGCAAGGGCGAGCAGGGTGTTCTTCATGATGTGGCTCCAACTTGTTGGGGGTGGGCTGTCCGCGGGGCGCGGCGGCCCGGTTCATTCGATGCTTCCCGTCGCTTCGGGGTTCATCCCGTCGGCGGCGTGCGTATAGATGGGATTCAGCCCGTCGATTTCAATACTGGGCGGTTTAGAATTCATTCATGACGCCCCAACCCTTTGATCCGACGCGAAAAACGGTTATCGGCGCGAGCCGAGCGAGCGGTTCAGCAAATCGGCCAGGCGCGCCGCGGCGTAGCGTAGACGCCGCTCGGCGAGCGGTCTTGCGCGTGCGAGATAGGCCGCATCGACGCGATGACGCGGCGGGTAGAGGCCCGCATCGCGGGTCATGCGGCACGATTCCTCGGCCCACTCGCGGGCGCTGCCCGTTGCGCCAGGGAGCGGCGCGCGGCCTAGGTCCGCGAGGCGTTTCCGCCAGCCACCGTGGTGCTCACCCAGCACGGGTGTATCCCATAGCGCATGCAGGTTCGTGCCCCGATCCGCGCCGTCGATGCGGACCTGATGGCGGTTGCCACCCGCGTCGCGCCGGTAACCCGCATGCAAAGGCTGGTGCACGTCGGCGACGAGGTGCACGAGCATGCGCAGCGCCTCGGCGCGCTCGTCGATGTCGCGTTTGCGATCGCCGAGCACGTCGGCATAGCGCTCGATCGCCGCGACGGCGCAGCGCCCGCCGGGGCAGTCGCGATGGGCGTCGTAGTGGCAGGACCCGTCGGCGAAGTTCACGAAGTGAAGTTTCGACGTCGCGTGCCAGAGCGCGCTTCGGCGGCGATCGTCGCGCAGGTCGTCGGCCCAGGTCGCGACGTCGGCGAGTGCCTGCGCGTGCGACCGCGCGAGCAGCGGCCGCAACGCCACACGCGTCGTTGCGGAGAGTTCGCGCTCGGCGAGCGCGGCGACGACGCGATGGCCGGTCGGGCCCCAGGCAAACGCGTGCAGCGGTGCGAGCGCGAGCAGCAGCGTGAGCGCTATGCCGCACGCGTCAGCCCGCATCGAGGAACACGGGCAGCCTGAAATGGCGACGACCGAGCGTATCCGCCGGCGGCAGCCGCCCGCCGCGGATGTTGAACTGGATCGCCGGCCACAGCAGTCTCGGCGCGGCGAGCGTCGCGTCGCGTCGTTCGCGCACGAGGACGTAGTCGTCTTCGCGGGTGTCGCCCCGCAGCTGGATGTTGGCTGCCTTCTCCTCGCCGATGCTCGTCTGCGCGGTCGGCGACGCGCCCTCCGCCGGATAGTCGTGGCACAGGAACACGCGCGTCGCGTCGGGCAATTCATACAGGCGCCGGATCGAGCGATACAGCGTCGAGGCGCTGCCATCGGGAAAATCGCAGCGGGCCGTCCCTGCAGCGGGCGCGAAAATCGTGTCGCCGACGAAAAGGGCATCGCCGACGAGGTAGGCGACGCTGTCGGGCGTATGACCGGGCGTGGCGATGACGCGGATCCCGAGCGTGCCGAGCGGGATCACGTCGCCATCGCGCAGCAGTCGATCGAACGCGCGGCCGTCCGCGGCAAAATGGTCGCCGAGCGCAAGCAGGCGCTTGAACGTGCGCTGCACTTCGATGATGCCTGCGCCGATCGCGAGCGGCACGCCGAGGCTGTCGCGCAGCCACGCGCCCGCGGACAGGTGGTCGGCGTGCGCGTGCGTCTCGAGGATCGCCACGACGAGGAGACCGAGTTCGCCGATGCGCGCGAGCAGTTCGTTCGCCGGCTGCGTGCCGACGCGCCCGGACGCGACGTCGAAATCGAGCACCGGATCGATGATCGCCGCGCGCCCGCTCGCCGGATCGGCGACGACATGCGTCCAGGTGCCGCTGGTCGCGTGATGGAAGCTGTGGATGACGGGAGGGTTCGACATGGGTGCAGGCCCGGTGACCGGGTGCAGCGTAGCGCACGGCACGTTACGGATACGCCGACGGTGGCGTAAATGGGTGTAAGAACGCTTCGCACCAGCGGGGACATCCGTTCGCGTGTCGCGCGAGCGTGGGTGTATCCGCCGGCCGCGAACGCCGCGCGGCCGTCGGGCCATGTCGAACTGCGTGTCGATCGGTGCCGACGGGCACCGGCGCTCGGCGACGGTCGCTCGCGCCGAACCGCCGGAAGCGGCCGCGGTGTTCGGAGACGCCTCGATCGCGGCGATGATGGATTCAATCCGGCCAAGGCGACTGGCCGCGCGGTCGCCGGCGACGTCCAGGTACCGATCGACGACCGCCTGACGAGGACGGCTGAGCCCGTCCTGCCGGCCGGGTTCGCCCAATGGCTCCCTCGGAAGCGGCTCTGTGCCTGCCGGCACGGGGCCGGTAAAATGCGCGTTCCGCATTCGTCCCCGAGGAATCGATCCATGGCAGTCAAGGTCGCGATCAATGGCTATGGCCGCATCGGCCGCAACGTGCTGCGTGCGCTGTATGAGTCCAAGCGCACGAACGAAATCCGGATCGTCGCGGTCAACGACCTCGGCAATGCAGAGACGAACGCGCACCTGACCCAGTACGACACCGCGCACGGCAAGTTCCCGGGCGAAGTCGGCGTCGAAGGCGGCGACCTCGTCGTCAATGGCGACCGCATCAAGGTCTGCGCCGAGCGCGATCCGTCCAAGCTGCCGTGGAAGGACCTCGGCGTCGACATCGTGCTCGAGTGCACGGGCCTGTTCACGAGCAAGGCGAAGGCGAGCGCGCACCTCGCCGCCGGCGCGAAGAAGGTGATCATCTCGGCGCCGGGCGACAAGGACGTCGACGGCACCTTCGTCTACGGTGTCAACCACGACGGCCTCAAGGGCAGCTACGAGGTCATCTCGAACGCCTCGTGCACGACCAACTGCCTCGCGCCGCTCGCCAAGGTGCTGCACGAGAAGATCGGCATCGTGCATGGCCTCATGACGACGATCCACGCCTACACCAATGACCAGGTGCTCACCGACGTCTATCATTCGGACCTGCGCCGCGCGCGCTCCGCGACGCATTCGCAGATCCCGACCAAGACCGGCGCCGCCGCCGCGGTCGGCCTCGTGCTGCCCGAACTCAACGGCAAGCTGACGGGCTTCTCGATGCGCGTGCCGACGATCAACGTGTCGGTGGTTGACCTCTCCTTCGTCGCCGCGCGTGCGACCACGAAGGAAGAGATCGATGCCGCCCTCACCGAAGCCGCCAACGGCGCGCTCAAGGGCGTGCTCGCGGTCAATGCGAAGCCGCTCGTGTCGATCGACTTCAACCACAACCCGCACAGCTCGGTCTACGACAGCACGCTGACCCAGGTCATGGGCGGCACGCTCGTGAAAGTGCTCGCGTGGTACGACAACGAGTGGGGCTTCTCCAACCGCATGCTCGACATGACGCTCGCGTTCGCGAACGCGTAGGGCGGTACGCGCCCGGCGCGTGCCGCCGCAGCGCGGGACATTGCGGCGCGGCTCACGCTTCGCGCTCGCCCCCCCCCGCGATCCACGAAGCCCCGGCTTGCCGGGGCTTTGGTTTTTTCCGCGCCTTCGACCGACGGGACGGTGCGCCGCGCCGGCTACAATCGCCCGCATGCTGCACACGTTCGCGGTCTCCAACTACCGCTCGCTGCGTGACCTCACGCTCGCGCTGACGCCGCTCACCGTCGTCACCGGCGCAAACGGCTGCGGCAAGTCGAATCTCTATCGCGCACTGCGCCTGCTCGCGCAGGCCGCCGACGGCCGCCTCGCCGAAGCGCTCGCGCTCGAAGGCGGGATCCCGTCGGTGCAGTGGGCCGGGCCGCGCGATATCCGCCAGCAGGCGAAGCGCGGCGGGCCGATCCAGGGCACGGCGAAGAAGGCGCCCCTGCGCGTGACGTTCGGTTTCGCCGCGGAGGACGTCGCGTACGAAGTTGCGCTCGGACTTCCGACACCGTCGGCGTCGCGCTTCGCGTTCGATCCCGAGATCAAGCACGAAATCGTCTGGCAGCAACCGCCGCGACGCCCGTCCAACACCTGGCTAGAACGCGAGGGCTTCGACGTGCGCGCACGCGGCGCCGACGGCAAGTGGGTGCGACTCGCGTTCGCGCCGGCGCGCAACCAGTCGCTGCTCGCCGAACTCGGTGAGCCCGAGCGTTTCCCGGAGCTGTTCGCGCTGCGCGAGCGGCTGCGCGCGTGGCGCTTCTACGACGGCTTCCGCACCGACGCCGAGAGCCCGCTGCGCCAGCCGCGCGTGAGCGTGCAGACCGGTGCACTCGCGCACGACGGCCGCGATCTCGCCGCGGCGCTGCAGACGATCCTCGAGATCGGCGACGGACCCGCGCTGCAGGCGGCGATCGAGGACGCGTTCCCCGGTTCAACGC
The DNA here is from genome assembly GCF_051958935.1 of Dokdonella sp. Lineage (GTDB taxonomy): Bacteria > Pseudomonadota > Gammaproteobacteria > Xanthomonadales > Rhodanobacteraceae > Dokdonella_A. Next base: position 1,039 of record NZ_JBQCFP010000141.1, on the reverse strand, counting down.
TCGTGGTCCTCGATGGCGGCGACGCGCGCCTGCAGGTCGGCCTGCGCACCGAAGGCCTGCTGCGTCCGCTCTCGGCGGCGGAACTGTCCGACGGCACCTTGCGGTACCTGTGCCTGCTCGCCGCGCTCATGAGCCCGCGGCCACCCGAACTGCTCGTGCTCAACGAGCCCGAGCAGAGCCTGCATCCGGACCTGCTGCGGCCACTCGCGCGCCAGGTCGTCGCCGCGGCGAAGCGCAGCCAGGTGTGGTTGATCAGCCACGCTCGCGCGCTCGTCGACGCGATCGAGGACGCCAGCGGCACGCCGTCGGTCGAACTCGTGCGCGCCTACGGCGAAACGCGCGTCGCCGGCCAGGGCCTGCTCGACGGCCCCGCATGGCCATAGGATAGGCCCCGAGCAACCAGACCTGCCGATCCACGTAGGGCGGTACGCGCGCACGCGCGTGCCGCCGCGCACCGATTCAGGCGAGCACGCGTCGCCACTCGCGCCGCAACAACCCGTACATCGCCGTGTCCTGCACGCCGCCGCCGACGCGCCAGCGTTCGCGCAGGGTGCCTTCGCGGATGAAGCCCGCGCGTTCGACCACGCGACATGAGGCGACGTTGTCGGGATCGATGTCGGCCTCGATGCGCTCGAGCCCGAGATCGTCGAACGCGTGGCCGAGCGCGAGGCGCACCATCTCGCCGGCGAGCCCGCGTCCCCAATACGCCGGCAGCAGCGCATAGCCGATCACGCCGCGCTTGTGTTCGCGGTCGACGCCGAACAGCGAACAGGTGCCGACGAGCGCATCGTCGCCGGGCAAGGTCGCGACCCACGGATAGAACTCGCGCACACGGCGGTCGCGCTGCATGCGTTCGATGTGCTCGATCGCCTCCGCGCGCCCGGTCCACGCGGGGAAACTCCAGTAGCGCATCACCCGTGCATCGGAATGCAAGGCGAACAGGCCGTCGGTATCGCGCGGCGCGAGCGCGCGCAGGCGCACGCGTGCGCCCAGGAGTTCGGGAATCGGCGCCTCTGTCGCGTCCATGCGGCCGCCTCAG
>NZ_JBQCFP010000140.1:0-7818 GCF_051958935.1 Dokdonella sp. | reverse complement strand
GGGCGCACTCGTGCGCCGTTTCGCGAGCGATGCCGTATCACCGTGGCGCAGTGCCGAACGCTACTTCGCCGAGGAATGGGTGAAGCCCGACGCGAAGCCCGCGACGGGCGCGGGCATGCACCGTTTCACCTGGGACCTGCGCACCGCGCGCCCGCACGCGATCAGCTACGACTACAGCATCGCCGCCGTGCACGGCCGCGACACCGCGCTGACGCCGCAAGGCGTACTGGTGCCGCCCGGCACCTACGACGTCGCGCTCATCGTCGACGGCGCCACGCTGCACGCGCCGCTCGAGGTGAAGGCCGATCCGCGCAACCCCGCAAGCGCCGCCAGCCTGGACGCGTCGCTCGCGTTCGCGCGCGAGCTTGCGGGTTCTCTCGAACGCGCGTATCTCGCCTACGGCGAGTTGCAGGCGCTGCGCGCGCAACTCGACGCCGCGCGCAAGGGCGACGGCGCGCTCGCGGGCGACGCACGCAAGCCGATCGACGCGCTCTACCACGCGACCACGCCGCTCGTCTCCGGCGCCGGCGCGGACAAACCGGGTATCGCAACCGTGAGCGGCGTGCTGTCGTCGGTGTATACGGACGTGGAAGGCGCCGACCGCGCCCCGACCGCCGCGCAACGCGCGGTGCAGGCCGACTACGACGCGCGCCTCGCTGCGTTGCTGCAGCGCTGGCAGGCGCTGCGCGACGGCGATGTGAAGAAGGTCGATGCGCAGCTCGTCGCAATGGGAAAACCGGCGATCCGCTGGCCGGCGCTCGAGGAGGTCAGGCTGGAAGGGGAAGGCGAGGCGAAGGACTTGCCATGAGCACCGGGTGTTGGACGGCTGGAGAGGCGCCGTGGCCCATCGGCCTCGCGGCGACCGCATGCATCCCCGTCCATGCGTCGCGTCCCGACGCCGACGAAGCCGCAAACGGTACAATGCACACCTCGGCCACGCGCAGGGCGCCGCGGCCATCGACGATGTCGGCGTGCAACAGGGGGCTCGTGATGACATTCCGCAGAAGGGCTGCCGGCCTGCTGGGCGGCTTCATGCTCGTGGTGGCCGGTCTGGCGAATGCGGATGTCGGTTACGACGCCGCGCCCGTCGAATTGCCGTATCGCGGCTACGAAGCCAACGTATTCACTTTCGCGCCGGGGCCCGGCGCGACGGACGTGCGCGCCTCGATGATGTTCGGCGGACAGGCGAGCACGATGAGCTCGAGCTGGTTCAGCACCCTCGGCTACATGGGCGATGCGGCAGGGCCGACGGCTCAGGTCGCGCCGCCCGTGCTCAGCCATGTCGTGGCGCGAGGCGTCGATGTCGCGGCGGCATCCGAGCCGGTCGTGGTCGTCGCCGGTGATCTCGCCGGTGGCGTCAACCGGCTCGCGCTCCAGGTGTTCGCGGGCAACCCGCTCGCGTGGCACGCCACGCGCCAGATCGTTCCGTACGACCAGGTGACCGCGGTCGCGCTCACCCGCATCGCCTCCGCCGATGATTTCGATGTCGCGGTCGGCGGCGATCTGGGGATCAGCCTGTTCCGTGGCGCGGCGACATCGCCGGCATGGCGGGTGCAGGATTCCTCGCACTCGATCGCCCATGTGCCGGCGACAGGTGCGCAGCCCGACCGTCTCGTCGTAGGGGGCTACTCCACCGTCGACATCCGCGCAGTATCGGATGGCCATTTGCTGTGGTCGTGGGCCGGCACCGGTGGACGCAAGGTGCTGGTCGGCAACATCGCCGGCTCCGCATCGCCGGAGTTCGTCGTGCTCGGCGCGGACCACAGCGTCATTGCTTTCGACGCGGACGCGCCGGCGCTGCGCTGGCGCAAGCTCGACGTGTCGGCGAACGACATCGCGCTCGGCGATCGCGACGGCGACGGCGTGATGGACGTGCTCGTCGCGACCACCGACGGCAGTGGCTTCTGGCTCGACGGCAACGGTATGCGGGTCGGCGGGGAGGTGGCGCTGCCGTACCTGGAGGCGCGCATTGCGGTGGCGAAAGTGGACGCGGCGCCCGCGCGCGTGCTCGTGCTGGGCTCGTCCCGCGAGGGTGCCGGCATCGGCGTGCGGTCGCTCGATCTCGCAACCTCGGTGTCCACCGTCGATCCGCAGGGCGGGCCGTTCGATCGTATCCTGATTGGCGATACCGACGCCGACGGCGACGACGAACTCGTTTCGCTCGCGGATATACCGCTCGGCTATCCGGGCGTCGGCGGGTACGCCGGCCGCATCTCGATTCGCGATCTCGACACCCATGCGCTGCGGTGGCGTTCTGCTATTCCGGCCGAACCCGGAGGACCGAACGGCAGCGACCCGTTGCTCGACGTCGCGATCGGGCATGTGCAGCCCGGCGCGGGAAGACAGATCGTCGTGCTGGGCCGCGATGCCCTGAATGGCCACTACACGCCCGTGCTCGATATCCTCGACGGCGCCAGCCATGCATTGCTGCGGCGGGTCCCGTTGCCGCTGACCGATCGCATCGTCAAGCGCGTGCTGCTCGCCGATCTCGACGGCGACGGCGTCGACGAGGTCGTGCTCCTCAGCGATCCGAGTCCCAACAACAACGGGCCGGGCACGCAAGTGCACGTGCTGCGCGCCGACACGCTGGCGGTTCTCTGGACTTCACCCGAGCTCACGCCTTTCTGGGGCCTCTCCAGCATGTTCCTGCGCCCCGTGGCCGGAGGCCCGCCGCATCTGGTGGTTTCGGTTCCGCAGGTCGGCCTTTGGTCTATCGACCTTGTCAGCCATGCCGTCGACTACAACGTGCCGGTCGGCGGACGATCGACCGCGTTGCTGCCGAATGGGCGCATCGCAGTGCTCGATCTCGGCACACCGACGGTCGTCGTGCTCGACGCGACCCATGGCGGTGAACTGGATCGCATGATCATGCCGGATGCGGCGTACTACGCGATCGCCGCGGTCCCCGGCGATGCCGACCGCATCGCCGTCGCCGTCGACGATCAGCTGCAGACGTGGAACCTCGCCGAGCATCGGCCCGAAGGGCGATCGCCCGTCGTAGGACCTGACCTCGCGGTCGGCGGCACCCTGCTCGCCCACGTCGGGCCGAGCGGTGCGATGTTCTACGCCGGCAACAGCATCGGCATCTGGGCGTTCCAGGCGCGATCGTACGAGCCGCTCATCTTCACCGACGGCTTCGATTCGTCCGCGCCTTGATCGCGTGCGGGTCGAGGCCACGTCGCGGAGTGGAGTGCACCGAGGCGACACCTCGCCGTGCGAGGGTCGCGCGGCGCGATCGCGCTGTTCGCCGAGCATGATCGTTGCGCGCGACGTCGCGCTCAGCGCGTCGCCACCCACAGGGTGGCCGCGAACTGCACCGGCCGGTAGACGAAGAGATTTACCGCGACCATCGCCGCGATGAGCGCGGCGCCGGACAGCACGGCGCGCAACCAGCCGGTGCGATATGCGCGATGCAACATAAGCACGGCGTAGAGCACGTAGAGGAAGCGCGCGGCCCAGTCGAGCGCCGACGTCGGCACGGCCGTCGCGAATGACGGCACATGCCGCTGCAGCAGCGTGTAGACGTGCACCAGCGCGGTCACCATGACCAGCGCGAATGCGAAGTAGTGCATGGCCACGACGAAGTGCTCGGCGTAGTACAGGCGCCGGTCGGCATAGATCAGCAGTAGCGCGAGCGCGACGAACGGCAGGTGCAGGATCACCAGCGCCTTGCTCACGTCGTCGGCGCGTGCGTCGTAGCGTTCGCGCAACTTCCGGTAGCCGTCGCCGTCGTGGCCGGGGTCGAGCGCGGACGCTTCGCGATCGACCCATGCCGCCGTGAACGCGGCGTGCGCCTGTCCCGCCCACGTGTAGCCGCTGGTGTCGGTGCCGGATTCGGCCGCCGCCGCCGCGACGCGGCCCGACACCTGCTTGTCGAACTGCATCGCATAGTCGCCGTGCAACGGCGACAGGAAGTACACCACGTTGATCGCGAAGAACAACGCAACCGGCGACAGCCACCGCGCGCGTCGTCCCTCGTTGTAATCGAGCGACAGCAAGCCGGGCCGGAACAGCAACGCAATCAGCGAACGCCAGACACGCCCGTCGAGGTCGGTGAGGCTGTGCGTGAACTCGCCGAGCAGGTGGCCGAAGCGGCGGTCGGCGGGTTCGAAGCGTTTTTGGCCGCAGGTGGGGCAGTAGCGGCCGGGGACGGGTGTGGAGCAGTTGACGCAGGGTTCGGACATGCGGGCGGTCGGATGATGCCGGCGGTCGGGCATCCTAACGCGGTGGGGGCTTGCGCGCATCGCGAGGTATCGGTGTGCGATATCCAGTACCTCGGTGCCAGGACTGGTCGCGGATTTCTGGCAATGCACGGAACGTCACGCGGGCGATATGCAATGCCATGCGGACAATCGGGATCAGGCCTGCGGGTAAAAGTGTGCAATAAGTATCATAAGAGCCATGCGAACTCTGGCGGAGTAATGGATAAAGAGTATTGTGCGCGTACCGGCGTCAGGCGGACAGCTGTCAATGCCGCGTCTAGAAGAGTCGCGACGCGATGCAAAACAAGTTCGTCAATGAGGAGAGCCGCGGTGCGCGTAAGTAATGTCGTCCGGTTCATCGCCAGATCCTTCGCCGCGCCTCCTCTGCTTACCGCTCTTGTTGTCGCCGTACCCGCAAATGGCCAGACGGTCAATCTCGCATGCCGTCTCCAACAAGGGGGGCAGGCCGAGTGTGTAGAGCCGGATACCGGACCGTGGTATGCCTATGCAGCAGTAGCGACATTCGTCGGCTCCGATCCGCCCTGCTGGGTCAATGCCCAGGCGCAAGTCGGGGGATGCTCGGACGATGCCGAGTCTCTGTACGACGGAGTCAGGCCGAACTGGCAAGCCAAGCAATCAGGGACACTATGTTCGGGTCCCGACTTCGTAGGGCCTCTGAGCGAAAGGATTTCATGGAAGCTCGGCACGGTGCAGAGTTACGGGCATGACTACGAATCCTGGACTGGATACTGGAGCGGATCTACCTGCGCTCCGCAATGGATGACGCCGGGGCCGACCGCTTGGCGGCAGCGGTGGGTACGCTGTCCTCCGGATTTCACGGAGTACAACCCATCCGATCCCAAGGACGGCTATTGCTTTCGTTTGAAGCGAGAAGGCTGCCCTGCAGGTAATCCAATACAGTGCGCTGGCGGCCAGAATGCGCAGGCAGAGACGGATATCTCGCGACAAGGGGCGTCGCCGCTGGAATTCGTGCGCTACTACTCGAGTACGGGGTTTTGTACCTCGGTTCACACGGAAAAGGCGCGGAGCGAGCTGGGGCCGAAATGGCGACACAGCTGGCAGAGCGCAGTCGTGGTGGAGCCGGGCCTGATCGGACAGGATACGTACGCCTACGTCACACGTCCCGACGGGGACTACCGCCACTTCCGCCTTTCTGGGGGCGCTTGGCTTGGGCGGCCGGACAAGCCGGAAACGCTGGTGGAGGTCATCAGCGGGGGCGTGCGGACGGGTTGGACCTACACTGCTGCAGACAATTCCATCTACCGCTACGACGCCGCTGGCCGCTGGCTTTCACTCGAGCAACATGGACTGGTGTCTACGCTGACATACAGCGACGCAACAACGCCGCCGTCCATCGCGCCCGTGAGCGGCCTGCTGATTCTCGTCACGGATGCCCGAGGCCGTTCGCTTCAGTTTCGCTACGACGCCGACGGCTACCTCATCGAGGTGACCGCGGCGGACGGACAACACCTGGGTATCCGATACAAGACGCTGGACACTAGCGTCTCGGGTGCTCCCTCTCGTCCCGTCAACCTTGGCCTCGTTGCATTCGTGGATCGCCCCGACGGCTCGACGCGTGAGTACAAATACGACGAGCCCGTCAACGTTGCTGCTTACACCTCGTACAAAGAGCAGCTCACCGGCATTGTCGACGAGAAGGGCGACCGCTACGCCACCTACCAGTACGACAGTGCCGGTCGTGCCTATAAGGAGTGGCATGGGAGCGCCAATGCCGACCTGCTGAGCTTCACGTTTCATTCTTATAACTCGGCCACATCGACGACCGAGCTTCTGACATCACTCGGCCAGAAGTTGCGCCGCAAATTTGTAGCAGTCAACGGTGTCGTACGGGATGCGGGCACGGATCGGTGCGCGACAGCAAACTGCAGCTCCGTCGTGGCAACGTCATCGACCACGTATGATGGTAATGGCAATGTCGATCTGGCGACGGATTTTAATGGGGTGGTCACCGACCACGACTACAACTCGCGTGGCCTGGAAACGAAACGCGTCGATGCCTCCAATGCGAGCGGCGCGAACGCTGCGACAAAGCGCACGACCGAGACGATCTGGAACGCAAGCTTCAACGTCCCGGACCAGCGCGCCGTCAAGAACTCAACGGGGATTGCCGAGACACAAACGAAGTGGGCATACAACACGCGTGGCCAGGCTATCGCGTACTGTCAGGTCGACCCGGCGGTTAGCGGAGCGAGCAGCTATTACTGCGGATCCTCGACAGACACCCCCGCAGGCGTACGCCAAACGCTGACGTCCTATTGCGAGTCCGCCGACGTCACCGCCGGAGCCTGCCCTCTGGTTGGCCTCGTCACTGCGGTGAACGGCGCACGCCAGACCACCGACGCCGGGATGGCGAGCGGCGACGACATTGCTACCTATACGTACCGGATGGCCGATGACTCGACCTGCGCGTCCGGTGGCGCGTGCACCTATCGCAAAGGCGACCTCTGGAAGGCCAACAACGCACTCGGCCAGGTCACCGAGTACGTGAGCTACGACAAGAATGGCCGCGTCACGCGCGTAAAGGACGCGAACGGCACCTATACCGACTTCGTCTACCACGCGCGCGGCTGGCTCACCGACCGCAGCGTGCGCGAGAGCGCGGTTGGCACGCCGGGCGCAGGCGACGCGACCCTGCACATCGACTACGACGCGGTCGGCAACGTGACGAAGGTGACGCAGCCGGATGGCGCGTACCTCCAGTACACGTACGACGACGCGCACCGCCTCATCAAGATCACCGACAACCTGTCCAACAGCATCGACTACTGCCCCGGCGGTGTCGGCACCGCCGACTGCCTCGATGCGGCGGGCAATCGCAAGGTCGAACAGGTCAAGGATGCGTCGCTTGTTGTGAAGCGCCAGCTGCGCCGCGTCTACAACCAGCTCGGCCAGCTCACCCAGGTCCTCAATGCGGCGAACGTGGCGGTCGAAACCTCGGCGGGCATTGCCGGCACCAACATCGTCGACGGCTACGACCGCAACGGCAACCGCGTGCTCAAGGACGACGGCCTCGCGGTGCGCACGCAGCAGGACTACGACCCGCTCAACCGCCTGAAGAAGACGATCCAGAATCTCGCCGGCGCCGATACGGCCACGCAGAACACGAGCACGAGCTACACCTATGATGCGCGCGACAACCTTCGCCAGGTGACCGACCCGGATAGCCTCAACACCGTCTACACACCTACGACGGACTGAACAACCTCACCGATCTCGACAGCCCGGATACCGGCCACACGCACTACGCCTACGACGCGGCCGGCAACCGCATCAGCCAGACCGACAACCGCACGCCGTCGGTGACAAGCACGTACGCGTACGACGCGTTGAATCGGCTCACCGGCATTACGTATCCGACGGCGAGTCTCGACGTCGACTATGCGTACGACCAGGGCGACGGGACGACCGGCTGCAGCGGCTCGTTCCCGCAGGGGCGCCTGACGACGATGACGGACGCGACTGGCAGCACCAAGTACTGCTACGACCGGCGCGGCAACGTCACGCGCAAGACGCAAGTGGCGAGCGGTACGACATTGGTCACGCAGTATGGCTACACGGCGGCGGACCGGATCGC
>NZ_JBQCFP010000139.1:0-11690 GCF_051958935.1 Dokdonella sp. | reverse complement strand
CGGCGGGACTCGCGCTGCGCGCTCGACCCGCCCTACACGCTCCACCGGGTACCACGATGTCGTGTAGGGCGGCACGCGCGCAGCGCGTGCCGCCGAAGCCGTTGATCCAAGCGCAAGATCCATGTTTCCAGGCTTGGGCTTTCCACCCCGCCGCATTGCCGCGGCGGGACTCGCGCTGCGCGCTCGACCCGCCCTACACGCCCGACTGGGCACCGCGACGTCGTATAGGGCGGACGGGCAAGCATCGAATCGCTTGTCCTCCGTGTACTCCGTGTTCCAGGCTTTTCCACGACGCCACCTCAGCGCAGCTGGATCGCCGGCCCGTGCGGCGCGATCGCGCAGGTGAGGTCGGGCGAAGCCGGGCGCGGCAGCGGGAGCGGCGTCTGCACCGGCGCAGGCCCAGGTCCGCCGCGCACCGTGAGCAGCACGCCGACGAGGGTGAGTGCGCCGCCCGCGATCGCGAGCGCGCCCATGGTCTGGCCGAGCCAGAGCCAGGCGAGTACGCCGGCGATCAAGGGCTGCGCGTAGAGGAAACTCGACACGACCGATACCGGCGCGCGCGACAGCGCGAAGCTCCATGCGATGTAGCCGAGCACGGTCGGGCCGACGCCGAGCCAGACCGCGCTCGCGACCTGCGTAGCGGATGCGAGCGCGAGTTTCTCCGGCAGGTGCAGGCCGAATGGCAGCAGGCCGAGCGTGCCGACGAAGATGCTCGCGGCGGTGAAGCCGAGCGGCGTCGTCCGCTGCAGCAGCGGCTTCTGGAACACGAAGTAGATGCTCGTCGCGAACACCGCCACCAGCACGAGCAAGGCCATCGGTTCGAAGCGGATCGCATGGCCGGAGCCGAATGTGACGAACAGCGCGCCGACGAAGGCGATCGCAAGCCCGACGAGCACGCGCGCGCCGAGCGTCTCGCCGAGGCGCAGCGCGGCGAGCGCGGCGACCACGCCCGGCGCGATCGAGACGATTACCGCGGCCGAACCGGCCGGCACGCGGGTCATCGCATAGCCGAGCGCGAGCTGGTAGACCGTCATGCCGAGCAGCGCGAGCACGACGACGGCAGCCCAGTCGCGCCTGGGCGGCAGCGCGATCCAGCCGAGGGCGACCGGCACGGCGAAGATCGCCGACGCGACGAGGAAGCGCAGCAGCGCGAGTTCGGCCGGCGCGAACGCCTTGAGGCCGTACGAGATCGCCGGAAATGCCGACGACCAGACGAAGATGGTCGCCGCGGCCGCGAGCAGCGGCAGCGCGGCGAGGAAGGGACGGTTGCGGATGTCCATGGCGGCCTCAGCTGTGGAGTGCGTGGCGGCCGAGCGGGCGGGCGTCACGCGCGGGCGCGCCGTGTTTCGGCACGCGGATGGATGGGCGGCGATCGGTAGACGCGTCGCGTCGCGGCGCGCTCGACCACATCGGCGTGGTGGGGTAGCCCCTCAACCCCAGGAGACCGCCTGCGATGGCATTCAATTCCTTCAACATGGCACTGGCTCGACGACTTGCGGGTTTGGCCCGGTAAGCGAGACGATAGGCCGATTCCGCGTGTCGCAGAAGCGACATGTTTGATAGTAAGGCTTGAGGTTTATTCAAGATGGATCGGGCCCCATTGAACGCGCTGCAGGTGTTCGTGACAGCCGCGCGCGCAGCCAACATGACGCGCGCGGCCGAGCGGCTGCACCTTACGGTGAGCGCACTGAGCCACCAGGTGCGCCTGCTCGAACGACGCCTCGGCGTGACCCTGTTCGTGCGCGGCCCTCGCGGACTCAAGCCGACGCCCGAGGGCGCGATGCTGCTGCAGCGCGTCGGCGTGCATCTGGATGCGATCGACGAGGCACTGCAGCCGCTGCGCGGGCGCCGCGACTGCGTGCTCAGCATCAGCGCGCTGCCGTCGCTCGCATCGAGCTGGCTCGTGCCACGCCTGCCGGGGTTCGTCGCGCGCCATCCCGACTTCGAGTTCAACCTCGATTCCTCGGTCGAACGCGTCGACTTCGCCGACGGCCGTTTCGATGCCGCGCTGCGATACGGGCCCGGCACCTGGGAAGGCGTCACCGCGGAGCTGTTGTTCGAGGAATGGCTGACGCCGGTCGCGAGCCCCGCGCTGCTCGCCGGGCGCAAGCGGCCGCGCCTCGACGAACTCGGCGACTGGCCGCTGTTGAGCCCCGATGATCCGTGGCCGCGCTGGTTTGGCCAGTTCGGCGGCAAGGAACCGAAGCGCTACGTCGCGACCTTCAGCGATTCGGACACGCTGCAGCGCGCGACCGTCGAAGGCATGGGCATCTCGCTCGGCCGCGCGACGCTGATGAGACCGCTGGTCGAAAGCGGCCGCCTCGTGGTGCTGTTCCCCGAACGCATGAAGGCGCGCTACGCGCATTACCTCGCGTATCCGGAACGCTCGATCCACCACAAGGGCTTCCAGGCGTTCCGCGAATGGCTGCACGCCGAAGCCGCCGCATTCCGCGACAGCGGCGCCGCCGATGCGATGCCGCTCGCGGTGCGCGCACCGCGTGCCAGGCGCGCGCCGCGCCGGTAGTCCGCGCGACGCGGCCCGCCGGCGCCGATTCGCGAAGAGCCGGCGGCGCGGACGCGCGTCGCGCTCAAGCGCCGCAGAGTTCGCGCGTCTTCGCCGCGTGGCCGCGCAGGCTGTTGTCGACGTAGTAGTCGAGCAGGCCGCGCGCGAGCTGCTCGTCCGCGGCGGGAATCAGCGACTGCGCCTCGCGCATCCAGCCGTCGATGCACGCCTGTTTCGCCGACGTTCCGGCGGCGCACGCCAGCAGGTGGTCGAACGCCGTGCGATACGTCCGCAGCTGGGCGCGCGTGAGCACCGAGCCGTGACCGGGGACGAGCCGCTCGAAGTCGACCTTCGCGAGACGGCCGAGGGCCGCCTGCCAGCGCGCCGGGCAAGCGGTATCGAACAGCGGCGCCGGCAAGGTCACGAGATCGCCCGCGGCGAGCGTGCGCGTGGCCGGATCGAACAGCCAGACGTCGCCCGCGGTGACTGCACGCGTCTCGATGCCGACCTGCAATCGCCTCCCGGCGACCATCCGGGCGCCGCCTCGCGTGACGCGTTCATCCGGGTACAGGGCGGGGCCCGCGTCGATGAGTGCGAGTTCGCCACGCAACGCAGCTTGCTGCGCCGCGTCGCCGCCGGGCTTGGCGAGCGCCTCTTCGATCTGCGCGCGGTACCTGGCGAGGAAGCCGTGCATCGCCTGCTCGATCGCACCGCTCGCCTGCACGCGCACGCCGGGATAAGCCGCGCGCAGCCGTGCATTGCCGCCGACGTGGTCGAGGTGCCAGTGGCTGTTGAAGATCGCGACGATCGGTAGTTTGCGCGCATGCGCATAGTCGATGATCGCATCGGCATGCGCGGCGTGCCGGCCGCTGTCGAACACGATGAGGCCACCGGCTCCATCGAACACGATCGTGTTGCCGTCGGGCTGGTCGCCTGCGACGAAGCGACCGGGCACGAGCTGCACGCCGGGCGCGAGTTCACCGGCCCCGACCGATGTCGCGAGCAGCAGCGTCGCAACGAAAGCCAGCACCCTGCTCATCATCGGCGTGCTCCACGAGACGGTGGCGCGAGCCTCCCACGCCTTGGGCAATGCGGCACCTGCCGTTGGTCCCATGGCGCGGCGCCGTGCGACGAGGCGTTGCCGGCGCGCGCCGGATGCCCGTTCTGGAGGACGGCCGCGACTCACGCGCCCGCGCTGCGCGCCCCGTCCTGCGCACGCGCGCGCTCGATCAACCAGAGCATGCCGGCCAGCGTGAGCCAGGCGAGGAAGAACGGCCAGCGCGGCAGCGGGACGCTCCGCATGCCCTGCTCCGCCGGCTCGCTCGCCCCGACGAGCAGGCGCGTCGCTTCGCGGGCATCCGCTGCGGCGAGCGCCGCGGCTTCGCCGCGCGCGCGCACGAACACGGGATGACGCCGCTCGCCGTCGACGAGCGCGTGCCAGCCCGCCTGTGCGGGCCACCAAGCGGCGCAGCGTTCGCCGGCTCCGTCGATGATCGGTAGTGGCGTGCGCTCGCCGGATGGCGATTCGACGACGGCGCCGGCGGCGAGATCGCAGATCACCGCACGTTCGTCGACGCGCGCGTGCGTGGGCAGGCGCGGCGATGCGTTCGCGTGCGGGCGCGCCAGCATCGCGAACGTATCGCTCCACAGCGTGCCGTAGCGCGCTCGCTCGCCCGCGAGCGCGAGGCGGAAGGCGTCATCGAGCCACCAGAGGCCGACACGGCCATGCCCTCGCACGCGCCAGGCACCGACCACCGAGCCGTCGTCGGCGCGCAGCAGGGGCGCCGCATCCGCGGCCTGCACGTCGATCGGGCGGCGCGTGAAGGCGGGATGCGTATCGGCGCCGCCGAGCGTGCGCGCGAGCGCGACCGCCACCGGCTCCTGCCCGCTCGCGTGCACGTCGAAGCCGAGCGCGGCCCAGTCGCGCGCGACCTCGGGCGACAGCGGCCCGGTCGCACGCAGCAGCAGGCCGAGGCCGTCATCGACGGCGGCGAGCAACGCCGCCTTCGGTACGGCGCCGAGCGCGGCCCATGCGCGCTCGTCGACGAGCACGACGTCGGTCGCGGCGAGCGCCGCGGAATCGAGCACAGCGCCTCCTTCGACGAGGGCGACGCCTTCGCTGAGCCCGACCCGGCTGTCGAGGCGAGCGCCCGCATCGACGGCCCAACGGCGCAGGAACTTGAGCTCCGCATCGGGCGCACCGGCGAGCACGAGCAGCGCGAGTGGATCGCCGTCCAGCACCGACAGCGGCACCGCGACCTCGTCGATGCGCTCGCCATTCGCGTCGCTCGCGCGCACGCGCAGCGACAGCGTGCCGGCTGCGCGCGCATGGGCCGTGAACGCGAACGCGCCCTCGGCGTCGGCCGTCGCGCTCGCGACGGTCGCGCCGGCGGGGTCGAACAGCTCGATGCGCGCAGCGGGCGCGCCTTCGACGCGACCGCCGATGCGCACGGCATGACCGGCGAGCGTTTCCGCGGGCGCATCGAGCGCGACGATCCCGCGCGGCAGCGGCGCCGCGTCGAACGCGACGACGCGGCCGCGTGCGGCGTCGCGGTCGCGCGCGGGCAAACCGCCGCCGACGACGCGCACGCGTGCTGCGTCCGCATGTCGGCGCAGCGCGCCGGCAAGGTCGGGCACGCGTTCGATCGCGCGCGGTGCGTCGACGCCGGGGAGTGCGACGACGTCTTCGCCGCGACCGAGCGCGGCAATCTGCGCGGTGGTCACGCGCGGCGTCAACACGACGAGTTCGCCGCTGCGGTGCGCTTGCGGGCTCGACGGTGGATACAGGCAGAACCAGAGCGCGATCGCGGCCAGTACCTGCAGCACGACGCGCGATGCGCGACGCGCACGGCCGTCACGACCGCTGCGCCACGCGCCGAACAGGACGCCGGCGCAGAGCAGGATGGCGACGAGCACGGGTGTGTTCATCGCGCGACCGCCGGTGCTTGGAGCGCATCGAGGTAGGCGCGGCTCGCCGCGTCGGGCACGGGGCGCGTCGCCGTCGCGGCGGGCACGCCCGGCAGCAGCGGCCACAGTGCCGCGCACAGCTCGAGGCGGCAGCCGGCGCAATCCGTTTCGCGCCGCGCGTGATCGAGCGCGGCCAGCGCACCGAGTACATCCGGCGTGTCGCCGTGCGCGGCGAGTGCGCGCTGCGCCGCGTCCCAGTCGGCCGCGCCGCGACCGTCGAGCGCCTGCCACAGCGTGACGAGGGCGCCATCCCCTGCCGGCGCGGGAGCGAGCGAACCCGTGCGATCGGCGAGATCCTTGCGCTCGCCGCTGAGCCGCCGCGCCTCGTCGGGCGCCGGCAGCTCGAGTCCGACGCGCGCGAGGTAGATGCGCGTCGCCTGTTGCACCTGCTTGATGTACTCGAGCGCACGCTGCTCGTACGGCAGCGCCTGCGCGGGCGCGCCCTGGCGCAGGTGCAACTCGGCCTGCCACATCTCGCCGAGCGCGGATTTCAGCGTCGCGCGCGTATCCGGATCCAGTAGCGTCGCTGCTTCGGCGATGTCGTGCACATGGCCGTATTCGGCGACGACGTCGCCGGCATCGCCGAACCTCGCCGGTGCGCCCGGGCGCGCCTGCTCCTGTGCCTCGTGCATGCCCGCGAGTGCGCCGGCCTGCGTGGCCGCATCACCGATCGCACCGTCCGGCGCGTGCTCGGCATGGCCTTCCGATTCCTCGCCGAGGAACTGGCCGTAGCGCAGGCGCAGCAGTTTCTGATCGACGCCGATCGCGTCCGAACGCGCGAGGAACTTCGCGTCGTCGAGCTGCGCCTGGTCGGCGAGCAGCGCTTGCGTATCGATGATGATCTGGCGCTGGCTGCGGAAGTAGGCCGGCATCGTCTTCTGCACGATACCCTCGAGGCCGGCGCTGTCCTTCGACGGATCGGCCGGCCAGCGCAGGATCAGGCTCGGGCTGCGCGTCGCATTCGGCTTCGGCGCGCGGTTGTCGGTGACCGTGATCTTCGCGATGACGTCGTCGCCCATCGAAAAACCGAAGGCCGCCAGCTCGAGCGCATAGGTGTATCGCAGCACCACGCGCGGCCCGCCATCGGCCCTCTCCGGCATCACGGGAGAGGCGGGGAGCGTCTGCGCAGCAGGCGGCGGGGTGAGGGTGGCTTGCGCAGGCGTCCCGACCAGTTCGATCGCCTGCTCCTTGAATGCGATGTTCTCCCCGTTACCCTGCGCATGCGTGACGACTAGCTCGGCGCGCGCGATGCCGTAGTCGTCGCTCGCCTCGAACGCGAGCGGCCAGGCCTTCTGCTGCGGATCGGCGAGCGTGAGCGTCTTGTCCGGGGAGAGCACGCGGATTTCGGGCGCCGCGTCGGCGATCGCATCGATGCGGTGCAGGCGGTCGTCGGCGAGCGCCGGCGCGCCATCGACGACGATGCGGTAGAGCATCGACGCCGGGAGCGTCGCTTCGCCACGCCAGTCGCCACCGTCGCGTCGAAGCTCGACGCGACGGCCGTCGTGCAGCGCGAGCGCGACTGCCGACGGTTGCGGCGCGAAGCGAAGGCGCCAGCGCAACGTCGAATCCTGCGGCGCTTTCGCGTCGAGCGATGTCTCGCGGCGTTCGGCGAGGCGCGTGTACGGCGGCGGCGCGATCGTGAGTTCGACCGCCTCCATTCGGGTCACGCTCGCACGCCCGGGCGCCGCACTCGCCGCGACCGGGGCGGCCGCGTCGCGGCGCGGCGAGGGCGCGACTGCGACCGCCGCGAGCAGCAGCACGGCGACGGCGATGCTCGCGCCGAACGCGCGCCATGGCCACGGCGCGCGCAGGTCGAGATCGAGCCGGTCGAGCCGCTGCTGCAGGCGGCTGCGCTGCAGTGCCGCCAGCGGCGCGAGTGCGGCGGGGTCGCGCAGCAGGAGGTCGGTGCTGTCCTCCATCGCGGGCGCGCGCGCATCGATCGCGCGCACGAGCCAGCGCCGATCGATGGCACGCGCGAGGCGCAGCAACACGAGGCCGAGCGCGATGGCGGCCGCCACGGTGAAGACGATCGCGCTACGCGCTCCGAACGCGCGTCCCAGGGCCACGCCGAGTGCGCACGAGGGCGGCAACGCGAGCGCGCACGCGACGAGGCAGCGCCGACCGACGGCGGCTCGGCGCAGGCGATTGATGCGCGGGTCGAGACTCATCGGGCCACCTGCCGCGGAGCGTGCGTGGCGAGCGCGCGCTCGACGAGGAACAGCAGCCCCGCCAGCAGCACGAACCAACCGTCGAGCGGCCGCCGCGCGCCCGCAGGCAGTGGCGCATCGGCGTGCGCCGTGCCGACAGCCGGGATCGGCTCGTAGGCGTCGGCATCGGCACGGTCTGGCGCGGGGGGTGCGCCGCGCAACGCATCGCGCAGCAGCCTCGCGAAGGCGGCATCGAGGACCATCGGCAGGTGCTCCGGCGCCAGCGCGAGCGGCAGCGCGAGGACACGCCCCGCGCCGGGCGTGCGCGAACGCGCGAGCACGCGGCCGTCGGCAGCACGCCAGAACGGATCACCCTGCGCATCGTGCGTGACGAGCGCGACGCCGCCGTGCTCGATCCACGCGTCGACCTCGGCCGGACGCGATGGCGCGAGCCAGGCGAGCCAATGCGCATCGGACGGGACGCCGCGCGCGACGGGCGCGGCATCGAGCACGTAGCGGCCGGGCTCGCGCGCGTTCCATGCCGCGACGGCGGCGCGCAGGTATGGCAATGACGAGGCTTCCTCGTCGGCGTAGCGAACCGCGAAGCGGATCGGGGATCGATCCGCCGTCGGTGCCGCATCCATGGCGCCGTCGACGACGCGCCAGTCGAGCGTGTGCGCGAGTCGCGCCCGCTCACCGTCGAGGCCGGCGAGCGTGCGCGGCACGACCACGCGCAGCACCGCACCCTCGGGCAGGCCCGCGTCGGCTTCGCGCAACAGGCTCGCGAGCGGAACGGCGTCCGTCGCGAGCGCCTGCTCGACACCGGGGAACGACGGCGCCAGCCAGCGCAGATCGAGGCCCGCGCGGTCCAACGCCGCGCGTGCCACCGCCGGGGCGACACCGGGCACGACGTAGGCGCGCTCGGCGACGGGGACCTCGACATGTTCGAGCACGGGCCGGGCGAGCAGCAGCGCGAGCGCGAGCAGCAGCAACAAACGCACGAGCAGCAGCCAGGGCCGTTCGAAGCGGATGCGCCGGCGCGGCGGCGCGTCGACGACGATCCAGCGCAGCGCGGCGAACTCAATGCGTTCGAGCTGCAGGCGACGCACGAGGTGGATGAGGATCGGCAGCGCGAGCGCGGCGAGCGCGGCGAGGCCGAGCGGCGCGAGCAAGGCGAAGCTCATGCGGCATCCCCGTCGGCGCCGCGCGGCGCGTGCGTCGCGAACAGCCGGCGCAACGGCAGGTCGGCCGGCTGGTCGAGCACGTATTCGGCGTGGCGTATGCCGCGTGCGGCGAAGCGGCGCGCAAGCTGCACGCGCGCGTCGCCGAATCGTTCTAGGAAGTCCGCGCGCACGCGCCCGGCATCGACGCGGCGCTCCAGGGGCGACTCGGGATCGACGAAGCGGTGTGCGCCCTCGAACGGGAAGTCGCGCTCGTCCGCGCCGAGCAGTTGCACGCTCGCGACGTCGCGACGCGCCGACGCGAGGCGCTCGGCAAGAACGATCGCCGCTTCGTCGAAGAAGTCCGACAGCAGCACGACCAGCGATGACGGCGCGACGCGCTCCCACAAGGTGCGCACCGCCGGCTCGCCCGGCCATGCACCGGCGGGTCGGCACTGCACGAGTTCGAGCACGCAGCGATCGCGCTGGCGGGCGCCGCTGCCGACGGGCACGACACGCGGCGCGTCGCCGCCGAGCACGACGAGTCCGAAGCGGTCGCCCTGGCGCAGCGCGAGTTCGATCACGCATGCGGCGAGCGTCTTCGCCGCATCGAGCTTGCTGCGCGCAGGATGCGCCCGGTCGGCCTGGCGCATCGAGGCGCTCGCGTCGAGGACGATCCATGCGGTCAGCGGACTGTCGCGCTCGGCCTCGCGTACGAAATAGCGGTCGGAACGCGCATACAGCTTCCAGTCGATGCGACGCGGTTCGTCACCGGGCTCGTAGGCCCGGTATTGCGCGAACTCGAGGCCGGCGCCGCGGCTGCGGCTCGAATGCTGGCCGAGGCCGTCGCCGCCGGCATGGCTGCGCAGCGCGAGGCGCAGGTCGCGCAGGCGCGCGCGCACGTCGGCCGGCACCAGTACCGGCGCCATCACGGCACGCTCCTCGCGCCGTGGACGAGGCGACCGAGATGCGTATCGCCGAAACCGCTCGCGTACTTGAGGCCGTAGCCGAGCGCGCGATCGAACCCCACGTGGGCGGTCCAGACGAGGCCGGCGACGAACAGCACGGGTTGCGCGAGCAACTGCCCGGCGACGAAACAGGCGATCGCGCCAATGTACGCATGCGTCGCGTCGTAGCAGGCGGCGCCGATGCGCGGCCCGGCGAGGTAGCCGAGGAAGCCGAGGTCGGGCGCAAGGAAGCAGAGCGCGAACAGGCCCCGGCCGTATCCCGATTGCGCGTAGAGCCAGCACGCGGCGAACAGCACGCACGCGCCTTCCACGCGCAACAGCGCCCGCACGCCACCTTCCGCTGCGCCGCCCATGGCGATGTCTCAGTTCGGCGCCGGCAGTGCGCGCAGCAGTGCAGCGACGACGTCGTCGGTGCTGCGCCGCTCGGCTTCCGCGGCGAACGACAGCAGCAGGCGATGGCGCAGCACCGGAGCCGCGAGCGCCTTGACGTCGTCGCGTGTCGCAGCGAGTCGGCCATGGATGAGCGCGCGCGCCTTCGCCGCGAGCACGAGCGACTGGCCCGCACGCGGACCGGCGCCCCAGCGCACCCATTCGCGGACCTCGGCGACGGGGCTCGCCTGCGGGCGCGACGCGCGCACGAGACGCGTGATCCACGCGAGCAGGTCGTCGCCGACGTGCACCTCGCGCGTGAGCGCCTGCAGCGCGATGATGTCCTCGCCCGCCATCACCGGCGTGATGCGCGCGCCCGCCGCGCCGGTCGTCTGCGCCACGATCGCGCGCTCCTCCGCCTCGTCCGGATAGTCGACGCGCACGTGCAGGAGGAATCGGTCGAGCTGCGCTTCCGGCAGCGGATACGTGCCGGCCTGTTCGAGCGGATTCTGCGTCGCGAGCACGAAGAACGGTTGCGGCAGGCGATGGGTCGTGCCGGCGTAGCTGATCGTGCGTTCCTGCATCGCCTCGAGCAGCGCGGACTGCGTCTTGGGCGGCGTGCGGTTGAGCTCGTCGGCGAGCAGCAGGTTGGTGAATACCGGGCCCTGCTGGAACTTGAAGTAGCGCTTGCCGGTGCCGTGGTCCTCCTCGAGGATCTCGGTACCGACGATGTCGCTCGGCATGAGGTCGGGCGTGAACTGCACGCGGCGGAAATCCAGCGCGAGCGCCTCGCCGAGCGAACGCACGAGCAGGGTCTTGCCGAGACCCGGCACGCCCTCGAGCAGGCAGTGCCCGCCCGCGAGCAGGCCGATCAGGAGCTGCTCGACCACTTCGGCCTGGCCGACGATGACCCGTGCGATCGCTTCGCGCAGCGCGGCGAGCTTGTCGAGTTGCTGATGGATGGATTGTTCGGTGATGGCGTCATTCATGGCTGAAATTTCGAGTTCCCTGTTTCGTCATTCCCGCGAAGGCGGGAATCCAGTTTGCTTTTCCACGAGTGCGCGAAGATCAAAATGGATTCCCGCTTTCGCGGGAATGACGGCGGGTGGGAATTCGCAGCGGATCATGCCGTCAGCGCGTAGACGACGACGTTGACCGCGAACTTCGTGTTGTCCTCGGCGAGGAAGCGCTTGTTGCGCCAGTCGTAGTCCCACTCGCAGCCGTAGTCCTTGTTGCTGTAGAGCACGCCGAGCCGACCGTCGATCTCGATGCCCTTGAGGTATTCGTGCACGAGGTCGTCGCCCCAGCCGTTGAGTTCGAACGCGGTGTTGGGCGGGCCGTCGAAGCGGAAGAAGCTCGTGAACAGCGGATGGGTCTTCGGCAGTTTCTTCAGCGCGTCCGCACCGAAGATCGTCGCCATTTCCTGCTCGAACGATCTGGCGAACAGGCCGTCGATGTCGTGGTTGCAGTCGTCGACGAGGACGAAGCCGCCCGCGCGCACGTAGCGTTCGAAATGGCGGCGCTCGTCGGGATTGAACTCGACGAGCTTGTGTCCGGCGAGATAGCAGAACGGCTG
>NZ_JBQCFP010000138.1:0-5613 GCF_051958935.1 Dokdonella sp. | reverse complement strand
AAGCTCAAGGCGTTCATCACGGGCACGTGGATTCGCATCAACGCGAAGAACGTCGCCGCGCGCGACGAGCGCAACAACGTCAACATGGTCTTTCTCTCCAACGAGGCGATGCCCGTCGCGCTCGAGGAAGACGATCGCCGGCACGCCGTCGTCTGGACGCCGGGTGGCCTGCAGCCCGATTTCTACCAGGCGGTCGCGGCTGAGCTCGAGAACGGCGGCGTCGCCGCGCTGCACGACTACCTGCTGCATCTGGATCTCGGCGACTTCCACGAGAACACAAAGCCGCCCTACACCGAGGCGAAGGAAGACCTGATCGATCTCGGCCGCGACAGCCCGACGCGCTTCCACAACGAGCTGCTGCTCGGGAACATCGGTCGCATGCCGTTCGCACCGTGCCTGGCGAAGGATGCCTACGACGCCTACAAGGGCTTCTGCCACGACATCGGCGTGAGGCCGGCGCCGCTGCCCAAGTTCACCAACGCGATCAAGCGCAAGCACGACGTGCCCAACACGCGCGAGCGCTAAATGGACGGGCAGAGCATCGCCGGCCCGCACGGGTTTCTCCTGTTCGGCCAAGCTGAGCCACCGCCGGGGAAGTTGCGCACGACCTGGCTCGGCGAGTGCGTCGCCGCCTTCCGCAATGCCATGGCCGACTCGCGGCAGGAGCGTGGCCCATGACGTGCGGCATGTGCAGCATGGTGTGCGGCTTCCGGTGCGGCAACAACGCATTGATTCCAAAGGCGTGTGCGGCATGTGCGGCAAGAAAACCGCCACATGCGGGCGCGCGAGCATCGCGCGCTAGAGCCAACCACGCCGCAACGTGCTCGCGTACGCGTAGGCATGCCGCACATGCCGCACATACCGCACAACCGTTTTCAATCAACCGCTTGCGACGTTCGCCTATCCGCACAGCATGGCGCACATGCCGCACGTCCGCGCGCGCGACTCTTTTTTCGCGCATGTCCGAAGGAAAGGAGGGAAGGGTGAAGGCCACCACGGCAACCGCGATCGCCATGAGCGACGTGGAGCTGCATGCGACGCGCGCACGGCTCGCGCGCGAGATCCCGGCCGCGCAGGCGCTCTACGATGCGGTGAAGCGCGAGCAGGCCCGGCGCAAGCGCGCGGCGCGCCAGCAACGCATCCTCGTGCGCGCGGCGGCGGCCGAGCAGCTGGACCTCATCGGCACGCCGTCCGGCGGCCTGTCGCCTCTCTCCCACGGAGCGGCGGCATGACCGCGCACGAGCAGCCGGCGACGGCGACCTTCCGCGAGTTCGCCGACCTCATCAAGCGCAAGCCGTCGTACGTGACGCAGCTGCGCCAGGCGGACCGCCTCGTGCTGACCGAGGACGGCAAGCGCGTGCGCGTCGCCGAATCCATCGCGCGCATCGAGGCGACGCGCGATCCGTCCAGGATCGGCACCGTCGCGCGTCATGCGCAGGCGCGTGGCGAGGATGGCCCGACGATCGCCGGCGGCGACATCGAAGGCGAGGACGAGGCCTCCGCCCAGGACGCGCGCGACCCGAAGTTCCAGGCGAGCCGCGCCATGCGCGAGAACTACCTCGCACTCGCCGCCAAGCGCGACTACGAGCGCGAAATCGGCCTGCTCATGGACGCCGCCGACGTCGAGTCCGCCATCGCATCGGCCAGCACGCAGCTGCGCAGGACGCTCGAGCAGCTGCCGGACAACCTCGCGCCGCGCCTGGCCGCCGAGTCGGACGAAGCGCGCATCCGCTCGATCATGGCCGAAGAGATCCACCACGCCCTGCAGGAACTCGCGCGCGAGTTCGCGGCCATTGCGAAGGGAGGCAGCGGCGCGTGAACGCCGTATCCGTAGCCGTCCCACGCGCGGCCTACCCGGCGATCTCCGGCGTGCTTGCGCGCGCGCTGCGGCCACGCGACCCGATCACGGTCAGCGACTGGGCGGAACGCGAGCGCGTGCTCACGACCAAGGGCAGCTCCAAGCCGGGCCGCTGGCGCAACCCGAACAACCCGCTGCTGCGTGAGCCGATGGACTGCATGTCCAAGAGCAGCGACGTGCGCGAGGTGACGCTGATCCTGCCGATCCAGTACGGCAAGACGGAGTTCGAGCTCAACGTCCTCGGCTACACGATGGACATCGATCCCGGCCCGACCATGGTGGTGCTGCCGGACGACATCGCGATGAACGCGTGGATCGACCAGAAGCTCGCGTCGCTCATCGAGGGCACGCCGGCCGTGCAGCGCTCCCTCACCAGCTCCAACAGCCGCAACGCGGCCAACCAGAAGGCGTTCAAGGATTTCGCGGGCGGGCAGCTCTTCGTCGATCACGCCAAGACGGCGACGCGCCTCACGCTCAAGAGCATCCGCGTCATGCTGGTCGACGAGCTCGACAAGTTCGCCTCGGCTCTCGGCGGCGGCGAGGATCCCGTCGAGCTCATCAAGGGCCGCAACACCGCGTTCCCCTTCACCTACAAGCGCTGCTGGATCGGGACGACTGGCATCAAAGGCGTCTCCCGGCTCGATGGGCTGTACGACGAATCGGACCAGCGGCGATACCCCGTGCCGTGCCCGCACTGCGGCCACGAGCAACCGCTCGTTTGGAGCGGGCTGCACTGGAACGACGACGCGTCGAAGTGCTGGTACGTCTGCCGCGAATGCGCCTGCGCCATCGACGAGCACGAAAAGACCGCGGTGATCGCGCGGGGTCGCTGGGTGCCGGAGAAACCCGGTCGCCCCACGCGCGGCTACCGCGCGAACTGCCTCTATTACCAGATCGGGCAGGGCCCACGCTGGCTTGAGTTGGTGCACATGTACCGCGCCGCCGTGCGAGACCCAGCCAAGCTGCAGGTGTTCGTGCAGGAGCGCCTCGCCGAGTCGTGGGAAGACCCGGCGATGCGCAAGGTCAAGCACGAGCTGCTCGCCGATCGCGCGGAGCCGTATCGCCTGCGCACCGCACCCTACGGCGTGCTCGCGGTCACCGCTGGCGTCGACACGCAGAACAACCGTTTGGCCGTGCACATCGTCGGTTGGGGCCGCGGCCTGCAGTCGTGGACGCTCGACTATGTCGAGCTGCCGGGCGACCCCGCCGAGGCAGCGGTCTGGGTTTCGCTGGTGGACCTGCTCAATCGCGGCATCGAGCACGAGGGCGGCACCAACCTGCGCGTCGAGGCGGTGTGCATCGACGCCGGCGGCCATCGCACCGAGGCGGTGAAGAACTTCGTGCGTACGCGCCCCGGCGGCTCACACCCGCTGCGCCGCGCGATTGCGATCTTCGGCGCGGTGCCCAACAACGCGCCGGTGCTGAGCAAGGGCAAACTGCAGGACGTGAACTGGCACGGCCAGCTCGACAAGCGCGGCGTCACCATCTACCACGTCGGCACAGTCGCGGTGAAGCATCTGCTCTACAGCCGCATCGGCGCCGACGCGGAACCCAAGAAGGTCGACGGGCGCGAAGTGCCGAAGGAGATCGCGGACCGCTTCGTGCACCTCTCCGCGGACCTGCCGCCAGAGTTCTTCGCCGGCATGGTCAGCGAAACCTACAACCCGCTCAAGAACCGCTTCGAGAAGCGCACCGGCGTGCGCAATGAGCCGCTCGACACCTGGGTGTACGCCTACGCCGCGACGCATCACCCGGAGCTGCGCCTGCATCGCCGATCGAAGGCGGAATGGGACGCGGCCGAAGCGCGCCTCGGCCGCCGCCTAGTGGATGCACCCACTGTCGCGACGCAACCTGTTCCCCGTGAAACAAAGAACGTGAAACGCGATGACCCCGCAGCACCGTCGGCCGGCGGCTTCGGATCATCGGAATGGAGCAAGCGGCTATGACGACCGTCGCGCGCTCGGCGAAGGCGATGATCGACGACGTCGTCAGCGCCACGATCGCGCATACCGGCTACCCGGAGGCGCACGTGCGGCAGTTCGTCGAGCCGGCGCTTTCCTACATGCTTCGCGAGTACGGTGGCGATCGGTTGCCGAAGGCGACGAGGCGCGGGCCGCCAGCCGAAGACATCCGTGCCGCGGCGAGTCGCGGTGTATCCAAGCGAGAACTGCGGAAGCGCTTTCGCATTGGAAAGCTGACGCTCGATCGGATCCTCGGTGCGGCGAACAGTGGGGGTGTTCCCGAAAAGTGAAATTTCGGGAACACCTAGCCTCGCAACCCTTTGATTTTTAGACGCAGGTGTTCCCGGTTTTGGCGTGACTCAGGAACACCTCGGCGCGCAGCATGCTCGACGATGAGCACGGCCACCGACATGCGCGACGCCTACCTCGCTGCGGAACTCGCAGTGCTGGCGGGTCAGTCCTATCGACTCGGCGAGCGCCAGCTCACGCTCGCCAATCTGCCCGAGATTCAGGCGGGCCGGCAGGAATGGGAGCGGCGCGTCGCCGCCGAAACAGCGAGCGTCCGCGGTGACTGCGGCTTCGCCGTTGCCGATTTCTCGGGGCGCTGCCGATGAACCTGGTCGATCGCGCCATCCTCGCGCTTGCCCCCGGTTGGGGCCTTCGCCGCGCACGCGCACGTGTGCAAGCCAGTGCGATGAACGTCCAGGCGAGCGCGATGCATTCCGCCTACGACGCGGCCGAGCGCAACCGCCTGCGCCGCGCGGCGCGTGACTTCGGCAGTGGTACCTCGGCGACGATGTTGAGCGCGGCGCAGATTCGTACGCAGGCGCGCCACCTCGACCGCAATCACGACATCGCCATCGGCGGCCTCAATGTGCTCGTGCAGAACATCGTGGGTCCGGCGGGCATCGGCGTCGAGCCGCAACCGCGCGATGAGAATGGCGACATCGTCGAGGAGCTCGTCGACCAGATCGTTCCGCTGTACCGCGACTGGTCTCGTCGCCCGGAAGTCACCTGGCGCCACGACCGGCCGAGCATGGAGCGCCTGCTCGCGCGCACGATGTTCCGCGACGGCGAGGTGCTGTTCCAGGACCTCGTCGGTCCTGTCGCGTACCTCGAGCACGGCACGGCCATTCCCTACTCGGTCGAGATGATCGAGCCGGACCTGCTGCCGCTCGACCTCTTCGACCAGCAGCGCAACATCATGCAGGGCGTCGAGTGCAATGCGTGGGGCCGTGCGATCGCGTACTGGCTCTACAAGCAGCACCCGGGCGATCCGTTCGTCGCGATGCCGGAAACGAAGCGCGTTCCCGCCGACCTCATCCATCACGCCACGATCATCGAGCGTATCGGCCAGCGCCGAGGCGTGAGCCTGCTCGCGTCCGTGCTCACGCGCCTTGATGACCTCAAGGACTACGAAGAGTCCGAGCGTGTCGCCGCGAAGATCGCCGCATGCATGGCGGCCGTGATCGTGAAGGGCGATCCGAGCACGTACAACGGGGGCGTCGATGCCGAGGGCAATCCCCTGGGGACCCGGCACATGCAGATGCAGCCGGGCATGATCTTCGACACCCTGCGCCCCGGCGAAAGCGTGTCGACCATCGACACCAAGCGCCCGAACGCCGGCCTTGAGCCGTATCGCAACGGCCAGCTGCGCGCCGTCGCGAGCGGCATGCGCGTGTCGTTCTCGTCACTCTCGAAGAACTACAACGGCACCTATTCGTCGCAGCGCCAGGAGCTCGTCGAGCAGTACGGCGCCTACGGCGTTCTCGCCTACGAGGTGATCGCGCAGAT
>NZ_JBQCFP010000137.1:0-26100 GCF_051958935.1 Dokdonella sp. | reverse complement strand
CGCCGCGCGCATCGGTCACCGCGGCCTGGTCGCGGCTGACCGCGAGCGCCGCGCGGCTGTGCTCGGCATTCGCCTGCGCGGTGACCTCGGCCGCGCGATACTGGTCGACGTCGCGGCGCGCGACCGCGCCGCTGCGCACGAGATCGTCGTAGCGGCGCCGATCGGCCTCGGCGAGCGCCCGTTGCGCGTCGGACGAGCGGATCGAGGTCTGCGCCGCGCGCACGTTCGACGCGGCGAGACGCTGCTCGGCGTCGTGCGTGGTGAGGGCCGCCTGCGCCGCGGCGATCGCCGCTTCGGCGTTCTGCACGCTCGCGCGCGCGGCGGCGACGCGTGCGTCGAACTCCTCGGCGTCGATGCGCACGAGCGGGTCGCCCTTGCGTACGCGCTGGTCGTGCTGCACGAGCACTTCGGCGACGAGGCCGCGCACCTTCGGCGCGACCACCGAGCTGTCGGCCTGCAGGTAGGCATTGTCGGTCGATTCGCTGCGGCGCGGCGCGTACAGCCAGAGCACGCCGCCGAGCGCGACCGCGCAGGCGATCACCGCGGCGAACAGCGGGCCGCGCGCGCGGGGCGGGATCGGGGTGGAGGTATCGGTACTCATGAGGCCATCACCGGCAGGGTGGGGATTGCACTTGCGTGCGGATTTCGCGGGTCTTGATCACGCGCGCGGTTCGAGACCGAAGCGGCGCTGCAGTTGCCGCTTCGACGCGGCGAGGATCGCGTCCGACCGCTTCGCATCGGGCTCGACGCGCGCGAGCGCGAGCGCGCCGACGAGTTCCGCGACGAGCGAGCGCGCTTCGCTCCCGGGTTCGGGGCGCTCGAGTTCTTCGAGCATCTTCGCCAGGCGCGCGACGAGGTGGTGCACGCCTTCGGCGTAGACCGCGCGCGTTTCGTCGGTCAGGCGCGGCAGGTCGGACGACAGCGCGGCGATCGGGCAGCCGCTGCTGCGCGCGTCGCGGTGCTTCTTCGACAGGTAGAACTCGATGTAGGCGCGCAAGCCGGTGCGTGCGTCGAGGCCTTGGGTCTCGCGCACGAAGCGCTCGCGCGCCTGCTCGAACATGTGGCTGATCGCGGCCGTGACGAGTTCGTCCTTGGAGGTGAAGTGGGCGTAGAAGCCGCCGTGGGTGAGGCCGGCCTCGGCCATCACCGCGGCGACGCCGACGCGTTCGGGACCGGCCGCGCGGATCGCGCCGGCTGCCGCGTCGAGTACGCGCTCGCGTGTCTTCTGCTTGTGGTCGCTGTCGTAGCGCATGGCGACGCCTTGATCGTTGATATGATTGTCATCATATAATCGCCGCCGCCCGATTTCAAGGTCATCCCGATGCCCGCCTCGCTCCCGCCTTCCCGCGCCGCCGACGCCCCGCTCGTGCCTTCGGCGTTGCCGCTCGCGCAACGTTTCCTCATCTTCGGCGTGATGGCATTCGGCCAGTTCATGGCGCTGATCGACATCCAGATCGTCGCGGCCTCGCTCAACGACGTGCAGGCGGGTTTGTCCGCCGGCCCCGACGAGATCAGCTGGGTGCAGACCGGCTACCTCATGGCCGAGCTCGTGATGATCCCGTTCTCGGCGTTCCTCGCGCAGGCGCTGTCGACGCGCTGGCTGTTCGCGCTGTCGGCGGGCCTCTTCACCCTCGCGAGCGCGCTCTGCGGCGCGGCATGGGACATCGAATCGATGACGACGTTCCGCGTGATCCAGGGTTTCGTCGGCGGCGCGATGATCCCGACCGTGTTCGCGACCGGCTTCGCGTTGTTCGACGGCAAGGACCGCGCGCTGATCCCGGCGATCCTCGGCATGGTGTCGGTGCTGGCGCCGACGCTCGGGCCGACCGTCGGCGGCGTGCTCACCGAGGCGTTCGGATGGCGCTCGATCTTCTACGTGAACATCGTTCCCGGCATCGCGGTGACGGCGCTCACGGTGATGTTCGTGCGCGTCGACAAGGCCGATCTTTCGATGCTCAAGCGCATCGACTACGTGCACCTCGTCGCGATGGCGGCGTTCCTCGGCGGGCTCGAGTACGCGCTCGAGGAAGGGCCGCGTTACCAGTGGCTGGACGATCCGGTCGTCGCGACCGCGGCATGGCTGTCGCTGGTCGGCTTCGGCCTGTTCCTCGAGCGCTCGCTGCGCTCGCGCGCGCCGGTCGTTCGGCTCTCGCCGTTCCGCGAGCCGACGTTCGTGTTCGCCTGCGTGTTCAACCTCGTGGTCGGCTTCGGGCTCTACTCCTCGACGTACCTCATCCCGCTGTTCCTCGGTCGCGTGCGCGGGTACGACAGCCTGCAGATCGGCACGACCGTGTTCGTGACCGGCATCGCGCAGATCGTGAGCACGATCATCGCCGCGCGCCTGTCTCAGCGCATCGACCCCCGCGCGATGATCGCGGTCGGCCTGCCACTGTTCGCGGCGAGCCTGTGGCTCGCATCCGACATGACACCCGAGTGGGGCTTCGGCGCGCTGCTGCTGCCGCAGGCGCTGCGCGGCCTCGCGATCATGCTGTGCATCGTGCCGAGCGTGACGCTCGCGCTCGGCGGCTTCGCGGGCCCGGAGTTGCGCGCGGCGTCGGGGTTGTTCAACCTCATGCGCAACCTCGGCGGCGCGATCGGCATCGCGGTCGTGAACACCTGGCTGCAGGACGAAGCGCGCATCCACGTCGCGCGCTTCGGCGAAAGCCTCGGCGAAGCCGCGCGCAGCGCGCCGGACACCGTCGCCGCGCTCGCCGGCCGCTTCGCCGCGGTGACGAGCGACGCCGCGCACGCGATGCTCGTCGCGCAAGGCGAGATCGCACGCATCGTCACGCGCGCTGCACTCACGCTCGCATTCAACGACGTGTTCCGCCTGATGGCCTGGATGTTCCTCGTCGCGCTCGTGCTCGTGCCACTGTGCCGGCCGCCGCGCGTCGCGGCCGCCGCCGCCCCGCCCGGCGAGCACTGAGCGGCGCGCGGGGCGTGCGACTCACGCTGCGAGGCGGCGCTCACCCGCGATCGAAGCGTGCGCCGCGGCGACCGCGCGCTGCCTGCTCTCCGGCGACAGGTTCACGCCTTCGGCGCGCACGACCTCGACGTCGGTGACGCCGAGGAAACCGAACACCTTGCGCAGGTAGTCTTCCTGGAAGTCCATCGCCTCGGCGGGGCCTTCGCTGTAGATGCCACCGCGCGCGGAGACGATGATGACCCGCTTGCCGCCGGCGAGGCCTTCCGGCCCGTTCGCGCCGTAGCGGAACGTCTTGCCCGCGACGGCGACACGGTCGATCCATGCCTTCAGGGTGCTCGGGATCGAGAAGTTGTACATCGGCGCGCCGATGACGACGACGTCGGCGGCGAGGAACTCGTCGAGCATCGCGTTGCCGGCGCGCGCGGCGGGGTCGCTCGCGTCGGCGACCGGGGCCCAGTGCGGCAGCGGCTGTGCGGCGAGGTCGTGGTAGACGACCTCGGTACCGGGGTTGGTGCGCGTCCACGATTCGACCAGGGCGCGGCCGAGTTCGCGCGTGACCGAGTGAGTGCCGAGGGCGCTGGAATCGACATGGAGCAGTTTCATGACGGGTCTCCTTGGACCGCGGGAAGCGGTGCTTCCAACGGAGGAAACGATATGGCGTGGACAATCGACTGATAAGTCCGCCAAAATGCGATGGTTCGTTCACCCATGGAAACGATCATGACGGCGGCCGACGGCGCATTGCACGACCTCAACGACCTGCGTTTCTTCGCGGCGGTGGTCGAACACAAGGGCTTTTCGGCCGCGGGACGCGCGCTCAACACACCGAAGTCGCGCCTCAGCAAGCGCATCGCGCAGCTCGAGGAGCGCCTCGGCGTGCGCTTGTTGCAGCGGACCACGCGGCGCTTCGCGGTGACCGAGATCGGCGAGCGTTTCTACGCGCACTGCCGTGCCGCACTCGAGGAAGCGCGCGCAGCGCAGGACGTCGTCGACGAATTGCGCGCCGAGCCGCGCGGCGTCGTGCGCCTGAGCTGCCCGGTGGCGCTCGTGCAGACGATCATCGGCCACGTGCTGCCCGATTTCCTCGCGGCGTACCCGAAGGTTCAGGTGCGCGTGCTGTCGAGCAACCGCCGCGTCGACGTGATCGGCGAAGGCTTCGACCTCGCGATCCGCGTGCGCGACAAGCTCGACACCGACGCCTCGCTCGTGCTGCGCACGTTCGGCCATTCGCGTGCGTTGCTGGTCGCCACGCCCGCGTTCCTCGACGCGAACGGGCGCCCCGCGCAACCCGACGACCTGGAGCGCCTGCCGCTCCTGTCGATGCTCGAACACGACGGCGCGCAGATCCTCGAGCTGCACGGGCCCGACGGTGCGAAGGCGAGCGTGGAAATGCAGGCGCGCGTCGTCTGCGGCGATTTCGCGCTGCTGTTCGAAACTGCGCGGCGCGGGCAGGGCGTCGCGACCCTGCCCGAATTCGTCTGCGCGCCCGCGGTGGTCAAGGGCGAACTCGAGGTCGTGCTGCCGGACTGGGCGATGCCGCAGGGCGTGATGCACTTCGTCTATCCGAGCCGGCGCGGCCAGTTGCCCGGCGTGCGCGCGATGGTCGAGTTCCTCGCCGAGCGACTGCCGTCGGCCGTGGAGCGCAAGCACCAGCAATGTTGTGAGCCGAAGGGCCGAAGGCCGAAGGCCGAGGGCTGACGGCTGGAATGCACGCTGCGCAGGCGTGCGTCGCTTATCATCGGCGCACGATCCGCCGAGCACTGCCGATGAGCGAAATCCTCGTCCTCTACTACAGCCGCACCGGCAAGGTCGCACAGCTCGCGCGGCTCGTCGCGCGCGGCGTCGAGGAAGTCGACGGCATGCGCGCACGCGTGCGCAGCGTGCCGCCGGTCGCGCCGGTCACCGAGACCGCGGCGCCGCCGGAGCCCGACGAAGGCGCGCCTTACGTCACGCGCGAGGACCTGCGCGAGTGCGCGGGGCTCGTGCTCGGCAGCCCGACGCGTTTCGGCAACATGGCGGCGCCGCTCAAGCACTTCCTCGACACGACGTCGGCCGAATGGGCATCGGGCGCGCTGGTCGGCAAGCCCGCCGGCGTGTTCACCGCGACGAGCACGATGCATGGCGGCCAGGAGACGACCCTGCTCTCGATGATGCTGCCGCTGCTCCACCATGGCGTGCTCGTCGTCGGCATTCCCTACACCGAAGCCGCGCTCAACCGCACGCGCGGTGGCGGATCCCCGTACGGCGCGAGCCATGTCGCCGGCACGAGCGGCGCGAATCCGATCGACGACGACGAGCGCATGCTCGCGCGCGTCCTCGGCCGTCGCGTCGCCGACGTCGCGGCGAAGCTGGAACGCGGCGCATGATGCCGCAGCGCCTCGGTTTCGGCGCGTGGACCGCGCTCGTGCTGCTGCAGCCGCTCTGGTACCTGTGGCTCGCGCCGCCCGCGAACGGCAAGCCGCTCTACGCCCTCGCGCTGACCCTTCCGCCGCTGCTGCTGCCACTGTTCGCGCTCGCGCGGCCGCGCCGCGCGTTGCTGTGGCTCGGCATCATCGCGTTGTTCTATTTCTGCCATGGCGTCGTCGCCGCGTGGGCGGTGCCCGCGGCGCGCGTGCCGGCGTTGCTCGAAGCGGTGTGCTGCGCGGTCGTGATCGGCGCGATCGGGTGGGATACGCGGCAGCGCAAGCGGAGGGAGTGACCGGCGGGACGCGCTGCGGGCGTGCCTCCGTCGACCCTCGGGGCCCGCACATTGGCCAGTCAGCCTCCCTGCGTTAGGCTCGGCGCATGCTGCTCGACCGCCTGCTACGGCTCGTCCATTCGCGCTACGACCGCGATCGCATCGTCGCGTTCCTCGAGTTCACCTGGCGGCGCTTCCTCGAGGATCGTTGCCTGCAGACCGCGGGCGCGCTGTCGTTCACGACCGTGTTCGCACTCGTGCCGCTCACCGCCGCGGTGCTCGGCGCGCTGGCCGCGTTCCCCGGTTTCGCGGGGTGGCGCGAGCAGGTCACGGTGTGGGTGTTCGAGAACTTCGTGCCCGCGGCGGGCAGCACGGTGCAGGGCTATCTCACCCAGTTCGCCGACAACGCGAGCCAGGCGACCGCGGTCGGCGTGCTCGTGCTGCTGTTCAGCGCGGTGTCGCTGATGATGAGCATCGAGGACGCGTTCAACCGCATCTGGCGCGTGCAGGTCGCGCGACGCGCCGGCGCGCGCTTCGTCGTCTACTGGACCGCGCTGTCGCTCGGCCCGCTGCTGCTCGTCGCCGCGCTCGCGATCAGCTCGTACGCGTTCGCGTTGCCGTTCATCGACGCGGCGGAGGCGCAGTTCTCGCTCAAGGCACGCGTGCTCGCGGTGCTGCCGTTCCTGCTCGTCTGGAGCGCGCTGGTCGCCGCCTACGCGGTGATTCCCAATCGCAGCGTGCGCCTGCGCCACGCGCTGTTTGGCGCGCTGCTCGCGACCACGCTGTTCGAACTGGCCAAGCGCGGCTTCGCGCTCTACGCGACCCGCTATGCGAGCTACCAGCAGGTGTACGGCGCGCTCGCGATGGTGCCGATCTTCATCTTCTGGATCTACCTGTCGTGGGCGATCGTGCTGTTCGGTGCGTCGATCACCGCCTCGCTCAACGCGTTCGACTATCGACCTGCGTCGCAGCGCCTGCCGCGTGGACACGAACTGACCGGGCTCCTGCGCGTGCTCGGCCATTTCGTCGTCGCGCAGCGCGAAGGGCGCGGCCTGCACAGCGCGCAGCTGTGCGCGCTCGAGCCGTTCCTCACCGACGACCTGCTGCAGCGCTACCTCGGCGACCTGCACCGCGTCGGCGTGATCCGCCGCGGCGAACTCGGCGAATGGATGGTCGTGCGCGACCTCGCCCAGGTGCGCCTGCTCGAACTCGTCGACGAAGGTGGCTACCGCGTGCCGCTCGATGCCGCGGGCCTCGACGGCCTCACCGCGCCTGCGGCGGTGTTGATCGCGCGCCTCGGCGGACACATGCGCGAGGCGCTCGCCTTGCCGTTGGCCGCGCTGTTCGCGCCGGATGTACCATCGAAGGCCGACATCCCCTCGCCGAAACCGGTGTAGCACGCATGACCTCTTTCATCCGCGCCCTCGCGCTCGCCTGCATCGCCGCCGTCGCCGTCGGCGTG
Organism: Dokdonella sp.; assembly: GCF_051958935.1. Lineage (GTDB taxonomy): Bacteria > Pseudomonadota > Gammaproteobacteria > Xanthomonadales > Rhodanobacteraceae > Dokdonella_A. The sequence goes on along the minus strand of NZ_JBQCFP010000137.1, from coordinate 19,035 downwards.
GTCCACGCCGACGAACCGCGCGTGACCAGGGCGAAGCCGGAGCTCTCGATCAAGACCCTCGACGGCAAGACGTTCGACCTGTCCGCGCAGCGCGGGCACTGGGTGATCGTCAATTTCTGGGCGACCTGGTGCTCGCCCTGCATCAAGGAAATGCCGGACATCTCCGCCTACGTCGCCGCGCACGCGAAGGACGTGAGCGCGATCGGCATCGCATGGGAAGACACCGAGCGCGACGAGATCGACGCCTTCGTCAAGCAGCATCCAGTGGCGTACGCCCTTGCCCAGGGCGACGTCTACAACCCGCTGCCCGACTTCGAAGTGCCGCGCAGCCTGCCGGTCACATTCCTGATCGCGCCGGACGGCAGCGTCGCGAAGAAGTTCACCGGGCCGATCACCGGCGACGATCTCGACAAGGCCATGGCCGCCGGCAAGGCCCGGTAGGCGATGGCCGGCGCGCGCTTCCACGTGTCCGGTGTCGTGCAGGGCGTATTTTTTCGCGCCTCGACGCAGGCGCGTGCGCGCGAACTCGGACTCACCGGCTGGGCGAAGAACCTCGCCGACGGCCGCGTCGAAGTCGTCGCCGGCGGCGATGCCGCGGCGATCGACGAACTCGAGCGCTGGCTGCAGCGCGGTCCGCCGGGCGCACGCGTCGATGCGATCGAGCGCGAGCCGTTCGACGTGCCGGCGGGCGACGGTTTCGCGCGGCTCTGACACGTGCGCCCGCGCCGGCCCGGGGTGTCGCGCGCGCGGCCTGTCGCGACGGGCGCGGCCGTGCCGCGCCACGGTCTCGCGCGGGTCATCTCCAAGCTCGGCGTCGCCTCGCGCACGCAGGCCGAGCGCTGGATCGCCGAAGGACGCGTCAGCGTCGACGGACGCGTCGTGCGCGACGCCGAGCGGCCGACCGATGCGGCGCGCGAGCGCATCGCGATCGATGGCGGCGAGGTCGCCGCGCGCGAGCGCATCTACCTCGCCGTCAACAAGCCGCGCGGCCTCGTCACGACGGCGGCTGACGAACGCGGGCGCGACACCGTCTATGCCTTGCTCGACGGCTCGGGCCTGCCATGGCTCGCGCCGGTCGGACGTCTCGACCGCGCGAGCGAAGGCCTGTTGCTCTTCAGCAACGACAGCGGCTGGGCCGCGGCGATCACCGCGCCCGATTCGCACCTCGACAAGACCTATCACGTGCGGATCGACCGCCTGCCCGACGCCGCGCTGCTCGCGGCGATGCGCGCCGGCGTCGTCGAGCGCGGCGAACGCCTCGCGGTCAAGGCGGTGCAGGAACTTCGCCGCGGCGAGCAGCACGCTTGGCTCGAGATCGTCCTCGATGAAGGCCGCAACCGGCAGATCCGCCGCGTGCTCGCTGCACTCGGCGTCGGCGTGCTGCGGCTCGTGCGCGTGGCGATCGGGCCGCTCGCGCTCGGCACGCTCGCCAAGGGCGGCTGGCGCCGGCTCGAGCCGCACGAAGTCGTTGCGCTCGCGCCGCCGTCGGCGCCGCGGGCGCGTACTAAAATGCGCGGATGAACTACCGCTTCGGGCGCTGGCGCATCGCGCCGCAAGCCCGCGAACTCTGGCACGACGAGCGCCTGCAGCCGGTCGCACGGCGCGTCTTCGAATGCCTCGCCTACCTCATCGAACACCGTGAGCGCGCGGTCGGTCGCGACGAACTCGTCGCCGCGCTGTGGGGACGCGTCGACGTCGCCGACGTGCTGGTGAGCCAGCTCATCGCGCGCACGCGCCGCACGATCGGCGACGACGCACAGGCGCAGCGCGCGATCCGCACCGTGCCCGGCTTCGGGTATCGCTGGGTGATGCCGATCGAAGCGATCGATCCCTCCGTGGCCGACGACGCGCCGGTCGGGGCGACCGCGGCGCCGCCTGCGGCGCCTGCCGCATCCGCGGACGGTGCCGCAGCGACCGTGCCGGCCGACGCACCGGCGCGACCACGCAAGCGGCGTGGCGTTTTCGTCGTACTGGCGTTCGCCGCGGTGGCTTCCATCGCGATGGCCGCCTGGCAGTTCTCCATGCGCCATCCCGCGCCCGCGCCGGTCGCGCCAGCTGCGCCCGCCGATGCGGAGGTCGTGCTGGTCCTGCCGTTCGACGTGGCGGCGGCGCGCGAGCAGGGCTGGCTGCGCCTGGGCGCGATGGATCTCGTCGCCGAACGCCTGCGCGCGGCGCAACTGGCCGTGCCGCCGAGCGACAGCGTCGTCGCCGCCCTGCATGCGCACGCTGCGGCCGACGAGGCCCGGCGCGAGCAGGACGCGGTCGAGGCGTTCAATCCGCGCCTCGTCGTGCGCGGTCGTGTGCGACAGTCGAGCGAAGGCTGGCTGGTAGAGCTCGATGCGGTCGACGACCGCGGTACGAGCCACCGCGTGAGCGCGACGCGCGCGCAGCCGACCGAGGCTGCGCGCCAGGCGAGCGGGCTGCTGCTCGCGGCGCTCGGGCATCGTGGCGCGGCGGACGAGGAAGGCGGAGCCGACCCGCTCGACGATCGCCTGCAGCGCGTGCAGGCGGCGATCCTGGGCAGCGAGTACGACCTCGCGCGCGAACTCATCGAGCAGTCGTCGCCGGCCGAGCAGAACGATCCGCAGCTGCGCTACCGCTCCGCCCAGATCGAGTTCCACCTCGGGCGCATCGAGCAGGCCGACACGATCCTGCGCGCGCTGCTCGCGGACCCCGCGACGTTGCCGTTCGAGCTGCGCACGAACGTGCTCGTCTCGCGCGGCATGCTGGCGATGCGGCGCGGCGACTGCGCCGCGGCGGAGCCGTGGTACGACGCGGCGGTGCGTGTCGCCGAAGCGGACGGCAAGGCGCTCGCGCAGGGCAATGCGCTGGCCGGACGCGGGCTCGCGCGCGCCTGCCTGCATCGCTACGACGATGCGTCGAACGATCTCGGCCTCGCGCGGGCGCGCATGGCTGCGGCCGGCGATGCGCTCGGGCTTGCCCGCGTCGACAACTACCTCGGCCTGCTCGACGCGGACCGCCGCCGCCTCGCCGACGCGCTCGTCGACTTCCGCGCGGCGGCGGCGACGTTCGAGCGCTTCGGCGTCGTCGACGCGCAACGCGCGGTCCTCAACGGCCAGCTCGAGGTGCAGGCCGACCTGCTGCAGCATGCCGACGCGCTCGCGAGCAGCGAGCGGCTGTGGGCGCTGCGCGCGCAGATCGGCGACCCCGGTCAGCGCCTTGCGCTCGCCGCCAACCGCGCGCGTGCGCTCATCGACGTCGGCCACCTGCAGGCGGCAGCGCAGGTGCTCGCTGCGACCGCCGACGATCTCGCCGCGGCGACCGAGGCCGGCTACGCCCACTACGTGCATGCACAAGGTGCGCGACTGGCCGAACGCCTCGGCGATCGCGAACGCGCGGTCGCAGAAGCGCGCTTGGCGCTCGCGGCATGGCCGAGGCAGCCCGACGACCCCCTGCGCGAGCGCACCGCCTGGTTGCTCGCACGCGCGGGCGTGCATGAGTTCGCCGAGGGCGTGCTCGACGATACCTCACCGTATGCGGCGCTCGTGCTCGCGACCCGGGCGCGTGCGCAGGGCGATGCGCCGGCTGCGGAGCGGCACTACGAGCGCGCGCTGGCCGCGGCGGAGCAGCGTGGCGTGCCGGCGACGGTCGCCGATGCCGCGATCGCGTATGCGGGCTGGCTGCTCGAGCGCGGCGACGCGCGCCGCGCGGCGGAGATCGGCGGGCGCGTCGCGCGCTGGGCGGACCGCGACTTCGACTGCGCGGAACTGCAGGTCGCGCTGTACCAGGCGCTCGGTCGCGAGGACCTGCGCCTCGTCGCATTGCGTCAGGCCGATGCCCTCGCAGGGGAGAGGCAACTGCGTACCGGCCTGCGCGACGCGGCGGCGCCGCCCGCGCATTCCTGATCGCCCCGCCCCCAACGTCCTGATCGTATTGGCGTTCTATGGCGCCGCTAGCGCCCTGCTAGCGGTTTGCTAGCGGCTGCGAATGGCGCCCTCGCGCCGCTCGTGCAGGCTCGGGCTTTCGTCATGCGTCCGTCATCGCGGTGTCGCCGCGGCGACGCCGCTACCCCTGCCGAGGTGTACCGATGCCCGCCCGTTCCGCCAACTGGTTGTTGCTGTTCACCGCGTCCGGCCTCGCCGCCCTCGCCGGTGCACGTTCCGCCGACGCCGTCGAGCTGCCGTCGCTGCAGCGCGTGGCCGCGCATGCGCCGCGCGCGTGCTCCGCCGACGGCTTGTGCGTCGATGTCGGCGTCGCGCTCGCCGACCCCGGCCAGCCCGACGCGTGCAGCACGCAATCGAGTGTCGTCGCCGACGTCGGCGATCAGCTCGCCTGGTGCTACACGCTCACCAACGGCAGCGACCACACGCTGTCCTGGCATACGCTCACCGATTCGCTGCATGGTGACCTGTTCGCGCAGCTGCACCAGGACATCGCGCCCGGCGAGAGCTGGCGCTACATCAAGCTCGAAGTGGCCGGGGCCGTCGTCGACGGCGACGTCGACGCGAGCTGGACCGCGAGCGGCACGCGCCCCGACTATGCGGTCGACGACGGCGTCGCGTTCGACTACGTCGACGCGAGCGACGGCACCCTGCTCGATCTCACGGGTGGCTTCGCGCACGCGCGCTCGGCGCTCGTGCAGGCGCCGTTCCCGGTAGACCTGTTCGGCACGCGCAGCGACATGCTCTGCATCGGCGCAAACGGCGCGATCCAGCCGGGCGGCACGCCGTGCGCGATCCCGATGACCTATGCGTTCCCGTCGACCTACGTCACCGCGGCGATCGCGCCGGCGTGGAGCGGGTACGCCGACAGCGTCGGCAGCGTCTACACGAAGGTGCTCGGCAGCACGCCGGGCCAGCGTCGCTTCGTCGTCGAATGGAAGGACCTTGCGCTCGACTGGCCGTCGATGCCGGGTTTCACGTTCGAAGTGATCATCGACGAGGCGAGCGGCGGATATCTCTTCCAGTACCTATCGACGGGCGCGGGAACCGGGGATTTCGGCGATGCGGGCGACCAGGCGATCGCCGGCTTGCAGGCGGACGGCACCACGGCGCAGGCGTATTCGAGCTTCGCGCCCGTGCTGACGCCGGGCAAGGCGGTGCGGTGGACCTTGCAGCCGCCCGCCGATGCGCTGTCGGCATCGGCAAGCGTGCATGCGGACGTCGGTGCGCCGCATCTCGTGCTGCCGGTCGCGCAATTGAATGCGTTCGCCGCGAGCGGCATCAGCGTGAGCCAGCCGATCGTGATCGGCAACGACGGCAACCGCACGCTCGAGTGGAGTGCGGGCGAATACCCGTCGTCGTCGGTAGCCGCGCATCCGCGGCGTTCGGTCGCGCGTACGGTGTTCGACGCCTCGGCATTGCAGCGCCGACCGGCGAAGACCGTGGGCCGATCCTCGCGGACATCGACGGCCGGCGTGCTCGGGGGGACCGGCCTGCCGGCCTATGCGGTGCAGCTCGACACGAACACCGGCGCGCAGGACTACATCGGCTTCGACCTGTTCGCGCCCGACGCGGGCAACGCGCAGGTGATCGTGCCGGACATCGATCTCGCGGGCATGTACGTCGCCGGCGGCGACTTCGTCGACAACGACTTCAGTCGCGAGTGGATGCTCGACTACTACTACGACGAGCTCTACACGCTCGACACGAGCGACGGCAGCAAGGCCCTGGTCGGTTGGCCGGTGCCGCAGCGCGCGCAGCCGAACGAAGCGTGGTGGGGCGCCGCATGGGACCCGGCGAGCGGCGTGCTGTACGCGGCGTCGAACGCGACCAACGGCTGGTCGGGCCTCTACGCGATCGACCGGCAGAGCGCCGTCGCGACCTTCATCGGCAAGATCGACACCGGCACGCCCACCACGATCGCCGACATCGCGATCGACCAGTCCGGCGCGATGTACGGCCTCGACACGCTCAACGACACGCTCGTCGCGATCGACAAGGCGAGCGGCGCGGCGAGCGTGGTCGGCCCGCTCGGCGTCGACGCGAAGTTCGCGCAGGGCATCAAGTTCGACCGCTCGACCGGCATCCTCTACTGGACGTCGTACGACGCGAACGGCGCCGCCGCGGTGGCGACGATCGACCCGGTCACCGGAACGCCGACGCCGCTGGTGCCATCGGGCGACCAGCGCCAGCTGTTCGCGCTCGCGATCGCCAAGGCCGGTGGTGACTGCACGCAGCCGCTCGACGCGCCGTGGCTCAGCCTGTCGACGGCGAGCGGCACGCTCGCGCCGGGCGCACCGTTCGGCGTCTACGACGTCACGTTCGATGCGACGACGATCGCACCGGGCGACTACGAGGCGTCGATCTGCGTATTCAGCAACGATCCCGCGCGTCGGACGCAGCCGGCGATCGTGCCCGTGCATTTCAACGTCGCGCCGGCCGGTGGCGACACGCTGTTCGAAGACGGCTTTGACGGCTGACTTTTTCCGCTGCGCGGCGCCGCCCTCTCGGCGTCGCGTAGGTGCCAGGCCTGGCTGCGCCGACTCCCTCCGCCAGCCGCCGAAGCACTGGGCCCGCCTCGTGCGGGCGCGCGCCTTTCGTCAGCACCGCGACCGCCTCTGCGGGCGCGTGCCGTTCTTCAGACCATCACCTCGCGCCACAGCCGCGCGAAGTTGGCACCGAGCACCTTCTCGATGCGCGCATCGGAATGGCCGCGACGCGACAGCAGCAGCGCGATGCGTTCGAAACGCGAAGGCGTGTTGAGGTCGGGCGCGAACGTGAATGAATCGGCGCGCTCGCCCGGTGCCGCGATGCCGCGCCGGGCGCGTTCGGCGATCTCGTCGGCGAACTGCTTCTTGTACGCCTCGGTGACCTCGACGCCCGAGGTCGTGCCGTCGGTGCCGATGCCGACGTGGTCCTCGCCGCACACGTCGAGCGCGTGTTCGAGGTGCCGGATCACGTCGTCCGCCTGCACCTGACCCTGCGCGCGCAGGTACGGCATGATGTAGATGCCGGCCACGCCGCCGCGCTCGGCGAGCAGGCGCAGTTCTTCGTCGCGCTTGTTGCGCGGCGCTTCGGTGACCGCCGCGCAGCCCGTGTGGGTGATCGCGACCGGGCGCTTCGAAGAGAGGATGCCCTCGCGCGTGGTGCGCTGGCCGCAATGGCTGAGGTCGATCAGGGTGCCGCGCTCGTTCAGGCGCGCGACGAGCTCGAGACCGAACCGGCTGAGCCCCGCGTTGCCCGGTTCCATGCAGCCGTCACCGACGAGGTTGCGGCGGTTGTAGGTGAGCTGGACGATGCGCACGCCGAGATCGTGGAACAGGTCGAAGCGCTCGAGGTCCTCGCCGTACATGGTCGTGTCCTGGAAGCCGAACACGATGCCGAGGCGGCCGCTGCGCTTGGCCTCGTCGAGTCCTGCGCCACGCACGACCTTGAGCAGCGTGTCCGGGTGCGCGGCGATCTGCGCGTCCCAGAACGCGATGTTGCGCAATGTCTTCTCGAAATCGTCGGCGTAGCTCCCGACCGCGCCGACCGTGAAGTTGATCGCGGTGACGCCGCCGGCACGGATGTCGGCGAGTTCGCCTGCGTCCAGCGCATCGCCGTCGGGTCGACCCGGCGAGCCGCAGGCATCGACGACGATCGCGTCGCGGTAACGCGGCCAAGTCGCGGCCGCGGTCGCGGCGAAGGCGCGCGGGCAGGCCGCCCATGCCGCGCCCGCGCCGCAGGTCGCGAGGAAGGTTCGGCGGGCAGGTGAGTCGGGCATGGACACCTCGCGGGATCGATCGGGTGGGGGCGTCGCGCCGTCGCATGAGCGCTGCGAGGCGCTTTCACAATTCTTCATTCGCGTTTCCGGCACTTCAGCATGCGACGTGGCGGAGTGCGCGGGCCATTCCGGCCCTGGAGGAGTATATGCAGATCCGTTCGTTCGCCCGCCTGCTCTGCGGCTTCACGCTCGCAGCCGCAGCCGGCACCGCCCATGCCGCGTACCGCCCGCCCGAACGCACGGGCGACGGCTGGCCGGTCGCGGACGCAGGCAAGCTCGGCTGGAACGTCGACATGCTGGCCGGCGTCGAGGCGAAGGTCGCCGACGGTACCTACAAGGGCATCACGAGCGTCCTCGTCGCCGACCACGGCCGCCTCGTCTACGAGGCTTACTTCAACGGCGGCGCGCGCGATACGCTCAACGACATGCGCTCGGCGACGAAGACGCTGACGGCGCTGCTCGCGGGTGCCGCGATCGAGCGTGGCCTGGTCCCCGACGTGCACGCGAAGGTGTACCCGTACTTCGCCGATCGCAAGCCGTTCCTGCATGCGGACGCGCGCAAGGACGCGTTTACGCTCGAGGACCTGCTGACGATGAGCTCGCTGTGGGAATGCGACGACGACAATGCCTACTCGAGCGGCAACGAGGAGCGCATGTACGTGACCGAGGACTGGCTCCGCTTCGCGCTGGACCTGCCGATCAAGGGCTTCGCGCCGTGGATGAAGAAGCCGGCGGACAGTCCCTACGGCCGCGCGTTCTCCTACTGCACGGCCGGTGCCCACGTCGCCGGTGCGCTGGTCGAGCGCGCCACGGGTCGCCACCTCGATGCGTTCTCGGCCGAGGTGCTCGAGCGTCCACTCGGCATCGCGCGCACGCAGTGGAACTTCGCGCCGGAAGGCATCGCGATGGGCGGCGGCGGCACGCGCCTGGCCACGCGCGACGCGGCGAAGATTGGCCAGCTGCTCGCCGCACAGGGCGAGTGGCAGGGCCGGACGGTGATCGCGAAGGCGTGGATCGCGGCGATGCTGACACCGCACGCGCAGGCACGCGACGATGCCGAGTACGGCTATCTCCTCTGGCGCTTCCATTTCGAGCGGGACGGCCACGATTGGGCCGCATGGGCGATGGCCGGCAACGGCGGCAACTACGTTTTGGTGATTCCCGAACGGCAACTCGTCGCGGTCGTCACGAGCACAGCCTACAACCAGCGCTACGCGCACCCGCAGTCGAAGGAGATCTTCCGCGAATTCGTGCTGAAGGCGATGCCGGCGCGCGCATCGCCGTGAGGTGTCAGCGCGTGCCGGCGTCGGCTTCGGTCGGCAGGCCGTCGGCAAGGACCGCATCGCGTTCACGCGCGACCGCGCGGCCGATCGCATCCAGTGTCGCGGCGAAGCGTGGATCCGCCGCGAGCGGGCGGAACAGCGCCGAGGTCTGCAGGTAGGCACGGTCGCGATAGCCCGCATCGGCCGCGCGCTGCAAGGCGTCGAACGCTTGCTCGCGCGCGCCGCGCGCGAGCTCGAGCACGGCGAGGTCGAGCCAGCCGTCGGGCCAGTCGCCGCCGCCTTCGAGCGAGGCGCGCAGTTCGTCCGCGCGCACGGCAATCCATGCCGCGTCGGCCGGCGTCGGCGAATGCAGCCCGGCGAGCAGCGCCGCTCGGCCCGCGTGCGGCCGCAACGCGGCTGCCCGCGCGAACGCTTCGCCGGCGGCAGCGCGCTCGCCCCGCAGCAGCGCGAGTTCGCCTTCGAGCAGCGCGAGATCGGGATGGCGCGGGCGCTGCTGCGCCTGCTCCAGCGCCGCCGCGGCTTCGGCGAGGCGCCCCTGCAGGAACAGGCAGCGCGGATAGTCGACGTTGCCGAACACGTTGTCGGGATAGAGGCGGAAGACGCGCTCGTAGCGCCGCTCGGCCGCGGCGGTGAAGCCGAGCAGCTCGAGCACGCGCGCGATCTGCAGGTCGAGGAAGCGCGGCTGCGTCGCGCCGCCCCGTGCCTGCAGGTCCGCGCGCAGCGCGTCGGCGAGCCGGCCCTTGGCCGCATACAGGTTGGCCGCGGAGGCGAGGCTGTCGACGCGCGCCTGCGGGTCGAGCGCGACCGCGCGTTCGTATTCGCCGATCGCCGCGTCGATCTCGCCGCGACAGTCGTGCGCATAGCCTGCTGCAGCGTGGGCGAGGCTGTTGCCTGGCTGCGCCGCACTCACGCCCTGCGCCAGCGCTAGCGCTCGCTCGCTCCAGTCCGGCTCGCGGTTGTACAGGCATACGCGTGCGCCGTAGGCGAAGGCGAGGCCGAGGCGCGCGTCGACGTCGGCGGGCGTGTCGCGCAGCATTTCCTCGTACAGCGCGATCGCGCGCTCGTTGTTGTCGTCCTGGCCGATGCCGGCGTAGTAGCGCGCACGTTGCAGGCGTTCGTCCTGCACATGCGCGGGTGCGGCCGGCGAGGACGCGGAGCGCCACGCATGGGCTGCGACGAGCGCACCAGCGGTAAGCGCCGCGAGTGCGCCGGCGATGAGCGGTCGCCAGCGCCGCGGCGGCGCCTCGTCGGCGAGCGCCTGCGGGGGCGCGCACAGCTGGTAACCGCGGCCGCGCACGGAGCGCACGTAGCGCGGATGGCGTCCGTCGTCGCCGAGCGCCTGGCGCAGCAGCTTCACGCGCTGCGTCACGGTTTCCTCGTTGACCACGGCCGGTGCCCACACCGCGGCGATGAGTTCGTCGAACGTCACCACGCGCGTGCCGCAGCCGAGCAGGAATGCGAGCAGGTCGAAACTGAGTCCACCGACATCGACCTCGCCGCCAGCGCGCTTGACGCTGCGCGTGGCGGGATCGATCTCGAGGTCGAGCAGGCGATGGCGGCCCGCGCCGCCCGCCGGCGGCGCCTCGTTCATCCCTGGAGGACGCCGAGCTTGCGGCCGACACGGACGAACGCGTCGACCGCACGGTCGATCTGTTCGCGCGTGTGCGCCGCGCTCATCTGCGTGCGGATGCGCGCCTGGCCCTGTGGCACGACCGGGTAGAAGAAGCCGATCACGTAGATGCCCTCGTCGAGCAGTTCCTTCGCGAAGGCCTGCGCGAGCTTGGCGTCGTGCAGCATGACCGGCGCGATCGGATGCGTGCCCGGGCGGATCTCGAAGCCGGCATCGGTCATGCGCCGGCGGAAGTACAGCGCGTTGTCGTTGACCTTGTCGCGCAGGTCCGTGCTCGAGGAGAGCATCTCGAACACCTTGATCGACGCCGCGACGAGCGGCGGCGGCAGCGTGTTGGAGAACAGGTACGGCCGCGAACGCTGGCGCAGCAGGTCGATGATCTCCTTGCGGCCGGTCGTGAAGCCGCCGGAACCGCCGCCGAGTGCCTTGCCGAGCGTGGAGGTGAACACGTCCACTTCGTCCATCACGCCGTGCAGTTCGGCCGAGCCGCGGCCGGTCGGGCCGACGAAGCCGGTCGCGTGCGAGTCGTCGACCATCAGCAGCGCGCCGTACTTCTTCTTCAGCGCGACGATCTCGTCGAGCTTGGCGATGTAGCCATCCATCGAGAACACGCCGTCGGTCGCGATCAGGCGCGTGCGCTTGCCCTGCGTCTCGGCGAGGTGCTTTTCGAGTTCGGCCATGTCGCCGTTGGCGTAGCGCCGCCGCTCCGCCTTGCACAGGCGGATGCCGTCGATGATCGAGGCGTGGTTGAGCGCATCGGAGATGACCGCGTCCTCGTCCGACAGGATCGTCTCGAACAGGCCGCCGTTGGCGTCGAAGCAGCTCGTGTAGAGGATCGTGTCGTCGCTGCCGAAGAAGCGCGAGATCGTGGCTTCGAGTTGCTTGTGCAGGTCCTGCGTGCCGCAGATGAAGCGCACCGAGGCGAGGCCGAAACCGTGCGTGTCGAGCGCATGCTTGGCCGCGGCGATCACGTCAGGGTGGTCGGCGAGGCCGAGGTAGTTGTTGGCGCAGAAGTTCAGCACTTCGCGGCCGTCGTCGGTGCGGATCGCGGCCGACTGCGGCGTGGTGATGACGCGCTCGGTCTTGTACAGGCCCTGGTCGCGGATCGAGTCGAGTTCGGCGGCGAGGCGGCCGCGTGCGGCGAAGTCCATGGAGACGGGTGTTCCGGAGCGGAAGGAGATGTCTATGGTAGCGCAGCGCCACCGTGCGACGTGGTCGATGCGTCGGCCGCGAAGCGCGTCACGCGCGGGACGCCGCCGGTTGCCGCCCATGCGGCACGGGTCTAGGCTGCACGGGCGGCAGCGGGTCGCCGCGACCTGTTCATCCATCCTGGGAGGGGATCCAGTGGTCATCAAGCGCATCGGTGTAGTCAAGGCGGGCGTGATCCAGGCCTGCGTCATGGCATTGTTCGGCCTCATCATTGGCCTGTGTTTCCTGCTATTCGGCTCCATGCTCGCGGGCCTGACCGGCGGCTCCGACGGCAGCGCGGCGGCAGGCGCGCTAGGCATGCTCGGCGGCATCGGCATGGTGATCTTCCTGCCGATCATGTACGGCGTGACGGGTTTCATCGCGGGCGTGATCGGCGCGGCGATCTACAACCTCGTCGCCGGCATGGTCGGCGGCCTCGAGATCGAGGTCGAATAGGCACGGCGCGGGATGGCGGTGCGATGCCGCCATCCCGTCGCGACCGCCAGGCGCCTCATTCGACGTCGAGCGGAGCGGGCTCGCCGCTGCGCGCAGACGGCGGCGCGCCCGCGCGACGCACGCCGATCACGATGTTCCAGCCACGCTCGGTAAGCGCACGGCGTGCAGCGAGGCTCGCATCGCCGGCGACCAGCACGGTCTTGTTCTTGACGCGCAATTCCGGCCGATCGAGGAAGCGCTCGACTTCGGCGGTCGCGCTGAGGCGATCCACCGGCAGTGGCAACACGAGTTCGCCGTCCGCGTCGATGTAGGCGAGTCCTGCGCCGACACGCTGCAACGTGCCGTGCTTCGCGCGCGCGCCGAGGTGCGCATCGACGAGGCGCAGCGCGTTGACGAGGAAGCGCGCTTCCAGGTCCGAATCCGCGGTCATGCCGAGTTCGAGCACGTCGTCACAGCCCTGCGCGGGTTGCAACGCGTCGAGCGCATCGGCGAACCCGGTCTGCAGGGTCGGCGAAAACGCGCCGCGGCGCAGGAACTGGCGGATCAGCAATTCGTCGCGGCAATGCTGCTGCAGGCGCTCGCGATTGCGCGCGCGCAGGTCCTCGGGCGCGAGTTTCCAGACGATGCCGTTGATGCGCGCGCCCTGCGCGAGCACGCCGGCACCGACGCCGCCGAGCGTGCCGAGCGCGCCGCCGGCACCGAAATCGCCGGCGCTGGCGACCCAGGCGAGCGCGGACAGGCGTTCCTGCGCGTACGGATTGCGCGTGTACGGATCGATGCCGAGGCGCTGCGCGAGGTCGCGCTTGGCCTTGCCGTACTTCACCTGGCGCTTGAACTCCCGTCCAGCCTCGCGCGCGATCGAGGAGTACCAGTGCTTCTTCTTCGGCGCGTCGGCGCGTTCCTCGCGGCCGTCGGTCATCGGCCCTTCGTCGGCCGGATACGGGTCGCCTTCGTTGCCGAAGCGGCGCGCCGCGCGGTCCGACGCGCTCTGCGCCTGCGTGCCGATTTTGGCGAGGCGCTGGCCGAAATAGCGCGCGACGCCGGCGGGAATGCCGAGCACCGTGTCGACCGGATGCAGCACGACCTGCGCGAGGGCCTTCGCGGTCGCCCCGATGCGGCTGCCAGCCGCGTGCAGGAACGCGTCCGAACGGGTGACGGCGTCGAGCGCTTCGAGCGCCGGCAATTCCGCTTCGCGCTCGGCGAGGATCTCGACGCTGTCGGCCTCGAGCGGGCCGAAGCGCGTGTCGAGCGTGAAACGGGCCATGTAGCCGCGCAGCTCGACGTGCGGATCGACCTCGAAGCCGGGGCCGGAGAGCAGTGCCGGCTGCACGAGCGTCGCGGCGTCGATGACGGGTTCTTCCTCGAATTCGTCCGGAGCCGCAGGTGCGAACACCGGTGCGACGCAGAGCGCGGCGCACAGGACTCGCACGAGATGCCACGTCGCGTTCACACGCGTGCCGCGGGATCGGCCGCGACCAGCTCTGTGCGCACGCCGGGGTCGCGCGCGCGTCCGCGGCCGAGGCGCAGCGCAGGCCGCTCGACGACGCGGTAGGACGCTTCCGCGAGCAGCAGCGCGAGCAACAGGATCGTCGGCAGCGTCCACGGCAGGCGATAGCCGTCGATGCGATCGAATACGTGCGCGGCGTCGAGCCAGCCGATCAACGGGAAGTGCCACAGGTAAAGGCCGAAGCTGACCAGACCGACATGGCGCAGTGCTCGGTTGGCGAACAGCGCGTGCGCGACGCGGCTGCCGGCAGCGGCCGCGTACAACATGAGCGCGACGGCGGCGCCGACGACGCCGTGCCAGACGAACAGCAGCGGGTCCCCGTCCCAGTAGAAGCTGCTGCGCAAGTGGATCGCCGCGGCCATGAGTGCGACGAGCGCCATGCCGAGGCCGAACAGCACGTCCGCGACGGCCGGCCGGGGCAGGCGCCGCGCGATCGCCGCGCGCGTGTAGGCGTAGGCGGCGAGCATGCCGTACACGAACTGGTCGAGCCGCCCCGGCAACTGCTCCAGCGCGAGCACGCGCTGCGGCACCTCGGCCTGCGCGACCGCCGCGTACGCGAGGTGGCGGTACGCCTGCGTCTCCACCACCGCGAACACCAGCAGCACGATCCACCAGCGCGGGCGCAGCAGCAGCGCAAACACAGGCAGCACGAGGTAGAAGCAGAATTCGATCGGCAGCGTGTAGGTGACCGGATTGATCGGTGCGGCCGCGATCGAGCCGAAGTTGAACCACAGGACGAGGTTGCCGAGCAGCTGCCCCGCCGAAGGTCACGCGCCGACGCCGGCTGCGGCAAGCACGAGGAGCACGGCCAGCTGGGCGTAATAGGCCGGAAAGATGCGCAGGACGCGTCGCGCCCAGAACGTTCCGAGTGCGGGGCGCGGCATCGCGCCGAGCTGCCAGCTGGCGAACGGCAGGGACAGGAGGAACGCCGACAGCGTGAAGAAGATGTCGACGCCGGCCCAACCGCAGGAAAACGCGGGCGTGAGGTCGAGCGGACCGATCGCCATCACGCGCGGCCCGGCATCGACCCAGACATGGTAGAGCACGACCCACAGCGCGGCGAACCCGCGCAGGCCGGTCAGCGCGGCGAGTTCGGAGGGCATCGCCCGGCGGCTGTCGTTCATGCGCCGACGATCCCGTCCGTTCCGGACCCGGGGTCAGGTGCCGCTGAAGGCGCCGTAGCGGCGCAGGCGCTGGTAGCGCTTGTCGAGCAGCGCCGGAACCTGCAGCGTTTCGAGCTCGTCGAGCTGGTTCAGCAGCACCGCCTTGAGGCGCACCGCCATGCCGCGCGGGTTGCGATGCGCACCGCCGAGCGGCTCGCGCACGACCTTGTCGACGAGCCCTTGTTCGAGCAGGCGCGGCGCGGTCATGCCGAGGGCTTCGGCCGCGTCCTTCGCGCGCTCGGCGGTCTTCCACAGGATCGAGGCGCAGCCTTCGGGCGTGATCACCGAGTAGGTGCTGTATTCGAGCATGTTGGTGCGATCGCCGACGCCGATCGCGAGCGCGCCGCCCGAACCGCCTTCGCCGACGACGGTGCAGATGATCGGCACCTCGAGGCGCGCCATCTCGAGCAGGTTGCGCGCGATCGCTTCGCTCTGGCCGCGTTCCTCGGCACCGACGCCGGGATACGCGCCAGGCGTGTCGATGAAGGTGAGGATCGGCAGGCGGAAGCGCTTCGCCATCTGCATGAGGCGCAGCGCCTTGCGATAGCCCTCCGGTCGCGGCATGCCGAAGTTGCGCCGGATCTTGGACTTGGTGTCGCGGCCTTTCTGGTGGCCGATGATCATGACGCTGCGTCCGGCGACGCGGCCGAGGCCGCCGACGATCGCGGCGTCGTCCGCGTAGGCGCGATCGCCGGCAAGTTCGTGGAACTCCTCGCAGATCACGCCGACGTAGTCGAGCGTATACGGGCGTGCCGGGTGGCGCGACAGCTGCGCGACCTGCCACGGCGTCAGGTTGCGGAAGATTTCGGCGGTCTTCGTCTTCAGCTTGTCCTGCAGCGTCGCGATTTCATCCTCGATATTGAACGACTGGCCACGGCTGGCATGGCGCAGTTCCTGGATCTTGGCGTCCAGTTCGGCGATCGGCTGTTCGAAATCGAGGAAGTTCGGATTCATTCGCTGCAGTTCGCGCCAAGGCGGAGGCGCAAAGGGCGAAGTATAGCCGCTCGGGCGGGTCCGGTCAGGAGCCGCGCGCGGCCGCGGCGGCCGGCATGGCCGCGCTCACCCCTGCGGCCGGTCCGAATGCTGCGGCAGGCCGTCGTGGATCTCGAACCAGTCCGCCGTGGACGCGACGAAGATGTGCGCGCCGGGCCCTTGCGCAGCCGGCGTGTCGAGCGTGCCCATGCGCACGCGCACCTGGCTGATGCCGTCGCGGCGGCTCACCAGCGGCGAGCCGCAGCGTGTGCAGAACTCGCGCACGAGGGTCGCGCTGGAACGGTGCCGGCCGATTGCCTCGGCGCCGGCGACGACCACGAAGTCCTCGCCGTCGACGAGGACGTTCGCGGCGAACGCGGAACCGCTGGCCTCGCGGCACAGCGAGCAATGACAGAAGAACGCTGCGCCGAGGTCGCCGCGGATCTCGTAGCGCACGGTACCGCACAGGCAACTGCCGCTGTGCATGGATCGCTACGTCCGATGGAAAACGATGATGGGCGGATGGCGCCGCCGCTCAATCGGTGCGTGCGCCGGCACCGCGCTTGCGATCGGCGAGCGGTCGCACGTAGGCGAGCAGGCTGACCAGTGTCTTGCCCGGCTCCTCCCACGGAATCATGTGCGCGGAACGCTCGAACCAGACGCCCTGCTTCGACGGCGCCTCGAGCCGGTCGAGCCACGCCGCGGTCGGCGCCGATGGCGTGGTGTAGTCGTGGCGGCCCATGAACATCACGATCGGGATCGGGAAGCGCCGCACGCCGGTGAAATCGACCGCGAGGAATTCGGGCAGGATACGCCCCAGGGTGAACACGTTGCCGCGATCGATCGCGCAGACGTCGCGCGCGTCGTAGTCGGGCGACAGCATCGCCCCGTCGAAGTAGTACTTCGAATCGTCGCGGAACGCGCTGAGGCCGCCGTAGTACTGCGCCCACTTGCGCGCGATGACGATCCGCTCGCGCGTGATCGGCTGGTCGCCCGGATAGGGCGCGATCGATTCGAGTTCCTTCACGGCCGTCGTATTGCCGCGTGCCTTCGCCTGTTCGAGGCCGTAGTCGAAGCTGATCCGTTCGTTCTCGCGCGTGTTCACGACCTGGCCGATGCCGACGTAGGCATGGAACAGGTCCGGGCGCGCAAGCGCGGCCTTCATCGCGACGATCGTTCCCCAGCTGTGCGCCATCAGGATCAGCTTGTCCTGCCGATAGCGCTTGCGCACGTACTCGGCCACCTCGATCGCGTCGTCGACGTAGCGCTGGATGTGGATCGTATCGGCGATCGATTGCGGATCGACCGAGTTGAAGGTCTTGCCGGCACCGCGCTGGTCCCAGTTGACGATCGTGAAGTACTCCTCGAGTGGCCGTTCGAACTGCCACAGCGTCGGCGTCACCGGCGACGCCGGGCCGCCGTGGACGAACAGGATCACCGGGTTGCCGCGGTCCTGGCCGCGCACGTCGAGCCACTGGTCGATGCCGCCGATCTTCGTCGCATACGCCTCCTGCACGCCGTTCGGCGCGGTGATGCGGTCGAGATCGCGGACCACTTCACGCGCCTTCGCGTACGGCGCGACATCGGGGCAATCCTGCGCATGCGCGGAGGCGAAAAGGACGAACGGCAGCAACAAGGAGAGCAGGATCTTCACGCAGGACCTCGACGAATGCAGGGCGCCGGCAGCGCGACGCGCAAGCGCGGGATGGTAGCAACGCCGGAGTGCGTGCGCGATGGCGTCGAGGTTCAGCGTGCCGATGCGTCCGCGCGGGCGGACCGGACCAGGTCGTCGAGCACGGGCATGAAGTCCTGGCCGTTCCATGCCGCGATGATTGCGATGCGACGACGCAGTTCCTGCTGGTAGTGCGGTTCGAGGTAGATCGCCGGCGGCGGGAATGCGCGCGCGGCGTCGTCCCCGAGGTAGAGCAGGCCATCGGCGACCACTCCGATCGGGGGCCAGTCCGGCGCGGCGTGCAGATCCCACACCGGATGGCCGTCGCGCTGCACGAGTTCGGCTTTCCAGCCGGGCGCGATCAGGCCGAAGTCCGCGCGTGCGAGCTCCGCCGGTGCCGAGTGCACGTCGACGAAGGCCGGTGCATCGCCGATGTCGAGCCGCTCGGCCGCCGCCGTCGACGGCACCGGCACCACGTTCGCGAGCAGGCCCGGATGCCGGCCCTCGAGGAGCTCGGCGACGGTAGCGTCCGTCCAGCCGCCCTCGCTCGCGGGCAGGGCGCGCACCGCGTGGAGCTGCCCCGCGACGAGCCAGCCCGAGTGCCCCCTCGCGAGCACTTCACGCTCGACGGTCGCAGCGAACCATTCGTCGCGGTCGGCGGTCGCGGCCAATGCGTGCGCCGAATCGATCGACGACCAGTCGAGCGGCGGATCGCCGAGCACGACGCGCAGCGGATGCGCGCAGCGATGGTCGAGGTTGACCTCGCGCGCGGCGGCGTAGAACGCGGCGTACACGGGCGAATTCCAGGCGAACGGAACCGCGGTCTCGCGCCATGCCTGCCGCAGCTCCGCCTCGTCGACGTCCGCGCCGGCGATGTACGCGTCGACGATGGGCTGGAACCGCGCGTTGCCGAACTCGACCACGATGTCGTCGACGCGGCAGATGAAGCGCGGATCGCGCATGAGCCCGGCGAAGAAGGCGTGCTGCTCCGCGCTGCGATGGACCTCGCCGAACAGCAGCAGCGGATGCAGGTCGAACTGGCGTGCGAGCGCCTCGATTGCCTGCGTCGGCGAACCCGCGGGGCCGGCGTGCGCAGGCACGATGGCGCATGCGAATGCCACCACGGATGCGGCGAGTGCGATCGACGGGCGACGCGGCAACGGCATCGATGTTCGTCCGGAGCGTACGGCGAGGCTCGCACGCACGCGCGCGCTCGGCAAGCGCCTTTCCGATCGTGGGGCGTCAGGCTCCGACACGGCGCGCGCCGTGGCGGCGCGCGCCGCGTCGCCGATGTGCGCTCAGTGCAGCGTCCACACCACGTTGATGCCGAGCGAGCGTTCCTGCGCGAACGTCGACAATTCGTCGGCGGTCGCGTAGTAGTTTTCGTCGAACGCATTGCGCAGGTAGAACTGCAGGTCCAGCCCGTCGCGCACGCGCCAGCGCAGGTCCGCGTCGACGACGTCGACCGCATCGCGCTCGAGTTCTTCGAAGCCGGGGCG